>CALUVW010000049.1 GCA_944324315.1 Candidatus Gastranaerophilales bacterium | reverse complement strand
AATCGACATGGGTAGAGGGTTTACTCCTGAAGATATAAAAAATTCAGCAAAAGTAGCAGTAATCGGAGCTACTGTCGCATCAGAGCTTTTTGGCGATCTTGATCCAAGAGATAGAATTATGAGAGTCGGAGGAATTCCTTTTAAAGTAATTGGAACTCTTAAATCGAAAGGCAGTATGGGGCCAATGGACCAAGATGATTTAATATTTATTCCAATCACAACAGCCCAGAAAAAAGTTTTTGGAACAACATTTCCAGGAACTGTATCAATGATTGTCGTAAAAGGCTCTGATCCTGATGATGTTTCATTAGCTGAGCAAGATATAGAAGAATTATTGGTCGCAAGACACAGAATAGGAAAAAATCAGGAAAACGATTTTGAAATTCGAAATTCTGCAGAATTTCAAGAAAAAATGAAATCAACCGTTCAGACATTTGCAATTCTTCTTGCGTCAATCGCATCGGTGTCACTTCTTGTCGGCGGAATAGGGATTATGAACATTATGCTTGTATCTGTAACAGAACGTACAAAAGAAATCGGGATAAGAATGGCAATCGGAGCAAAACCTTCTGATATCAGAATTCAATTTTTGATAGAATCATTTTTATTATCCGTCATCGGCGGGTTAATCGGAGTTGCTGTCGGCATAATCGGCGCTCAACTAGTCCAGATTTCAGGTGTAATGACTGTTTCAATATCGTTATTTTCAATTCTGCTTTCACTCGGCTTTTCAGGAGCTATAGGCGTGCTATTCGGTTATTATCCCGCGTACAAAGCATCCCTTTTAAATCCGATTGATGCATTAAGATATGAATAAGTTATCTCCAGAGATAATCATCTTTGATTTGCCAACCATCTTGTTGAATAAGTGCACCACAATAAAAACGTTTTGCTGTTCTACTGTTACAACTAAACTCTGATCCATCTTTCAAATCATCTCTAGATTTTCCAGTCCCGAACATTTGGAGCTTTTTAGCAGATGAATCAACACTCAATACAAATACATCACGCCCGTATATATTAGGGCCAGACTTACCATTTATATCGACAGTAATTAGAAGACGACCATTTGAAACATATTTAGAATTTCCTTTATCATCTTTTTGAACGATAGTATCACTTGCAATATTATATAAAGTACCGTTCGTAGTAATAAATATTCTTCCATTAGTTATATTCATTTTGTATGAAGTTTTATCCAAAGATGTTATCATATAATTAGAGCATTTATTCACGTTATCTGAGCCACAATCAGTCGCAATCTGCATATATTGCATTATATAAACCTCGACAAATTTATCACGTTCAATTTTAATTAGATCAGACGAACTTTCAATTCCAGACTGTATATAACTCCACCCTGTCATATCACCATAATCAACTTGTGCACGGGTCAATGCCTGTTCAAGACTTGAAATAGATTTTTTCAATTCATTAACAGTAACCTCTTTTTGATACTTGGTAATCAGTGCTGGTACTGTCATTGCGGCGATTACACCAATAATGCCTAGGGTGATTAAAACCTCTGCTAAAGTGAATGCGGCTTGACGTTTACTGTTCGGCAGAGCTACAGGCACAGCGCCTTCCACTAATGTGAAAGCAGATTTTTGTTTATTTTTAAACAGGCTTTGAACGCCGATACTAGCATACCTTCCGACCCTTTTATCTTCTAATCTTCCAAATAAGAGATACTGAACCAAGTTCAGCATGACGATATTGGCCTGACCTCCTGCCTTCGGGGCTACCGGCCCTCCAGCCGAGCCTAGAGTGCCCCCCCCCGACATTCTTAATATTTCTTAATCTTTTCATACACCGCTCCTTTCCGCATCAAATATTAATTCTATATTAAAACTATAACACATTTTAGATTTTTTAACTACAAAGCTTCCAGTGCAGCGATTTTCATATCTTTCCAATCCGGTTTTTGCCCGAACCAAATTTCCTGTGCAGCAACTGCCTGAAATATAAGCATATCAAGGCCTGTTATAGTTCTTAAATTCAACTGTTCTGCGGCCTTAATTAATACTGTTTTTTTAGGATTATAAATAACATCATATACAACGGCATTTGAATTTAAAGTTTTCAGTGCATATTCTTCAACAGGCATCATATCGCCGGCTTTCCCGAGCATTCCGATTGGAGTTGTATTGACAAGCATTGCGTACTCGCCGAGATTTCTTATGTTTTCAATCTGGTAAACATTAAAATTAACTGCAGGGAATTTTCGTCTTACATAATTCATTAATTCAATAGAATTCGGGATATTTCTTGTAAAAAATGCAATCTCCTCAACTCCGCATTCTGTCAACGCAACACAGGCTGCATGTGCAGCACCGCCTGTTCCTAAAATCCCGACTTTTTTACCTCTTAAATCTATATCCGAAGGAATTGCTCTTTTGAAACCGATAACATCGGTGTTATAAGCCTTTAAAGACTTGTCCGCATCTATATAGACAGTATTCACAGCCCGCGCTAAATCTGCATATTTATCAACTTCATTTACAAATAGAGAAACTGGAAGTTTCAAAGGAATTGTAACATTAAAACCTTTATATCCGTTGTTTTTAAGCCATTTAATTCTGTCAACAAGGCTATCCTGCGGAGTTTCTAAAATATCGTAGGCTGCATTTATGCCAAGGCTCTTAAACCCTGCTTCATGTATGACTTTTGAAAGCGAGTGCCCAAGAGGATAACCTATAAGTCCAAATTTATTTTCTCTTGTATCCTTAATTTCAGGCTTTACAGGCTCGCTTAGAGGATTGCTGCCATATTTGGGTGTATCGTCCATCCTTGAAGGCCCAAAAATATACGATGGCACTTCTGTTTTAACGGTTTCTGGCTGCATTCCTGAATAAGATGTATGAATAGGTGCACTGGTTTCAGACGCAAGCTGATCCTGAATTGTACGCTGAACGTACTGAGGCTCAGGTGTAGATGTTTGTTGAGGCGCTGTTTGAGCAGCAGACTCTTCTTTAACAGGCGAAGATGTTCCTTGAGCTTTTAACTCCTCAACTGAAATTCCTAATTTTTTAGCCTTTTTGGCAAGATAACGTTCATAAAGTTCCGGATTCATCAGCACTTTCTCCTGTTACTTCTTTTTTATAATGACATTTAATATTTGAACAAGTAATTACATCGCCTTTTTTCAAGACTTTTTTAACAAGGAGCGACCCGCATTCCGGGCAGGTTTCGCCTGTAGGTTCATTCCATAGAACAAAATCGCAATCAGGGTATTTATCACAGCCAAAAAATACTGTACCGCGTTTTGATTTCCTTTCAACTATTGTTCCCTGTCCGCATTTAGGGCATTTTACGCCTGTTGACTTGCGATAAGGCTTTCTGTGTTTGCAATTTTCATTTGTGCATTCCATATATTTACCATACGGGCCTGTTTTAAATATCATATCAGAGCCGCACTTTTCACATTTTTCTTCACAAATTTCAGGTTCATTAGTCTGTTCATCATCAGTTTGCTCTGATAAAGCGTTTAAAGACATCATAGTCTTACAATCAGGATACCCTGAACACCCCAAGAATTGCGAACCGTTCTTGCCTATACGCAGAACCATAGGTTTTCCGCAATTCGGGCATTTAATTTTACTTTCAATTTTTACGCGCTCACCTGTTTGAAGAGCCTTATTAACCTCATCAATAAACGGAGTGTAAAATTCCTGCAAAACATCGTTCCAGACAGCTTTTTTCTCGGCAATTTTATCTAACTTGGTTTCCATGCCTGCAGTGAATTTGTAATCCATAATATCTGCAAACTGTCCTACAAGCTGTTTACATACCGTTCTTCCCAACAATGTCGGATGAAGGGCTTTGTCTTTCTTTTCAACGTATTTGCGTGTTTGAATAACAGTGATAATCGTAGCGTAAGTAGAAGGACGTCCGATTCCGTATTCTTCCAATGCCTTTACAAGAGAAGCTTCGTTATATCTCGGAGGCGGTTGGGTAAAATGCTGCTTTGGTTCGACTTTTAAACATTTAACCTTATCGCCTTCATTCAAGTCAGGAATTTTAGCTTCCGCTTCTTGTTCTTCCTCATCAGCATCATTATAAACTTTCAAAAAGCCGTCAAAAGTAACCTTGCTTGTTCCTGCTTTCAATGTATAATCGCCTGCTGTAATTTCAACGGTTTTATTTGCAACATCAGCAGGAGTCATCTGCGATGACATAAATTTTTCCCAGATAAGTTTATAAAGCTTATACTGGTCATTATCAAGGTATTTTTT
>CALUVW010000048.1 GCA_944324315.1 Candidatus Gastranaerophilales bacterium | reverse complement strand
TAATGAATTTGATAAAACTTTCTTTAATGACATCTCAAAAGACTTAGAGTTATCCCGCGAAGATAGTGATAAATTTAAAAAAATTGTTAATAAATTTTTGAAAAAAAATAACTATTCTTCGACAGAAGACCTTTGTGCAGCCTGCGACAACGGAGAACTTATAGAATCATTTATTATCACTGTGGCAGAAGGACTTAATTTATCTGATGAAAAAATTGAAAAACTGGATGATTTTTTTATAAAAAAATACGCAGTAAAGAAATTTTCAGAAGCATTAGAAGAGGATGAAAGTCTTGCGGATGCTGTGTTTCCGCTTATCGTAAAAAGTATACAAAACAATCTGGTATGTGAGAATTTATTGGAAAAATTTAATTTAGATCCGCAAGAAAAGCAAAATATTCTTTCACATTTGATAGAACTTGAACAAAATGTTTCTCCTGAACAAATCGCGTATGAAATTACAGAAGAATATAATCTTCCATCAATAGATGATTTTAATTATGTTTTAAAAACCATTAAATCACGTGATAAAATGTTTATGGATTTTTGGACAGATGACTGTTAAATGCACCATTTGTAAGGTGGATGTAGCCCCATTTTATTTGTGATGTATTGCGTTCTGAACGGATTATTTTTTAAAATTGTCAATCCCCGGACCTACATATTTCCCTATGAGAACATTTTCTACAAAATTGTCTATAGGTTTTATAGCTATGCCAAGTGCTGCAAATCCGCCTATTGTTTTAATAAATTTGCCTTTAATCATTTTGTGTTTTTGAAATTTGCTTAAGACACTTTTAATCGCAACATTTTCCGTCTGATCATTCTTAAGAGACTTCACAAAGTATGAGTACCAATTGCCGGTTTTGATTTTGTTAGTAGGGTTGAGAAGTTCTTTTCTTAATTTAATTAAATCTTTTATGGTATTTTCTGCATACCTTGTAATATTTTCCTTTTTGTCTATGTGGAAAATTCTAAAAAGTTTTTTTCTATGTTTAAAATCCATATTATTTGAAACTCTGTCAAGAAAATCTTTCACACATTCTTCATCTTTTCCGTCAAATGCATGCATTTTTCCATTAGCAATAAATTCTTGCGCAATTCGTGCAATGTGTTCTTTAGAGTTTATAGTTATTTTATCATCAGATAATTTTCCGAACTGTGAGAAAACTTTTTGTCCTGCTTTTACTGCTACCAGAGGTAGGAATATACTTGCCATACCCTGAAAAATCGCTTGTTTTAGACATCTTTTTGAATTAGGACTGTATTCTGTATTGTTATTTTTATACTTGTCATAAACATCTGCACCTATATACATAAGTGCAGGAACCCAGCTCAAAGTGGCATATTCGCCTATGATAGGGCGCAATGCTTCTCCCACTTCATTTGTAAATGCAGCACCGCGAAGCGGCCATCTCATTAACGGGTCTCTATATTCACCATCCCCGTTTATCGTTTTATTATCAGCACAAAAGCTTGTATTCCGCGGAGTTATTGTTGTTATCATACAGTAAAAACCTTCTTCATGTAACTACCAGTTATTTATTGAACGGGAATAAAGATTAAAATTTGCGGGTTTGTTTACAAAATTTTACTAAATATTCCTTCAGATACACTTTATATATTGTGCATATTGTCAAAAATTTCTTTTCTTTGAACCCAGATTTCCATTGAGAGTTCTTCGCCCGCTTTGGTTAAAGCATCTTTAATTTCTTTAAAAGAATACTTTGATTTTTCAATATTTCCAAGCATAAACATTACAAAATGTCCCTGCATAAGAGTTTGTTTAATATCTTCGATATTTACTTCATATTCGGCAAGTACAGCTGCGACTTTAGCAACAATGCCGACTTTATCTACGCCCGAAACTGTTATGATAATTTGTTGATCTGACATATTACCTCATCTTCTTCATCGTTTTCAGCAGGTACAACAGCAGGTTTTAACCAATCGCGGTTGATTAGTTTCCCGAGTTGATGTACTCTGCAATATTCCACTAAATCTTTTTTTACTTCCGGAGCCAGAATGTACATTGCAATAATATTCGGGACAGACATTGCAATCATCATAGCATCCGTAATATTGATAACAGAGGTTACGTTTAATACAGAACCGATAAGTATAAATCCGCAGTATATAAACTGGAATGTCAAAGTTCTTTTCTTACCTTCTCCGAATAAGAAGTTCCACGATTTTTGTCCGTAATATGCCCAGCTTATGATTGTTGATAAAGCATACAAAAGAACTATACCTGCTAATAGAGTCGGGAAGAATGGCATAACAGATGAAATTGCATCAGATGTCATTTCAATACCGGATGTTTCTCCTGCATGAGTTTTGTAAACACCTGTGATTACAATTGCAAAAGCTGTTAGTGTACACATAAATCCTGTTAAAAATGGATCAAGCAAAGCAACAAAACCTTGTGATAACGGTTCATCCGTTTTAACCGTAGCATAAACAATCGGCGCTGAACCTGTACCTGCTTCGTTAGATTGAACGGAACGTCTCAAACCCATAATCATCGCAACAAACATTCCTCCGTAAACAGATTCAGGTTTGAATGCTTCTTTAACAATTACCCAGGCTGCATGCGGGATAAGTTTAAAATTACATACAATAACTGCCATTGCTGCAAAAAGGTAAATAAAGATTTTCAAAGGAACAATTTTTTCGGTAACTTTAACGATATTTTTAATTCCGCCAATAACGATAAGACCTACAACAATTGCCATTGCAAGTCCGATTAGCCAGTGCATGCCATGCATAAAGCCGTTTTCGCCGCCGCAAACATTTACAAACTGGTTTGCAGCTTGGTTAATTTGTATCATGTTCCCGCCTGTAATACCTCCGCAGATACAAAGTATCGCAAAAATTACAGATAAAGGCTGACCGAGCCATCTGAGTTTTTTTCTTGTCAAACCGTGTGCCATATAATGCATTGGACCGCCTGATATTGATCCGTCAAGGTTAAATCTTCTGTATTTGACAGCCAGTGCTGCTTCAACAAATTTTAATGACATTCCGAGAAGCGCTCCGACAATAATCCAGAATGCAGCTCCAGGTCCGCCCATAGAAATTGCAATTGCAACTCCTGCAATACTGCCTAAACCTATAGTTCCTGATAATGCTGTCATCAAAGCCTGAAAAGGAGAAGTTTCCCCTGTGCTGTCATCGGATTTTTTTGGTTTAAAAACAAGGTCAATTGCATGTTTAAATCCCCAAACAGCAATTCCTCTAAGGTAAAATGTGAAAAATATCCCAGCAAATAAAATCCAGAAAATAATAATAGGTACATCTGCACCAAAAACATGAACAGGATGGAATATTATTGCCGCAATAGCATCTGAAACCGGCGCGACATTTTTGTCCATAAATGCATCAATATTGAATGCGTGTGCCTGTTGGATGTTAAATAAAAGTGTCAAAAGTACAATTAAAATTCTGTTCATTAAATTTATTCCTTTCGGGGTGTTTCAGAAAATTTCGGTTTCGGCTTATAAAATTAAGTTATCACCAACCCTCAAATTTTATACTACCAGAAACATGCTTTGATGTTGTCAAATCTTTACAAAATCTTAAAAATTTGTTGCAAATATTCACGTGCACATTTGTCTGACGTATACTCTCTGATTGTATGCAAACTATTGTAGCGCAATGTTTTTAAGGTGTCATCATCCATGTTTTTTATATTAAGGAGTAATTTTCTAATTTCACTTGAAATCGGAAGTGTTAAAAAACCGTTTTCGCCGTTTTTAATAATTCCTGCAATGCCGTCATCTATTGTGCAGATTGTAATACATCCCTGTGACATAGCTTCTAAATACACCATACCAAAGGTTTCATTAACACTCGGCAGGATAAAAATATCACTCTCTCTCATTTTTTCAAGAACTTTATCGTGGTTTAAACGGCCTGTAAATTTTACACTTTTATCAATCTTTTCAAGTTTTTTACGCCCCTTGCCGTCTCCGATTACTGTCAATTCAAAACCTTCAAGCCCCTTACAAGCTTCAATTACTTTATCTATATTTTTTCTTTTTTTGAAATTCGCGCAGGTCAAAACTTTTATGGGTGAAGGGTGAGGGGTGAGGGGTGAAGGGTGGATTATATTTTCATCAATCCCTGAAGGTGCTGTAAATGTCTTGCTTTCAAATTCAGGATAGAGTTTTAATAGTTTGTCTTTTATAACAAAAGAGCGGCAGGCAATGGCTTTTGCATTTGTGAGAGCTTTTTCAAGCCGTTTTTTAAAATGAAATTTATATAAAGGATTTGTGAGAACCTCCAAGTCCGAGTTATGTATTCCTGCCACAAACGGAAGTTCGAGTTTGTCTGCAAAGAGTATTCCTGACGGCATGTGAGCAATGATTACATCGTAGTGAAGAGTGAAGTGTGAAGTGTGAAGTGTTGTTTTGGGATACAGACTTTGCATCTTTGTATCTATTCTTCTAATCTTCTTAATTATATTAAACCAGAACGGCGTCCAGTAATTTATGTTTAAGACATTACGGTATTGTCCGGTTTTATAAAACGGTTTTCCCCTCAAAAATGAATTCAAAATAAAATTGGGTTTTATAACATCAACTTTATGCCCCTGTTTTTCCCACTCTTTAACAAAATTAAAAAGAGTTTTCGGTGTTGTTTTTTCATCGTCTTTTACTGGATATAGGTCTGTTATAAAAAGAATATTCATACAAATTATTATAGCATAAGGCAGGTTGAGGTTTTATACATTATGTGGTTTAATTATAATAAAGCAGTCAGGTTATTCTGTAATTGTTTTGACGTCATCCCGAACTTGTTTCGGGATCTAATAATCAGAAGATTGGAGGATAATTTTATACCTGACATAACTGCAAGGGAGAATAAATGACTGATCACGATTACAAATTTTATTTAGATAAAGGAATTTCCGAAACTAACGAGGGCAAATTTGATGAAGCAATGCATTCGCT
>CALUVW010000047.1 GCA_944324315.1 Candidatus Gastranaerophilales bacterium | reverse complement strand
GGCTTTCTCTTTGTAGATTTTTTCGTAACCTTTGTAACGTCAAATTCTGACGGGTAGGAGGTGAGAAAATCAACAATTTTTTGAGCTTCATCTTTATTTTTAACAGTTTTTTCAACTGCTTTGCCTTTTATTTTTGAAAGTTCAGCTTCAAAAGTTTTGCCGTCTTTATCGAGATTTGCGTGTATTGACCAGTATTCCTGCGGGACAAATGCTTCAATTTCTTCTTCTCTTTCGCAAATCATACGCAAAGCTACAGATTGAACACGGCCTGCCGAAAGATTTCTGTTGCCTATCTGTTTCCACAGGACAGGACTCAACTTGTAACCTACAAGCTTATCCAAAATCTGTCTTGTCTGCTGTGCCTGAACCATATCCATATCAATTCCGCGCGGATTTTCGACAGAATGTTTTACGGCTTTCGGAGTAATTTCGTTAAATACAATACGGCAGATTTTATCATCAGGAACTTTTAAAATCTGTCTTACATGCCACGCAATAGCTTCTCCCTCGCGGTCAGGGTCGGAAGCAAGATAAACTTTATCGGCTTTTTTAGCCATATCATTTAATTTTTTAACAACAGCCTGTTTGCCGGGAATAATTTCAAACTTTGGCAAAAAATGATTTTTTATATCAAACCCTAAATTTTCCGTTGAAGGGTCCTTTGTCGGCAAATTCCTGACATGCCCGTAGCTTGCTTCAATCTGGTATCCGTCTCCCAAAATCTTTCTTATAGTCTTTGATTTTGCGGGAGACTCAACTATTACTAATGCTTTTTCTTTTTTTTCAGATGTTTTTGCCATTTGTCTATTCCGTCTGATATTTAACTGCTCTCATACTATGAATAATTAACAGGAGCTGCCTTTTTATACCTGTCCCCGTCGACCTGTTTAATTATGCCTTTAAGCTCCATGGTTGTCAAGTACATCAGAAGATTATCTATACTCAACTTTGTAAATGCCTGAAGTTCATCCACACTTTTTTCTTCAATTTCAAGCGCTTCATAAATAATTTTTTCATCCTCGCTTAAATCTGGAAGATTGAACAAAGTTTGCTGCTCAACTTTTACCTCCCACCCCAGAGCCTCAAGAATATCTTCAGCGCATGTAACAAGCGCTGCTCCGTTTTTTAAGAGTTTATAAATACCTTCAGTATTAGGATTTGTTATAAGCCCGGGGATACACATTAATTCCCGTCCCTGCTCAAGCGTCAAATTTGCGGTGATTAATGCCCCGCTTTTTAAAGAAGCTTCGGCAACAAGAGTTCCGTAAGACAAACCTGATACAATCCTGTTTCTCTGCGGAAATCTGAATTTTATCGGCTGAAATGTCGGGTAGTATTCGGTTACAACAGCTCCTGAGCCCTCCTCAATTTTTTTATACAACTCTTTGTTTGCCGCAGGATAAGTGTAATCAAATCCGCTTGCAATAACACCGATTGTTTTTAAGTTGTTATCGAGAGCTGCGACATGCGCAGTTGTATCAATACCTGACGCAAGACCTGATACAATACAAATATCAGTGCCGCCGAGTTCCGATACAATCTTTTTCAAAGCTTCTTTGGCGTAAGATGTTGCACGTCTTGAACCTACTACGGCAAGAGTTCTCTCAAGATTGCAAGAGAATAAGTCGCCTTTGTAATACAAAACAGACGGTGGATTATCAATATTTTTGAGCATATAAGGGTATTTTTCGCTGTCAAAAGTAAGATAATTTATGCCTCTGTCTAACACATCACCAATTACTTTATCCGGATTGACTTTATCTCTAAGGCGCAAAAAATGTTCGGCTTTTTTAACGCTTAAACCGTCAATTGAGGATAAATCATTAGCGTTAAATGCTTTTTCAATATCTCCGTAATAATTGTACAGCCTCTGTATAAAACGGCTGTCAATTTCTTCTATTGATGATAAAGCTATCCAGTATTTATCCGAATTCATTTTTTCTTATTTATTCTTTCTATCAGCTCTCTAATTTTGCCTGCCTCAACTTCTGGAATATCAAGATTTATATAATCCTCAAAATATTCTATTGCATCATCATAATCTCCGCGGGCAAGAAATAGTATTCCTGCTTTTTTGTATGCCGGTGAAAACGAATCATTATGAGCAATAGCTTTCAGGTAATTTGAAAGAGCTTTGTCAATCTCGTCGTTTGCTTCGTATGCTTCTCCAAGATAATAATAAATCCAGGGATTTTCACTCTTATATTGAAGAACATTTTCAAAATTTTCAATCGCACACTCGTAATTTCCGAGTTCAAAATGCACTCTGCCTAAATCATAATAAACATCGTAGTTTTCGGGTTGCCTGTCAAGAATATATTCGAGTTCATCAATCGCCAGATCAAGCCTTGCATCTTCCATATAAAATCTTGCAAGGTAATGACGCAACACAAGATTATCTGGGATTTCCGACAGACCGCGTGAAACAAGTTCAATTCCGCTGCCCATATCTTTTTTGCGGTAATAAATATCCGCAAGATTTATATAAACCTGAGGAAGTTTTGGATTTAAATGCTGAGCTTTTAAATAGTGTTTTTCAGCTTTTTCATAATCGCCTAAATTGGCATAGCAAAGCGCAATGTTATTGTATAATTCTGCATTATCCTGACAGGTTTCCAAAACAGAGCTGAAAACATCTATTGCCTCTTTATAGTTTCCTTTTTGATATAATTCTACTGCTTTATCAACTTTTTCTTTTTCACTCATTTTATAATCCTAATCCTATTCCGCCGTTTTCATTTTCACTATTATCGCCTGAACCTATATTTTTAATAACCGTCCTTGTATTACCATCTGCATGAAAGTTTTTAGGATTCATTGTCATCATAATTTTATCAGCATAAATAGTTCTTACCCCCTGCGTAATACTTGAACGACCGGTAAAATATGCTTCATTAGGTTTTCCTTCCTTATTCGGATAAAGGGTAAGTTTCGGACCTACAGCATAATAATCCTGATACCAGACTCTTACATTTCCGGAAGCATTAAATATATTTTTATCCTGTGCATATTCCTGACGATTGGATTTTAAAACAAGTTTTGAACCATCTTCCATTAATGCGTTAGATGTTGTATTGCCAACCGCTACAAGAACTTTTGTAGATGCATTATACAAAAATCTGTCCGCATAAGATTCGTTGCTTTGCTGGTTAATTTTAGCATTACCGATTAACTCAATATCTTTCAAATCACCGTTTTTATCAGTTCGTACTTTTGCTTTGTCGGAAAAAGTATCAAGATCCTTATACTTTATTGTAACTGCACCTGTTGCTGTCATTAGTCCTGTTTTAGTATCATATTCCTGTTCATCGGCATTTATAACAACTATCGGAGTCTTTCCGTCAAAAACTATAGATTGGGTATCCCCCTGAGCTTTTACAACTTTTGTTATTAAAGACATTTTCAAAATATTTGCTTTAACTTCCCTTTTTTTGTTCTTTTTTATCTCGTATGCGTAAGGTTTATCGTAAAAAGTAGCGGTGTCAAGCTTCTGATTTTCGTCCATACTTACATCAGCAGAATCACCGACAACTCTTAAATCATCAACAGAAACATTAACATCTCCTTCAAATTTAAGCTTATTTTCTTTCTCATTATAGCTCTGAGTCTTTGATTCAATAATAAGATCAGACGCTTGAACAGCTAATCCTGCAATTATTAATGCTGACATAAGAGTTAATATTATCTTTTTCACTTTGTCTCCTTATCGCTATAAACTTTTGATACCGTATTTCCTATAATTTTAAACCTGTCATAGTCAGGACTAATTTCTACTTTATTTGCAGTTGCTAGCAGGTCTGTCTTTCTTGTAATACGGACATTTCCTTCTGCAACAACAGGAATATCTCTGCCAGACCAAACAAGCCTGTTTGCACGTAAAGTAGTTAAATCTTTCAGAACAATAAATGTATCCTCATAAAGTATTATTTGTTCTTTTTTTTCGTTATAAGTTCCCCTCGATGATTCAAAACTCATAGAAACATTGTTTTCATCATCATAAAAATTACCTATAACATTATTTAATAAAGCTACGCCGTTTTTACTGTCATAATTTCCGGTCTCACCGTAAATTTCCCAGTATTTTTTTTCATCTTTTGTTTCTGTCAAAATAATACCGTCAATTAATGCTTCCTGCCTGTCCTGATCAGTCTGAAGCTGGCTTCTGTTAAAATTATGTGTAATAACACCGGCAGAAATAAAAGCCCAGGCTAAAAGTCCGACAATTGCCGCAAAAACGGTTATATATGCTTTCTGTTTCTTACTTAAATTTCTCAAGTCCATATATAAAATATTTTAGCACGAAAACAAGTTTAAATATGAAATTTTAAAATATATGAATTTAAGATGTATATTAACGCCACGGATAATCTTCTTTAATTTCCCAGCCGTCAAACTGAATAAGTTTGCCGCAGCCAAACCTGAGATATTTTTCAACTTCTTTGCGGCATCCGTATTTAGCATTTATTATACCCGTTCTGGTATTGTCTCCCCAATTAAAAAAGTTTAGTTTGGCATAACCATCAGATATATTAACTTTCATAATTACATCTTTTCTGGAATAATCTCTTGACGTATCAAAATAATTAGTTGTATTACCGTCAAAACTGGCAACAACATATATTGTACCAATAGAATATACATCATTTTCTATATTGCCATCAGTATAAAATGTTAAAGTTGTGCCGTTGCTCAAATTAATATAATATGTACCTGAGTCATCACGTCCCTCTTTTATTGATTTAAAATATGGAGCAAAATAAGTTTTTGCAATTCTTTCAACATTTTCTGGAGAATTTAATTGGTCAACCCCTTCATTCCCAGATACATCAACGTCGTCTCCAAAGTTCCATGTATTAGGTGCGCCGTTATCTGCAACAGATGACAGTAAAGCATTTGAAACTATACTATAGGTTTGTTTTACTCTTGTTGCAAAAACTTTTTTCTGATGCTGCATTATAAGTGTTGGCATTGTCATTGCTGCAACTACACCAATGATACCGAGGGTGATAAGAACTTCTGCCAAAGTAAAAGCGGCTTTGCGATTTCTGATACAAGTAGCTATATTTGCAGAACAAGCATTTAAGGTAAATCCGAATAATTTTTTCATAAACTCTCCATTATAATTGTGATGAAATATATCACTATTATGACAGATTTTTTGACCTTTGCAACCCCTTAGAATATTTTTTGCTATATGTTTGAGTGAAGGGAGAGTATCTGATTTCACATCCATGATTTGGGAGAAGACAGGGGGGAACGTAGCCGTTCCATACAAAATACTTAAATTGTTTATCTTTTCTACGTTAAAGACTTTGCTTCTATGCCTCTTTGCTTCTTCGCATCTAATTACTAGATCCTGAAATAAATTCAGGATGACATTTTGTAAATTTGTTTGACTTCTTGACCTCTG
>CALUVW010000046.1 GCA_944324315.1 Candidatus Gastranaerophilales bacterium | reverse complement strand
ATTCCGTTTGAACAAGCTCTTGAAGGTATGAGAGAAATGACTAAGAAAACCTTCAAGAAAAAAGGCGATGATGTTGTAAACATGAACCTTGCATTGATTGATGCAGCTGTTAACGCAACAGAAGAAGTTCCAATTCCTGCATCACTTGACGGAGTAGGATGCGCTGATGATGTCAAGTTAATTCCTGATAACGCATCTGATTTTGCTAAGAAAATCATTGAACCTTCAATGAGACAAAAAGGTGATGATATTCCTGTTTCAGCTATGTCAATCGATGGTGTTATCCCGACAGGAACAGCATGTCTTGAAAAACGCGGCATTGCTCCTCGTGTACCACACTGGAATTCAGAATTCTGTATTCAATGCGGTATCTGTGCTTCAGCTTGTCCGCATGCTGCAATCAGAACAAAACTTATCGAAGCTGACGATTTGAAAAATGCTCCTGCATCATTCAATACAGTTGATGCAAAACCGAACGATCACGGTGAAAAATTCAAAGTTCAGGTTTACTGCAAAGATTGTACAGGATGCGGCGTTTGCGTAGATCAGTGCCCGATGACAAAAGTTGCAGGCAAAGAAGCTTTAACTTGGTCTTCTATAGAAAAAGAAGAAGCTGCTTGTGAAATGGAAAACGAAAAATTCTTTGATGAATTGCCTGATAATGTAATGGGTAAAAACAATACCAATACAATTAAAGGTGCAATGCTCAGAAAACCGTTATTCGAATTCTCAGGCGCCTGCGCAGGCTGCGGGGAAACTCCTTATGTTAAACTTGTTTCACAGTTGTTTGGAGAAAATGTTATCGTTGCGAACGCAACAGGTTGTTCTTCAATCTATTCAGGTACATTCCCGACAATTCCATACACAACTAATAAAGACGGCAGAGGCCCTGCCTGGGCAAACTCTCTGTTTGAGGACAATGCTGAATTCGGTTTTGGTATGAGATTAGCAGTAGACCAAAACAGAGCAACTTTGAAATCTTATGTAGAAAAAGTTCTTTCTAACGAAAAAACTCCTGCTGATTTGAAAGAAGCTCTTGAAGGTGCTATGGCTCATTTCGAAAACTCAAAAACAGAAGAAGCTGTTAAAGCTCAAGATAAAGCTAAAGAAGTTTTGGCAAAATACGCTGATGTTGAATGTCCTGATTTGGCAAAAGTAAGAGAACTTCAAGACTACTTCACAGATAAATCCGTATGGATTATCGGCGGTGACGGCTGGGCAAACGATATCGGATACGGCGGTATTGACCACGTATTAGCTCAAGACAAAGATGTTAATATCCTTGTTCTTGATACCGAAGTTTACTCAAATACAGGCGGTCAGGCTTCTAAATCTACTCCTACAGGTGCAGTGGCTAAATTTGCTACAGGCGGTAAGAGAACTTACAAGAAAAACATGGGCTTGATGAGTATGTCTTACGGTTACGTATATGTAGCATCAGTTGCCTTAGGTGCTGACAGAGCTCAAACTCTTAAAGCATTCAAAGAAGCTGAAGCTTACAAAGGACCTTCAATCATCTTTGCTTATGCTCCTTGTATCGCTCACGGTATCGATATGAGCAAAACCCAGACAGAACAAAAACGTGCAGTTGAAGCAGGATACTTCCCATTATACAGATACAACCCTGCTAACCCTGATGCACCGTTCACATGGGATGCTAAAGATCCGAAAGGCAGCTACCAGGACTTCATCAGATCAGAAGGACGTTATAAATCTCTGATGAAAACAAACCCGGAAGCTGCAGAAGCTCTATACGCTCAGGCAGAAGAAGATGCTGCAAAACGTATGGCAGTTTACAAAGCTGTCGGCGAACTTATGAAATAATAATAAATTTCATAACAGAAAAAAGCGGAGTTTTTAAAACTCCGCTTTTTTTATTATTATTTGCCGCTACAACTCTTTTTCCCGTCCCAGCTCAAATCATTACAGTGTAGATAATCCATATTTTCATTATACAAAACCCAAGCTGTACAGCCCCGTCCTTCATGAGATGATGCATCTCGACAACTTTTGTCAAAACTATAATTGCTCGTATCTTCAGCACTACCTGCAGGAACTATACGATTTTTGGCAATATAAAAAGTAAAGACATCTCTTCCCATCTGATTAGGCTTTTTCTTCCCATTTACATCTATTCTGTAAATTCCGCAAACATCTTTTACTGAACCATAAGCACCAGAACAAGTTGGAGAAAGGACATAAGTCAGAATTGTTTCACCATCTGCAAGAATAGCTTTAGCATAACGTTTTCGATATTCATGACTCTGAAAAAATACACCTTTTAAACTATACGTATCTTCCCAACATCCCAGTGGTTCACCTCCACAATATTTTGTTATTTTCAGATAATCTTTCATATAATAAAGAAGATTTTTGGTATCATCAACATCATCATTATCAGTTAACAAATCATCATTTAAAGCCCATTGATCAGGCGTACCAAGCTCATTAACAGTCATAAGATATGCCTGTTGAATTGTTGAATAACTCTTTTTCAACTGAGAAACAATAACCTTTTCCTTATGTTTTTGTATTAATGACGGCATTGTCAAAGCTGCTACTACACCAATTACACCCAGCGTAATTAATACCTCAGCAAGAGTGAATGCACAACGACGAAACTTGTTAGAGATTTCTACATGCGTAGTATATTCCTCTGATATAAATCCAGATAATTTTTGCATAAACTCTCCATTATAATTGTGATGATATATATCACCATTATAACAGATATTTTTATTTTTACAAGCCCTTGAAAAGCTTGTCGGGAGCCTTAAATCCCCCCCCCCCGAGACTCTTAACATTTTTTAACATATCTTTCATACATCTGCTCCTTATTTATATTTAGATTATCTTCCTTTAGTATAACATATATTAATAAATATTTCAATAAAAACACACAACAGATAACATCTGTTGTGTGTTTTTTATGTTTATATAATAAACAAAACCTAAATTTCTTCTTCTGGAAAATCTTCCGGTTGTTCATTTGAAACTTTTAAAGTTTTTCCGGATTTTTTTATTTCATCTGCTTTTTCCATCACATCATCGGGAAGATCTATCAATGGTTGTTCAAGAAGCTCTAAATCTTCTTTGTTTTGTTTATTCATCTTAAAGAAATCATTTTCCATTTCTAATTCAAGGTTACGTGCTCTGGCTAAGCCCAATTGTTTTTCTTTTAAATCAGTATAATTTTTAGAAAATTCTTTGCTTACTGCCATAGAATGAGTTATTGAATGCAATACGCCACCCAACAACAATATAGTCGGTGAGTGTCTTAAAAGTTTTGCTCCGGAAGATTTCAGAGCAACAGGAATTTTATTTCCTAAAACTTTTACTTTTTTAGACATTGTTTGGATATTCTTTGAATTATTCAAATATTTATTGACATTTTTAGTCATTTTTTGCAGGAATTTAGGCGCCTTAACACCTGCTAATTTGGAAGCTCCTTTTTCAACAAGAACCAAAGCTCCTAAACCTGCAGCAAATAAGGTTCCTAAAGACAATAACGGATGTTTTTTCTCAAATTCTCTTACGTCTTTAGAATTATTTGATAAATAAGACTTAGTTCCACAGACTACACCAACAGCTCCTAAAATAACAGCCCATAAAGCTGAATTCTTCAAACCTGTTGCAAGTCGTGCGGTTAAACCGGAAACTTCTCTTGAAAATATTTTTGATTTTCCTTTAGAAAAGACTGCAGCACTGATACCAGCTGCAACAGGTGCGGCAGCAATTAAAGCTTTATTTATACGTCTGTGTTTCTTTTCATTTGCTTTAGATAGAGTTTTTTCATAAGCAATAGCACTTACTGCATTATCACTTAAACCTATAAAATTATCAATTCTATCCCTTTTTCCTGTAAAATTAGGATTAATAGCTGAAACTTGCATACACACACCTACACTTTCACAAATTGATTATACTTTATTAAAAACAAAAAGTAAAATTTTTTGCTAATTTTTAATTTTATTGTTAAGAATATTTACACAAAAATATATTTTCTATATTATTAGGATATGAAAAAGTTTTACATTCACACTATGGGCTGTAAATCCAATCAGTTTGAAAGCTCAATTATCGCCGAAAATTTAGAAAAAAACGGAATAGCACAAACAAAAAAAGTTGAAGATGCGGATTATTACATTCTTAATTCTTGCACGGTAACGCATAAAAGTGACAATGAAGCAATGTATCTCTTACGTGCCGCAAAACACAAGAAAAACAAAATTACAACTATTATTACCGGTTGTGTTGCTCAAATTGAAAAAGAAAAATTACTTGAAAATGAATTTATAGACTATGTAATAGGCAATAATGAAAAACTTGAATTATATGAGGTTATAAAATCTGCAGATAATAAACACTGTGTTGCTTCAGATATTATGAAACTGAATGAATTTACCAAAGCAGTACTGGTTGATACATCAAAAACCCGCGCGAACCTTAAAATTCAAGACGGATGTGATAACAGATGCTCATACTGCATAATTCCTTTTGCACGCGGTAAAAGCAGAAGCGCGGATGCTCAATTTATTCTTGAACAAATAAACAATTTCTCTCAACACGGGTTTAAAGAAGTTGTGCTCACAGGAATACATATAGGTTTATGGGGAAAAGATATCGGATTTACGCTGCTTGACTTACTCAAAGAAATTGAACTTAAAACATCAATTGAAAGGTACAGATTAGGCTCATTAAATCCGCATGAAATAACAGATGAATTACTTGAATTTTTGTCAAAATCAAAAAAATTCTGTCCGCATTTTCATCTTTCCCTGCAATCTGCCTGTAACAAAACTTTACGTTCGATGAACAGACATTATCTGGTTGAAGATTATATAAAACAAATAGATAAAATAAATTCAATGTTTGACTTGCCGTTTCTCGGAAGCGATATTATAGCAGGATTTGCGGGAGAAACAGAAAAGGATTTCAGAACTACAGTTGATAACTTAAGCAAATCAGGACTATCAAAAATCCATGTCTTTCCTTACTCAATAAGACAAGGTACAGCAGGCGCGACTTTACAAGACCAGGTAGAAGAACCCGTTAAACAAATGAGGGCAGATATTATAAAAGCGTTATCCGCAATAAAATACAATGAATTTATCAATAAAAATATAGGTTTAACAAGAAAAATTCTTATAGAAAAACATCCCGATAAAAAAACAGGAATGCTGAAAGGGGTAACTGACAATTATCTTACTGTTTTGATAAATTCTACAGATCAAAATCTATTAAACTCTATGCAAAAAGTAAAAATTGTAAAATATAAAAATAATACAATATATGGCGAATGGGATTTATATCGCAGTTTACACTAAACAGGGTTAAAAAGCACACGTAGCAATTATTTCAACCCTGTTAGCATCATTTCTCACTCTTTCATTTTCCTGTCAAAAATTTTTTCATCCAAAACTTAGATGAGTCAGATAGGTACCTAACAGTTGACACAAAGAAAACGAAAGGATGAAAAAATGAACAACGAAATTAAATGCCCAAAATGCGGAGAAATTTTTCAGGTAGATGAAACTCTTTATACTGCTATAGTAAAACAGGTTAGAGATAAAGAATTTCAAAAAGATTTAAAAGACAAAGAAGCACAATTTGAAAAAGATAAAGAGAACCTGCTTTTATCTACTAAACTTGAAATGGGAAAAACATTTGACAAAGAAATAAATGCTAAAAAGGCAGAAATAATACAATTAAAATCCGAAATAAAATCCGCACAAATAGCAAAGCAGGCTGAAATTAATAAAATTATTTCGGAAAAAGATAACGAAGTTAATGAACTTAAATACAGGTTAGAAACTTTCAATAAAGACAAAGAGCGTGAAATTGCAAATATTGTAGTGGATATGAATAATAAACTTTCTGCTCAGGAAAAGTTTATTTTAAAGATTACTAATGAAAGTGAACTGGCTGAAAA
>CALUVW010000045.1 GCA_944324315.1 Candidatus Gastranaerophilales bacterium | reverse complement strand
GGGCTGTTAAGTAAGAATGTACCGCCTTCTTTAATACCTTTCAACAGGTCATATCTGCCTACGTATGCATGAGCAGAGCATGATACAAAGTCAGGTGCTGTGATAAGGTAAGTTGATTTAATCGGTTTATCGCCAAATCTTAAGTGAGAAACAGTTACACCGAAAGATTTTTTAGAGTCATAAGCAAAGTATGCTTGAGCATCTTTGTTTGTATATTGACCGATAATTTTAATTGAGTTTTTGTTTGCACCAACTGTACCGTCAGAACCTAAGCCCCAGAACATACAGTTTGTAGTACCTTCAGGTTCTGTAACGATATGTTCTGTAACTTTTAATGATTTGTGAGTAACATCATCTTCGATACCAACTGTAAATCCGTGGAAACCGTTATTTTCTGCATGTTTGTAAACAGCAAGAACCATAGACGGAGTGAATTCTTTAGAAGCCAAACCGTAACGGCCGCCGATAATTCTAACGTCTTTGCCTTCCATAGCTGCAACAACGTCTAAGTATAAAGGTTCACCGATTGATCCGGGTTCTTTAGTTCTGTCAAGAACTGTAACGCGTTTAGCAGTTGAAGGAACAGCTTCTAAGAAACGTTTTACATCAAACGGTCTGTATAATCTAACTTTAACCAAACCGTATTTAGTGCCGCGTTTAGCATTTAAGTATTCGATAGTTTCTTCAATAGTTTCGCAGCCTGAACCCATAGCAACGATAACATCTGTAGCGTCAGGAGCACCAACATAATCAAACGGATGATACTGTCTGCCGGTTACAGATGCAACTTTGTCCATATATTCCTGAACGATATCAGGAACTGCATCGTAGTATTTATTAACAGTTTCACGACCCTGGAAGTAAACGTCTGTGTTTTGTGCACCAACTTTACAAACAGGAGCTTCCGGTCTCATTGCTCTTTGTCTGAATTCTTCAATATATTTTGGCTCAACTAATTTTGCAATATCTTCGTAAGAAATTTCTTCAATTTTGTGAACTTCATGAGATGTTCTGAAACCGTCAAAGAACTGCAAGAACGGAACTTTAGCTTTGTAAGTTGATAAATGAGCAACTAAAGCCAAATCCATTTCTTCTTGAACTGAATTTGCAGCCAACATTGCATAGCCTGTATTACGGCATCCCATAACGTCTGAATGATCTCCGAAAATTGCCAATGATTGAGCGGCAATTGCACGTGCAGCAACGTGGATTACGTGCGGCAGCATTTCACCGGCCATTTTGTGCATTACAGGAATCATAAGTAATAAACCTTGTGATGCTGTGTATGTTGAAGTCAAAGAACCTGCAGCTAATGAACCGTGTACTGCACCTGCAGCACCGGCTTCTGATTGCATTTCAGCTACTCTTACTTCTTCGCCCCAGATATTTTTTTTGTGCTGAGACGCCCATTCATCAATCCATTCTCCCATTGTAGAAGAAGGAGTGATAGGATAAATTGCGGAAACTTCGCTTAAGGCATAAGCAATATGCGCTGCGGCGTAGTTACCGTCAACTGTTATAGTCTTTCCTGGCATAATAACAAACCTCCTTATTTATATGCGCTATTTACTTAATAACTATACTCTTTAATTTTAATACAAACAAAAATGTTTGACAAAAAAATAATTGTGTAAATTTATGTTACAAATTTTCTTTTTTATTTCTATATGAGTAAACTTTGATTATTCACATGTTTTATATGTGTAGTGTAGGAGAAATTATGAATATACAATTATTAACCCCAAAATTTTTATCTTATAAAAAAAATAATGAAAATTTCCATAGCAGTACTGCTATGCGTTCAAATCTTGCAGGTTTGAACGCAGATACTGTAACTTTTTCCGGGAAAATAAATACTTTGCAAGAGGCCTCTCATAATATCGGAGATGCATTTAAAGCCGGATATGAAGCAAAAATTCCCGCTTATAAAGTTCTTGCTGCCAGATTAATGGATACTATGGAAGCTACAGCGAGGGAATTAGAAGATTTCGGGTTAATTTTTGACAGAGAATATTGTTCTGAAGAGCATATGGTAAAAGGAGTTAAGTCCTTTATTTCAAAATTAAAAAGAAGTGGTGAGTCGCCCTTAGATCGTGTCAGAGGTACCTGGTATCTGGAAAAGCTGCATGATTTATCAATATTTTCTGAACATATTTTACCTGCATTAGAAAAACGCGGCTATCAAATAGCAGCTGTTCCTGACCGTGTAAGCGGAAGAAAAATACTTTCTTATAAACCGGACTTTGATGTCAGATTGAACAACGTTACAGAAAAAAGTAAAAAATCTCTGCCTCAGCCATTAAGGGATGTAGCTTCTTTTAAAGAACAGGCTTCTGGTTATGCGGATATTCAATTTCGTCTGATTGATGCATTGGACGCAGCAAAAGAAAAAACTCCTCTTGAAGTTATTATTGTTGCCGGTAAAAATACTGCTCAAGCAAAACGAGATGAATCTTATTATGTTTATGACATTGTAAGAGCATTGAAAAAAGAACTTCAAATTTCTAAAATTGCTAATCCTGCAGTAAACACACCGGAACAGCGTGTTCAAAATAATATAGGGATCATAGAACAGCAGCTAAATGCCCATATATCAAGACCTTTGTATACTAACGCTAAGAATTTAGATATCTACCATGATGATTCACAACTCCCTGTAGAATTAAGTCAGGCAACCTGTAAAGCACTCACAGGCCTTGTTGAAGGTATGAGACAGAAAACAAAATTATACTATAACGCAAGATTACGCGAAGTGGCTTCTGATGAATATAAAAAGGTAATAGAAAAAATGATAAAAGCTTCTTCAGAATATAAAGAAAGAACTGATAAAACAATTTATGTAGAGGATATTCTTGAAAAAAGAAACCAACTTCTAAAAGAATTAAGGCATAATAAACGTGAAGACCTTGAGTTAATTTCTCGTGTACAGACCCGTTTGACGGAAACAATTGAAAAATACGGAAAACAGGATTAAATATTTATAATTGCAACATTTTCTATATGATAAGTGTGGCAGAACATATCAAACGGCTGTATACTTTCAACGGTACAGCCGTTTTCACATAGATATTTTAAATCACGAGCAAGAGTTGCAGGATTGCAGCTTACATAAATAATTTTTTGTTTTGAATGTTTAAGTGTTTCATCAAGACTTTCTTTCGAGCAGCCTTTTCTCGGCGGGTCAAGTATTGTGATATCAAATTTCTTTTTTATTGATTTGAGATATTTTGTGGTATCGGCACAATGTAATTCAACATTTTTTATTTTGTTAAGTTTAATTACTTCGTGTGCCTTTTCTATAGATTCTTTATTTTCTTCAACACTTGTAACTTTATCTGCCGAATCACTTACAACAACTCCAAAGGCTGCTATTCCTGCATAAGCATCAAGTACTGTAGGTTTGTCAAGTTTGGAGATTTCGTCTTTTACATATCTGAAAATATTTTCTGCACTTTTCGGGTTAACCTGAAAAAATGTAGACGCCCCGATTATAAAGGTTTTATCTAATATTTTTTCATATATATGATCTTGTCCGCAAGCACAAATTGTCTTATCGCCTAAAATTACGTTTGATTTTTTATTGTTAAGATTTATACAAACACCTGTAATATTCTCAAATTCGTCAAATATTAATTTCGCAAATGAAGATAATCTATCTGAGATTTTTGTAGCGTTAATGACAAGAGTAACAAGTAATGTTCCGTTATCGGATGAATGTCTTATAATAATATGCCGTAAATCGCCAGTGTGTTTTGGCTCATTGTATCCGGAAATATTAAATTCCGGTGCTTTGTTTCTTATGAAATCAATTACTTTATCGCAAATTTCAGGCTGTATAGGGCAGTATTTGATATTAATAATTTCATGGGATTGTGGTTTGTAATATCCTGCAAGAATTTTTTTTGAAACCTTGGTCTGTGAAACTGGACATTGAATTTTATGTCTAAAAGCTTTTATGTTAGGACTTGGTATCGGGTTGTTAATTTTAACGTCTATGTGTCCGATTGTTTTCATCGCATCTTCAACCATTTGTTTTTTGAGTTGAAGCTGATAATCATAGTCTATAAACTGCATCTGGCATGAACCGCATACATTTTGCATAGGGCAGAAAGGCACTACTCTATGCGGTGATGGAGTAATAATTTCTATTACTTTTGCATTTGCAAAATTTTTGTTTACTTTTGTTATTTTAATTTTAACTTCATCTTCAGGACATGCATTTTCAATAAACACAACTTGACCGTCAACTCTGGCAATTCCTGTTCCCAGATTTGATAATTTTTCTATTTTTACAATAAGCTCATCATTTATTTTCATAAATCAACTATACGATAAAATTGATCTTATGTCATAAAATATTGTTTAGAATGTAATCTGTATTTTCATTATTGTAGATAAATTCATTGATATCATTTCTTTTAAACAGTTTATTTAAAGAATAATCGTCAAGTGTTTTCGTATCAGGATATATCACAAAGAGGCGTTTGCCGAGGGAGTGCAATAAATCACAAATACCGCTTCTGATTGAAATAATTTTCTCCGATTTTAAGGCAAATTTTAGTGCATTTTCTAAATCACAGTTTAGCCAAGTTGCATATTTATCCAGATATTTTATTCCTTTTATTGAATTGTAATAAACATTATATCCTTTGCTTTTGTATTGTCTTGCAATATTTATCCAAAAATCAGATTGTATTTTATTTGTAGTTGCAGCTGTTGCAGATTCAGGTGCAAGCAAAATAGTTTTATCAATATTCGCTTCAGTATTAAGCAAATCAAGACTAAGAACATCTTCGTAGTTACTGTTATATGGTATATCATATAAATATTCATTAAATTCTCTGAAGGAAATTGCATTCCCAGGCAGTTTCATATTTTCTCTTTTTGATTTAATATAATCTGGATGAGCAATAAAAATTTGAGATTTAGCTATTTTAGAACTTTTATTTCCTATATCCTGTAACGTTTCAGCATCAAAATATAAAGCCTGCGTAATTGGTAATTTGCATATTAGATTAATATCATCAACAATTGTGTATTCCGTTTCATTACATAATTTGGGAATAATTTTTTGAGATTGTCTTATAATGCAAAAACATTTTAAGTTATGTTGTTTTTCGATAACTTTTTTGTATTCAAAAAAGAGTAAAGTGTCTCCGAGTGATGCCGGAAATACACAAACACAGTATCCATCAAGAATTTTTTGTGTTACAGTATCTGATAAGTCTTTAATTTTTTTGTATTTGTCATCTTTCAAATATTTAAGAAGTTCAAATCTGTATAATTTTTTAGCTAATCTGGAAAAGATAAATAATCCGCAGTATTTATACAGAAATTTTGCTGTAGAAATTTTGTTAATATTAATTTGTTGGTTAAATATTATGTCAAACATTTTGTTCTGTTCCTATTATAAGTTTTTATTTATTTTATATATGAGTTGAAATTTTTCATCTCTGTTTTTATTAACTGAAAATGCCGTATCAAGTCCGCTAGGTTTCCTGTCATTTATAAGTATTCTTTCTCCCATAGGCATATCTGTTAATAAAAAGTCATATCGGATATTATTATTTTTTAAAAAGAACTTTAAATCTTCTAAATATTCGTTTTTTCTTGCCGTTAAAAGTATAATTTTGTCATTTGGAGGAATTGTTGCAAAAAATTCTTTTACACCTTCAAGAAGAGTATCAAAGCCGTCAATTTTATAACCGTTATGTTTTACTATTGTACCATCGACATCTATTATCCAGGTTTTACTAAGCTCTGAAAACTCCAGCAATTTATAAAACCTCCCCTAGTTTAATTAATCCGTTGTAAAAAGCTCCGCAGATAGAATCATAATCTTCCCACGCGTAAGTTGTAAGGGATAGCCATATAATTGCATGCAAAAGTTTTATTTTGTTTTTATCAACTCCGGGCAGGCAATCAAAGAAAAATTCTTCCATATCAGCCCAATTATTGGGTTTTATTGCAATTTCAACATCATTCTCTCTTATATCTAATGTAAATTTTTTTCTATTAAACTGGTCATATTCTCCTTTAAGTGAATAATAAAGTTTAGCCCAGTCATAATCAACATCACCGTATAATTTTGTTTTTCCAAAATATCCACGCGGATCTATTAAAATTGCTTTCATATTAAATGTATCGAACATCAAATTAGAGAACGTACAATCCCCATGAATAAGCTGGAAATGCGGGGGGGGGGGCGGCTTTCAGCCTATTTTTGATTTCGTCTTTACAGAAAAATACATTCCGAAAATATTGACCGTTAATTTTTATAAATTCGTTTTGCGCAAAAGGTATGAGATTTTTTACTTTTGATAATCTGTCAAAAGTTTTATTAAAATAATTTTCTTGAACATCTTCTAAATTAGCAGGTTTAGGTTCTTCAAGATTATGTAAATCGTTTAAAGCATGTATAATTTCTTTTAAAATTTCACATTTTTGAGATCTTGTTAAACAATCATATTCCCAGATATTTTTTCCTTGAACCCGTTTCATTTTCAGCGGTTCGTAGTCGTATATTTCGGGGATATTTTTGTAATCTAGTGTTTTTACATGTTTATACCACGCAATTTCATCAATTGCGATTTTTCTGCCCTGTTCATTTATTCCGCGTTTAATAACAATATCGCCGTCAAACTCCATTGAGTTGAAAGGTCTGCATGGTTTTGTATTGTCGTTGTTGTCTGAGTATGATAGTAGTGTACCTATTTCCTTAGATCCATATAAATCTAGTCGTTTAAAGCTCATATTTTGCGTTTGGAGCCAATTTACAAATGCGCCTTCTTCAGGAACATTTTCAAGATATTTTTTATTTTCAAAAATGAATAATCCTGCAACACCATTTGCTTTAGAAGGTTCTTTTATAAATTTATTGTCAATATATGACCACCGGCATTCAAAATCTTTGGAAATACCGATATAATTTCCTTCGGCTTCAGGAAATTTAAAGTCTTTTGATAATATAAGGTCACACCACATAATCATAAAAGGTTCATCAGGTGTAAAATTTGAAATAGCTTCTTTAATACCTGCGGATGTCCCTTTTTTAGAAACTTTTACTATTTTATAATTGTATTTGTCTGCGAAAGCTGCAAGATATTTTTCAAGAACATCTGTTTTATAATCGGCAATAATAGTAAATTCTTCATTAGGAAATTTTTCAAATGCATAAAAAATAATAGGTAAATTATTTACAGGCACTAAACATTTAGGTTTGTTTCTCGTTAACCCTTCTAATCGAGTACCTTTTCCGCCAGCCTGTATTATTATCTTCATATAGATATCCCCGATAATAAAAAATGGGCGTTAGAAGACTCGAACTTCTGACATCCTCCTTGTAAGGGAGGCGCTCTACCAACTGAGCTAAACGCCCTTAA
>CALUVW010000044.1 GCA_944324315.1 Candidatus Gastranaerophilales bacterium | reverse complement strand
TAAAATTTTTGAATATCGTTATAAGCGCTCCAAACAAAGTCGTAAGCTGTGTTGGGTGGAGCGGCTACGCTCCTATTTTGTTTATACTACAAATTTATGTAAAGCAAAAGAGATGCGAGGGATAAGTTTTGAGATCCTGAAACAAGTTCAGGATGACGTACCCGAGTGCATTTATCAAATAAAGCGATATGAAGAATATTAATAAAATTTTTGAATATCGTTATAAGCGCTCCAAACAAAGTCGTAAGCTGTGTTGGGTGGAGCGGCTACGCTCCTATTCGATTGTGTAAACTTTTTTGTAATACAGTATTGTACCTGCCAAAGTTAACACAATATTCGGCATCCATGCTGCAAGAAACGGCTGCAACGTTCCTGCTTCTCCAAATGAAATAGAAAGTGCACGTATTAAATAATAAGCAAAAATAATCAAAATACTGAATAAGAATCCTCTGTTATAACGCACTCTCGGAGGTGTTATAGCAAGCGGAACACCTATTAATACAAGTGCTATAGTTGTCAAAGGCAACGCAAGTTTATCATACAACTCTATATGAAGAGCATTTTTCTGTTTGACATCAATAGCATTATGTCTCAAATAGTTTATAAGCTTTGAAAAATTCATTTCTTTTGCAACATTTTTGTTCAACTCTTTAGACATATCAAGGCCAAATTTCACAACAGATTTATCAAACAAAGTTGTATTAAGAATTTTACCGTCATCTCCGACTGTATAGACAGCACCTTTTTCAAATTCCCAGCCTTCAGGAGATGTCCTGCCTTCATCAGCCTGCAACACCTGAATAGTTCCCTCTTTTGCCGTATCAAGAACTGTTATGTTATGAAGAATTTTATCTTCGCAAAAACCGACGTAAAACAATCGTTTCAAACTGCCGCCGTCATTTAATTCTTTAAATACAAAATTCTGTTTTCCTTCGGGAATATTTTTCTGTCCTAATGACCATAAAGCAAGATCCTTTGATTGTTTTGTCATAACCGGAACAACTGTTTCATTGATTATAAAACTGCAAACAGACATAAGCAGCGCAAAAATGAATATAGGTTTTGCAATTCTGTTTAAACCAATTCCGCAAGCTCTCATAACAGTGATTTCAGATTTTAAGCTCAAACCGTTCAGTGTCATAACTGTTGCAAGCAAAACCCCCATAGGAATTGTCATAACGATTACCTGCGGCAAGTTTAAGATAATCATCATCAAAGCCACTTTGAAAGGAATTCCGAATAGAGAAATCTGTTTAATTAAGGTAATAAACGTGTCTGATGCAAATATGATTGATGTAAACACGCAAACACCCATGATAAACATCTCAATAATTTGTTTTAAGATATATTTATCAAGCAGGGTTATTTTCCCTGAGAATTCTTTTTCAACTACTTCAGTTCCCATAGTAATAATGATAATTGAAACAAATTGATTAGGCAAATAAAATTTTATTTCGGGACTTATGCAGTCCCGTACCCTGCACAATATTTCTTTCTTTTTGTTGCGATGTAAAAAGAAAGAAATATTGAAAAGAAAGAAA
Source organism: Candidatus Gastranaerophilales bacterium (assembly GCA_944324315.1). Lineage (GTDB taxonomy): Bacteria > Cyanobacteriota > Vampirovibrionia > Gastranaerophilales > Gastranaerophilaceae > Stercorousia. Next base: position 6,038 of record CALUVW010000044.1, on the reverse strand, counting down.
AACACGCGATTACATACAGCCACTAAAATTCAACTAAAGACACGTTAACTCGCTGCGCTCAAACAAAACGTGTCTTGTTATTGTTTCATTAAGTGGCTGTAATTAATTTTATGTTAGAATTTAATTAAAACTTTTAAAGTTTCTTTTTCCTTGTTTTTTTCAAAAGCTTCAATTGCATCATCTGCCTTGTATGTTGCAGAAATAAGAGGCGAAAAATCAACTTTCCCTGATTTTAAGAGCCTTAATGCGGGGCCAAATTGCCCGCAGCGAGAGCCGAGAACCGTAATTTCATCAATTACGATAGGTGCAAGGTTGAATTCTTTTGAGGCTGCAACAGTGCTTTTTAAAACAAGAACTCCGCGGGGTTTCGTGAGCGCAAGCGAGGTTTCAAAACCTGAAACCGAGCCTGTAGCTTCGACTACAACATCATAAATTTTTTCAATTTTTAAATCATTTAAAAGTTTTGTTTTAACCCCTTGAGCACGCGCAATATCAAGTTTATTCTGGTGTTTGCCGACTAAAGTAACATCATAGTTCTGCGCGTTAAGACAAAGTGCTGTGATAAGTCCCAACTTGCCGTCGCCGAGAATTATAACTTTTTGAAACGGTTTAATGTGTAATTGTTCCGTGATTTCGCATGCTGCTGCAAGCGGTTCGACAAATACTGCCTGCTCGTCTGGTACACTATCCGGAACTTCAAAAAGAACCTCTAAAGGCATTGTAAAATACTCAGCAAATACTCCGTCTTTTCTCCAGATACCTAAAGTGTGACGGTCTGGGCAGTGGCGGTAAAGCTTTTCAGCGCAGTAAGGGCAATCAGGTTTTTTGCAGCCGTAGCTGATTTCAGGAACTACACGTTTACCGAGAAGTGATTTATCTTCATCATTAATTTCTTCTACAACGCCGACAGCTTCGTGTCCTAAGATACCTTTATAACCCATATAGCCTTTTGTAATTTCGTAATCTGTATTGCAAATTCCGGCTAAAGTTACGCGCACCAACGCTTCTCCTTTTTGCGGCACAGGTTTTTTATAATCATTTACTAATTTTAATCCTTCATCGAATACTACAGCTTTCATAATTCCTCCAGACTTTTAATAAATTTATTATAGCAAAAAAAATAGCCGAATTTAATAAAATTCGACCTTATATTTTTTTGGTGAAAAAATATAAAATTTATGCATTAAAGTCAGTTTTCATGACATTATGCGCAAAACCTGCAAGAAAACCAATCCCAGCTCCTGCAACAATAAACGGAGTTGTTGGTCTTATATCTTTTAACATTATATGGTACGCTCTTGCAAATCTTCTCATTAATGTTGAAGCTGTTTCATCAACATTTCTGATAATTTGAATAAATTCCTTGCCTGCCAGAGAGTTTTCTCCGCCTAGAGCTTTTATTTTCTTCTGTTTGCCGGAATGAGAAAATGCATCTTTGTCATTTGATTCAATAATTTTAACAAAAACATCCTGCGCTTTTGATTTCACACCATTTTCTTTAAATTCGGCAACTTTTGCCTTATTTGTAAGTTTACGGCAATAATTAATCATAGATTTCTTGTTAAATGAATTTTCCTGATCCTGAATAGGATAAAGATACTTTAAAGCATAACCGCCTGCCGCACCGGCAGCAGTTGCTTTTACAATAGTATAAAGTCTTGAATTGTCATTCTGCACTGCATTTACTGTCATAGCTAATAAACCTTTACTTAACTAATACATGTAACACACTCTCTATCGTTGTGTCTGGAAATGACTCAACTTATAGAATCTATATGGCAGATTTACACTTAAATATTTTGAGCATCAATCCCGTGAAAACGACATGGCACAAAACTGAGTAATTAAATCCACTCGGTATAATAACACATAATTATTTTTTTGTCAAGACCTTCATAAAGTTTAGTAACAACATTATTATTACAATAGCAAAAATATAGATAAAATAATGCTTCATGGTCTGACTTCCCATAAATAAAGAAGCAATTGCCCCCGCTATTATAGCTACAGATGTTAAAATCATAACGGTTTTTTTCTGAGAAAAACCGGCGTGCAGCAACTTATGATGAATATGCTCAGCATCGGCTACAAAAGGAGACTTTCCTTTGGCAATTCTGCGTAGTGATGAAAATGTTATGTCCATGATAGGAACAGCAAGAACCAAAAATGGTAAAAGAATAGCAAGTGTAGCAGCTTTCATAACTCCTGTTATTGATATGGTCGCCAGTAAAAAGCCGGAAAACAGCGCTCCGCTGTCGCCCATAAATATTTTTGCAGGGTTAAAGTTATAAGTTAAAAAAGCAAGCATTGAGCCTGCCAGAATAAATCCAATTAACGCACTTATAGGATTTGGAGGAGTCATTGCAACGGCAATAATTGCAAGCGTAACAGCATTAACTGTAATTACAGATCCGGCAAGACCGTCCACACCGTCAATAAAATTTAAGGCATTAGAAATTCCGACAATCCATAATAGAGTTATAGGATAAGAAAATATACCGATATTTCCAATGAAAGGCACATTATTAATTTGAACACCAAGCAAGTATACAAGAGTTGCTATTGCTATTTGCAAAAACAATTTGAATTTTGCATCAAGGTTGTAAATATCATCGACAAGCCCTAGCAAAAACATCAAAGAACCACCGAGCAAAATACCTGATAACAGACTTCCGTAAGGGTAGTAGCTCATAAAAACAAGACATAAGAACGTAAGCATTGTACTTGCCCATATTGCAACTCCGCCAATTCTTGAAATTGGCTTGGTATGAATTTTCCTGGCATTAGGCATATCAACAAGCCCTTCTTTTTTAGAAAAACTTATAACAAGAGGTACAAGACATACCCCGATTAAGTAAGCTATTATTGTTCCGATTACATGTGCATGTGTTAGTTTTATAAGCATTGAATTAATCCTTTTTAAGGCTTACCCTCCTATATTCTGATATATCGGGTATTTCTTACAAAGTTTGAGAGAACGTTCTCTTAAATTTTGCAATCCCAATTCATTATCTGATGAAAATATTGCAGAAGCAATAATTTTTGCAACTTCTGTCATATCATCTTCTTTAAAGCCGCGTGTGGTTACGGCCGGAACTCCTAATCTTATACCGCTTGTAACAAACGGGCTTTGAGGATCATTAGGAACTGTATTTTTGTTTGCGGTAATTCCAACACGTTCAAGAACATTTGCCATATCTTTTCCGGTTTTGCCAGTTTTGCGAAGATCAAGCGTCATCAAATGATTTTCGGTCATTCCGCCGACAATATCCATGCCTTCATCTATAAGACCTTGCGCAAGAGCTTTAGCGTTCTTTAATATTTGTTGTGCATATTCTTTAAATTCCGGTTTTGAAGCTTCCAACAACGCAACAGCTTTACCTGCAATAATGTGTTCTAAAGGACCGCCTTGCATGCCGGGGAAAATAGCTTTATCAATAATTTGTGCAAACTCCTCATCACACATAGTAATTCCGCCTCTGGGGCCTCTTAAAGATTTGTGAGTAGTTGTTGTTACAAACTGAGCATAACCCGCAGGAGATGGATGCAAACCTGCTGCAACAAGCCCTGCAATGTGCGCAATATCAGCTAACAAATATGCACCAACTTCATCGGCAATTTCCCTGAACTTTTTAAAGTCAATAATTTTAGAATAGTTGCTTGCACCGCAGATAATAAGTTTTGGTTTATGTTCATGCGCCATCTGACGAACGTTTTCATAATCTATGTTACCGTATTCATCAACACCGTAACTCTTTACATCAAAGTACAAGCCTGAAAAGTTAACCGGAGAACCGTGAGAAAGATGCCCGCCGTTTGATAAATCCATGCCCAAAACTTTATCACCGGGTTTCAAAACAGACATAAATACTGCCATATTCGCCTGCGCGCCACTGTGAGGCTGAACATTTGCATGATCCATTTTAAAAAGTTCGCAAGCCCTTTTTTGTGCAAGTTCTTCAATCACATCGACATGCTCGCAGCCGTTATAAAATCTTTTATGGGGCTTGCCTTCTGCGTATTTATTTGTCAAAACACTGCCGCAAGCTTCCATAACAGCTTCAGATGTAATATTTTCACTTGCAATAAGCTCAATTGTATTTTGCTGTCTTTCAAACTCTTTTTCTATTTCCGCTGCTACCTGCGGATCAACTTTTTTTATATGTTCTAAATACATCTTTACCCTCCCTTAAAGGCTCCGTATAATTCTTTAATGCCGCCCAGAATTTCAGTTTTAACCTCTCATATCACCATCAACTTTTAAAGTAATTATATGTGAAAAAGAATTTTATGACAACTTTTAATCTCAAAATTTTTCAAGCATGCGTCTCACATAATTAAAATATTCATTATTACTATACTTCTGAACAGTCTTTTGCAAATCTTCTTTTGTAACAAATCCCATTCTGTAAGCAACTTCCTCAAGGCAGGCAATTTTAATCCCCTGATTTTCCTCAATTGTTTGGACATACTGGCTTGCCTGCAAAAGAGAATCATGAGTGCCTGTATCAAGCCATGCAAAACCGCGTCCGAGAAGTTCCACGCTCAAATCTCCTTTTTTCAGATAGATATTGTTTAAATCAGTAATTTCCAGCTCTCCGCGTGCTGAAGGTTTAAGATTTTTGGCATATTCAACAACCTTATTATCATAAAAATATAAACCGGTAACAGCATAATTTGATTTAGGATTTTTCGGTTTTTCATCAATTGAAATTACACGCAACTTTGCCTCTTTTGCCAAAGGGAGATGCACACCGCCGACAGTGGAGTTATTTTCAAATTCCACAACACCAAATCTTTGAGGATCTTTTACAGGATATCCGAAAACTGTTGCTCCGCCTTTCTGTGTAATATTAGATACTACATGTTTCAGTTTTCCCGAAAATCCTCCGCCGTAAAAAATATTATCCCCGAGTACAAGTGCGACACAATCATCTCCGATAAATTCTTCGCCGAGAATAAATGCTTGAGCCAAACCGTCAGGGGAAGGCTGTTCTTTATAAGAAAATTTCACACCGAACTGACTCCCGTCACCGAGGAGCCTTTTAAAATTAGGTAAATCAACAGGTGTTGAAATAATAAGAATATCTCTAATGCCAGCAAGCATCAAAACAGATATCGGATGATAAATCATCGGTTTGTCATAAATAGGCAAAAGTTGTTTTGAAACCGCCACAGTACTGGGATGTAATCTTGTTCCCGCTCCGCCTGCCAATACAATACCTTTCATAAATACCTCCGATTTATTATCACACTATAAAAGTCTGACTTAGTTTATTTCTTTATTTTTATAAAAATTATATGTATAAAACAGACAATTTTCAAGGTTGTTTTATAATTTATCAAAATTATTATTTAAGGAATATTTTTCATGTTAAAATAAACTTATGTTTACAGGGATTGTGGAAGAAACAGGATTTATAAAAAATTTCGACGGCAAAAAACTTGTTGTCGAATGTTCAAAAGTGCTTGAAAGTACAAAAGTCGGCGACAGTATCGCAATTGACGGCTGCTGTCAGACAGTTACGGCAATGTCATCAAATACGTTCAGCGCTGATGTAAGTTCTGAAACTCTAAGGATTATAAAGGGTTTTAAAGTCGGGAATTGTGTTAATCTTGAACGAGCATTAACACCGTCGACACGAATGGGCGGACATATTGTACAGGGACATGTTGACGGCACGGCAAAATACCTGGGGAATATGACTTTTGAAGTGCCCAAGGACCTTGATAAATACATAGTTTACAAAGGTTCAATTTGTGTAAACGGTGTCAGCTTAACAGTTTCTAAAAATCAAAACAATACATTTGCGGTTGCAATAATTCCACACACGCTTGAAAATACCAATCTTAAATATCTTAAAACAGGTGATCTTGTAAACATTGAAACTGATATTCTCGGACGGTATGTTGAAAAATTTTTATCAACGCAAAATAATAATATTACGGAAGATTTTTTGAAAGAAAACGGGTTTATATAAAATGGAAAACTTTAAATTTGATTCAATAGAAGATGCATTAGAAGATTTTAAAAACGG
>CALUVW010000043.1 GCA_944324315.1 Candidatus Gastranaerophilales bacterium | reverse complement strand
TTTTAAATGGTCGGAACGACAGGATTTGAACCTGCGACCTCTACCACCCCAAGGTAGCACGCTACCAAGCTGCGCCACGTCCCGTTTTAATTTTTGTTTTCAGTAAATGGCTGTCTTTGTATACATTGTTGTCAGACCCATCTCCGGATTTACAAAAATCAAAGTATTTTTATTTAATTTTCAATAATTTAAAAATCGGGATGACAAGATTCGAACTTGCGACCCCCGCGACCCGAACACGGTGCGCTACCAGGCTGCGCTACATCCCGAAATTACTTTTGTTTTTCAAATGTTTCACATTTGAAAAGGTGCGCTACCACCTCTAGTGAAACAATTCACAGGATTGTTTCACTCGGCAGAGTGCTACATCCCGAAATTATTTTCTATTTTTCAAAGTACCGCTCAGTTATTATAACACCTCAAAAAATTTTGTAAATTATAATTGCAAAATTCCTGGAAAAATGTTAAAATTTTTTTATGGATATTAATGATTTAAGAAAACAAATTTTTATCAACTCACAATATTGCAACTTTTATAATGAAAAGAACGGAACAGTTCTTGCAGGTATTATGAGAAGTTACGGGTATAAATATTCCATTATACTGCCTGATGAAAAAATTAAAGAGGTTAATAAAACATACAGAAAATTCACTGCAATTATGAATGCTCTTGTAGCTGTTGAAATTATTCTCTATATTTATACTGTAATTTTTCCTTACTATACGGAATTTATAAAAATGCCATACTTCGGAGCTGTTATGATGCTGGCGGTCATACCTCTGGTGGCATTATACTTAACATACATTGCCGTTAATTATTTGTATGAACATTATTTGACAAGGTATATCGGAACATTTAAACGAGTTAAATTTAAACCGACACTTAAAAATATAAGTGAAAAAGCATACGAAGAGTATCAAAAAACACCGAGATACAGTGTTTATGTACTCGGACTTTTAATAATTATATTCCTGTCCTATGTGGCTGCACCGTTTTTAATAACAGGTTTGAACAGATCCGGCAAATATAATGCAGCTTTAGGTCTGGCAAATACTTATTTAACTTTTGTGCCTGTGTCTTCAAGTGTCTACGCACAAAGAGCTTATTCAAACGTCAAATTAAAAAAATATGAAAAGGCTGTCACTGATTATGAAAATGCAGATAAATACAGTCTGTCAGACGTTTATATTTATGATATTCTAGGCACTAAAACTTATTTCTTAAAGTATGATGAAATGCTTAAAGAATTTGATAAAGCAATGAATGAAGAAAAAAGTTCTGCTATGCGTTATCTTTTAAAATATGAAAAAACTACATATAAGTTAAAAAATAAGCATTATACTAACGTAGTTAATGAGTATTCAGAACTTATTAAGGCTTATAAAGCTAAAAAAGAAGTATTTTTTGCTGCGGAAGATGCTTATTATAACAGAGGAGTAGCTCGTGAAGCGACAGGGGATAAAGCAGGCGGCGCAATTGACAAAAATATTGCAAAGAATATGTGCCCTGAATGTGAATTTAATAGTGACACAACCCTTATCCGCAAACCTTAAATTAAATATTAATCTGTTATAGTATTGAGTTTTTAGTTATTTTACGGTATTCTCTTTTTATATAGAGGGAGACATTATGCTTATTTTAGAAGACTTGAAAGAAATTAATGATGTAATAAAAAATTTAGCAGAATTTATTCAAAATGATTCGGAAGTAAAACCTGATTTTGAAGAATATATAAAAACTGTAGGGCAGAGCGGAATGAATTTTCAATCAGCATGCTTTAACTACATTTTTGAAAGAAACTTAAATCGTAAAAGTATTCTTCAACTATATTTGACAAATACAAAAAAAATTCCAGCCTCGACAAAAAAAATAGTTAAGGCATTAATGCAATCTATTTCTTCAATCTTTGAAATTAAACGTGTGCTTCAAAACGGTTTTGAATTAAATAACATTATTAACGAAAAAAAATATAATGTAATATCGCTTGTAAAAATGACCACCTTCAAGGGTATGGGGGCAGGCCAGTATGTAGTTGCAAGAATTTTCAAATTTGAATCGTCATATTACCTTCTTGAAATATCAGGGGTGCTGCCTGCAACAAGACGCGACGACGCATTGAGATACTCTGTTGCAAAAATTATACAAAATCCGGAACTTGTATATCTTGATAATCCGGAAAAACAAAAAGAAATTGAAAAAAATATTGAAGAAATATACAAAAAATTTGTAGAATTTTTTGGGAAAGACGAAATTGTTACAACAAACAAATTTGCAGACGATCTAATCGGTGCCTTTAACGATTTTTCAGAAGGCGGCGAAAAGATTGATTTTAAGGATAAAATACAACTTCCGGAAAACTATAAATTTTTTGATGTTTCAGAGTTCAATAATTCTTATGACAACTTTCTGGAAAATTCTCTCGGCGGTTTTTCTTCGCATAAAGAGACTTACGATGTCGGAATTATTTTCGACAAAGAATTGGGTCTGTATGCAGTTCCGTTTTTTGAAACATTCAATAAAGTAATAGAAAATCCGGACAGTGTTGAAAATGCAAAAGCATGTGTTGAATTTTTCCTTAACAATGATAAATTCTCAGCAAACATCATAAAAAGAGCGGCACAACGTCATGAAAACTTTATGGATGTTATTAACAGCCTTTTAGGCACCAAATATACTCTTGACGAACTCTTAGAAGAATATAAATCCCGTTATCTGGAAAATAAAATATTTTCATCCACAACTGTATTATACAATTCAAAAGCTTTTTCAAAAACACTCGGAATAATTGAAGAGGACATTGAAAAACCGAACTTAGAAGGTATAGATTTAAGTAAAATAGGAAGAAATGACCCTTGTCCGTGCGGAAGCGGCAAAAAATTCAAAAAATGCTGCGGGGCTAATTTATAAAATATTTAAGCAGTATCTTAAGACTTTCGGAACTTAAACCTATAATATTTTCAAGATCACCCGTATAGGATTCAATATAGCCTTCGGGCATTTCCTGAATGCCGTATGAGCCTGCTTTGTCAAACGGCTTAAAATTCTCTATATAATATTTAATCTGTTCATCTGAAAGAGCTTTAAAAGTAACATGGCTTGTTGTGGAATGTTTTTTAAATTCTCCTGTAACAGAATTTATAATAACAATACTTGTGACTACAATATGCGTTTTACCGGATAATTTTTTAAGCATTTCAAATGCGCCGTTGTAACCATCCGGTTTGCCGAGAATTTCGTTATCAAGAACAACTACCGTATCAGCTCCGATAATAAATGACGGTTCCTTAACCAGCGGAATAACAGCTTTTGCCTTGTTAAAAGCCAAATTTTCCACAAAATCATAAGAAAAAACCGTCGTCGTATGATCTTCAATATACGGAGACGGCACAATTTTAAAATCCATATTTAGTTTTTTCAAAATATTGGCTCTTCTTGGCGATGAAGAAGCCAGAATTATTTTTCCCGCCATTTTATTCTCGCTTTCTTAAGATTTTGACGACATTATTTCATTCGACATTATATCCTAAAAAAGTCTGAATATAAAGCTGTTATTGATATTGTGAAGTTCGGTTATATCTTGCATTTTTTGCGTTTACTGCATAACAGGCAATATTTAATCTTTGTTTGAGATTCATCATATTGCGGTACATGCTTGCATAATCATTCATGGCACCCATCATCTTTTCCGGATCGACCATAGATTCCATATTATCATGATTGTCAACTTTTTCTTCAGCATATTTTTTGACCAAGAGCTGATCAATATAGTCTTCTGCTCCGACTGACATTGGTATCCTCCCTAAATTCAATTGTAATCCTATTGATGTGTTATAGTGAGAAAGTGTGTTAAACTATTCCTTAAATATTCCTTATATATATACTAAGTATATTTTTCCCAAAAAATTGCTTGTTTTTACAAAAGTAATTAACATTTGTTTACATTTAATTTATATGATATAATCAACCTATGGGAAGTATAAAAATAGTTGCACCGGTAAAAAAGCCTGAAGATATTGATGTTTTCGCAAAAGAAACTTCTTGCAGAAAATATTACGTTTATTATAAAAAATTCTTAAATAACAATTTTGAATATGTAGAGGAGTTTGTTTCACACGCGAAAAAAAACAATTGCGCAATTTACATTAATTTTAAGCATGATATCACAGAAGAAAATCTTCCGGAGATTAAAAAAATGCTTAAATTTCTGAAAACATCAGGAATTGACGGAATTTTTATTAACAGTTTTGCAATTTTAGAGGCAATAAAAGTTTTTAATTTACCGTTTAAAGTCATTGCAGATTCATACTTTGATATACATAACCTTGCAGGAATTGATTTTATAAATAACTTTCACAAAGTTGATGAAATAATTATCACAGAAGAAATTTACATGAAAAATATTGCAAAAATAAAGCAGTACACCAAACTGCCTCTTGCAATAGACAGCGACAATCTGCCTTATTGTGCGGAAGATATAAAAAAGCTCAAAGCAATCGACAGCGTGGTAATTAAAGGGAAATTTAACAATTCCGAAGAAATTTTAGAGGCAATTGAACTGATACAAAAGATTTTAGATAAACCTAAACTGTTTAAGCATCAAAAGCTGCCGTTTAAACATGTCAGAAAAAGCATATACAGTACAAATCATTTTCTCGGAGTTGTCGTAAGCGCAGAAGGACAGGATTTCAAATTCAGCAGAAACATTAAGAATTTTGAATGGGAAATAGCAAAGCCGCGCATAAATAAAGACATTGATATTTCAAAAAAAGAAAAATATAGAATTAATTTGCGCCTGTCAGAACTTGCACAGTTAAAAGAGCTTGAAAAATATATAAAAAAAATCGGAACAAATCCCGTCTACTCAATCGAATACGGAGAAATTCTGGCGACATGCGATCTTGCGCACAGCAGTTTCAACGACATTATAATAAAGGTTAAAAAATTCTGCAACAAATACGGGATAAAATTTCAGCTTTCAACCCCGAGAATTTTAATAGAACGAGATTTTGACAGAGTTTATGAATACGTAAAACAGATATTGCTTAGCAATCCGGCGCCGGATAGTCTTATCATCAACAATATAGGCTATTTTTGGACCGCAATAAACGATCCGGAAATAAATCACATACCAATAGAAATCGGTCAGGGAATAAATTTGTTAAACAGCCTTTCAATTAAATGCTTGAATAATCTTGCACCGATTGATACTATAGATTTTACATCATTTTCAGATATTGAAAGTACAATAAAAACAATTAAAAAAATTAAAAATGAAATTCCAAACAAGAAATATACAATCGCCGGAAACATACGTGTTCCGAGTCTTGGGTTGTGCCCATTGAACAATGACAGTGCAATTATTTCAAGGCTTTCCTGCAAGGCTCCGTGCCACAGAGGCGGTTATGCGCTGCATGATCCCTCACTGGATAAGCTTTTTCCGTTTACCTGCGACGGATTTTGCAGAATGCATATGTTTGAGGATAAAATACTTGAGCAATTTGACAAACTTGACGAGCTTTATAAAGCGGGTGTAAATGAGTTTGTGTTTGATTTAAGTGCATTGAACTGCAAATTTGTGTCACTGCTGCTGAATAAATTTTTTATGTCATGAAATAAGATTGTTACCCACCCCTATACCCTCCCTGATTAGGGAGGGGGAAGTAAAGCCTTCCCTAACTAGGGAAGGTTGGATGGGTGGCGATTGAATGTAATCGAATGAGCACGAAAGAACCAATACCAAACCCTATACCCTCCCTAATCAGGGAGGGGGAAGTAAAGCCTTCCCTAACTAGGGAAGGTTTGGATGGGTGATAATGTTTATTGATATAAAAAAATAACCTGTAATAAATACAGGTTATTTTTTACTTAATTTTATTTAAGCTGACCGATTATTTACCGTATAATACTGCTCTACCAGCATCTGTTGATGGCAATACTGTTGAGTCAAAAATCATTACAGGATAAATATCTGTCGGGTTTGTTACTTTACAATCTGCACTTGTACCTGTATCCAAGCCGTCGCAAACAACAACTTTGTTAGGACCTTTTGTTCCGTTTACATCAACGAAACCGGAGCAAGCTCTTTGTCTTGTAGCATCCCATGCTGTTATGTTTTTAACAGTTGTATCTTTTGTACAAGCAGTTGTCTGACCAATAGTAGTCGGGAACTGGAACATAATACCATCGTTCATAAACAATGTTGTATTTGCACCATCTGTAACACCGTTTTTACCAGAGTTTTGAATAGTATATTCATCTGTACCGATAGCAGCAGTTTCTGTTCTAACAACATTCATACGTGAAGTAAGCAGGTTTGTCATAGTATAGTCACCAGTACCTGTTAAATCACCGAAGTCCCATTCATCCAATGCAACGTTCAATGTTACTGCTTGAGATAAAGCTGATAATGCTTTTTTGAATGCTGCTTTGTATTGAGCACCCTGAGTTGAGTTAATCAACGTAGGCATTGTCATAGCAGCTACGACACCAATGATACCTAAAGTAATCAACACTTCTGCAAGTGTAAAGCCGAATCTTTTTGTCATAATCTTTTCACCTTTCTTTTTTGTAAAACTTTCTGATTTCTCAAAATGCTCTACGCTTCAATCTCTCCATCCTTAAAATCCTCGAATCTCTTTGTTTGGAAACGTATCAAAAACTTTGAAAAATCTTTTCGTATTTTTATTTTATAGCATTTATTAAGAAAAGTCAAGTGTTTTACAAAATTTATTAATTAATTTTAACTAATTCTGAAGGATTAGAAAGTCGAAAATCATATAAATGGAGGAGAAACCGTGCCTGATACCCACCCCTATCCCCTCCCTAATCAGGGAGGGGGAAATTGAGCCTTCCCTTGTTAGGGAAGGTTTGGAGAAGGGACGATTGGATTTATTCGAATAAAGATGAAATCAATAACCACCCCTAACCCTCCCCTGAACAGGGAGGGGGTATTATGCATAAAAAAACGGCGGGTGAAAACGCCGCCGACAAAAAGATTCGATTTTATAAACTTTTTGTTTTTAGTCATTCCGTGACAGAATGACCTGATTATTATTTACCATACAATACTGCTCTACCAGCATTTGTTGATGGCAATACTGTTGAGTCATAGAACATTACAGGATAAATGTCTGTTGGATTAGATACTATACAATCTTCTGATTTACCTGTTTGTTCTTTGTCGCAAACAACCACTTTGTTAGGACCTTTTATTCCATTTACATCAACAAAACCAGAACATTTTTTCTGTTGGCCGACACTCCACTCTGCGACTCCTGCGACATCGGTATTTTTAGAACAAAGTTTTGCATCCCCAGCTTTATATGAGAACATAATACCATCATTAAAAAATACTGTTGTGTTGTCTGCTCCAGGAGCTGCAACTCCATCTATAGCTGTTACAGTAGTGCCATCTATCCCATTTAGCACATAATCATCAATAGTTCCTGTTTCAGGACCTCTAACAACATTCATTCGATCTTTCAAGATATTTGCAATAGTATAGTCACCACTATTAGTAACATCTGCAAAATCCCATTCATCCAATGCAACGTTCAATGTTACTGCTTGAGATAAAGCTGACAAAGCTTTTTTAAATGCTGCTTTGTACTGTGCGCCCTGTGTTGAGTTAATCAACGTAGGCATGGTCATTGCGGCAACTACCCCGATAATACCCAAAGTAATCAAGACTTCCGCCAAAGTAAAACCTAAACTTTTTTTCATAATCTTTTCACCTTTCTTTTTTTGTTTACTCTCTTAAAACTACTCTATGTAATCTCCGTTTATATATAGGCGTAAATCGTAGTTTTTGTAAAAACTCATTGTTGTACACTTATTTTAACTTATTTTTAAGTGATTGTCAAGGGGTTTTGAGTGTTTATTACGTAATTTGAATTAAAAAACGTGATATTATAACTTATTTTTATTCTTTAATAATGTATGATATAACCTTATGGAGAACAAAAAATTACTCGGAAAACGGATTAAAGAAATCAGAAAATATAAGGGATTTACGCAGGAGCAATTATCTGAGATGATTGATATTGAAACATCTTCATTATCAGGGATTGAATCAGGCAGATTTTTCCCGTCTTTGCATGTATTGGACAAAATTGCTTCCGCTTTGAATGTTGAACTTATTGAATTTTTCAGGTTTTCTTCTGTTGATATCCCAAAAGATTTAGATAAAGAAATATTAAATATAATTAACAATCTTGATGAAAAAAATAAGCAGATGATATATAAGTTTTTGGTTGCTGCTTTTACTGTTATTAGATAAGGAATGAATTTCACCATCTCCCCCAAGGGAGGAAGATATTAAGCATCTATTGCTAGGGAAGATGGATGGATGTGGCGGCAATTTTTATTGGACTTATTGAAATATGACAGATACCCACCCTTAATCCCTCCCTGATTAGGGAGGGAAAAATTAAGCCTTCCCTGACTAGGGAAGGTTGGATGGGTGACGATTCTTTTTCATAATTACGACAAATCAATACCCACCCCTAACCCCTCCCTAATTAGGGAGGGGAGTAAACAAGTTAATATGGCGGTTGAAAATTTAACTGCCTCATGTTATCATCGTCTTTGTTGATTAACAGGATAAGAAGAAGGGGTAATTATGACTTGTACTTTAGAAAAAAAATCTAATGTTTTGGACGAAAAAGCAAAAAAAACTATCCGTAAAGCTCTTAAAGTTTTAGGGAAAAAGAATTTGGCTTTTATCATG
>CALUVW010000042.1 GCA_944324315.1 Candidatus Gastranaerophilales bacterium | reverse complement strand
GTACCGTATTTGCTAGGTCTTGCAACTGTTTGCAATATGCATTCAAAAAATGAATATCTTGATTACAAATCAATGCTCAAAGGTCAGGAAGTTTTGAAAGAACTGTTTAAAGCTTTTAATTCATAAAATAAAATCGCGGATTTAGTCCGCGATTTTATTTTTTTGAATATTTAAACTTTCTGCATCATCTATATTGTCGTTGGAGCGCACGCTCACTTATGAAAATGCCTTGAAGGATCTTTCTACATTTTTATCAATTACACTCTTTACTGATTCATACTCTGTTTGAAGAGCAGTGTGCTCTGTATCAAGTTTTTTCAAATCTTGATCGTATTTTTTGTCCTGATTTTCTATTTCTGTTAATGCATTTTTATATTTAATTTCAGCTTTTGCAATAGCAGCTTCATTATCCTGAGATGTAATATCACTTGCATTTGAATAAGTTATTGATTTCCAGTCATAAGTTCCCATACCCGGATAATCATCAGAGCCGTCCTCACTGAACGTTGCCTGTTCAAGTGTAATTACTCCTTGTTCAAGAGCAAATTGAAGCCATTCTGAATTATTCATAAGATTTTCATCGAGTTCTTTGTAATTAGTTGCTGCATTTGGAGATTTTGTAGTTTCACTGGTACCTCCCATTCTGTACCAGAGATTTACATACCACTGATACCTTGAATCATCTGTATCCGGTATCTCCGGAGCAAACTCCTGCGCATCTTCTAATTTTTCCGTATAATCATCCAACGCAGTCTTTATTTCAGTAATCCAATTTTTGTAAGAGTCAACAAATGCTTGATACTTAGTCTCAGCAACTGTATACTCATTTGTAACATTGTCGGAGAAATTATTTTGCAAATTGTAGAATAAACTGCGCCAGTCTTTTACAAGAATATTAACGTTTATATCGGATACTTCCTCTGTTTCAGAAGATTCCTCTGGATTAATTTCAATATCAAATTTATCTGTATCTAATTTGCAATCATTTACACCTGTATCAGAATTTTCACTCCTTTGCTGCAAAAGCAATACAATATCACAATATAAATCTATTATTGACTGCTTCATTTCTTTAGCAGATGTATATTCAAGATTCAATATTGTTGATAAGTCTTCTTCATCAGACTTCCTATCAAATAAATCAACATACTGATCTACATTTATTGTCTGGTTAGTTAAAGATACATCTTTACTTGAAACTTCATTTTTTGTTATAGTGATACCTGTAGAACTTGTAATTGATGCAGATCCGTCTTCCGGATTTTCAGTATACAATCCATAATCATTCCAGATTAAGGAGGACAGATGCTGCTCCATAAATTCCAACCCATCTGTTGATATATTATATTTTGCCGGAAATCCCGAGGAGCTGACTTCATTTTCTACATCGCTAAATCCGTAAGATGAATCTTCATCACAGTAACGATCAACAAATTGCTCTACGTTACCGGGATCTGTATGGTAGGCATTTATTTGAGAAGCGTCTGGCTGTGGATTCATGTCTGAATTTAACAATTCACATAAACGCCCATAGCAGCTGTCATTATATACCTTGTCCAAACTTGCAACTACTCCGTTATAGTTAGCCATTAACGTCGCATAATCGCTATATTGTATGCCATAAAATTCTTTATCATTAATT
The DNA here is from genome assembly GCA_944324315.1 of Candidatus Gastranaerophilales bacterium. GTDB lineage: Bacteria > Cyanobacteriota > Vampirovibrionia > Gastranaerophilales > Gastranaerophilaceae > Stercorousia. The sequence goes on along the minus strand of CALUVW010000042.1, from coordinate 7,609 downwards.
GCATTTACTGCTTCAGACAAACTTTCAGTGGATATATTCAAGTATTTTTCATAATCATCACCGTATATATTTGTCATAGCATCAATATATTCAGGATTTTCAGTTTTTTCTATACCGTAGCTGTACAAAAAGTCCGCCAAAGTATCAGATGATTCAAAATTTTCAATATCAGAAGAACTAACCATAATTTGTCCGGCAGAATTTACCATTGCATACTGATTTTTCAAATCACTGTATGTCATTAATACATTCGGAGTTAATGACATAGAAGTTTTAGCACCGCTTGAATCATAATAACTATACATTAATTGCTGAGTATTTAATGCATCCATATACTCAGCACTAGCCTCTGATGATTGGTCTGCAAGACGCAATTTGGAATTTGTAATTGTTTGAGAACGTAATTCATTATCGGTCAATCTGGCCGTAATACTCAATAATCTTGCTTGTCCTGCTGCCATTCCCATAGTAGATACATTATTCCTTTCTGAGTAGAATTACGTCATATCTATTATATTTCTTTAATAAAAAATGTTTTTTGTAACAAAATATTACACATACCTCTCTAAGATTTGTAAAGCCTCTTTCTTCATTAGCAGATTTTAAAGAAGGTTATTTTTATACTATAAAAGTCCGATTAAAATATAATCGGACTTTTATTTTTTTTATATACATCTTTTGTTAAATCGCAACAGTTAAAGTTTCTAGTTTCAATTCTATAGGCTTTTCATCCAACACTTCAACCTGCAAATCTTTTGCATCTATAACTTTCGATGCCGGATTATGAACAGATGTGCCATTAACCGGAGATTTCGGCTTTTGAGCCGCATAAATTCCTTGCTTTGCCTTTATTACGGCAGGATCAGGATTTACTTTCTGTCTGTTTACATCAGACATAATCTTACTTACAAAACGTCTTGTCTCACCATAGGGAGGTATTGCATTATATTTTTTTACATTCCCTGGGCCTGCATTATATGCAGCAAGAGCCAATTCTACAGAACCAAACATATTATACATCTTTTTATAATATGTAATTCCTGCTTTAATATTTTCGTTTAAAAGATAGGGATTATATCCCATTCTTCTGGCGGTTGATGGCATTAATTGGAAAACACCCACCGCACCATGCGAGCTTCTCGCTTCATGGCGAAATCCTGATTCTGTACGCGCAATACTAAGCGCTATCGCAGGATCCACACCCATTTCAATAGCATGTTTTACTATTGTGGCTTTTACAGAGTTCACGTCAGCTGCCTGACATTGTGCATGACTAAAAAGTATACACATCAGTGTAAAAGTTAACAGTAACAATTTTCTCAAAATGTAATCCTCTTATTGTAAATTGAAATCCCTAAAAATTCCCTAACGACTCGTTTCTACAACAAAGTCAAAAACTTTTAAGAATGATTATATAAACAATATATTACAAAAAAATAAAATTTCAAGCCTTGAAGTCTAAATGTATAAAACACACATAGGCTCAATACCTCTAATAACGGCTTTTAAAGTGTAATTGTAACAATTATTAAGTTTATAAAGATTGATTTTATTTTTACATTTAAAATAGTGAATTTTTCTTTTTTATGTTAATATTTTAATAGTTATTATTAAATGAGAGGATAAAATTAAATGACAGGTAAAAAATTAGCAGATATAGGTGTTTTCGGTGGTTCAGGTTTTTACAAATTTTTAGAAAACATTGAAGAAGTCAGAGTTGAAACTCCTTACGGAATGCCTAGTGACAATCTTTTTATTGGTAACATAGGAGAACACAAAGTTGCATTCATGCCACGTCATGGAAGAAGTCATACAATTTTACCTCATTTAATTAATTACAGAGCAAATGTGTGGGCAATGAAATCTGTAGGATGCGAAAGAGTAATCTCTCCATGCGCTGCAGGAAGCTTACAAAAACATGTTAAACCCGGAGATTTTGTTATCTGTGACCAGTTTGTTGACTGGACAGACGGGAGAAAAACAACTTTCTTTGAAGGGCCAATTGTTACCCATCCTTCAGCCGCTGAAACTTACTGCCCTGAATTGAGACAGCTTGCAATTAAGACAGGTAAAGAATTAGGTATTAATATTCATGAAACAGGAACTGTCGTTGTTATCAACGGTCCGAGATTTTCAACTAAAGCAGAATCTAAATTCTTTACAAATCAGGGTTGGGAGGTTATTAATATGACAGCATTTCCCGAAGCTTACCTTGTTAAAGAGATGGATATGTGTCCGCTAAATATTTCCTTAATAACTGATTATGATGCAGGATTAGTAGGAGATGTTCCTCCTGTATCTCATCATGAAGTTATTGAAGTGTTTAATTCAAATGTATCTAATCTTAAAAATCTACTCTTTAAGATGATTGAAAATATTCCTGCTCAAAGAAATAATTGTTCTTGTGCGGATACGAAAAAAAGTTCGCAATTATAAGGTGAATTATGATAAATAATTTAATTTTTGTTGTAAACAGTTTTTTCCAAATTTACTTCTGGCTGATATTAGTCAGATGTCTTTTGAGCTTCGTGCCAAGCATTGATTGGTATAAACAACCGTATATGGCATTAAAAGATACAACTGATTTATATTTGAATTTGTTTAAAAAACTGGTGCCTCCATTCGGCGGATTAGACTTTTCACCGATAATTGCGGTAATTGTACTTCAAATTCTAAATTATTTGATTATTTTTATTTTGTTCCAGTTCAAATAATTCTAAAGCCTTTTGAATTTTGTTTCGGTGAGGCAGTTTAGGATTTTGAACTTTTTGCTTTAAATTTTTTATAAAAGTTTCAAGATCCTTACCGGGAGTTCTATGCATAAGTTTTTTAAAGTATTTTAAGACAACTTTATCTTTTATAAAACCAGGCATTTTTAGACAACCGCCAATATCATACAATTTCCCGTTAATCGGATCATTTGTAATATCCGTATAAAAAATTTTAAACAGATTATCAATATCTAAAGGAGAAGTTGTTTTCTGTATGTTATCATCTGCAAATTCTGTTATAGAATATCCATTTTTCATGTCGGAAATAAAATGTCTTGTAAATTGTGTCTTATCAAGCTTATGCCCTGTAATATTTTTCAAATAAGTCCAAAAATTAGATTCCGCATATACACCTTGAGAATTTTTTAAAGATTTGATAGGACAAGAAATGCTATGAAAAACCTGAAAAGCTTTATCATGCATTATTTTTTCACCATGGTCGTAAAAAGACAATTTAAAGACATTTTTCCAACAACCTTTTCCTACATATTCAATATTTGCCTTTATACCTTTAGGAACAATAAATTTAAGATGATTATTTAAAACCGATGATGCGTCTTTTTCAAATAATTTCAGATCGTCTATATCTAAATCATGAAAATTTTTCTGAATAATATTGTTTTCTTTAAACGTTTTATAACATTGCCTTAAATACAAGGCCGTATTGGCCAAAGCCTTTTGAAACAGTTTTATTTTTTCAGCTTTATTCTTACCGCCGAAAAGATTTATAATTTCAGGCGGCAGATTACCTATAATCTGATTTTTTACATTAGGGACAAATTCATCATAAGTCCTGTAGTTATAATCAGCCTTGAAAAATCTTTTCAAACGTGAAGGGTAACATTTTTCAAAATTTATAAATTTTACACAGCCTAACATAAACCTATTAAGATAAATAAAAAAAATAAATTGCCTTAAAATGCCCAGCTTGTAAAAAAAGTTTACTTAATATATAATTCTGAATATGAAAATTGTAATTTACGGAGCAACGGAAATCGGCTGTCTTTTGGCTACCGAATTTTTCGAAGACCATGACATAACAATAATTGATAAAGACGAAACGAGAACCGATGAGTTTAGTAAACTTGATATAAGTTTTATTCAGGGGAATGCATCCAATATTGAAGTTTTAAAAACTGCTGACATTAAAAATGCAGATATATTTATTGCATGCACAGGAATTGACGAAGCAAATATCGTGGCCTGCCTGTCTGCAAAAAAATACGGCGGAGTGCGGACTATCTGTTTTGTAAGCAGAAAAGAATATAAAAATACTTTAAATTTTGAAAAAAACAGTGAAAATTTTTGTGATTTCTTCATTGATTACATAATATGGCCTGAAGAACTTTTGACTCAGGATATTTTCCGTATCGTAACAGTTGCGCATGCTCTGGATGTTGAAAACTTCGCAGACGGCAGAGCAAGACTTTTAGAATACAAAGTAAAAACACATCATCCGATAGTCGGTAAAAAAGTAAAGGACTGCGGTTTTACAAAAGATACTTTAATGGTAGGTTTAACCCGCGACGGAGAACTTTTCATACCTAACGGAGATACTGAAATCCTTGAAGGCGACAAATTGATATTCATGGGAACATCACATTCTCTGGATATTTTGGCCGGAACGATATTCCACAAAAAAGAAATCGTAAAATCTGTTGCAATTATTGGCGGCGGAAACGTCGGGATGATGCTTGCAAAAACACTTGAAAAATTAAAAATAAAAACAAAAATTATTGAAAAAGACTATGAACGTTGCCAGCTTCTCGCGGAAGAGCTTTCAACAACTCTTGTTATAAACGGTGATGGTACAGATTTAAAACTTCTTGATGAAGAAGAAATAGGTTCCGCCGATGTTGCGATAAGTGTAACTAACAATGACGAAAAAAATCTTCTATGCTCTTTACTTGTAAAACAATTAGGAATAAAAAGAGTTATTGCAAGAGTGTCCAAAGTCTTAAATATTCCTCTTTTTGAAAAAGTAGGTATTGATATTGCAATTTCTCCGAAAAATTCTGCGATTAACGAAGTGCGGAACGATTTACTTGAAAATGATGTAGACATTCTTGCAACAGTTGAACAAGGGCAGGGAGAGGTTCTCGAGATAAACGTGCTTCCTGAATTTAACAACAGAAAACTAATGGATTTGAAATTTCCGGAACGTGCTGTTATTGGTGTTATTGAACGGAAAAATAACATTATTATACCATACGGCGAAACTGAAATTAAAACAGATGATATCTTAATTATATTTACAAAAGCCGAAAGTGCGGCAAGAATTAAAGAATTTTTCAGGGTGAAGTAATATGCGTCTAAATTATCTTGCAAACGCAATCGGGCTGACAATGATTTATATAGGTTTGGTAATATTATCACCAATTGTCGTTGCTCTTTATTATCAGGATTTTGCATCAATACAGCCATTCTTATGTGCCGGAGCTATTTCTGCCGGTTTAGGATATATATTCAGAAAAGTTGTGCCAAATACAACTACCTTAGAAAATTTGAACGACATAAAAAAGGCAGAAGCATTATTTATTGTTGCCGTTTCATGGGTAATATTCGGAATAATTTCAGCAATACCTTATCTTTTTTACGGAATTTCACCTATTAATGCTTTATTTGAATCAGTTTCAGGGATTACAACAACCGGTGCAACAATTTTAACGACATATGACTATCCGCAGGCATTCTTTTTCTGGAGGTCGTTGACACACTGGCTTGGCGGTTTGGGGATTATAGTTTTATTTATAGCAATTCTTCCTCAATTTGCGGTTGCTGGACGTCAAATGTTTTTCGCCGAAGCACCCGGACCTACGGAAGATAAATTCACTCCAAGAATAAGAAATACTGCGTCGGCATTATGGAAAATTTATGCAGGATTGACATTATTACAGATAATTTTATTAATGGCATTTGGGATGAACGGCTTTGATGCGGTTTGTAATTCATTTGCAACACTGGCTGCAGGGGGATTTTCTCCTAACCCTGAAAGTATAATGGGATATCATTCAAACTATATTACTTGGATTACTTTAATATTTATGTTCCTTGCGGGAGCAAGTTTTAACATACAGTATCAGGCGTTAGTGCAGAAAAAACCATCTATATTATTTAAAAATGAAGAATTCAGGGTATATTCCGGTATGATTTTACTTATGGCAGTGCTTATCACTGTTTCACTTGTTATAAATTGTCATTCAACAATATTTCAGGGATTCACAGATGCTTTATATCAAGTCATCAGTATAACAACATCTACAGGAAGCGCCAGTGTAGATTTTATTAACTGGGATTATACCTCTAAACTTTTACTGTTTATGGTAATGTTTATGGGTTCATGTGCAAGTTCTGCAGGTGGCGGTTTAAAAATGGTCAGATGGATGATTATTTTTAAAGCAATGAAAAGCGAACTTTTAAAAATTCTTCACCCTAACGCTATCATAAATATAAAAGTTGATAACAAAACAGTTCCGGCTGATGTTGCAAGACAAATAGTTGTATTTGCTTTCTACTACTTCTTAATTTTTGGAGTAACATCAATAATCATATCAATCATAGAACAAAATACCACAATAGGATTAAGCAGCAGTATAACATCACTGGGCAACATCGGACCGGGATTTTCAAAAATGACAGGACCGATGGCAAGTTTTGACGGAGTTCATTTCTCAACAAAAGCAATAATGATATTCAATATGCTTATAGGACGTCTTGAATTGATACCGTTTCTAGTAATGCTTCAAAAAGATTTTTGGTCATTGAAAGATTCATAAAAATTTCCACTCCATAAATGATTAAAATGAACAAAAATTATGCTTAAATCGTTATAATATTGTAACGAGGAATTTAAACTTGAAATTCAATATAAAGGCTGCCGCTTTAACAATTTGTTTGTGCTTTACCATAACTGCGTCATTTGCAATTGAGCAGATGACTGTTGAAAAAAATGCTGTCTTAAATATCAAAGACTGTATAGAAATTGCCCTTCAAAACAGCCCCTTAATAAAAAAATCCCGCTACAATTACGGACTGGCTAAGGGGAATTTGGGAATTGCAAAGTCTGAATATTTCCCGACACTCGGCATCGGTACCGGCTATAACATTACAGATTCAAGAACTGATAGAAGAAATACAAACAGCAATATTTACTCTGCCGAAGCAAATATCAGCCAACTTCTGTGGAATTTTGGAAAAACAAACGCAAACATCAGAATGTATAATTTTGACAGAATGGCTGCCTTATACGAATTTGAAGACACCGTATTAGAAACAATTTTCGGAGTAAAAACAAATTATTACGGAGTGCTGGCAGCAAAAGCTACACTTGATGTCAACAGAGCAAATGTCCAGATTAATGAACGCAACTACCAGAGAACAAAAGCATATTTTGACGAGGGAATAAGGTCAAAAATCGACCTTGTTAATGCGGAAGTAAATTTGAGCGATTCCAAAGTTACACTTGTTGAATCAGAAAAAAACTATAAAAATGCGCTGGTAAAACTCAACAATTCTATGTATATTGCATTTGCTCCCGAATACGAAATTGAAAATACCGAAACATTTAATTTTCAAAATAACTATGTTCCGGTAAATTTAGAAAAAATTGATGAAAAGAAAGATTTGAGCAAACCGCCTAAAGATGTCGGTGATGCTTTTTTAACATCACATGTTGAAAAAATCAATGTCCTTGACAATTACAAATTTCAGCCTTTCCCATATACTTTTGAAGAGGCTGTAAATCTCGCATATAAAAACAGGCCTGATCTAAAAGCTTACGATGCTACATTAAAGGCAATGAAAGAATCTTTAAAATACGCTAAACGCGAATATCTACC
>CALUVW010000041.1 GCA_944324315.1 Candidatus Gastranaerophilales bacterium | reverse complement strand
GATGATACAGTAGATTCAATTGCAATTGCAATTTGTCATACGCGTTCAATCATGATATGATTATTCCTATGGATATTAATTATGTATTATTAAGACAAATTTCTATATTAAGTATATTTTTCGGAGCTGTACTTGGTGCTGTGACTTTAATACCTTATTTAGGAGTTGTGTCTTTTGTCTTTTTATTATGTTTCATTTCCCCGATTGTAATTTGGCTTTTGACTAAATATGATTGTCTTTCTTATTTATCGACAAAAGACAGTATTATTATCGGTGCTATATCAGGATTTGTTTCATATTTAGGTTTTTCTATAATCTATGTACCTATTTCGGTTATTTTAATGAAGTTTTTTCATATTGCTGCAAATTACGGAGTAGGGCTGATGCTTGAACATGCAAGCTTTTTTATACTTGTTGTAATCTCTCTTTTTATGGGTGTTTTGAGTGCAACAGTTAACGCTTTTACAGGATTTTTAACTTTCTATGTAATGGATTTTTTAGGCGTGTTCAGGAATAAGTAAAATTTTTAGTTTAATTAGTAAAAGAGGAAATAAAAATGGCAGAATTTCATTCAAAAATAAAAACAATCGAATGGGTAGATAATTATTCAAAAATGGTTGATCAGACATTGTTGCCTTATGAATTCAAATATGTAAATATTACAGGCGGACAAGAGATGTTTGATGCAATCAGAACAATGATAGTTCGTGGAGCTCCGGCTATTGGTGTTGCAGGTGCTCATGGAGTTGTATTGTACGCTCAAGAACTTGCGAAAGAAAATCTTTCTAGAGATGAATTTGTAAAAAAACTTCTTGAAAAAGCTGATTATATGGCAACATCAAGACCTACCGCAGTGAACTTGATGTGGGCTTGTGAAAAACAAAAAGAAGTTATAAAAAATTCTAAATCAGATATTCAAGGGATTGTAGAAGAATTAAAACAAAACGGAATTAGATTAGAAGATGAAGATATTGCAATCAATAAAAAAATAGGTGATTACGGAGCGGAAGTTGTTCCAAAAGGTGCAACAATTTTAACACACTGTAATGCTGGTGGTTTAGCAACCGTTGGATATGGAACAGCTTTAGGTGTTGTACGTTCAGCATTTGCAAATGATCCGACTATTCAAGTATTTGCAGATGAAACTCGCCCTCGTCAACAAGGTGCAAGAATTACTACATTTGAATTGACAATGGACGGAATTCCAACAACTTTAATTACTGATGGAATGTGTTCATATTTCATGAAAAAAGGTATGATTGATATGGTAGTGGTAGGTGCAGACAGAATTGCAGCTAATGGCGATACCGCTAATAAAATAGGTACTTACACAGTAGCAATCGCAGCGAAATACCATAACGTTCCATTCTATGTTGCAGCACCTTTATCAACAATTGATACAAGTATCAAAACAGGTGATGAAATAGTAATAGAAGAACGTTCGCATGAGGAAGTTACGCATATTAACGGGAAAATAATATGCGCACCTGATGTAAATGTTATAAACCCGGGATTTGATGTAACTCCGCATGAATTGATTACCGGAATTATTACTGAAAAGGGCATTTTACGCTCTGATTATAAAAAATCAATTGCAGATGTATTTATTAAATAAACATTTTGGAGCGGATAGATTTAATTTCTGCAATTGTCTGCGGATAATTGCGGTTCGTTAAATCGCCGACTGCCTTGTAAAGTTTTAAAATAGCCTGTTCTATATTTTTGTGGTTCATTGTAACCATATCGCAGGCCATTTCTTCATTTGATAGTGCAAGTCTGGTCATATCACGAAATCCGCTTGAGGCAATTTCAAGTGCAAGTTGATTATCTTTGGCGGCAAGCATCAAAGACTGCGCAATTACCATCGGCATGTGTGATATTAACGCGACAGCTTCATCGTGTTTTTCTGCTGTTGTAAATACAGGTTTTGCACCGACATAATTGATAATTTCAAGTAATAATCTCTCTCCTTCAGTCTTTTTGTTATCCTTATTTTCGATAATAACCCACTTTGCATTTTTAAATAATCCTTCAAAAGAATTTTCAAACCCTTTATGTTCTGTTCCTGCCATAGGATGAGATGGTATAAAATTGTAAGGACGTTTTTTCTTGCATACAAATTCTTTTAAACTGCATACATCAGTTACAGTTGTTTGTGAGGGCAGAATATTTTCAAGTTCGTCAAGTACGGCAAGAGTTTTATTCATAGGAGTACATACAAAAATAATATCTCTGTCTTTTAATACATCATAAGTTTTATAAATATTTTCACCGTCTTGTGATTGAGAGACTGCAAGTACGTCATATTTTTTTCTCAAATCTTTGAATAAAGATCCGCCGATTAATCCTAAACCGATAATTCCTATTTTCATAAAATATCTACCTCTGATTAATTTTTTCAACATTAATATTTTGGATTTGGACCTGCATTGACAATTTCTGCCGGCATGTCGGGATATTTTGTCGAGAAATTATCAACAAACATTTGCGCAAGTTTGTTTGCCTGTACGTCATAAGCCTTCTTATCAGTCCACATTTCTCTTGGATCAAGCTGATTTTCTGGAACATTCGGACAGCTTAGCGGATAATCAACATTAAAAATATCGTGATGCTTAAATTCCACTTTATCAAGTGAGCCGTTTAATGCGGCTGTAACCATTGCCCTTGTATATGCAAGTTTTATTCTTTTAGCGCCGGAAGAAGCGCTTCCGCCGGTCCAGCCTGTATTGACAAGATAAACTTTAGTTCCGTATTTTTCAAGTTTGTCTCCGAGCATTTTTGCGTATAAAGAGGCATTTAGAGGCATAAAAGGTTCTCCAAATAAGGTTGAAAATGTCGGCTGTGGTTCTGTTACTCCTCGTTCTGTTCCTGCGAGTTTTGAAGTAAAACCTGTTACAAAATGGTACATAGCAGCATTTTTGTTAAGTTTTGATATTGGCGGTAACACTCCGAAGGCGTCGGCTGTCAGGAAAATTACAACTTTAGGGATACCGCCGACTCCCGGTATTTGTGCATTATTTATATAATTTATCGGATAGCCTGCGCGGGTATTTTCTGTTAACGTATCGTCATCAAAATCAAGTTCCCGCGTTTCCGGATTCATAATAACATTTTCGGCAAGTGCGCCGAATTTAACGGCATTATAAATATCAGGTTCATGTTCTTTTGAAAGGTGTATGCATTTTGCATAACAACCTCCTTCAAAGTTAAAAATACCATCGGGTGACCATCCGTGTTCGTCATCACCTATTAATTTTCGGTTAGGATCTGCGGATAGTGTTGTTTTACCTGTGCCTGATAAACCAAAAAATATCGCAGTATCACCTGTTTGTGGATCCATATTTGCAGAGCAGTGCATTGGAAGTATATTTTTCTCCGGCATAATAAAATTCATTGTTGAAAAAACGGATTTTTTTATTTCTCCAGAATATTGCGAGCCGCAAATAAGTATTTCATGTGCTTCATAATCTATAATTATAGCTGCTTCACTGTTAGTTCCGTCAATTTCAGGGCTGCATTTAAAACCGGGTGCACAAATAATAGTGTAATCAGGAACTTTGAAATTTTGCAATTCTTCTTTTGTCGGGCGGATTAATAATTGGTGTATAAATAGATTTTGGCTTGCCAGTTCATTGATTACTCTGAATTTTTGAGTGTATTTTTTATCAGCACCTGCAAAACCGTCAAATATAAATATGTCGCGATTTTGTAGATAATTTATTGTTTTATTTTTGATTGAATTAAATTTTTCTCTGCTAATTGGACGATTAACTTTTCCCCAAGCAATTTTGTCATGGATAGTTTCAGTATCAACAATGAATTTATCTTTAGGAGAGCGGCCGGTGTATTTCCCTGTTGCAACTACTAAAGCTCCTGATGTACTCAGAGAACCTTCGTTTCGTTTAATCGCAATTTCGGTTAATTCTGCAGGACTTAAATTACGATAAACCATTTTGGGAGAAGTTATTCCTAGTTTTTCAATTCCAAATGTTTCCATATACTACCCTCCTAATTTAAAATAAGTTTTTACTAGTTATTGTAGTATAAAAATATTTATTGGTAATATTTTATTGTGAATTTTGACAAAATTGGTTATAAGTTTTAATACAAGAGGTAATTATGGTATTTTTATTGAGGATTTTTATGTTTGTTCGTTAAACCATTACTCCTGTTGCAGCTTCCGTACACTCAAGTATCACTGAGGCATATTCATTATGTTTGTTGTAGAAAATATGTGAAGCATCAGGAACTACAATTACTTTATTATTTTCAGGGTGTTTGCAGTATGAATTTATCTTTTCCATAAATCCTCTCGGATCTCCGGCTGCCATACTGTCTTTCCCGCCGATTATAAATGAACCGTTAATTTTTATTGATTCAAGTGATTTAGTTGAACCTTCTTGGCTGATTACAGGACAGTTTTTGAGGTGATATGCATTGTAGAAGTTCAAAACAGTTTCAGCGGACATTGGAGAAAAGTTGCCGAATACATAGGGTACAATTTCTTTGTTTCTGCCTTCAGCTACAAATTGTTTCGCCGCATCAAGACACTTATCAAGATCAGGCATAACCTTCCACCAGTAACCGAGATCTACCGGTGATGTTACTATAAAATAGTCTACAAAATTATCCGGGGTGTTCCCTAGATAGTCTATAATTTTATTGGATCCGAGCGAATGCCCCGCAAGAATAATTTTTTTAAACCCGAGATCTTTTGCGTATTTTACGTAAGATTCGACATCTTCATACACAAGGTTAAAATCGTCAAATACAACGCCTGTGTAAACCTGTTTATGATTTTTCAGGTCTGAGTATGCGATCATTGAAAATGCATCCATTGCATGCCCTGCTATAAAGGCGATGTTATTTGCGTTTAACAAATCTCCGGTTGCGGGGAGCAAATCGTTTTGGAATACATTGCTGCATATTCCGCTCATCATGATAACAACCGTGTCCATACTGTTATCACCCCACATTGCGCCTTTTAATTCTATCCCGCGTGGGGTGTTTACTCTGATTATTTCCATTTTGATTTTATCCTTTTTTATTTGTAAGATTTTTCAAAAATACCTGCGCATTCTTCATCAGTCATTTCACACGGATTAGCAAGGAATAAACCGCCCATTGTTTCTCTTGCGTTAACGGCAAGTTTCATAAATTCATCAGGTTTAATCCCGTAATCAGACATCTTTAAGTTGTCAACGCCGCAGGCTTTTTGGAGATTTACAAGAGCTGTTATAAAATCTTCTGCATTATCTGCATCTTTGATACCCATAACACGTGCCATTTTGATGAACTGTTCATCACAAGCGTGTTTTTCAACGAAAAATTCATTAAAAGCTTTTGAAATCATAATCAAACCGGCGCCGTGAGGCAGATTGTGATGGAATGCACTCATTGCGTGTTCCATTGAATGCTGCGCTGTTGTACTTGTTAGAACCATTATAAGCCCTGCCATTGTGCTTGCAAATGCGACATGTTCTCGCGCTTCCAGATTGTTTCCGTCTTTTACGGCTTTTGGAAGATATTCTGTAATGTTTTGAATGGCTGTTAGGCACATCATTTCACTCATCGGGTTGACAAATTTGCTGATGCAGGCTTCCGTACAATGGAACAATGCGTCAAATCCCTGATAAGCAGTATATTGTGGCGGAATTGATTTCATTAATTCCGGATCAACTATTGCAAGTTTCGGAAATAGTGCATCCATTCCGAAACCGATTTTTTCGTTTGTTTCAAGATTTGAAATTACGCCCCACGGGTCAACTTCTGAGCCTGTTCCGGATGTTGTTGCTATTGTTACAATCGGCAGCGGTGTATTTTTCATTGGCTGCGCTTTGCCCGTGCCGCCAACAACATAGTCCCACAGATCTCCCGGGTTTGTTGCCATAAATGCAATTGCTTTTGAAGCGTCAAGTACACTTCCGCCGCCTAATGCCACGATAAAATCACAATTATTTTCTTTAGCAAATGCGGCAGCTTCCATTACGGTATCTTTTAGCGGATTAGCCTGAACTTTATTGAAAATAGCATATTCAACGTTTGCAAGCTCCAGTTCTTTTTTTACCCTGTCCAATGAACCGTTAGTAATTGTTGATTTCCCGCATGAAATCAAAAGCAAAGCTTTTTTCCCGGGCATATCCTGTTTATGAAGTTCGTTCAGTTTCCCTGAACCGAATATTAATTTTGTTGGCGTATACATTAAAATTTCCATAAGTTACCTCCTATTTTATCTCCTATTTTTTATTATTTACGATTTTTTTGAAATAGCAAATACTTATATTACATAATAAAAAATACTTGACAGGCATAATATAAATATATTATTATCTGTTTATGGAGTTCAGGGTTTTAAGATATTTTTTGACGGTTGCGAGAGAAGCAAGTATTACAGGAGCAGCTAATTCTCTTCATTTAACTCAGCCCACATTGTCAAGACAATTACAGGACTTGGAAAAAGAACTCGGGCAGAAACTTTTTATCCGTGGAAAATCTAAAATAACTTTAACACCGGAAGGTATGATGCTTAGAAAACGTGCTGAAGAAATTGTTGATATGGTTGAAAAGACTGAAGCGGAATTCAAATCAATTAATGAGATAATTGGCGGGGATATTTATATAGGTTGCGGCGAAACAGAAACAATGAAGTATATTGCTGAAGTTATGAAAGAGCTGCAAGATGAATATCCAGAAATAAAATTTCATATCTATAGCGGTAATGCAGAAGATGTAACAGAAAAACTTGACAAAGGTCTTTTGGATTTTGGTTTACTTATTCAACCGATTGATTTGTCAAGATATGATAATCTAACAATGCCACATAAAGATGTATGGGGTGTTATAATGTGCAAAGAGAGTCCTTTAGTGTCAAAAGACGTAATTACAATTGATGATATAAAAGATAAACCTATTATTGCATCACGTCAGATGTCAAGAAAATACTCGGCTGACAGCGGTTTTTTGGACTGGTTCGGGGATTCATTCGAGCATCTTAATATTGTTGCTACTTATAATCTTGTGTATAATGCTGCAATTATGGTTCAAACAGGTATCGGTTATGCTGTGACACTTGATAAACTGGTGAATACGACAAATAATTCTAATGTTTGTTTCCGTCCGCTAAACCCGAGGTTAGAATCAGGGCTTGATATTGTGTGGAAAAAACATCAGGTATTTTCGCCGGCAGCAAAGCTGTTTTTAGAAAAACTTTATAAAAAATTTGATATCTCTGTTAGTTCTTTATAAGTTTTAATGTAATGTAAATTAATGTAAAATTTTAGTTATTTTATTCAATTTTTTTTATTCCCATACCGATATTCTTTATAATAAGGATTAGATTTATGGGTGCAATTTCAGATATTAATCAAAAGTTCATAAAATTATTTTCATACACAAATAAAGATGGTAAGGTCAGTGATATAAATTCATTTTATGGTCAAAAATGGGAAAATATGAAAACTGACAATAAGACCTTAAATTCTATTTTCAATGCTGTTGATAATGGAGATGGGGTTGTTCAGGCTGAAGAATTAAACATTTTAAATAAGGTATTAAATTATATTGATAATCTCTTTAATAAGAATGAAATTATAGATAGTAAAGAGATTCAGGAATTTCAAAAGCAAATTGATGATGGTAAAATCAGTATAGATAAAATTATAAAAGAGGATTCATCTACTCCAAAAATATCTTGGTCAGAGGGGCTAGACAGAAATATTACAACTATTCAATTGTCAGATCAATCTGACGGTCTCATACAAAGAGTCGAAAATGAACTCAAAGTTATCGGTCAAGAACAAGGATTTACTGTAGAACGTGTAAGCAGCGGCGAAAACATCTGGATAGAAGATACAAGTATCAGACGCGCAGATGGAAAAATTTATGTTCCGTATCATTCTTCTCCTCAAGAGATTAAAGCAATACCAGAAGGGGCTTTTACAAGTGCGCGAGGTAATGAAAATATAACCGGACAAGGTGTTCTTCTTGAAAATGGATATGCATTTGACATAAAGATAAATTCAGAAGATAAATATTATGGGACAAGTTATTTAGAAGGAGGAAATGTTTTAAATACAAAACTTAAAGACGGAACTCCTGCTGCTGTTGTCGGAGAAAGTTCAATAGGCATGACACTGGACGTTCTCGGACTTGAAAAAACGCCTGAAAATATTGATATGGTAAAAAAACAAATAGCGAAAGATTTAGGTTTAGATGCAGAACAAGTTACATTTATTCCCCAGCACGAATTTCATATAGATATGAATTACAGACCATTACATAATGGAGAATTTGCCGTGCCCGATTATGAACAGGGAATAGCTATACTGAAAGATCTTCGAAATGATATTAGTAAATCTGTTGAGGAACAAAAAGGAGAAAATTCGCAACAAATTAATGCTTTAAAGATAAAATTACACAAATTAAATCAAAAGATTGAAAAATTACAACAAGTATCGGAAAATACAAAAGCTATTAGACAAGAAGCTAATGATTATCTAATCGATGGCGGGTATAAAGTCGTTAAAATACCTTGTTTTACAACTAATGCAGGGGATACGACAAATTTTATGAATGGTATAGGCGGTACTTCAGAAAAGACAGGTCAGACTTTTTTTATAACTAATAAATCGGAATATCCGGAATTACAGAACATAATAGAACAATCGTTGCGGCAGGCAGGTATTGATAAAGTATATTTTGTATCTACCAAAGAAGCTCTAAGTGCAAGAGGCGGTATTGATTGCCTTACCCAAGAAAAGTAAAAATCATCTTCAATATATGAGGTTTTGTAACGAATTTTTTACCCTGAATGTGATTTTCTTGGATTCTCTCTACGCTCACAGTATTTCGCCTTTAATCCTGACGGTTTAGCCGGTTCAATCTGTTCGCTCTCAGGACTCGCTTACTTGCGTTGACTGCAGCCCTTAATATGTAAAAGTGGACTTCGTCCACCCGTACGAAAATTCGCTCGAACGGAGTTGGCTTATCTCATCGCTATCCATAACAAATAAGACAGGATAAGTTATTCCCATCCTGTCTTATTTACGGTAGAAGGGTTGGTAGGAGAATTAAGTAGATAATTTTAATAATTTGTAAAATTGAAGTTTTTTATATTTTTTATTTTAAAGCTTAAACAGAATATGTGGGATTGACCGTCATTATTGATGTTTTAGGCTTTTTTTATTGTGAAAATTTTCAGACATAGTTGCAATTAAGTTAAATTAAAAAAAAGTTTGAGTATAATAATACGACTAAAAATTTTTGTA
>CALUVW010000040.1 GCA_944324315.1 Candidatus Gastranaerophilales bacterium | reverse complement strand
TGGGCGTTAGAAGACTCGAACTTCTGACATCCTCCTTGTAAGGGAGGCGCTCTACCAACTGAGCTAAACGCCCTTAAGTTTTATTTTGTTTTAATCCCGAAACAAATACGGGGCTTTCGCAAAACCAATATTACCTGAAACAAAATTTATTGTCAACAGTTTATTTTATAAATCATTTTCTTGGTTCTGATCTTTGTTTTCTTCCTGTTTTTCAAGAATCTTTTTCTCGTATTCCATGCGCTGTTTTACTTTTATTTCATGTTTTGTGCCGTGGTGTGGTTCTTCGCGTTTGTATCTGGCATCTGTCCACCATTTTGCCATGTGATAAACAGGTCCTCTTCTGTATGGCTTTGGCTTTTCTTCTTTTACTTTGCTTTCTTTATGTTTTTTTATTTTTACAGGTTTATCGAGGTTGTCAATATTTGGGCGTTCAGGCGGCGGGACATCTGTATAATCCAATAAATCAGCTTCATTAACCGCATAAGTCTCAGGGCTTATATAACCTTCATCTGCTAAAGCCATTAGTGGTGTTAGTATTAGTATAAATGTCAATAATTTTTTAATCATCTTTTCCTCTTTATTTTTAAGAATATATTCCTCGTGTTATTATATTTTTCCCGTGAGAATCCAGTCCTCCTGTTTTCATTAATTCGAATTGTGATGCTGCTTCATCAATTTTTGTCTGCCATTTTTGATAATATTCACCTTCATAAGATTGATAACAGCCTTCATAAAACAAAGCTTTATCTTTTCCGTATTTTTTAAATTGTTCAAAAAGATATGTATAAAATTTGGGGCAATAAGCTTTTGTTCTTGCTGGATGGGCAATAGACATAACTCCGCTGTCAAGGTTTGATACAAATTCAACAGCATCTTCAAAGGATGAAAAAGGTTCAAGCATTTTCCCGATAGATGGGTGTGCTTTCATATAAATTTCTTTAGCTGTCAGTATTTGTTTTTCTATATAATTCGGAATTTCCGGTAATTCCCGTCCGGTATATAATTCCAGAGCTTTTTTATAAATTTTGTAATAAGGTTCTGTGCCATTTTTGAAGAGGTATTTGAATTTTTTTATCGGAATGTCGTATGAAAAATCCGCATCAGGCACGTAATAGTTCAGCAGAATTTTCCCAGAAGTGTATTTTTTCAGCGGGTGTGCGACTTCATCTTCGCCTTTTGCAATCATAATGTGGCATTTTGAAGCTTCATTGATATTAAAATTGTATTCAGGCAGAGCTTCATTCAGTTTATTTATTGTTTCTTGAGCCAGTGTTAATTTTTGTTTACGTTTAATTTTTAAGTAATTATCCAATTTTGTATCATTCGGGTTAATGCCGTATACCAGCAGGTGAATTTGTACAGGCTTTGTCTGCTCCGGAAAATTAATTCCAACTGTTGATATTTCAACTCCAAAGCTAATGTTGACGTTATTGTATTCATTAATTAGCTTTTCAGCTTCTTTACAGCCGTCAATCGTGTCATGGTCTGTCAGGGCAATCAAAAAATCAGGATTGTTTTTGGTGATTTCTTCAGCGTTTTCTAAAAGTTCTTTGACAGTCATTTCTCCGTCAGAATATTGAGTGTGAATATGTAAATTAGCTTTGAAATCGCCTGACTCAAGATATCTAAAATCATGAGAATCAAGAACATTCAAATCTTTTCTTTCTCCTGGTTTGAATGATATATCGGAAAATTGTTGAATGCGTTTTATGAAATCTTTTCCATCTATAATTCCCATAATTTATATTTTACACAAAAACAGAGATTGAAACAAAATTTAATACCTTACGTCAAAAATATTAAAAGTGTGACAATTTGTAGAAGATGAGGGATTTTAATGGCTGTTACAAATTATTTTGAAGAAGATTTATACAAAGATTTAAAAACAGGTTATCAGGAAGATGCCGAATTTATTGAACTTGAAGATGACGATATTGAAGAACCGAGAACTTTTAATTCAATATCAAATGACGATGACATTTTGCAAATGTACTTGAAAGATATCGGAAAAGTTAAATTATTAAATTCTCAAGAAGAAAAAGCTCTCGGTAAAGAAATTAAGGAAGGAAAAAAATCAGATGCGGAGATCGCAAAACGTAAACTGGTTCAGGCAAATCTTCGCTTAGTTGTAAGTATTGCAAAAAAATATATAGGTCAGGGAGTTCTTTTTATGGATTTGGTGCAAGAAGGTTCTTTGGGGCTTATAAAGGCTGCTGAAAAATTTGATTATTCAAAGAACTTTAAATTTTCAACTTATGCAACATGGTGGATAAAACAGACAATAATAAGGGCGATTTCAAATAATTCCCGTACAATTCGTATTCCTGTACACATGACTGATAAAATCAGAAAATTTAAAAGAGCATATACAACTTTATCATTTGAACTCGGGCGTGAACCTAATGATTTAGAAGTCGCTGAAAAACTCGGAATTACTTCAAAGCAGCTTTTAGCAATTAAAAAGTCAATAATCAAAGAACCTATAAGTCTTGAAACGCCGGTTACTGATGATTTGAATATCGGGGATTATATTGAGGATAAATCTTACCGCTCGCCGGAAGTCCAGACAAAGAACAATGCATTAAAGGGAAGTATTGAGGATTTACTTGCAACATTGTCAGAGCGTGAAAAAAAGATTATAACCTGCCGTTTCGGGATCAACGGTGAGAGTCCGAGAACTTTGGAACAGTTAGGAGAGATAATGGGATATTCAAAAGAGCGAATAAGGCAACTAGAGGATTCCGCATTATCA
The DNA here is from genome assembly GCA_944324315.1 of Candidatus Gastranaerophilales bacterium. Classification (GTDB taxonomy): domain Bacteria; phylum Cyanobacteriota; class Vampirovibrionia; order Gastranaerophilales; family Gastranaerophilaceae; genus Stercorousia. The sequence goes on along the minus strand of CALUVW010000040.1, from coordinate 7,672 downwards.
AAAATCAGAGAGAGGAAGGAATTGCAGCATTTCAGAGATTTTATAGAGGATTAATTATGTGTGAAGGATGCGAATGCATCCTTTTAATTTTACATAATAAGTATTATCGGCAACTAAAAACAAACTAATCGTACTTTCTTTGCCTCCGGCGGGTCTTCCAGACAGGGGCACTTTTGGTGGCAAAAGTGCCTCAAAACCAGCGGCACGCTTCACTCGCTAATAATTTGCAAGGTTCAGCATTAAGGCGTGTAAACTCGCTATATTTTTCGTCATTCCGAACTTGTTTGACAAAGCGAACCAAAATTTTTGTCATCCTGAATTTATTTCAGGATCTTAAAAATTTTGAGTGAGCCTGTCCTTACGAAGTGCGGAATCTCATTTATCGCTCAAACAATACACGCCTTTGAAGTTTGCTTCACCTGCAATTATTGCTCGTTTCCGCTATCACCGCAACAAAAGAAATAATTCGGCATTTAACGTAGTGAACAATCAATGTTTGCAAAACAGCAACAAGGCAGCTTTAGCAGATTGTTTTACTTCTGATAATACTTGTTATGCAGAGATAAGCGATTTCGCAAATTCCATAGATTGTTCATTAATTTCGCCGCCTGCAAGCTCTGCAAGAGCTTTAATTCTGTTCTCGCCTGTTAATACGTAAACTTCAACTTTGGTTTCGTCGCTTTGTGATTTTCGTACATAAAAATGCTTATCAGCCCGTGATGCAATAATTGGCTGGTGCGTGATAAGTATTATCTGATGATATTTTGACAGTTCCGCAATTTCATCGGCAACACTTTGGGATGCTTTTCCTGAAATTCCCGTATCAATTTCATCAAATATTACGGTATTAATATCATCACTCTGTGCAAAGATTGATTTTATGGCAAGCATTACACGCGATATTTCACCGCCGGATGCAACTTTGGCAAGCGGTTTTAAATCTTCTGATACGTTTGTGGAAATTAAAAATTCTACGTTATCTATACCGTCAGAACTTAATTCTTTCTGTTGGACTGAAATTTCAAATCTTGCTTTCGGCAGCTCAAGTTTTTCTAACTTTTCTTGAATTAGTACAGATAAAACCTGTGCATAATTTTTTCTGTTTTCGCTGATTTCGTATGCAGTATGTTCTAGTTCTTTCCTTGTCTTTTCAATATCAGCTTCCAGCTCTTCAATATTTTGGGTTGAAAATTCTATTGCGTTTAATTCGTTTGAGAGTTTATCAAATGTATCAAGAACAGCTTCGAGTGTTCCTCCGTATTTGTGCTTAAGTTTATCGAGAAGATAAAGTCTTTCCTGAATTGCATTAAGTCTTTCAGTATCGTTATCAAGATTTTGGCTGTAATCCCTTAATTCACTTCCCGTATCTTTTAATCTTTCGATTGCATCAAGCAAATTACTTTCCAGTTCTTCTAAATTTTTATCCATAGAGGCAGCTTTTGCAATATTTTGTTTAATTTTTCCCAAAGCTTCCATAATCGAGCCGTCATCACCGTTAATTGCCCAGTAAGCAGAACCGGTCAGCTCTTTCAACTTTTCTGCATTTTCTAAGACTTCCAGTTCTGAATTTAATTCTTCATCTTCTGTAGAGCTTTTAATATTTGCACTGTCTATTTCATCTATTTGAAACTTAAGAAATTCAATCTGATTTTCTGTCATATCAGAGGCGTTTTTCAAAGTTTCAAGTTTTGATTGCAGATTTTGATATTCCTTGAATTTTTCCTTGTATGCATCAAGCTTTATCCCGTATGATTCTTTTGCATAGTTATCAAGAAGATTAATATGATATTTCGGCTGCATAAAAGCATAAGTCTGGTGCTGTGAGTGAATATCCAGAAAGTATGTTTTTAATTGTCTGATAAATTCTTGATTAACAAGAGTTCCGTTCACTCTTGAGCGGACTCCGTTTTGCGTAATCTCTTTTGTCAGGACAAGTTCGGAATCGAAATTGTCAACTCCGTTTTCTTCAAATAGTTTGGTTAAATCATGTTTTGTGTTTTCGATAACAAGTTCTATAACAGCTTTTTCTTTGTCATGTTTTATTACTTCTTTTGATACTCTCGGGGCAAAAGCTATATCAATTGCATTAATTAGGATACTTTTACCTGCGCCTGTTTCGCCTGTAATAACATTCAGTCCCTTATCAAAATTTGCGGTAAGTTCGTCAATTAATATATAATCTTTTATCCTTAGCTGTTTTATCATACTTATAGCATAAAACAAGATTATTATTTGGGCAATAGTTTAAAATTTATATAATATTACAATCTAACCGGATAATCGTCTTTAATTTGCCATCCGTCATGCATGATAAGTAATGCGCAGGGTCTGGTATTAAAGTCTTTGTTATGCTCATCTTCTTTACAATTTTCGAGTATTTTATCCCTGTTATTGTAAGCATATCCTTCTCCGTATTCTCCTTCATCATTAATTTTTCTGAAATATCCTGCAGGATAGAAATATCCTCTTTGGCTTGGCTCGTAATCAAGAAAGAAGTAAAAAATATCCACTCCGGATTTGTTCGGTCCTTTTAATCCGTTAATATCAGCGTACACGTGAACTTGTGAAATATTTTTGAAATCAAGTATTGTACCATCTGACAGACTAACTAAAGGACCAAAGCGTTCGGAAGAGTTATCAAAAACTGGATGATCTATATTTGGTCTCTGTAGAGGTCTAGCATCTGTTAAGTAGGGATATAATGCGGATTGTAACCAATCATTTAATGCCTCATGATCAAATCTTTTGTCCGTAGGCGGTTGAGTCCAGGTATCGTGAGCTTTAGAAAGCAAAACCGCTTGATTCATAACAGTGTATAATTTTTTCAATCTGGCTTCAATTTGTGATTTTTTGTAATTCGTTATTACAGTAGGAATAGTCAAAGCGGCAACCACGCCTATAATCCCTAAAGTAATTAAAACCTCAGCAAGAGTAAATCCTTTAATCTTTCTAGAAAAACTTAACCCCTTACTTTCCCTTGCTATACAATGGTTTTGCGGGGGGGGGGCAGTCTCAAAGCATCTCTATTAAACATATTTCAACCTCCATGTTTTTCTACATTATTTACGATTTTTCGGAATTTGTCAAGAGTATAAAGTAATATTTATATTCCTTAATGCGCTTGACTATCAGTTATTTTAAGTGTATTTTAAATATATATTGACATTATTTGGGAGAAATTAATGGAAGAGAATAATATTTTAAAAAAATTTACTACCGCACAATTTTTAAATTTTGCACTTGGTTTTTTCGGGTTGCAATTTGCATGGCAGATGAGAATTATTTTATCAGGTCCTGTTACGGAAAATCTTGGAGCTTCTCCGTTTTTATACGGACTTATATGGCTTGCCGGACCTTTCACCGGAATGGTTGTCCAACCTCTTGTAGGGGCTTTGAGTGACAAAACTGTTTCTCCTATCGGGAGAAGGAGACCGTATTTGCTTTCGGGAGCTTTGCTCGCTGCTGTTGCTTTATGGATATTCCCTAATTCCGAAACTGTTGCTGAATTTATTCATAACTATACCGGGATTAATCTCCCTTCTTTAACAGCTTTGTTTATTGCGGCTATTATGATTTGGGTTATAGATGCTTGTGTTAACATTGCTCAAGGGCCTTACAGAGCTTTAGTCCCTGATGTTGTACCTGAGGAACAATATTCACTTGCAAATTCTTATATAAGTCTTGCAATCGGGCTTGGTTCTGTTGTCGCAGCAGGTACCGCTCCTTTTTTAAAATGGGCATTTGGCTATCAAATGTCTATAAATGCCCAATTTTATATGGCTGCGTTAGCTTTTACTCTCGGTATGATATGGACTTGTATTACAATTAAAGAACACAATATTAAAAAAGAAATGTTAAAGGAAGTTGCAGAAGCTGAAAAAGATGAAGCAAGTTTTATTGATGCCTTAAAAAACTTTTTTGCAATGTCTCCGGAAGTTTCAAAAATATGTATTATGCAATTTTTTACCTGGATTGGTACAATGTGTATGATGATATTTTTTACCCAGTATGCAGTTCATACAATTTATTGTGTGCCTGATTTGACAACTGTATCAGAGTCGACAAAGGAATTATTTGAGCAGGCAACTTTAAACGGAACTAATTTTTCTTCTGTTTGTTTTGCAATATTTAATCTGGTTTGTTTTCTTGTTGCTATACCTATCGGTGTTCTTTCCGCTAAATATACTAATAAAAAGGTTCACATTATATCTTTAATAACTATGATTTTAGCTTATCTAGGTATGTATTATACAAAATCACCAAAAGCTGCCGCTGTTTTAATGGGGGTTGCTGGTATAGGCTGGGCAAGTATCTGTGCGCTTCCGTTTGCGATGCTTTCACAATTTATAAAAAAAGGCACGGAAGGATCTGTTATGGGTATTTTTAATATTTTTATTGCTGGTCCGCAGGTTTTTGTGTGCACACTTGTTGCATGGTTAATTTCAAAATGTTCATTTACAATGGGTTCTGATTATATAAATTATCACTGGGAATATGCTTTTCTGGTTGGAGCAATATGTCTTGCGATTGCCGCAATTACTGCAAATACTGTTAAGGAAAAGTGCTGATGAAGAAAAAAGTTCTTTTAATATATCCGCCATCACCTGTATTAAATAGAGAGGATCGCTGTCAGCAGCCAACAAGAGATTTGATTGTTATTCCGCCTTTGCCTCCGACTGATTTAATGTATCTTGCCGCTATTGCTGAAAAAGAGGGTTGTGAAGCAAAAATTCAAGATTACAGTCAGGGTGGTGATTATGAAGCTGATTTAAGAGAATTTAAACCGGATTATTTAGTTATTAATATTGCAACTCCTACTCTTGAACATGATTTGGAAGCTGTCAAAAAAGCAAAAGAGATTTGTCCAGAGGTTATAACTATAGCAAAAGGTGCTGCTTTTTTAACTCTTGCAGAGAAAATTATTAAAGGGCATGAGGAATTGGATTTTGGAATTTTAGGTGAAGCGGAAGAAACTTTAAAAGAGATTTTGCAAGGCAAATCTAAATCTGACATTTTAGGAATATATTATAAAGAAAATGAAGATGTTAAATTTACTGGGAAAAGACCTTTTATAGAAGATTTAGATTCTTTACCGTTTCCTGCAAGGCATCTTGTTGATAACAATATTTACAGACGTCCTGATAATAACAAGGTTCAGGCTACAATTAAGGTTGCAAGGGGCTGCCCTTTTCATTGTTTTTTCTGTCTTGCAACACCTGTATCGGGGGCAAAAGTCAGACGCAGAAGTTCTGAAAATATTATTGCAGAGATAAAAGAATGTGTTGAAAAATACAATATAACAAATTTTCTTTTCTGGTCCGATATATTTAATCTTGATAAAGAGTGGACAATGGATTTATGTCATAAGATTATCGAAAGCGGGCTTAAAATTACATGGTCTGCTAATACAAGGGCTGATACAGCGGATTTAGAAATGGCTCAGATGATGTATAAATCCGGCTGTCGTCTTGTGAGTATAGGCGTTGAAAGCGGTTCTCAATATATGCTTGATAAAATGGGCAAGAAAATTACGCTTGATGATGTCAGAAGAACCGTAAAAGTATTCAAAAAGGCAAAAATCAGGATTTATAATTATTTTGTAATCGGGCTTCCGTGGGAAACAGAACAAACCGTTGAAGAAACTATAAAATTTGCAATAGAGCTTGACAGTGATTTTATAAGTTTTTATACTGCAACACCGCTGCCCGGATCAAAATTTTATGATTATGCAAAAGAGCATAACTTGTTTGATAAAGAAACATCTTTTGAAAATGCTTATTATTATCCTGCTGTTAATACTCATACTCTTTCAAAGGACAGAATTTTTGAACTGCATAAATCTGCTGTAAAGCGTTTTTATCTGCGTCCTTTGTATATATTAAAAATGCTTACGCGTATTCGTTCTTTTGATGAAGTTAAAAATTATTTTACAGCCGGAATGAATGTGCTATTGAGAAAATAGTTAAATAGAGAATTATTGTTTTATTTATTATTCATATCTTGAAAAATGATATCATAACCTAGAATTTCGCTGATATCGTTTATTTCACTAAATTTAAGAGTTTGATTTTTTAGTTTGTTATAAAAACCAGCATAGGAATTACTATAGCCTTTTTCTTCATGAAGCTTTTTTAACAGTTTTCTTAATGTTAAACCTCGATATATAGTCAAAGTTTTTATAAAGTCTAAAAGCTGTATATTTTCATATTTATAATCCATTTCTATATTTTATAAATATTAATTAATTTATACAATTAGATTGATAAATTATATTTAATATAGTATAATTTATATGTAATTTAATATAATTTATAGAAAGGAATGATATGTTTTTATTTAAACGAATTAAAATGGGTTTTACTCTTTCTGAAGTTTTGGTAACTCTTGCTGTTATAGGTGTTGTTTTCGTTTTAACTCTGCCTCAACTTATACAAAATTATAAAAAGAAAGTTTATGTAACACAGCTGCATTCGGTATATAATCTTTTATCTCAAGCATTGTTAGCTTATCAAACAGATAGTAATGCAGTAAATTTGGTAGAAGCAGGTTTACAGTCACAAGAAGCAGCAGAGGAATTTATATTAAATTATTTTAAAGTGGTTGAAACTTGTGAAACAACTTCTGGAACTCCATGTTTTGCTGGTTTGTATAAGACAATTAGCGGTAAGACTATTTTGGTTACGAACACCAAAAGTAAATCTTACCGGCTTGCGAATGGTACGGCAATCAGAGCAACATATAACGGAGAATATAATACTGCTAATAATGGATTTATTACAATGGCAGTTGATGTAAACGGACCTAAGGCTCCAAACACACGTGGTAGAGATTATTTTGTCTTACACTTATATTCAAATCGTGTGATTGATGATGCTGAACTTTTTGGAAGTCATTATGGACCTCCGTCCAGGGAAGCCAGAGAAAGAATGTTTAATACTTATTGTTTAACAAATACACAGCTGAGTTATGGATGTTTTGGAAAAATTCTTAATGATGATTGGGAGATGAATTATTAATAATAAAAAATAAACAGTCCATAATTTAATTTATGGACTGTTTATTTTTAGAATTGATTATAACAAAAATTTTATTTTAGTATAAATCCGCCTTTGTCGGCATTTTCTAGTTTGTCGCCTTCAATTTTGGCTCTTAGATTTTTTATATATTTGTAAACATAGTCTCTAGGTAAATCTAATAAAGCTGCAAGGTCTTTTGCATAGACAATTTTCCCTTTATTTTGAGCAAAGTGATCAAACACTTTTTGTTCTCTGTCTGTAAGAGCTTTTTTGAATACAATTCTGACTTCATCGCGTAAAGTTTCAGCTTTTGCGGTTTCTTTAGTTTTAGGCGCTTTTTTTACAGCTTTTTTTGTTGTTGATTTTTTTACCGGTTTCTTATTTTCTTTTTTCTCTGTTTTTGTTGAAGCAGGTTCTTCATCAATATGGATTTTGTGAATAGAGAAAGGGCTCGGTGCGATTCCTTTTTCTATTTCATAGGCTCTTTCAGCGATAGAGCTGAGTCTTTCCGCATGAGTTTGTTTCCATTCTGTCTCGTTTGAAACAACCGGTTTACCCTTTAAAACTATATCTATTAAATCATTTGTAGGCTTAGCCTCTTCAATTTTTTTCCCTAATCTGGCAGCATATTCTTCTAATGTAATCTTTTCTAATGA
>CALUVW010000039.1 GCA_944324315.1 Candidatus Gastranaerophilales bacterium | reverse complement strand
TTGATAAATTATCAAATATATCAGGTTTCAAATCTTCTAATATTTTATTGAGAATATCTATTAGTTGAAGTTTAGTAATTTCTATATTATTTTTTTTCAATATTCGTAATAAAACATTTAAATTTAATAAATAGTTTTCGATTTCTTTTGCTAACCAAAAATGAACATGTATATTTTTTTGGGCAGCTTCTTTAAGAAAATTTTCATTACTTTCTATTGAGTAATCCCTGTCAAATAGACAATAAATTTTTATATTGTTGCCACAACTTGCATTAACGAATTCATCGGCCCATAATACTTTATTATTTGCTCCTTTACCATTTGTTTTAAAACAAGGAGTTTCATCAAATTTTGAATTTTTAAATAATGTTTTATAAAAGATTTTCAGTATTTTATTATCATCACCTTCGACAAATAGACATTTTTTTGAATTTGTAAATTTGATAAGTTCAATATTTGCAGATAACCCTATATCATCTATAATTGCTTGAACTCCAGGAATATTTTTAGCATAAGTAGACTGAAATTTTGATTTTTCTACTATTAAAATATCTTTTGGGTTAGTATTTATAATAAATTCAAGAGAATGTGTCGCTAATATTATCTGTTTCTCTGTTCCCTCTAACAGATAATGTAATCTTCTTTGTAGATCAGCATGAAGATAAACATCAGGTTCATCAATAATTAACGCTTCCGCATCTCTATTACAAATTAAAAACCATAAAATTTGTAACCACATTTGTAAACCGTGTCCCATAACCCCGATTTCTGCAACAAAATCGTCATCTCTTACAAATAAATTAAGAATATTGTCAGAATTTTTTTCTAAGGATTGGAAATTTAAACCTGACCATGTATCATTGATTAATTTTTTAAAAGGTTCTATATATTGATTATTGTTATATAATTTATTTCTAAAATGTAATGACGTAACAGGTAAAAGCTCTGAGCGTTTTATATAATCTTCTCCTAATAATTTTTCTTGCTGTAGCAAAGGTCCAATTTGTGGTAATACGGCTATAGTTGGAATTTCTTCTAAATTAGTTTTATTTTTTATTTTTATATTTTTCCCTTTGGCATTGTATAGTATTGCAAATATATGTTCATCAAGTGCATAATAAATTTCAACACAAAAACCGTTTTCAAAAGTTATTTTTGCGTATGTCTGTATATTAGTATATCGATAAGAGATTGTTTTATATTGTTTTATTAACCCCTTTATATCAGGAGAAATCCCTTTTATTTTATAACGGCTTTCTTGAGATTTCCAATCTTTAATCCAAACTGGTACAGATTGATAATTTGAAGTTTTAGCTTTTTTTAAAACTAAAGAACAAACACGTAAAATTTCAATTATAGTAGATTTCCCTGCATTATTTTTCCCTACAATCAAAACATTTTTTTTGAATATAATTTTATGTTTTTTAAAACCTCTATAATTTTGTATTTCTATTTGTTTTATCATATTGTTATTTTACATTTAAAGTATATATTTATAAAGCAAATAATAAATATTATTACAAAAATTATATTTATAATTTTATTATTTTAGTCGAACCAATATAAAAACACTTATAGCAAAGGTTTTGTTGTATATAATATAATTGTTGAAAATTTTTTCAAAATTTGTTTAATCGAACTAATAAAAAGCAATAAAAATGAGGGTTTGAACCATATCAACCCTCTATTTTATGAAAAAATACCCTGGATGCGATTCGAACGCATGACCTACCGCTTAGAAGGCGGTTGCTCTATCCAGCTGAGCTACCAGGGCTTGGATCCAGAGGGTTTAGACAAGTGTTTGGTTTCAATGGGGTACCTGTATAATCCCTCATAATTTTTATACTATCACAAACATTTTTCTTTGCAAGATTATTTGTTGTATTTTTTATTTGTTAAATATTGTAAAGTGTTGAAAACTTTAGCAATGCTTGAATAAATCGCTATTTTATGAATTCTCTGTAAAGTTAAAATAGGTTTTTTATTAAAGTTTTTTCAATGTGTATCCGTAAGTATTTTACATATAGTGTGTAACTTAAAATTATAAAGGAGATTAGTACATGGAAAATTTTAACGTATCAGGCGTATCAGGAACACCTAATGCCGGAACAAGCTATGAATTGAAAAAACAAGAAGAACAAAAAATGGGAGCAATTCCTATGACTTCGGGGGGGGGGCAATTTGAGCAAGTAGCTAACAAATCTCAAGATTTCAATGTTTACGGAAAAGATATTGCAAATTTTGATAAATTTAAAGGAAATGACAAAAATGATGCAATGCGTTTGACAAATTCAGCTGCAAATGATGTAAAAAAAGCTTATATGCAATTACAACACGAATTTCCGGGGTTGGCTCTTCAATTTGAACCTATGCCTGATCCGCAAAAATGCGGTAAAAAAAGAGAAGGTTTCTTCAACTATCAACAGCAATTAAGTAATTGGAAAGATATTGCACTAACACAAATTGCAAATGAAAGAGAAAGAAGTACACAGGAGTTAGTACATGGTGCTGCAGGTGCAATTATAGATAATGACAATGTTAACGCGGCTATGAATGCTGGAGTTACTATTGCAGCAAGTGAAGCTGTTACTGATAATGTTATTGCAAATGCCGAAAAAAATACTGAAAAAATAATTGAAAATGATAATAGAAATGCAGCAGGAATTAATGCAAATATCGACCGTGAAGGTGCAGCAACAAGATCTGCAGTTCATACAGAAGGTAAGCGAACACGCAGAGCTAATCACGATGAAGCTGTTATCACCAGAAATACGGTTCGAGAAGAAGGTTATAAGTCAAGGCAAACTACCCGTGAAGAGGCTGTTGATATTAGAAATACTGTACGAGAAGAAGCTGCTGAAACACGTGAGACAACTCGTAATATCGGAAAACAAACACAAGAAATAGGAGCATTAACAACTAAAATATCAGATATTTTAAATAGCTATCCTCATACAAACGCAACCAAAAAGTCCGTTGGTGAAATGCGCGATAGTATTATAAACTCTGATTTGTCTCATGATGAAAAAGTTGCAATGTTAAATGATCTTGCTAATTTTTCTGATCAATTTGAATTAACAAGCAGGGAGTTACGAAAAAAACGTATAGAGATTGATGAAAGAGTTCAATCTGGAATAACAGGTGAAAGTGAGGCTTCGCAAAAAGAAAAATATCAGAACAGAGAGCCGTTACCATTTTATGAGCCACCGTCATTTAAAAATCCCTTTGATGACAAATTAAATGGCTCATCATCAAGTTCTACAAACTCTGCGCACAATACAAGAAGATATAATCAGCCGCAAACTATGGTAGGCTCGTCAGAACCGAAGGCAAATATAAATCCGGACAAAACAGAACCTGATGATAAAATAAAGAAAAAAAATAATTAAAAGATAAAAAAATAGGGACATCGTCCCTATTTTTTTATTATTTTGCAACTGTTTTTTGTTTAGAGTATAATTTTTTTATAATGTAGTAATTTATAAGGAAGTAAAGATTATGCTAACCGGAAATCAAATAAGAAAATTATACTTAGATTATTTTAAAGATAAACATCAGCATACAGTTGTTGAAAGTTCAAGCCTTGTGCCTGATAACCCGACTGTATTATTAACAACTGCCGGCATGTTGCAGTTTTTGCCGATATTTTTGGGGATTGTGAAGTCACCTTATAATCCTCCGAGAGCTACATCTTGCCAGAAATGTGCAAGAGCAGGCGGAAAAGATTCAGATATTGAAAATGTCGGAAGAACTCCGCGCCATCATACTTTCTTTGAGATGCTCGGAAATTTTTCTTTTGGCGACTATTACAAAAAAGAAGTTATTCCCTGGGCGTGGGAATTTGTTACAGAAGTTTTGAAACTTGATAAAGACAGATTATGGATTACGATTTTTGAAACTGATGATGAAGCTTATGAAATCTGGAGAAGTGTCGGAGTTCCGGCTGAACGCATCAAACGCAAAGGTAAAAAAGATAACTTCTGGGGGCCTCCGGGTGCATCAGGTTCATGCGGACCGTGTTCTGAAATCCACTACGATTTAGGCGAGCAGTATAAATGTAATGACCCGAGAGGCTGCGGTATCGACACTTGCGAATGCGACAGATGGGTTGAAATTTGGAACCTTGTGTTTACAGAACTTTATCAGGATGAAGAAGGCAACCAGTCGCCTCTTGAAAGTAAAAACGTTGATACAGGCATGGGTTTGGAACGTATTACAATGGTTTGTCAGGGAGTGGCTTCAACCTTTGAAACCGACCTTTTAAGACCTATTATGGACAAGGTTTCCGAGATGAGCGGTGTACCTTACAAAAAATCCGAAAAAACTGATATTTCTTTGAGAATTATTACAGATCATGCAAGGTGCGTTACTTTCTTGATTTCTGACGGTGTAATTCCGGGTAACGAAGGAAGAAGCTATGTGTTGAGAATGATTTTGCGCCGCGCGCTGCGCCACGGAAAAATTCTCGGAATGGATTTGCCGTTCTTATACAAACTTGTTGACGTTGTTGTTGATAATTACGGCGAAGCTTATCCTGATTTAGTCAAGAACAAAGCAAAAATTATTGACACAATTAAAAAGGAAGAAGAACGGTTTGCAAAGACACTTGACCGCGGATATAAAATGCTTGATGAATTTATCTCAGCTAAAAAAGACATTGACGGCGAAAGTGCTTTTAAACTGTATGATACTTACGGTTTCCCGTTTGAATTGACAAAGGAAATTGCTTCTGAAAACGGTTTGAATGTTGATGAAGAAGGCTATAAAAAAGCAATGCAGGAACAAAAAGACCGTGCAAAAGCTGCCGCAGAAAAAATCAGCGTTACAGGTGATATAAAATATGCAAAAGTTGAAGAAAGAGTCGGCTCTACAGAATTTACAGGCTACACAGAAAACGAATGTGATGCAAAAATTCTTGAAACTATAGACGGCGACGGCTATGTAGATGTTGTTCTTGACAAAACTCCTTTCTATGCTGAATGCGGCGGTCAGGTCGGCGACAGCGGCGTAATTGAGGATAGGAAAACAGGAGGGCAGGAAGTTAAGCTTGAGGTACTTACAACTTTCAAAGTCAACAAGCTTTTTGTGCACAGATGTAAAGTTATAAACGGAGATGACTTGACCGGTGTTGAAGTTCACGCAAAAATTGATGTACAGCGCCGCGAAAATATCAGAATACATCATACATCAGCGCATTTATTGCAGGCTGCCTTGATTAAAGTCTTAGGTGATGAAGTCCATCAGGCAGGTTCGCAGGTAGAAGAAAACAGAATGCGTTTTGACTTTACATTCTCGCGTGCTATGACGCCTGAAGAAATTTTCAAAGTTGAAGAAATTATGAACAACTGGATTTCAAAAGGCTATGATGTAGTAACGGATATTATGGATATTGAACAAGCAAAACTGACCGGTGCTACAGCGCTTTTCGGTGAGAAATATGATGATATCGTAAGAGTAGTTTCAATAACCGACGGCAAAACCTGTATTTCTAAAGAATTTTGCGCCGGAACCCATGCAAGAAACATCCGTGATTTAAGACTTGTAAAAATAGTTACAGAAGGCGCAATTGCTGCAGGCACAAGACGTATTGAACTCTGTGTCGGACGTTCGGCTTTTGACTTTATGAATGCTAAAGTTAAAGAAATCGACAAACTTTCTCTTATGTTCAAAACGCATTATGACGGTATTGTTGAACGTATAGAAAAGCTTTTAGATGAAAATAAAGAACTTCAAAAAGAACTTACGCACGCAAAGGAAGAAAATGCAAGAGCAAAATTTGCAAGCTTCCTGTCAAAAGCTCAGGATATTGAGGGCGGAAAACTCTTTATTTCAAAAGTTGAAAACTTTGACGGCAATGCAATCAAAACAGGTATTGAATTTATGGCTAATAAATTCGGTGAAAGTATAATTGTACTTGCTTCTGAAAGAACTGTTGCTGCAAAAGTTTCTGACAGCTTTGTAAAAAAAGGTGTTAATGCCGGAAAAATTGTCGGCGAAATAGCAAGAGCAACAGGCGCAAACGGCGGCGGACGCCCTAATTTTGCACAGGGAGGGGTAAAAGACTCCTCAAAACTTGATGAAATTCTTGCTAAAATCGAAGATGAATTGAAGTCAGTTAAAGTTTAATATTTCAAGAATGGAGAAAAATTATGACAGTTTTGAAAATAGAGCGATTAGCGCATAACAAATTTCTTCCCGAATACAAAACGGAAGGTGCTGCAGGCATGGATTTGTGTGCCGCAATTTCAGAACCGATAACATTAAAACCGCTTGAAAGAGCTCTGGTACCTACAGGATTGAAAATTGAACTTGAACACGGATATGAAGCTCAGGTAAGACCACGTTCAGGATTGTCTATCAAGCACGGGATTACCCTGATTAACTGTGTCGGCACGATTGATGAAGATTACAGGGGTGAAGTTTGTGTTCCTGTCGTAAATCTTTCAAACGAAACTTACACAATCCAGCCTGATGAAAGAATTGCGCAGATGATTATTGCACGTGTTGAACAGGCAGAAATTAAAGTGGCTGTAGAACTTTCTTCAACTTCACGCGGTGAAGGCGGGTTTGGTTCAACCGGAAAATGATATATCTAAAATACTCACTGCCATTATTATTTGTTGCTGCAGTAGAATTACTTGTAAAGTATAATGATAGAACAATTTGCCTGTGGAAACTTTTAACAGGGCATGAATGTTTCGGCTGCGGAATAACAAGAGCTTTCCATGCATTGTTTCATTTAAGATTTCAAGAGGCTTTTGAGTTTAATCATAGTATAGTTATAGTTGCACCCTTGTTATTATATTTGTGGTTAAAACTCATACTAAAACATGAGCACAAAAAATAAGCAGTATGTTAAAATTTATGAGTGTTACTTAAGTAGAAAGGAATTTATATGTCAAATGAAGGATCAGGATTGATTGGCAACAAATCATATACTGCAACATTATTATTAGCGTTTTTTCTTGGCGGTTTTGGTATTCATAGATTTTATACCGGTTATATAGGTATAGGAATTATACAGTTAATAACAGCAGGCGGCTGCGGCATTTGGACTTTAATAGATTTTGTAAATCTCTGTTTCGGGAATTTTAAAGATGCTGATGGCAATCTGTTGGCTGATTATAATCCTGCTTTAGGAAGAACACTGTTTTGGGTATGGATTGCCCTGATTGTTCTTGGTGTTGTATTCAATGTTGCTGTAACTTCATCTGTTGTCGGCGGTATTCATTAGATGAATTTCATTACTGTATTTATGTAATTATATGATTATTGAAAGTAAAGAAAGGATATTTTATGGCTAATGAAAAATCGATTAACGAAGGGACAAGAAGTTATACTACAACTTTACTTCTTGCATTTTTCCTTGGCGGTTTAGGAATTCATCGTTTTTATACTGGTTATACATTGATAGGTATTGTACAGCTTTTAACAGGTGGCGGTTGCGGAATTTGGGCACTTATTGATTTATTTTCAATTTGTACAGGGCACTACGAAGATGCTGATAATCTTGACTTAGCTGATTATAATCCATCTTTAGGTACTTTATTTATGTGGATTGCTATTATTTTGATTATTGTCAGTTTGTTTATAATTTTTTAGATAATTTTATAACAATAAAAAAAGAACCTTTTTAAAAGGTTCTTTTTTTATTGTCAACACGAGAAAAAGGAGGAAATCTATTATTTTTTGCCTTTAAAGACCGAAATATCAGATAAGTCTTTCAAAGCGAAATTCGTATTTACATCAAAGATTGCATCTTGATTTTGATTTTCTTTGTTTTTTATTTGTTTCCAGTAATCAGGATCGAGCTTTGGCTGTCCTTTTGGTATATCGCTGTTAAATTCAACCATATATAATTTCCCTTTGTATGATATTTAACGTCAATAATAGAAAAAACTTTAATATTTTTAATTGATTTATTAAAAATTTGTTACATTCTTTTTATGGTTAGGAGCATTTCATTCGGGATGTAGTAATCCTTTATTCCGTAATTTGCATTTACGAATAAAAATTCCAGAGTATCACCTTTTTCGATATCTATATCATCAAATGGTATGCTTAAATCCACAACTTTATCATAAATCGCTCTTATATTTTTAGGAGAATCTATTACCCACAAATTATTTGACACAGCACTTACAAGACGGATGAGATTAATTTCTCCGTTATATATTGATATCTGCATTTCGCTATGAAATTTTTCTTTAGATATTGGCAAAAGACTTTCACGGGTTTGGATAATCCTTATAGGAGAAAGGTATTGTTTTTTATTCTGATTTCTCATGTAAACGTACATTTGATTAACCCGATTTGATTTTGCAGCTTTTTCCTTATTGTATTCATTAATGTAAAAGCGTAAATACAAATTATCTTTGTCATAGCCGAAACATATTTTGTCATAGAATTTATCTTCATCCAAAACCGGTCCGTCAGGTATTTTTATACATCCGGCGTTCAGCCATACTTCATCTTCGTGTTCTTTCCCGTCTAAAATAGGAGTAAATTCTCCTTTTGGGTATCTTGAGGGTTTTGATATCGCGGAAAGTAACGGTGCATCCAAATATTCCGGAACATTAAGCCCGAGATACAAATAAATATTTTTCAGATGTTCTCTGAATATATAGTCAAAAATATTGTCGCGGCCAGAATCGTTAGGTTCTCCATACCACCAGAACCAGTCACTGCCTTCACATATAAAAAGTTCTCGTCTTGCGGCTTCTATATTCGGATTTAGCGGATTTTGTTTTACAAAGGCGCTAAAATCGTCCCTCACCTGTTTTAGATATGTCCAGGCAAGATTTTTCAACGGCTCATCAATCCAGAGTTTAAAGTTTCTGTTTACCCATGAGCCGGAACCTATTTTATTTAATGGTTTTGCGGTATCTTTATCAAGGTAATCACTTATTAATACAGTTTCAAGAGTAGGATCATTTTCTATCAGGGAATAAATCGCAGATAAAAACGCAGAACCGTCTGCAGTATAATTTTCCCAGCAGTTTTCACCGTCCATAGCGATTGTAAGTAAATGGTTTTCGTCAGGGGATGTCAAAAGTTTACTTTGAACGGCTTTAATTCTGTCATACAAATCATTTGCAGCGCCTTCAGGTGAATGATTAGGGTATTCAAACGCTATAAGATTTGGAATTATTGAGTCCCTGAATATAATTTTTGTACCTTTATAATCGTAAGATTTTAAAAGGTGATAAGGATCTTCAAGATATCCTCTGAAATCACGTACAAATTCAAATTTAATAGAATCAGATAGAATCCCTTCATCAGAGATTGTCCATTGGACTCCGAGTTTATTGAACATATCCATAACTTTTGAATTTATGCAGTGTTCGGACGGCCATATTCCTCTGGGACGTTTTCCGAGTAATTCTTCAATTCTGTCAAGCGCTTTTTCTGTTTGTATTTTAGCATCAAGTGACATTTTTAAATTTGAAGGCAGGTTACTGTGCTCGGATGTTTTTATACTTTTAATATCAAGCAGAATCGGTAAAATCGGATGATAATAAGGACTTGTTGTTACTTCAATTTTACCTTTTTCAATAAATTTTTTATAAGTAGGTATAATTTTTCTTATTATATCACGTTGAATTTCAATAATTTTTATTCTGTCATCAAGCGTATAATTTTTCCCCTTTTTAATGAGTTTTTTTAATTCGGGATACATATTTTTATAAATAGGATCAAACCATGCAAGATTAAACAAAGCCATCAGGTCAGAATATTCCTGCGGTGTGAAAATATTGATATCATTTTCATATCCTGACTGGTATTTTTGATAAAGTTTGTTGTATTCTTCATTTGGTAAAATCATTGAATGAAAGTTTGCATCAAAAAAATTATTTATAATAAATTCTTTGTCATCATCTGTTAAATCATCAACATCAGTAATTGTAAGTCGTGAATGTATATCATGCAGATTATTTTCACCATAATCAATCAGAGCGTCCAAAAGTACAGGAACAATATTAAAATTCAGTTTAATATTGTTAAACTTATCGAGAATAAGTACCATATCGAGATAATCTTTGACGGCGTGCAGTCTTACCCATGGCATCAAATAATCACCTTCCGGCGACAATTGATAGACGGGTTGATGCATATGCCAGTAGAATGCTATAGATAACTTTTTGGATTGGCTCATCATTATATTTATAATTGTAACAAAAAGTTGCACAAATGGCAAAAAATTTTTAATTTATTTTTAATACCAATATGAAAATTAATAGTATAAATTATTTTAATTATAATAACTATGCACCTCAAAATATTAATAATTCTGAACCCTGCCCAAAAGGTGAATCAGTATTAAATAATAAATTAAACAGCTTGGAATTTTTAGGCAGAAGTCAGGTAAAATTCACAGGCATTAATAATGATGATTCTAATGAATTTGATAAAACTTTCTTTAATGACATCTCAAAAGACTTAGAGTTATCCCGCGAAGATAGTGATAAATTTA
>CALUVW010000038.1 GCA_944324315.1 Candidatus Gastranaerophilales bacterium | reverse complement strand
GTTAATGTTGCATATCTTGCAGCAGTATTAAAACCTAAAGCGAAGTTCGCATCACTTTTAGGATCTTATGGCTGGGGCGGTAAATTATTTGACTTGATTGCTCAAATTTTAGCTCCGTTAAAACTTGATTTGGTAGAACCATTACAAGTAAAAGGTAAACCTACAGAAGAAGATTTCAAAAAACTTGATGCAATGGCTGAAAGTATTTATGAAAAACATAAATCAATCGGTTTGGTATAAAAAAGTTAAGGTCGGTTTTAAAACCGACCTTTTTTAATATCTTTGAACCATTCAGAATATTTGTGAAGTTTCCAATTTGCTTTAGCTCTCAAATGATAGTAAGTTTTTTCTCCGTTGCGGGATGGTAGACATTTTCCTGTAATTTTTTTGCACAATTTTGGATTATATTCAATAAATAAGTCAAGATTTTCAATAACTTTTTTATAATTTTTTAATTCATAATAACATAAGGCTTTGCCATAATAATGAACGTAGCCAAAGTCATCTCCCTGAGGGTATTTATCATAAGTTTTGAGGGCTTTTTCGTATTGTCCGTCACTAAAATAAGCTCCTGCTAGTTTTAGTCCTATTTGTGTAGACGTACCATTTAATTCAATTGCTTTTTCATAATCAGAAATCATTTGATGAAATTTTTCTTTAAGTAATTTGTCAAATTTATCTTTTTCGGATGTATTATAACTGATGCCATTTATACTCATGCCTATAGCATCTGCTCTTTTTTCGTAAGCCTCTTTCAAGTCTGGCTTGAGTTCTATTACTTTTGAATAATCCTTTACGGCTGATTTAAAATCAGAACAAAAAGATTGTTCATCATTTTCAAACATTGAAACAGTTGGCTTGTTTTTGAGATTTGCACGTTCATAATAAAGTTTGTAATTATTAGGATTTTGTTTGATTTTTTCATTCAAATCATTCAGTCTGGTAAGACAATCAACAGCTTCATCCTTATCTTTTAAATACGGTTCATTTTTAGAATGAATAAGTTTTCTTATACTTTCACGTGTTTTCATATCTTCAAGAGAATTTTTAACATCACCGTTTTTAAATCTGCTAACAGCTCTTATGTATAAAACTCTGTCAAGTTCGGTGTAAGCATTTGCAAGCTGTTGTGAATCAGGAAGATTTTCTTTTTTTAGATTGTTAAAAACAATAAAAGAAATGAAAATAATAAAGACTGTAATAGCACCTGCAAGAAACCAGAATATATTTTTTTTCATTATTGCACCTCATATTGAAAAGAGGACGGCAATTTAATTGCCATCCTTTAAAAATAAATTTATACTTTTACTAGCTCCTTTGCAAATGATTCGGAACTTCTTGCTTTGATTTCTTCTTCAATTTTTGAAATAAATTCATCAACACTCATTGTACCTACTTGTCCAATACCACGAGCTCTTACAGCAACTGAATTTGCTTCAATTTCCTTATCCCCGATTACGCATACGTAAGGGATTTTCTTATCTTGCAAGCTTTCTCTGATTTTATAATTCATACTTTCAGATCTGTCATCAAGATTTACTCTTATACCTTTGTCGCGCATTTTTTTGTAAACTTTTTCAGCAAAGTCAATGTGTTTTTCGTTGCTGATTGGAACTATTGCAACTTGTGTAGGTGCAAGCCATGTTGGGAATGCGCCTGCGTAATGTTCTATTAAGATACCATGGAAACGTTCCATTGATCCGAAAATTACACGGTGTAACATTACAGGAGTTTTCATTGAACCGTCTTTATCTTGGTATTTAATATCAAATCTTTCAGGTAAGTTAAAGTCTAATTGAATAGTAGCACATTGCCAAGTTCTGCCGATTGCATCTTTAACTTTGAAGTCAATTTTTGGACCGTAAAATGCGCCATCACCTT
The DNA here is from genome assembly GCA_944324315.1 of Candidatus Gastranaerophilales bacterium. GTDB lineage: Bacteria > Cyanobacteriota > Vampirovibrionia > Gastranaerophilales > Gastranaerophilaceae > Stercorousia. The sequence continues at coordinate 8,601 of CALUVW010000038.1, read as the reverse complement.
CATTGATATCATATTTCATTCCTCGTCTGTCCATTGCTTCTTTTAGACCTGCTTCTGCTCTGTTCCAGTTTTCGATTTCACCAACATAACTTTCCGGACGTGTAGATAATTCAACTTCAAATTTCATGTTGAAAATTTCCATTGTATCAGCTACAAAGTCGATAATTTCATTGATTTCATCTACTAATTGTTCAGGTGTACAGAAAATGTGAGCATCATCTTGAGTAAAGCCTTGTACACGAGTAAGGCCTGATAGAGCTCCTGATTTTTCTTTTCTGTATACAGTTCCTAATTCTGCCATTCTCAAAGGTAATGAACGGTAAGAATATCTGTTTGCTTGGTAAATTAATATGTGGAACGGACAATTCATTGGTTTTAAAATAAATTGTTCTTCACTGTCCTCATCTTTTTGTATAAAGAACATATTTTCGCGGTAATGGTCTGCATGGCCTGAAATTTCCCAGAGTTTAGATTTTGCGATATGGGGTGTATTAACGATTACATATCCGCGTTTTCTGTGTTCAGTTCTCCAGTAATTTTCTATTTCTTCTCTGACTACTGCTAAATTCGGGTGCCACAATACAAGGCCTCCGCCAAGTTCATCTCTTGTCGAGAATAAATCAAGCTTGGCGCCGAGTTTTCTGTGGTCACGTTTTTCTGCTTCTTCTAAAAAGTGCAGATAATCAGCTAAATCTTCTTTTGTCCAAAATGCTGTTGCATAAATTCTCTGCAGCATTTTATTTTTTGCATCACCTCTCCAGTATGCACCTGCAACTTTTAAAAGTTTGAAAGCATTTGCTTTAATATATGATGTATTTGGAAGGTGAGGTCCTGCACATAGGTCATTAAATAGAACATTACCATCTTTGTCTTTTGTTAAGTACAATGTTGGGTTGTCATTTCTGTGTTCTTCCAATAATTCTGCTTTGTAAATTTCTCCTTCTGCTTTAAATTCTGCAATTTGTTTTTCAACATCAGGAATTATGTATTTTTCAAATGAAAGATTTTGTTTAACAATGTTTTTCATTTCTTCTTCTATTTTAACAAGATCTTCTTGGGTAAAAGCGTGACCATCTGTTAAATCGAAGTCATAATAAAAGCCGTTCTCTACAGCAGGTCCGATAGCTAACTTTGCAGACGGAAACAGCTTTTGAACAGCTTGAGCCATGATGTGTGATGTTGAGTGTCTTAAAACACTTAAAGTTGATTCGTTTTTTTCCATTTTTATCCTTTCCGGTCAACGATAACATTCGAAAGACCAATAACGGGGTGGATCCCCCTAACTAACTACAATCAACTTTATACTACTAATATATAAGAATTACAAGTTAAGAATTTTTATTCCCGAAAAGTTTTACACAAGCTGCAGAGATTAATGCTGCTGTGCTTCCTGTAATTAAAGCCCATTTAGTTTTGCCTGTTTGTGGTACAAACTTTTTCACTGAATCAAAAGAAAAGTCTTGTAACATATTATGTATAATAGGTTTATATTCTTTTTTTGCAGATTCTAGCATATCTTTTTTATGTAAGAATCCATTTTTCTCAATTTTTGCTAAATTTTTATATAATTCTAATTCTTTATTTGTAACATTAATTGCTTTATCTTTTGAATACTTAAACATATCAATAGTTGTGTTATTAATTGGGTTAGGTGCTTTATATCCGTCTTCTCCAATTGCGTCGACTATATCTTTTTTTACAATATTGATAATATTTTCAGGGAGAATATCTCTTTTTTTGATTTCGTTAAAATATTCTTCTAAAGAAATATTTTGCCCTTTTTTATTTGTTAAATAATTTATAAATGCATCAATCTTTTTGTTTGCATTTTTTGCATCTTTTTCTTGTTTAATTAATTGTTGTTTAAAGTCAGCTGAGGATATTTTATCTCCAGGGAACGCATTGTTTATTCTGACTTCTAAGTTGTCTAATACTGCTCTTGCCGGAATAAGTTTCCAAGATTTGGAAATTGCATCCAGAGATTTAGTATTTTGCATATTATCAATAGTTTTATAAAAAACATCTGAATTTCCATTTAGTAACTCATCTAAATTCTTAGCTGTACGTGGTGCATATTTAGAACCTGCAATTGCTCCGGCTGTACCTGCACATATTGCTGCTGATGCGGCCATTATATTATTTTGGACTCTGTTATCAGAGCTTTGTATTGAATTTACAGGCATGATTTTCTCCTTATACTTTTTTATTAAAACTTATAAATATATATATTGCTAGTATATCTGCCGTATGTTACAAAAAGTTACAGATATTTTGTCTAGCTGCTGATTTTTGTTGTAAAATATCTATTATCAAAGAAATGAGGTTTTAAATATGAATACAGCAGTTTTGGTAGGCAGAGTCGGACGTGACGCCGAAATTAGATATTTTGAATCAGGGAAAGTTAAAGCAAATTTTTCAATTGCAGTTAATCGTTGGGATCCTAAAACAAAATCAGAAGTTGCTGATTGGTTTAATATTGATGTATGGGATAAACTTGCTGAATTTGCAGGGGAATATGTTAAAAAAGGTGTGCAGGTTGTTGTTGACGGTAGAATTGGACAAAACAAGTGGACAGACAAAGCTACCGGAAATGAAAGGGAAAATTTCCTTATCATTGCAAACAGCATACGATTATTAGGTTCTAAAAAGGATATTGAACAAGATATATGATAATCAATTCTAATATAGTCGGGATAATTGCGGACGATTTAACGGGAGCAAATGATACTGCTCTGCAATTTCATTTAAAAGGTGCTAATACACAAATACTTTTGTCAGATGAAATTGAACCGTTAAATATTAAAAATACTCAGACCTGGGCAATTTCAACTGAATCAAGAAATGTTGAACCGGAAACAGCGTATGAAAAGGTATTAAAAGCTGCAAAAATGTTGCAGGAAAAATTAAATCCTGATTATTTTTATAAAAAGATTGATTCAACAGTAAGAGGTAATATTGCCGTTGAAGTTTTGGGTATGTTAGCAACTCTGGATTATGATGCCGCAATTGTTATGCCTGCTTTTCCGGCTGAAACACGTACAACAGTCGGGGGGTATCATCTTTTAAGAGGTATTCCGATAGAAAGAACAGAAATGGCAAGAGATCCGCATTCGCCTATTTTTGAATCACATTTGCCGACTTTATTAAAATCTCAAATTTTACCTGAGTATCAAAATCTTATAGCTCAAATAGAATTAAAAACTGTTATGAAAGGTGCAGGGCCAATCTTACAAAAAATTCACGAGCTTATAAAAGACGGTAAAAAACTGATTATTACCGATGCTGTGTCAACGGTTGATGTTGAACAGGTTGCACTTGCCATAAAAAAATGTGATTACAAAATTTTGCCTGCAGGAACGGCGGCTTTTGCACAGGCTTTGAGTGAATACTGGTTTGCCGATTTAGATAGTGAACATATTATAAAAACTTTTCCGAGACTGCCAAAATTTATTGTTTCCGGAAGCGCAAACCAGATTACTGCTAATCAAATTGATAAACTGGAAAAAAGTGATGAATTTGATGATGTACTAATAATTAGTCTTGATTTGAAAACAGTTTTGGAAGGAGTTAAAGAAGAACTTGTTGACAGAATTGTTTCAAACTTGCGGTTTGATAATACTGTTGCAGTTCATACCTCAAATTTAATCAAAGAGTTTGACGGATTTTCTGAAGATTCATTGAATGCAGAACTTACAAAAGCTAATCTTGCAAATGTTATTACTGATTTCCTTGCAGAGTTAACAAGACGTGTTTTAGCTAAAAAAGAAGCTATATTGATTACACTTGGCGGTGAAACTTCTTATAAATGCTGCAGTGCAATAGGTGCTTATCAATTACAGCTTATAGATGAGGTCGCTCCTGCAATTGCACTTACACTTGATCATAATGCACAATGGATTGTTACAAAATCAGGTAATCTCGGTAATGCAAATACATTAATAGATATTTTGCGTTATTTTGAAACCCATGGCGGTTTACAAGATGCATAAGGTTGCTATTACAACCGGAGATCCTAACGGTATCGGGGCAGAAATTACGATTAAAGCACTAAATAAGCTTAATTTACCGTCTGAAAAAGTAGTTTTAATTTCTAATAAAAAAGTTCTGGATTTTTATGATAAAAAAAGTCATTCCGGACTTGTTTCGGAATCTTTTTTAATAAGTAAGAAATATGAAATTATTGAAATTCCGTATAATTCAGATGTTGTACCAGGTAAAGTTACTAAAGAAGCCGGAGAATTTTCGTTTCAATCAGTAAAAAAAGCCTGTGAAATTGGTGCCGGAGCCATCGTAACAGCTCCTGTTGCAAAAAATGCTTTATATCTTGCAGGACATAAATTTAACGGGCAGACAGAAATTTTACAAAAATATCTGGCTTATGGAAATCAGCATGCAGAAATGCTTTTTGTTGCAGGCAATTTTAGAGTTCTTCTTTTAACCCGTCATGTCGCACTAAAAGATATTGTCCTTACTAAAGATCTGGTTATTGAAAAAATATTGAATTTGAAAGAATTTTTTGTAAAACATTTAAGGATTGTTGATCCGAAATTTGCTCTATGCGGTTTTAATCCACATGCAGGAGAGGATGGAATTTTAGGACGCGAGGAAATTGATATTTTAATCCCCGCGGCAGAAGAACTGCGAGCAAAAGGTGTGAATGTTACCAATCCGCTGCCTGCAGATACACTGTTTGTTAAAGCTTTGAATTACGATTGCTGTATTGCAAACTATCATGATCAAGGCCTAATTCCTATAAAAACTGTAGCAGGTGACAAAACAGTAAATATGACAATAGGTCTTGATATTATAAGAACTTCACCCGGGCATGGAACAGCTTTTGATATCGCAGGAAAAAATATTGCTGATGCAACTGGCATGATTGAAGCGATAAAAGCAGTTTTGTAAGGGATGGTATGAAAAAAGACCTCTTATTATAAGAGATCTTTTTTCTGTTATAAATTAATCGGTTTAAGCAGTACGCTTATCGTTCCAGAAATCAACAAGCATTGAACAGAAGAATATACTTGAATATGTTCCGATTGCAATACCGAGTATCATACAAAGAACAAAATCTTTTGTTGTTACACCGCCCCAGAAATAAAGAGCAAGAAGGGTGATTAATGTTGTTAATGATGTATTGATACTTCTTGTCAATGTCTGGTTTACTGATGCGTCTACTATTTCGCCGAATGACATTTTCTTTGAGTAATAACGTAAATTTTCTCTTATTCTGTCGAACACAACGATTGTATCGTGAACAGAGAAACCGATAACCGTCAAAATTGCGGTAATAAATAATCCATCAATCTGGACGTTGTAGACGAGTCCGAGTATTGAAAATATTCCGCAGACAAACAATACATCGTGCAGTACACCAAGTATTGCAGCAAGCGCATAATCAAATCTAAATCTGAATGACAGATAAGCTACAATCCCTAAAAATGCAAGAGTTACTGCAAGCAAAGAATTTTTGAATAGCTCTTTACCCATTGTCGGCCCGACTGAACTTACTGAAATCAATTCAGGATTTGTATAATCTTTTTGCAGCTGCTCTGTTATAACTTCAGTTGTGTTTGAGTTTTTGTCAATAAATTTTGTTCTGATTGAGATAATAGAACTGATATTTGATTTAGTATTTTTTTGTTGGTCGCTGTTTACATTCAAAATTTGGATGTAAGGATTTTCAATTCCTGCTTTTTCAAGATTTTCACGTGTTTTTGCAATGTCGCTGTTAGAAAGCTTTTGTTCTAACCCGTATTGCAAAATTGTTCCGCCGGTGTAATCGATACCGACTTTCATAGGTGCATGGTTCGGGTAAGTCACTGATGAATATATCATTGCGATAATACCCGGAACAAGAAGAAGGCAGGTTAATGCCATCCACCACCATCTGAATTTAACTATATGAACTAAATGTTTTCTACCTGTATTTATCATTTTTTTATCCTCTTTATCAATTTCTGTCAGATTTTTACTTTTTTTAGCTAGAGGCTTTGCCTCCGTTTTTTACCCTTTCTGACGATTGAAGTCAGTACTTTATATATTTTTAGTATTTCCACATCCGCTTGCTCCCGTTTTTATCCTCTTTATCAATTCCCGTCAGAGTTTTATTTTATTTAATCAAGAATACCGAAACGGGCTTTTTCGCGTTTTGTTTCAGTCGCTTCATAGCTCTGTCCGATTTCATCTTTTCTTAATCCGAACAGTGCCGGGTGTTTGAGTTCTCCTGTACCGAAGATTAAGTGCATGAAGTTTTTAGTAACAGTGATTGCACTGAACATTGAAACAAGAACACCGATTGCAAGTGTCAGAGCAAAACCTTTAACAACACTTGTTCCTAAAAGATAAAGTATTGTACAGGTGATGATTGTTGTCATATTTGAATCGAAAATACTTGTAAATGCTCTGTCAAACCCTGAATTAATAGCTGTAAAAAGGTTCCTTCCTGCTCTTAATTCTTCTTTGGTTCTTTCAAAGATAAGGATGTTTGCATCAACCGCCATACCTATTGAAAGAATAAAACCTGCAATACCTGCAAGTGTTAAGGTTACTGGAATAGTTTTAAATAGTGCAAATAAAATTATACTATAAATTATTAAAGCAATATCAGCAATCAAACCCGGTACGTGATAAAAGACTATCATAAATATCATTACGGCTGATAAGCCGATTATACCTGCTTTTTTAGATTTCGCGATACTGTCTGCACCGAGTGTAGGGCCTACAGTGTTTTCTTCAACAATTTTAGCGGGAACTGGCAGAGCTCCTGCATTTAATAGATTTACCATACGTTCTGCTTCATCATAAGCAAAACCGCTTTCCCCGCCTGAAATTTGAGCTTTACCGCCGTATATTGCCTCATTTACTCTCGGAGCTGATTGAAGTTCTCCGTCAAAGAAAATAGCCATTTGCTGTCCGACTAAAGCTTTAGTCAAGTCAGCGAATTTTTTAGCACCTTCTCCGTTAAATTCAAGAGATACAACCCACTGACCTGTTGCATCTGTACTTAGTGTTGACTTTGCAAGGTCACGGCCTGTTAATCCGGTTGATACCCAGATTGGAGTTCCGTCAGGAGCTTTTCCTTCTTTTTTAAATTCCAATTGAGCGGTTTCGCCGATAAAAGCTTTTGCTTCTTTTAAATCGGTTACGTTTGGAATTTCTACCATCAATCTCTTGTCGCCGACCTGCTGAACAACAGTTTCTGCAACACCTAGTTTGTTAACACGCTGTTCGATTGCAAACTGCAATCTGCTCATTACATCAGGTGTAATTTTTGCAATGCTGTCGGTTGTTTCGGCTTCAAGAACAAGCCTTGACCCGCCGACAAGATCAAGTCCTAATTTTGTCGGTTTAACGAAGATGAGTACAGTTGAAACAATTACTACTGCTACGATAAACCAGAACATTAAAATTTTGTTTTTCATTTTTTCTATCCTTATATACTGCTTATATTATTATTTTAAAAGAAATTAGAATTTTGTTATAACCCTTTCAGGCTAATCTTCATTAATTTCATCCAGAACCATAAAAAGTTCTTTTTTCTCAATTGAAGAAAGTTCAACAAGCGGACGTCTGACCGTATCTTCAATTAATCCTTTATGCGCCAATGCTGCTTTAACAGGAACAGGATTAGGCGCCATAAATAATTTTCTGAATGCAGGATAGAGTTTTTTATGCATATTTACAGCAGCTAAAAACTCGCCTGTTTTATAGTTTCTAATCATTGATTTGATTTCAGAGCCGAATAGATGAGATGCAACAGAAACAACACCTCTTGCGCCGAGCGACATCATTGGAAGTGTTAAACTGTCATCTCCAGAATAAATAGAAAAGTCCGGCGGACAGCAAATTTTCATTTCAGTAACGGCATCCATATCACCGCAGCTTTGTTTAATAGCTACGATATTTGAGTATTTTTCCGCAAGAGATGCAACAGTTTCCGGAAGCATGTTAACACCTGTTCTTCCCGGAATGTTATAAATAATTACAGGCAAATCAACACTTTCTGCTACTGCTGAAAAGTGTTCTATCATCCCCTGTTGAGAAGGTTTGTTGTAGTAAGGCACAACAGATAGAATTGCGTCAACATTTTCTTTTTGTGCCCATTTTGCAGCCATTACAGCAGTTTCTGTGCAATTTGAACCTGCATTCATTATAACTTTTGCTTTGTTCACAGCAGCTCTTTTGACAGTGCTTAAAAGTTCAAATTCTTCTTCATGAGTTAAAGTCGGCCCTTCGCCTGTGGTTCCGGCAACCAGTACAGCGTCGCTTCCGTGGGTAATAAGATGTTTGGTCAGCTGTTCGGCTTTGTCATAATCAATTTCTCTTTTATTGTTAAACGGTGTAACCATTGCGGTTATAACTTCGCCTGCATCATATCGTAATGCCATAAAAACCTCTTTCCCTTATCTGTCTATCCCTATAGAAATAATTATAAAACAAACCTTTTGAAAATGTGTAAAATATTAAGTTATATATTGCAAATAACGAGAAAATATGTAATAATTGAAATAGAGAGTCAAATAAGAAAGGAGTCTGGAATGCAAATGTTAAAAGATGTTAAGAATGTCGGGGGGGGGGCGATTTTGAGCTAGCAAGAGG
>CALUVW010000037.1 GCA_944324315.1 Candidatus Gastranaerophilales bacterium | reverse complement strand
GAACATATCAGACGTAAAGCCGGTAAAGCAGGTAAAAAATAGGAGCGTAGCCGCTCCACCCGCCAATTAAGTTTTGCATAAACTTTTGGACGGTAACGCTAAAGAAGGAACGTAAAAACTCCAAGCCATATTGAAGCTTTGTATAATTACATGTGAAGGGTGAATAGCCCGCTAAAACAGGTAAATTGAAAGGAATAAAAAAATGATTAAACAAGAAGCTAGAAAACCAAAAATTCAAAAAAGACATAGAACTATAAGAGTTAAATTGTCAGGAACGGCTGAATTTCCGAGATTGGCAGTTTACAGAAGCACAAAACACATTTACGCACAATTGATTGATGACGTAAACCATGTAACTTTAGCAGCTGCTTCTTCCAATGATAAAGATTTAAAATCAAAATTATCACATGGCGGAAACATTGAAGCTGCAAAAGTTGTAGGTGAAGCTATCGCTCAAAAAGCTAAAAAAGCAGGCATTGAATGCGTAGTATTTGACCGCGGAGGATTCTTGTACCACGGTCGTGTCGCTGCTTTGGCTGACGCTGCAAGAGAAGCAGGATTAATGTTCTAGGAACGTAGCCGTTCCATCCGCCGCTCAGGTTTTGCATAAATCTTTGATGGCAAAAACTAAAAATTTAAACCACACACCATTTTGTCATCCTGAATTTATTTCAGGATCTCATAAGATTCTGAAACGAGTTCAGAATGACGTTAGATAAATGGTGTGTGGTTTATTAATACTTAAAAAATAATTAATTATTTTAGGTTTTCGCATTTTTTATATTATCATATATAGTAGGAGATACTGAATATGGAATATAAAGATTACTATGATATATTGGGTGTAAAACGTGATGCAACAGAAGCTGAAATTAAATCAGCCTACAGAAAGCTTGCACGTAAATATCACCCTGATGTAAATAAAACTAAAGAAGCTGAAAGTAAATTCAAAGATATTAATGAAGCCTATGAAGTTTTAGGCGATAAACAAAAACGTGAACGTTATGACAGCTTAGGTTCTAACTGGCAGGGCGGGCAGAGTTGGACACCTCCTCCGGGGTTTGAACAATACGGTTTTGGCGGCGGTCAAGGCGGAAATTATCAAAGTTTCAGCTTTAACGGCCAAGATTTAGGCGGGTTCTCAGACTTTTTCAGTTCTTTATTCGGTGATATGATGGGAACCGGAGCAAGAACGCAGGGAATGAATTTTGGCGGCTTTGATTTTGGCACTGCAGGGCAGCAGCAAAGAACGTCCAGAAGAAGAACTCAGCAGCAGGCTCCAAAAGCTGAAAATCTTGACGTTACAATGAATTTAAACGTAACAGTTAAAGATATATTTGACCAAAAACCGATAAGCGTGAAATTTAATGAGATTGAACGCTGTACAAAATGCTCCGGCAACGGCGGCTATTGCAGCGAATGCGGTGGCACCGGATTTAAATCAGAACCTAAATCAATTAAGGTTAAACTCCCGCCGAATATTACAGAAGGTCAAAAAGTAAGAATTAAAGGCGAGGGCAAATCCGACTCTTACGGCAGAAAAGGTGATTTGTACCTTATAGTTAATATCAAAGACAAAGAATATGAAGTTAACGGCTCTGATTTAACAAAAGAAGTAGAAGTCACCCCTCCTGAAGCAGTTCTCGGTACTAAAAAAGAAATTGAAACACTTCATGGAAAAATTAGTATCAAAATTCCGCCCAAAACATCATCAGGTCAGGCTTTAAGATTAAAAGATTTAGGTTTGCCTAAAAAAGGCGGCGGCTACGGCAATCTTAATGCAAAAATTAAGATTGTTATACCGAAAAACCTTACAGATAAACAAATTGAACTTTACAAAAAAATTGCAGAGTTATAAAACTTATAAGACGGGTTAAAATTTTATAGGATAGTCATCTGAAAATCTTAACCCGTCCTCTATAAATAACTGGGAACAAGCAATATTTACAACACCTCCAAGTTCATTTGATTTACAAGCATTAATTAAATCAGCTCTAGTGTTATATCTTTTTCGCTCAGTTTGTGTCATGGGAGCTAATCCTGGCAATATTTCTTTTATTGTATTTTGATTATCTATGTTTGCAGGCTGAAATTGAAAATAGTTTTTTCCACCAATTAATTCTACCTTTCGGTTTTCAGATAAATTATCGGTAATTACTGAAAATGAACCATTATATATACCGACAGAACACCCATTCGGCAGAGTAAACCATTTTCCATGATAAACAGCTGCGATTGCACCTTCATCATTAACTGCATTGCTTATCAATGTTGAATACCAGAGTGGATATGAATGATCATATTCATTGATTATTTTAATGTTATTACTTTTAATAACATCTTCATACAATGAATCAGCACATTCCTCTAAATGCGTAGCTGTTGATGGACAAACATCGTTATGCATTGTAATTACATAATAAGAACTAAAAGGAATTCCTGTTTCAGCAATCAATTTTGATGTTGCATTAGATAAAATTGAATAAGTTTGTTTTAATTTTGTTTCAGTAACTTTTTTACTATAACCAGAAATTAAATTCGGAATTGTTAAAGCAGCAACAACACCGATTATGCCGAGGGTGATGAGGGCTTCAGCGAGAGTGAAGGCGGCTCGACGAATATTGTGAGAGTGGGCTACGTGCGTAGCACCCTCTGCTAAAGTAAACGCGGCTCGTTTTTTTAGTGAAGAGTGAAGAGTGAAGCGTGAAGAGAATTTGTCATTACGAGGCAGCGTACCGCTGCACCCGACACTGTTTACTCCCTCTCCTTGTAAAGGAGAGGGCAGGGGTGAGGTTTCTTTTCCTTCTCCCGCCATCGGGGTGAGGTGGAACGTAGCCGTTCCATCCGACACATGAATATTATATAAAATTTGCAAGATACTTCTTAATACTTTAGTGCCATAGTATCCTAATATCTTTAAATTGGATTTACATCTGATTACTAGATGCTGAAACAAGTTCAGCATGACATTTCTTAAACAGGCTTTGCATCTTTGCCTCTTAGCGTCTTTGCCTATGGCGGAACCTAGAGTGCCCCCCCCCGAGTTGCTTAACAAATTTTGATACTTTCATAACGCCTCCATTTAAATTCCTTATTTCCGATTATAACATAACAAGTATTAAACTTCAATAAACTAAATAAATCGTTGACACAAGAACGTCCTAAATGAGAAAATAAGGACAAAAGGGGGATATTTTTATGACAAAAGAAACTTTTCTTCATGACAAACATATTGCACTCGGGGCTAAAATGGTTGATTTTGCAGGGTGGGAAATGCCTGTGCAGTACACATCTATCATAGAAGAACACAAAACTGTCCGGGAAAATGTCGGGCTTTTCGATGTTTCCCACATGGGAGAAGTCTTTGTTTCGGGTAAGGAGTCTGTAGAATTTCTTAATAAAATTGTTCCTCAGGATATTTCTAAATTAAATTATGAAAAAGCTGTTTACTGCCAATTGACAAATAAAAACGGCGGTCTAATTGATGATTTAATCATTTATAAACTCGGAATTTTAGAATACCTTGTCATTTGTAATGCTTCAAGAATTGATGAAGATTTAAACTGGATGGTCAGAAACAGCAAGGGATTTGATGTAAAAATAGATAACCAGTCGCATAATTACTCGCTGCTAGCAGTTCAAGGGCCAAAAGCTGATGAATTGATGAGGGAATTAGGACTTTCAACCCATCAGGAATCTTTTACAATAAAACCCGATAAAATCGCAGGGATTAGGGTTCTTGTATCCAGGACCGGATATACAGGAGAGGACGGCTACGAAATTCTTGTTGAAAACAACTATTCTGAATACCTTTGGGACAAAATTCTTGAAGAAGGTCAAAGTTTCGGGATAAAGCCCATAGGACTCGGTGCACGTGATACATTAAGACTAGAAGCTGCACTTCATTTGTACGGAAATGATTTAGATGAAAACACAACACCTGTTGAAGCAGGCTTGAGCTGGTCAATTCCTAAAGATAAAAAAGAATACTACAACGGAAAAGAGGTTATAGAAGAACAGCTTAAAAACGGCGGGGAAAAGAAGCTTGTCGGGTTAAAAATGCTTGACAAATCTATTGCACGCCACGAATATGAAGTTTACTACAAAGGTGAAAAAGCAGGTGTTGTTACAAGCGGTGCCCCTTCACCAATTTTGGGAGCTAATATCGCGTTAGCTTATGTAAAAAATAATAAAGAAATTTGCACAGGAACAATTGTTCAAGTTATGATAAGAGAAAAACTACATGACGCCGAAATTATAAAAAAACCGTTTATTCAAAAAAGAAATAAAATAAAATTATAGTATAACAAAAAGGAGAAATTGATGAGTATTAAAGAAAATATGCTATGTTCAAAATCACATGAATATTTATCAGATGACGGAGATAACAGATTTACAATAGGTCTAACAGATTACGCTGTTGAACAGCTGGGGGATATTGTTTTTATTGAACTTCCTGATGTTAATACAGAATTTAAAAAAGGAGATACATTTGCAACTGTAGAATCAGTTAAAGCCGCATCAGAAATTTATATGCCGGTAAGCGGAAAAATCATTGAGATAAATGAAGAAGTTATTAACTCTCCTGAAACGCTAAACGAAGATTGTTATGAAAAAGGTTGGCTTGTAAAAATTGAAGCCACAGGGGATGTTTCCTCTGAATCAAAAGACCTTCTTGAATATGAAGATTATAAGGAAGAACTGGAATAAAGCATGAAAAATTTTTTAGTACATACAGAAGAAGTGAAACGAGAAATGCTCAAAAGCATTGATGTTGCAAATATCGAGGATTTATTTACACACATTCCGCAACATGCACGTATGGGGAAACTTGGATTTGAAAATCCTTTAAGTGAAATGGAAGTACAAAAACGTATTAAATCTTTATCAAAAAAGAATAATACTGACTATACAACATTTCTCGGGGCAGGGGTTTATAACAAATTTATTCCGGCCTGTATTTCTCAGGTTGCAAACAGGTTTGAATTTTTAACCGCTTATACACCTTATCAGCCTGAAATTTCTCAAGGGACGCTTCAGGTTATGTACGAATTCCAAACAATGATATGCCGCCTTACAGGTATGGATGTATCAAATGCCACGGTATACGACGGAGCAACAGCCTGTGCAGAAGCTATTTTAATGGCGGTCAGAATATCTAAAAAAGATAAAGTTCTTGTTTCTGAAAAATTAAATCCAGAATATATAAACGTTATAAAAACTTACTGTTGGGCAGGGAATATAGAAATTCATATGTTTAGTGAAGTTCCTGCAGACACGTCTGATTATGCCTGTGTAATGGTTCAAAATCCTGATTTTTACGGTGAACTCACTGAAACACCTGCTGTCAGCAATACATTGCTAATCGTTTGTACCAACGTTTCGGCGCTTGCGCTTATAGAACCTCCGCGTGAAGCTGATATAGTTGTCGGCGACATACAGACGCTAGGGCTTTCAATGTCATTTGGCGGCCCGCATGCTGGATTTATTGCATGCAAAGAAAAATATTTACGCCAAATCCCCGGGCGTCTTGCAGGCAGAACTGTTGATGCCGACGGGAACCCTGCATATTGTCTTACAATTCAGACACGAGAACAGCACATAAAACGAGAAAAAGCAACAAGTAATATCTGTTCAAATCAGGCACTAATGGGACTTTGTGCAACTTTGTATTTAACTCTTATGGGAGAAAAAGGATTTAGACAGGCATCATATCTGTCCGCAAAAATTGCTCACAAATTATCGGATAAACTTGCCCAAAGAGGTATTAAAATTTTAAACAAAAACTTTTTTAACGAGTTTGTTATAGAAGTTGAAGATGCAGATAAATTCCTCTCGAACTTAAAGTCAAATGGTATCATCGGAGGTCTAAAACTTAATCACAACAAAATACTCGTTGCAGCGACTGAAATGAATACTGAAGAAGATATTGAAAATTATATAAAAAATATTTAGGCTTCTTTAAACGTATTATAAAAAATAGTAAAAATATTTTTAGAAGTATCTAATTTTTTGACCGAACATCCCTTGACAAGATACATATGAGCATCATTTTCAAGCATTAAGTCAATACGTTTCTTTGTAGAATACCATTTTTTTATAAAAATTAAAATCTTATCATCAGATACAGATAATTGTACATTCATTAAACCATTACTTTGAGCAACAGTTGGACGTTTTACCTCTTTTTCATCAACATAAACTGTCGTAAAATTTTGTTTAATTTCCGGCGGATTATCAATTTTAGCCTTAAAAGATAAATTTGAATCCAACTCTGTAATTGTAACTTCCTGCATAATAAACCCCTGTTATTTTTTACAACTTGGTGTTGCTTTCTTTTTGGTTACGCAATAACCTGTACTATCTGAAAATAACCTGAGTGGTCTTTTCTTTTTTGCCTACTTTTTTCTTTTTAGTAAAGAAAAAAGTATGGTGGGCGATACGTGACTCGAACACGTGACCCTCACAACGTCAATGTGATGCGCTACCAACTGCGCTAATCGCCCGTCTGCTCTTTTCAGTTGACTTAATTATAACATAAAAATTTAAAAATGCATAGCATCAACTTGTTTTAATAACGATTGAATATCTTTTAACAGCTCTGCTTCTATAAATATTAACTCTTGTTTTGTATAATCATCATTTTCATACTTTACTTTAGCGAGTTTTGTCATTACAATTTTATTAAAAGACAAATAATTTGATACAAATTCTATAATATCAACTGCTCTGTAAGGAACAGCGCTGTCATGCAGACGCAAAACAGATCTGAATATAACAAGTAAAGTTTTTATTACGTTATTCAAAACTTTTTTCATTTCTCTGTCAGATTTAATATTCATTAAGAAATTATTTTTATATTTCAAAAGAAGATTTTTCAGTTCAGATTCACACTGCAGGCGCAAAAAATATTTGTTAACACAAATAGAAGGCACTAAATCTTCTCCATATATAAGTTTATAATTTTCTTTTATATCAGAGTATTCAATTGCGTAAACATCAAATGAGGAGTACCATTCATCTCTATTCATAACAACAGGCAAAGGATTTTTAGCCTTAACCCATTTTTTGACAGGTTTTGATATTGCATACAAATTTTCAGCAGTCAACTGATTTGTCACAATCATAAGATTAAGATTATTTTTAGCATCCTCAACATTAGCCTGAGATCCGAACGCGAAAACAGATACTAAATTGTCGCCTAAATTAAATTTCAAATCCTCTAAAAATTTATCCAAATTTTTCATTCTTTTTACCCTTTCCGCCAATATTCGTCAGACTTTATATATTATCGTTAGTCACTCACTTCGTTCGTTCCCGCTTTTGCGCTACCGCCAACTATTTTTACCAACTTCCGGAACAGCCGCTTCCGCCAAAGCCTCCGCCTCCGCCAAAACCTCCAAAGCTACTTGAGTTAAATCTTCTGCGGCGTGGTGAACATAACGCCCCTAATATAACTATAGGCCAAGCCCACCAGGGAACATCACCGCCGTTGCTTTGGGAACCTGAAGATGATAATGCAGGCGGACAAACACCTTGTTTTTTTATTTTTACACCTTCTGCCTGAGCAACAGTTTGCGCCAAAATATAAGTACCGCGCCTTATGCCTTTTTCATAATTGCTCTGCTTATAATACGGCAGAATATCCTTATTCATTATATTTTCAAGTGTACTTACCGGAATTTTATCTTCAAGACCTAACCCTTGCTCAATACGCATTCTGCGCTCACTCAAAGCTGTCAAATAAACCATGCCGTTATTTTTGCCGACAGCACCGAGTTTATAAGAACGCCCGATATCAAGAGCAACTTCTTCTACAGTTTTACCATTTAATGATGGTAATGTAACAACAACAAGGTCTGCTCCGGATTTTTTTTGTAAATCCCATAGTGTCATGTTCAAATCATTCTCAACCTCAGGAGATAACAAATTTGCTTCATCAGCAATAAAACCGTTAAATTTCAACGTAATTGCATTGACTTGAACAGAACCAAGAACTAAAAGAGCTAAAAATAACAACCAACATTTCTTTAACATACAAAAATTATATCAGTATATAAAGTTTATGTCAAGAGTCAATAAAAGAGAGTTATATCGCAGTTTACACTAAAAATGGCTAAAATTGTCACCATGAAATAAATTCAGGGCAGGGTCTTATAATGATGAGATTCCGAAACAAGTTCGGAATAAAATTATGACTGCTTTTCAGAATATCTGGTGTAAACAGTAATAATATAAGTCCTCAATAAAGAAATTGAATAAAACTAAAAAAGGCGACACCCAGATTCGAACTGGGGATAAGAGCTTTGCAGGCTCCTGCCTTACCACTTGGCCATGTCGCCTCAACCTGTTCTTCTATGATAAAAAAGACATGAAGAAAAGTCAAGGTAAGTATTGACAAATTTCTCAAAATCGGAAATAATAAGAATGAGAAAAATATGGAGTATGAAAAATGTTTAATAGAGAAGCTTTGAGTTGCCCCCCCCCCGACAGGATGAAGATGTAACAAAGGGTTACAGGTTTTTAAAGATATTAGGGTACTATGGTACTAAGGCACTAGGATGTATCTTAAAAAAGAATTTCTTCCTTCACTATTTAGGGAAGGATAAGAGGATGGGTTACAATCAATCCCCACCCTGCCCCACCCTGCCCCACCCTGATTAGGAAGGGAGTAATCTGTCATCCCGAACTTGGTTCGGGATCTCATGTTATGCTGAAACAAGTTCAGCATAACAGAAACATTTTTCCGAAACGAACTTATTCATCTATTAACCTATTTTCTTATTCACCTCGTAAACGCTGCGCGTTTACGCTGGCTGAGATCTTAATCACTTTAGGCATTGTCGGCGTTGTTGCCGCTCTCACAATGCCAGCTTTGATTCAAAATCATCAAAGAATAGTATTACAAAATCAATTGAAAAAATTTGCAAGTACTATAAATGGTGCGTATAATCGCGCCGTAGCAGAATATGGAGCATCGGAATACTGGAATGTTGGGCTCTATCAACATCACGAAATTTTAGATTTCTTAGAAACTACAGATATTACAAAATCTATACCAGAATCGTTTAAGGAGGATATGACAACTGCTCTTTAACAAATAAATGTTAGACAACCAACTTTTAACAACACTTTTCAATCTAGTAAATTTTATTTATTAAAAGATGGAAGTATGATTTTTGATATAACTCCATCATACGATGAAGTTTCTTATTTTATAGCTGATATTAATGGACCAGGTAAAAAACCAAACAGATTTGGCAAAGATTTATGGGTATTTTTAATAGTTAATCGTATAGAAGACAAACCACATTATGAAACAAGTGCAAAACTTTATAAATATTACCTTAAGCCAGAAATGCACCCAGGTGTGTATCTTTCAGGTGCAGGATATTCCTACTCCTCGCTTAGTATTAGTCATCAGTGTGAAAAAAAGTTTAAAATAGTATGCATGGATTTTGTACGTCTAAATAACTATAAAATTCCAAAAGCTTGGTTTTAAATTAATGTAATAAAGAAAAGAACCGCTTTTTTAAGCGGTTCTTTTCTTTTTAGCTTTTGAGCGGCTTACTTAGTTTCATAGTAATCTCTTACAACACCTTCGTAAGCATCTTTGTAGATTGCCTTGATATCTTCCATCAACGGATAAGCAGGGTTTGCACCTGTACATTGATCGTCAAATGCAAGTTCTACCATTTCATCCAGCTTAGCGTTAAAGTCAGCTTCTGATACACCGAAATCTTTGATAGAATTTGGCAAGTTGATTGCTTTCATAAGCTTGTCAATTGCATCAATTAACAATTCAACTTTTTCATCATCATTTTTGCCGCCTAAACCAAGTTCGTCAGCAATTTGTCCGTATTTAGCTTTTGCATTCGGGAACTTGTATTGCGGGAAGATACATTGTTTTTTCGGGCAATCAACTGCGTTGTATTTAATTACCTGTCTGATTAACAATGCGTTTGCAACACCGTGAGGTACGTTAAACATAGCACCGAGTTTGTGAGCCATTGAGTGGCACAAACCTAGGAATGCGTTTGCAAATGCCATACCTGCAATTGTTGCTGCATAGTGCATTTTTTCTCTGGCAACCGGATCATTTGCACCTTCAGCCCATGATCTTTCAAGATATCTGAATACAAGTTTTGTTGCTTCCAATGCATTTGAATTTGTAAAGTTTGTAGCCATAGCTGATACATAAGCTTCAATAGAGTGAACTAATGCATCTATACCTGAAGCTGCTGTCAAACCTTTTGGCATACCGTCTACAAAGTTCGGGTCAATGATTGCCATATTAGGAGTCAAAGCATAATCTGCGATTGCATATTTTACGTGAGTTTCATCGTCTGTAATAATTGCAAACGGAGTAACTTCCGAACCTGTACCTGAAGTTGTCGGGATTGCAACCATTGTTGCTTTCTTACCAAGTTCAGGAATACGGCATATTCTCTTTCTGATATCCATAAATCTCATTGAAATATCTTCAAATACCGTATCAGGCTGTTCATACAT
>CALUVW010000036.1 GCA_944324315.1 Candidatus Gastranaerophilales bacterium | reverse complement strand
CCCCAGCCATAAGATCCTAAAAGTGATGCGAACTTCGCTTTAGGTTTTAATACTGCTGCAAGATATGCAACATTAACTGCCATCGGATGAGGTCCTGCAAGAACCATTGATGTTCCCATAACTATTGTTGCAGCATCTACAAGCGCCATTGCAAGATCGCCTAAATCATCGTCTACGATATCAAATTTGAAAGTTTCAACGCCTTTTTCATTCAATTTTTTGCTCAAATAATCAATCATATCCTTTGTGCTTTCATACATTGAAACATATGGAAGTACAACAAGATTTTTCGGCATATCAGATGTCCAGTCAGTATACAAATCAAGTATAAAGTCGGGCCTTTTATATACAGGGCCATGGCTTGGTAAAATCATATCAACATTCATATCTTTAATCATTTGAGTATATTTTTTACACATCATCCTGAAAGGCATCATAATTTCCGCGTAATAACGTTTTGCACTCTTTTCCAATTCTACACTTTCCTGAGCAAAAACATCAGAGAAGGTATAATGAGCACCTAAAAAGTCGCATGTACAGATTACGTTATCTTCTTTTATGTAAGTAAACATTGTATCCGGCCAGTGAACACCGGGAGCAAAGATAAATTTCAATGTTTTATCACCGAGTGAAACTTCTTCGCCGTCAGCAATAACTCTGATTTTTTCATCTGCTACATGGAGCATTGATTTAATATTTTCAGCGCATTTAGGATTTGTCAGAACAACAGCATTAGGATATTTTTCCAATAATGCAGGAATAGAGCCCGAATGATCCTGTTCGCCGTGGTTTGCTACAATATAGTCTACTTTTCCAATCTGGTTATCAGCAAGTCTTTTTAAATATTCTTTAGTTTTCGGCGGGTACATCGTGTCAATAATTGCAGTTTTTTCAGAACCTTTTACGAGGTATGAATTGTAACTGGTACCGTGTTCAAGAGGAATTAATTCATCAAAAATTCTTCTGTCACAGTCATTCAGACCACAGTAAAAAATATTGTTTTTAATTTCTTGAAATTTCATTTGTATTTCTCCTTTACTATTTAATTTGGCTTTTTATAAAAAAATACTTCTTCTTTCAAACATAAGGGGCAGTATTGGGGTTCATCTTTCTGAACAAACACAGCACCACAGGTCGAACAAACCCAATTGTAAGTTCCGTCAGGATTTGGTTCTGCCTTATCTTCAAGTTTCAATATTAATTTATGCATTCTGTCGTAGTGAATTTTTTCAATGGATTCAATATTTTCCAAAAAACCTGCTATATGATCAAGACCTTCTTCTTTAGCCTTTCTGGCAAATTGTTCATAAACGCCTTCAATCTCTTCTTTTTCATTTTTCAATGCGTCTTTTGCGCTGTCAAGTAAACTCGGCAAACATCCGCTGTTGCATTTTAGCCATTTATACCAGAGTTTTGAATGTTCTTTTTCATGTTCTGCATAGCGGGTCATAAGACGTGCTAAATCCGTAAATCCTTGTTTTTCCGCAATAAGAGCGTAAATATCATATTCCATACGTCTTTTGGCATTGATTTCAAAAGCTTTCATCAGATTTTTTTCTGTTTCTGTACCTTTAAGTTCCACAAGTTATCCCTCTCAATTTACACACATTAATATTTTATCATAAAAAAGGCTTTGTAAAATACAAAGCCTTCCTATTTTTTTATTAATAATTTTTGGCTTTCATAAAGAAATATGCCTGCGGATGTTTACAAACCGGACAAATCTCCGGAGCCTTTTCGCCTGTATGAATATGACCGCAGTTTGCGCATTCCCAAACAACAACTTCATTTTTCGCAAAAACAGCACTGTTTTTAACAGCATCTAAAAGAGCTCTGTATCTTTCTTCATGTTCTTTTTCAATCTTGCCAACAAGCTCAAACAATGCTGAAAGTGTGTCAAACCCTTCTTCTTTAGCTTCTTTTGCAAATTGAGCGTACATATCTGTCCACTCATAACGCTCACCGTCTGCCGCATCTTCCAGATTTTTCAATGTTTCAGGAATTTTATCTCCATGCAAAGCTTTAAACCAAATTTTTGCATGTTCTTTTTCATTGTTAGCAGTTTCTTCAAATATTTTGCTTATCTGGACAAAACCTTCTTTTTTGGCCTGAGAAGCATAATAAGTATATTTGTTTCTGGCTTGAGACTCGCCTGCAAAGGCTGTCCATAAATTTTTTTCGGTTTTTGTTCCTTTTAATTCAGGCATAATACTTCCTTTCTACATTAACCTTCCTAACCAAATTCCATATTTATTGTTTTTCAAACAAATCTTTTCCCACACCGCAAAGAGGGCATACATAATCGTCAGCTAAATCTTCAAATTTTACGCCGCCGTTTTCTTCAGGGTCATATACATAACCGCATACTGTACATACATACTTGTCCATAATAATTTCTCCTTTACTTTTTTAATTACTTTCTTTTATCTTTTCCAGACAATCTCTGCATATTCCATTAAATATTATATCATGTTTTTTTACAATAAAACCGGTTTCATCTTCAGCTTTTTGCACAATATCCGGTGCGACATCACAACTTACATCAAACACCCTTTTACATTCATCACACATAAAATGATAATGTTCATGCGTATTATGGTCATAATGAGATGGGACTTCTAATCCGTCAATCTTTTTTATTATTCCGTTATCGGAAAGCTGGTTTAAATTTCTATACAATGTTGCCAGACTTATATTAGGTTCTTTTTCTTTTAATACAGCGTAAAGGTATTCTGCTGTCGGATGAACGACATTTGCCTTCAGTGTTTGCAGTATAATATCTCTTTGTCTTGAATAATTCATATTTCTCCATAAAAACAATAATAATTCTTATTTTAATAAATTATAAAAATTTTGTCAATATATTTGTAAAAAAGATATGAATAAAAAGCAATTTTTTTTAGATTTTTGTTTTTAATAAAATATGGGAAACAGTGCCAGTGTAAATTCTAATATGAAAAATCCGCCTGTTAAGGTTGGTGTACTTACTCCGCCGAACAGTTTTCAAAAACCTGTTCTTTATTCTCATAAAGATGCAACAAGAAAATTTAAACAACTTGATCACGATATATATGAATCAATACAAAATAGTGAAAGTATTGAAAAAAGAAAGACCCCAAAATCCGTATTTGCAGCACTTATACTTATAGGCACATGCGCATGCTTTCTACTTATTAAAAAATTTATAAAATAAATAAACTGTTTTCCTATTTATAAATTTATTGTATTATGTTAAATATAATTAAAATAAATTTGAAGAGAAGGGGATAATATGAAAAAAATTATAATTTCATTCGCGATATTTCTGTTTGCAAACTGTGCTTTTGCGGCAGATTTCAATATTTATAAGCTTGATAACGGACAAACAGTAGTAATTCAAGAGGTCAAAAATAATCCGATTGTCACAATTGATACCTGGATTAAAACAGGTTCAATAAATGAAAATGAAAAAAATAACGGTGTTTCACATTTTCTGGAACATCTGTTCTTTAAGGGTACTACAAACCATGCCCCGGGAGAATTTGACAAAATTCTCGAAACCAAAGGGGCTATCACAAACGCCGCGACAAGTAAAGATTTCACGCATTATTATGTGACAATACCGTCCAAAGACTTTGATCTGGCTCTTGAAATGCACTCTGATATGCTTTTACACCCGCTTATTCCGAGAAAAGAACTTGAAAAAGAAAGAAAAGTCGTAATTGAAGAAATTATGAAAGATGCAAATTCTCCTGATACTCTGGTGTATGACAATCTGATTAATCTGCTTTATACTAATCATCCGTACAAAAGAAAAGTCATAGGGAAAGCAGATATTATAAGCACAATACAAAGAGAACAAATTCTTGACTATTATTACAAATACTACAACCCTTCAAATATGGTGACTGTAATAGTAGGTGATGTTGATGCTCCTGCAGCTATTGAAAAAGTAAAACAAGATTTTGATGCAGAGTACAAAAAACCGCTAAAAAATTCTTACCCGAAAGAAAAATTTCTTACATCGCAGGCAAGAAATACTGCATACGCAGATACTAAATCCGGCTATATGCTTATAGGTTTCAGAGGGACAAAAATAGATGATAAAGATTCCTATGCTCTTGATTTACTATCAACTATTTTAGGAGACGGACGTTCTTCCGTTTTTTACAGAACAATTAAAGAGCAGAAACAGCTTGCATATTCTATAGGTGCCGCAAATGCAGGATTTAAAGATGATGGAATTTTCTATATTTCAGCGACATTTAATCCTGAAAAATGTTCAAAATTAGAAGAAAATATTTTTGATGAAATAAATAATATTCAAAAGCATGGCGTAACGCAGGAACAACTTAATCTTGCAAAAAATATAATAGAAAGAAATACTTACTATGAAAGAGAATCTATATCAAATATCGCAAGCGAAATAGGATATACATTTGTTACAACAGACGATATAAAGTACTATGAAACATATTTAGACTATATTAAAAAAGTAACGGTCAATGATATAAAAACTGTAGCTAATAAATATTTAGGGAAACAAAAAAGCGCAGTATCAATAGTTTTACCTCAAAAAGATAAAGAAGTTAAGATTTCTAATGTTACTCAAAAAAATGAACCTCCCAAATTAATAAGTGAAAATAAAAATACCCAAAAATATGAACTTGCAAACGGTGCAACTTTATTGCTGACACCTAACAAAGTAAATGATATTGTTGCAATCAGTATTTTTTCAAAAGGCGGAGAGTTTACAGAGACAATTCCAGGAACTGCAAACTTAACAGCCTCAGTTCTTACCAGAGGTACAAAAAAATATTCCCCGCTTGAATTTGCACAAATACTTGAGGATAACGGTATAAAAATCGTTCCGGCTGCAAAAAATGACACATTTTCAATAACCGTTCTTACAACAAAAAATGAATATGATAAAACTCTGGAACTGCTAAACGAAGTTATAAATAACGCAGCACTTGATGATTACGAAATCGAAAAATCAAGAACAGATAAATTAAATGCAATCAAAAAAAGTAAAGATATTCCGCTAAATCTGGCAATTGATAATTATAAAACCTATATATTTGAAAATACTCCGTATTCTGTTTCAAATAAAATTCTTGAAAAAACATTACCGCAAATTACAGGAGAAGATATAAAAACTTACTATGACAAAGCTTTATACCCGGGAAATATTGTAATTTCCATAAACGGAAATATTGATAAAGAAAAAACAATAAATGAATTTACTAAAATTTTCAATAATAAAAAAGGTGAAAAATTTGATTATTCTAAGTATTCTATCCCCTCTCTAACGGAAGGTAAAAAAATTACAACCTCAGTTAAAGATCTTAAAACCGACTGGATTATAATGGGCTGGCAAACTGCCGGTATATCAAATAAAAAAGAGTATGCAACATTACAGGTAATTGATTCTCTCTTAGGAGCTGGTATGAGTTCAAGACTCTTCAAAAACCTTAGAGATAAAGACGGGCTTGCATATCAACTAGGTTCTCAATACTCACCAAATATCTTAAAAGGCGCCTTCATTGTATATATAGGGACAAATCCGCAAAATCTGGATTATGCAACTAAAAAACTTCAGGAAGAAGTTTTCAGGCTCAAAAAAGAATTTGTAGGCTCAAAAGAATTGCAGGAAGCAAAAGACAAACTTTTAGGGCATTACATAATCGGTCAGGAAACAAACCTTGACAAAGCAGTAACTCTTGGATGGTTTGAAACAACAGGCAGAGGTTATGAGTTTGATGAAGAATATACAAAACTTATAAATAGTGTTACAGAATCTGATATTATAGAAGTCGCAAACAAATATTTTAATAACAATTACGTTTTATCAATAGTAAAGCCTCAATAAAAATTGAGGCTTTACTTTATTGCAAGAATTTATCTATTATTAACCATATATCTTATTTAATCTTTCTGCAGTTTCTTCTATTGATTCAACAGTACTTTCTTTTCGACCCATTTCTTTTATAATTTCTTTAGCATAATTTAGTCTGGTTTCCATATCGCTTGTATGAGACATTTTTTCTACATCAGGAAGATTGTCTTTTTTTAAATATTCAACCCTGAAAAACAAATCATTTTTCGCCTTATTTTTTACAGGATAGAATACAGATGTATCATCTACAAATGGTTTCTCTGCGGCTACCTGATAAATATCTGCAGTGTGATAATCTCTTACAAATACATCTTTTCCGTCATAGATAACATCACTTTTAAAATTTTCCACAGGTTTGACGAAACGATTAACAAAATCGGCTTCTGCTATACGCGGGTCGCTGAAACCATGAAATTTTTCAGCCAGTTTTTTAGCTCCTTCAGCATTTACCCTAAAAGCCATACCAAAATTTTGAGAATTTTGAACACTGTTTACTCTCATATAAACTCCTTTCTCTTTTAACCCAAAATATATAAAAACACTAAAAAATTTTTTTGCTAACTATATATTAGTAAATTAACATAAATTAACAAATCTAAAAACAAGTAAATAATTAATAAGTTATTTTATTTGCTTTTAATAAATTTACATAATAAATATTATTTGAAGTTAATTTCCCCTCTCCTCTGGAGAGGGATTAAGGGAGAGGGTTTATTTTTTTTATGCGGGAACTATGCGTCCCCGCACCCCGCACTTAATTTCTTTCTTTTTGTTGCGACGCAAAAAGAAAGAAATTAAGCAAAGAAAGAAAAACGCGCTAACCGT
This sequence comes from Candidatus Gastranaerophilales bacterium, assembly GCA_944324315.1. Taxonomy (GTDB): domain Bacteria; phylum Cyanobacteriota; class Vampirovibrionia; order Gastranaerophilales; family Gastranaerophilaceae; genus Stercorousia. The sequence continues at coordinate 4,511 of CALUVW010000036.1, read as the reverse complement.
TTAATCTGCACTAAATTCAACCCGAGCGGATGAACTCGCTATATATTCGTCATGCTGAACTTGTTTGACTGCTTTTGCCAAAATCTATTGATTTTGTGCAAAATGTCCGGTTTTCCGCAGCATCTCTTTACCGCTCAAACAGCATCCGCTTTGCTACTGTTTCATTAAGTGCAGATTATTGGATTTTTACGTGCGCATTGCGCACCGTAAAGACTTATTCTCTTATTCACCTACTTACTTATTCACTTCACATAATATTTATTATGTTACTTACCAGTTTGTCCTAGTCAAAGTCTGCTTTGCATGACGGTCGTACATTTTGTCTTTGTACCATGCACCTTTGAATTTTTTATCAGCTTCATACATATACTGCATGTCGTGTGATATAAAATATATTGCGCTTACTAAAGTTCCGTTTGCCCTGTATTGCTTTGACATATATGGGAAATTTGGATAATTGTCCGAAAATTTATCTATATACCGTAGTTTTCCCATTGCATCATAGTAATAAACAGTTTTCATATCGCTTTTGTATTGAACTGCATAACTTATAAGCAAATTGTCTTTATAATAGAAACCGCAAAGGTTTTCGGTATCTGTCTCTTTAACGCCGTTTTTTACAAGCATATAATGCCTTTTATAATCTTTATCTTTTAAATAATCACGATATTCTTTTCTAAATTCCTTTTTTTTGTACTTATAAACCGTATCTTCGGTAAAAAGTTCTTTTTCATATTTATCTATAACGGCGTCTCTTTCTACCTGAGAAATATCAAGCCAGTCAAAAACAAGATTGCCTGTCAAAACAATTTCTGATGGCACATTTTCTATAACTCTTACAGGCTCAATTTCCGCTGATAGTCCAGCTTTCCCTATAATTAACAGACATAATAAAATCGCTAATTTTTTCATATATACTCCTTTTTATTTTAATATCATATAATGAACACCCGAGAAGTATAGTCTTGACACTCTATTCAGGTCATAATCAAGCTTTCAGCCCGCGGGAATTAAGCAATTAACACTTTGTAACAAAAATTTAACATATTTTTTTTAATTAAGCGATATTTTCTTGACGCAAAAAATTGATGTATTATGATTAAGTAACATGGTAAATTTAAGTTAGGTGTATTGTGCCCAAATTAAATTTAATCATAAAAGTTCATTAAGCTGAAATTCAGTAAAATGAAAGGTTTACAGCCTCAAGTTAGATTTTTATTATTGTAAATAAATTTCATAAGACCCTGAAATAAATTCAGGGTGACAAAATGAAAAAATAATACAATTTTTTATATAGTACGTACACATAGACGAGGTGAATTAATGTCTAACACAAAATATGCAGAAAGAGTAACTCCAATGGGTATACCGCATACTCGTTTGGATGATTTACCCGACCTTATTGAAGTGCAGAAAAAATCTTTTGAATGGTTTTTAAAAGAAGGCTTGAAGGAAGAATTACTTTCATTCTCTCCGATTAAAGACTACACAGGCAGATTGGAACTGCATTTTTTACCTAACTATACTTTCGACAATGCAAAGTATACAATTGAAGAAGCAAGAATTCATGACGCAACTTACGCAAAACAATTGCGCGTTATGGTAAGACTTGTTAACCGTGACAGCGGTGAAATTAAGGAACAGGAAGTTTACATAGGCGACATTCCGACAATGACTGACAAAGGTACATTCATTGTAAATGGTGCTGAACGTGTAATCGTATCTCAAATTGTTCGTTCACCCGGTGTTTATTTCAAACGTGAAATTTCACCTGCAGGAAAAAGATTATATAACGCAACAATGATTCCGAACCGCGGAGCATGGTTAAAAATTGAAACAGATTCAAATGACATTATCTACGTTAAAATAGACAAAAACAGAAAAATCTTAGCTACAACTTTATTGAAAGCTATGGGTATCACTGTTTCTGAAATGGAAACTTTATTCACTCACTTTGAATTTTTGAAGAAAACACTTGATAAAGATACAGCAGAAACAACTGATGAAGCTTTAATTGAAGTTTATAAAAAATTAAGACCCGGCGATCCTGCATCTGCTGCAGGCGGACGTTCTATATTGGAAGCACGTTTCTTTGATGAAAAGAAATACGATATCGGACGTGTAGGCCGTTATAAATTAAATAAAAAATTAAATCTGAACATTCCGAAAAATCAGAGAACATTAACCGTTCAGGATATCGTAGCTTCAATCGAATACTTGATTAACTTAACTTATGATGAAGGAACTGTTGATGATATCGACCACTTAGGAAACAGAAGAATACGTTCAGTTGGCGAATTGTTACAGAACCAGTTTAGAGTCGGTCTTTCAAGAATTGAAAGAATTGTTAAAGAAAGAATGACTCTTCAGGATTCTGAAACATTAACTCCGTTGAACTTGTTGAATACTAAACCTTTAGTTGCTTCATTAAAAGAATTCTTCGGAAGTTCTCAGTTATCACAGTTCATGGATCAGATTAACCCGCTTGCCGAATTAACACATAAAAGACGTATTTCAGCTTTAGGACCGGGCGGTTTGATGAGAGAACGCGCAGGATTTGCAGTCCGCGACATTCACCCGTCACACTACGGACGTATTTGTCCTATTGAAACACCTGAAGGTCCAAACGCAGGTCTTATCGGTTCTCTGGCTACTCACGCAAAAGTTAACGACTACGGATTTGTTGAAGCCCCGTTCTTTGTTGTTAAAGACGGTAAAGTTACAGACGAAGTTGTATATATGACAGCAGACGAAGACGAAGAATTTAGATGTGCTCCGGCAGACGTTCAACTAAACCCTGACGGAACATTCAAAGATGAATATGTACCGGTTCGTTACAGATCTGAATTTACAATGGATCAGTCAAGCAAAGTTGACTTTGTTGGTGTATCGCCGATTCAGATTATCTCTGTTGCGACTTCATTAATCCCGTTTATTGAACACGATGACGCTAACCGTGCACTGATGGGTTCTAACATGCAGCGTCAGTCAGTACCTCTTTTAATTACCCAAAGACCGGTTGTCGGAACAGGTATGGAAAAAAGAGCCGCAAGAGATTCTGGTATGGTTATAATCTCTGACTGCGACGGTGTTGTTGAAAGAGTTGTCGGTGAAGAAATTATCATCCGCGATATTCACAACAAACCCCATGTATATAATTTAATGAAATATGTAAGAAGCAACCAGGATACATGTATTAACCAGAAACCTTTAGTACACGAAGGTGATAAGGTTAAAGAAGGAGATGTAATCGCAGACGGCGCTTCTACAAACTGCGGCGAACTTTCACTAGGTAAAAACGTAATCGTTGCTTATATGCCGTGGGAAGGTTACAACTACGAAGATGCTATCCTGCTTTCAGAAAGATGCGTTCACGATGACATCTTCACATCAGTTCACATCGAAAAATTAGAAATAGACGCACGTCAGACAAAACTCGGACCTGAAGAAATTACCCGTGAAATCCCGAATGTTTCAGAAGATGCTTTAAGACATTTGGATGAACGCGGTATTGTTCGTATCGGTGCAAGAGTTTATGCTGACGATATACTGGTAGGTAAAGTTACACCGAAGGGCGAATCAGAACATCCGCCGGAAGAAAAACTTTTAAGAGCAATCTTTGCTGAAAAAGCAAGAGATGTAAAAGATAACTCATTAAGAGTTCCTCACGGAGAAGGCGGTAGAGTACTTGACGTTAAAGTATTTGACAGAGAAAAAGGCGACGAATTGCCGCCGGGAGCAAATACTGTTATCAGAGTTTACATTGCGCAAAAACGTAAAGTATCAGTAGGTGACAAACTTTCAGGAAGACACGGTAACAAAGGTATCGTATCAAGAATATTACCTAAAGAAGATATGCCGTTCTTACCTGACGGAACACCTGTTGATATCGTATTGAATCCGCTTGGTGTACCTTCTCGTATGAACGTTGGTCAGACTTATGAATTATTGTTAGGTTTGGCTGCATACTTGACAGGAAACTACTATGAAACTCCGTCTTTCGATGAAAGATACGGTGATAACCAATCAGAAATCGCAACTAAAGCTGAATTACTTAAAGGTATTAAAGAATCAGGCTGCGATTGGGTTAACGAAGACGGTAAAGTAAGACTTATAGACGGAAGAACAGGCGAACCGTTTGATGAACCTGTTGCAGTAGGTCTTTCATATATACTTAAACTCGTCCACCTTGTAGACGATAAAATTCACGCACGTTCTACAGGGCCATACTCACTTGTAACACAGCAGCCATTGGGCGGTAAAGCTCAATTCGGCGGCCAAAGATTTGGTGAGATGGAAGTTTGGGCACTGGAAGCTTACGGTGCGGCTTATACTCTGCAAGAAATGTTAACAATCAAATCAGACGATGTTAACGGTCGTAACAGAGCTTATGAAGCAATCGTTAAAGGCGACAATATTCCAAGACCGGGTATTCCTGAATCATTCAAAGTACTTGTAAGAGAATTACAAAGTATCGGTTTGGATATTACGGTAGCGAAAAAAGACGGTCA
>CALUVW010000035.1 GCA_944324315.1 Candidatus Gastranaerophilales bacterium | reverse complement strand
TGATTTTTTATACTTTTATAAATTTTTACAAAAAATATGCACCTCGAAAACTTAATATCCTCGTGTTTATTTAATGTATACATATATATAAAGTATATAAAATTTATCTAATTTCAAAAATTACCCGATTCGTTACAAAAATTAATACTTGATTTTCTATATTTACAGATTTATAATATTATTTGGTAGGAGACATGTAGGAGTTAAGCAATGTTAGTTTCTTCGATTGCACGCTTTAATTCAGTAAACACCTTGAATAATGCAGTATCTGCCAGTATACAGGCGGCATCTAACATGGCTAATATAACTAATTCTGCGCATACTTTCGGCGGGGAGCATGATTTAAGTATGCTAAATAAAATGGATAATAAATTAAGTCTTGATCTTTTAAGCAACAAACTCCTATATAAAATTACTTTTTTACAAGAAAAAATGGCATCAAAACAAAAAAATAATTGTGTAAAACAATCACTAAATTTATTAGCATAAAAAAACTGCTTAAAGCAGTTTTTTTAGTAAAAGATTTTTTGCGGATAGTCAGACGGGATACGCCAGCCGTTATCCTGAATTATTGCTGTACAGTATTTACCTTGATAGGGATCTGAACAATCCTCATACATTGCTGCTTTCATCTCATCTCTGCTCCCGCTCAAACCATATCTTGCAGGTTCAAACCCTTTCAGGTAGTGATATTTATAATACCAATTACTATCTGCAGGAAAATACATGAACTTGAAACCACATTTACCCAAAGTATTATAAACATGTCCATTATAATGATCTAAACATTTATTTGGATTTCCTGGATAAAATACATATTCTCTCGAAAAATTTGAATTTAATTGCTGCATAGCAGAACCATCCGGGAAATATACCAAAAAAGTTCCATCGGACAATGTTTCGTATTTTAGTATATTCATATATTTGCCTATATAATTTTTAAACCACTCCAGTGATTCTGCAGTATCATGGTTATCCACATACCACAGCTCTTTTGCGCCATTTTGTACTTCAGATAATTTTATAGCCTGATTAATTGATGTATAGAATTTTTTTAAACGAACTTCGACTACCTGATATTTATATTTTTGAACCAAAACAGGTATTGTCATTGCCGCGACCACGCCGATAATTCCAAGAGTGATTAAAACCTCAGCAAGAGTAAACGCGGATTTACTTGCCCTCTCCCTTAATCCCTCACCCAAGAGAGGAAAATATTTTTTTACGATACTAGCTTTGCATCTATGCCTCTTTGCATCTTCGCATCTAATTACTAGATCCTGAAATAAATTCAGGATGACGTTAATCGCTTGACTTCTTGACCTCTTAGATAAATTATTTTCTAAAAGCTCGAAATCGCCCCCCCCCCGAGACTTTCAGGCATAAATAATCTTTTCATAAATCTAACTCCTTTCTTATTTCACTATTAATATTATAAACTATTTTTGAAATTTTTCAATATAGCTTTAAAATGTCATACATCTTTTTTTATAAAACCTGTTTGAATAATATCTTTGCCAAACTTTTCTTCCAGCTTATCAAAACATTTTGACAGTTTTTCTTTTTTGTCATCACTTTCTATATCTGTGAATAAAGACATTTGTGCTTCATTATTAAAAACAAAGTTATCAAGAATTACCCCTGTACTTCTATAGAGAATATTAGAGTTGTAAACCTTATCAAGCAGCTCAAAAACTATATCCGAAATTTCAAGTTCAAAATCTGTTGATTTGTTCAGCACTTTTTTTTCACAAAATACTTTAAAATCTTTTGTCCTCAAAAATATACTGACCCCTTTGCATTTTGCATTGATTTTGCGCAGTTTTACACATGCTCGATGAATGTGGTAATTTAAAGAATTTTTTAAATAATTTTTATCAGAGGTAAATTTAGCCAGCGCACTTGTTTTTTGAATAGACTTAGGCAATTTTACTTCATCAGAAACAGGAGATACCATTTCGCCTAATAATTCGTGTTTCATCTCTAAACCATGGATGCCAATTTGCTTATTTATCCATAAATCATCTTGAGAAACAAGTTCATAGGCCGTTAAAATTCCATTTTTACGGAACATGGCAGATAAATTTTTTCCAATTCCCCAAATCTCATCTATGCTTGTTTTTTCAAGAACAGGTATAATTTTTCTGGAACCTATAAGATAAACACCTTCATCCAAATTTTTTGCTTTATCAGATGCAAGTTTTGCAAGCGTTTTAGAAGAACTTAAACCTATAGAAACAGGAATATCAGCTTTAATCTGAATTTCTTCTCTTATCATTTTTGCAATTTCAAGATAATTCCTGTGATAAAGACGCTCCAATCCTGTTAAATCAATAAATGCTTCATCAATTGAATATATTTCAACTTTAGGACTAAATGTTTTTAGCACAGACATAACTTTTTGGGACATTTGAGAATATAATTCATGATTTGCATTAATAAAAATTGCCTTTTTCATCTGCCCTTCGATTTGAAAATACGGCATTCCCATCCTTATTCCTAACCTTTTTGCTTCTTTTGAACGTGATATTACACACTGTCCGCGGGCAGACATAACGCAAACCGGTTTTCCTTTAAGTTCAGGATTTGCGGCCTGCTCACATGAGACAAAAAAAGAGTCACAGTCAACAAGTGCTATTATATGCTTTCGTGCCATATCAACATTATCAGATATATTTTTATTTTCTTCCAGCATTAAACAATTATTTCCCGTTCATTTTTATAAGTCACATACCCTAAATTAGCAGCAGGCGGCTTTTTTAAATGTTTTCTTTTTGTATAAATTACAGCGACTTTAGAGGAATTAGCACCTTTTGAATATTCTTTGGCAAGTTCCGCACATTTTAAAATAAGATTATCTGAAGGATTATCACATTTTAACAAAACATGAGACCCCGGACAGTCTTTTGTATGGAACCACCAATCTTCATCTTTAGAAAGGCGTGATACAATATAATCATTCTGACGGTTATTTTTCCCTATAAAAACTTTACATCCGTCAAAGTCAAGTTCCATTGGTCTTAAAGCAAATACGGAAGCATCTTTTTTTGCAATATCCGGCACAATTTCAGAACGAATTTGCTGTAAATCCTGCATTGAAACGGCAATATCAAGAGAATACAATATCTGCTCATAATACGCAATTTGAGTTTTTAAACTATTTGTTAATTCCCCAAGTTTTATTACTGTATTTTTGCCTTTATTATATAGTTTATAAAATTTATTTGCATTTTCTTTTAAAGTTTTTGTTTTATCCAGAGGAATTTTAACATTTTTATTATTTTCATAATCATAAACAGCAATAGATTCTGAATAATCTTCGCAATTATACAGATTTGCCATAATTAAATCTCCATAAAGGCGATATCTATCACAATTTAGTTCTTTTTCTACTGCAAATTCCATCTTTTTTAAAGAATTTTTATCTTTTTTCAATTTTGAATTAATAGTTTGTTTACAAAAATCTCTAAGTCTGGCAAACTTATCTTTATAAATACATTCTGCATAATAATCATCAATTAAAGCATTAATATCTGACGTATTTTTATTTGCAAAAGAATCCGGCACAGAATACCAACTATTCGGACGACCTGAAGGATAAACATACGGAAGTCCGCCTGCCATTTCCCTTTCTCTGCTTTTTTCCGCGCCAATATTATGGGCACAGCCGAGAATAATATTTGTATCATAGTTGTACAAAATCACATTTGAATATTTTCCCATTAATTCTATTGCAAGACAAAGAAAAATTTTTTCTGACAATTCATTATAAGCTTCAATGTACAATTCTAAAATTCTTTCATAAGGCGGTTGTTCAATTTTAGAAATCACTGCATTTTCAAGATATTTTCTCAAAAGCATACAAAACATAGGCGGCTTTTGCGGAATTTCTATGAGTCTTTTTGCTTCGTTTTCTTTACTCATAAAACTTACATGATAATATTGTGGATTAATATTTATATATAATTTCTTTGTAACACCTTTATTTCTTACCGAAAAAACAAAATCCCTTCTTGTCGGCTGCTGAATTTTTTGGATTCTTGCACCTGATAAAAAGTCAGAGTTTTGTTCCAACCAGTATTTTAGAGTTAAAGAATCAAAATTTATCATAATTTTATATTACAACAAATTGGATAACAAACAATATATGTAATTGACACATTTAGAAAAATATGATAGTATTAAATAAATTACAAGGAGTCAAAAATATGGTTTTATGGGAAATATTTGCAATAACAGGTCTGGTTTGCTTAATACTTGAAATGCTTGTACCATCACTATTCTTTTTAAACCTTGCTATTGCAGGATTTATTACGGCAGTTGGCGCTGTCTGGATTTCCAACTGGGTGGCACTGGTAATTATATTTGTTGCCTTATCTGTTCTTTCAATTCTATTTCTACGTCCGATTCTTGTAAAAAATAAAAATGATAGAAATACGCTGACAGGAATGGAAGGCAAATATATCGGTAAAATTGTAAAAGTTACAGAACCTGTAAATAAATATTCCGGAGCAATCACAATTTATGATGAAAAATGGGAAGCCAGATGCGACGGCGATGAAACAATTCCCGCCGGAAGTGAAGTTAAAATAATAAAATACGAAAGTTTGGTATTAACCGTAGAAAAAATATAGGAGAGAAAAATGAGTTTATTTTTATTAATTCTGCTTGTTGCATTACTTGTATATATTTTTAAAGGCATTATTATTGTTCAACAACAGCAAGAAGTAATTATTGAGCGTATGGGACGTTATGAAAAAACACTTACAGCAGGTCCTAATTTTATATTTCCTATTCTTGAAGCACCAAGGGGAATATTAGAAAAAGTTTCACAACGCGGGCTTGACGGAACAAATTATTATTATTTGAAATCTACAAACAGAATTGATTTGAGAGAGCAAATGTATGATTTCCCGCGTCAGAATGTTATTACAAAAGATAACGTATCAATTACAATCAATGCTTTAATCTATTTTCAAATCGTTGATGCAAAAAGCGCGGTTTATGAAATCAAAAACCTTCCTGAAGCCATTGAAAAATTGACTCAAACAACACTAAGAAACCTCGTAGGACAAATGGATTTACAAGAAACATTAACCTCCAGAGGAAAAATCAACGATGAACTGAGAACAACACTTGATGAGGCAACAAACAAGTGGGGTGTAAAAGTTAATCGCGTTGAAATTCAGGATATTTTCCCGCCTGCAGACATTCAGGCATCAATGGACAAATTAATGAAAGCTGACAGAGAAAAGAAAGCCACAATAACAGAAGCAGAAGGTTTGAAAGAAGCCGCTATAAGAAAAGCTGAAGGTGAAAAAGAAGCTGCAATACGTTCTGCAGAAGGCGAAAAACAGGCAGAAATTTTAAGAGCTGAAGGTATTGCTCAAGCAAGAGTAATTGAAGCAGATGCTGAAAAAGAAGCTATACAAAGAATTATCAATGCATTGGCAGATAAAGGACAACCAGATAAATACTTAATTGCTATGAAGTATTTAGATACAATGACTGCAATAACAAGCGGTGAAAATAATAAAGTGGTTTATATGCCGTATGAAGCAACCGGAATACTTTCCTCTGTTGACGGCATTAAACAAATGTTTGATAAAAAATAAAATTACAAAAAAAAAGCAGGACATATTGTCCTGCTTTTTTATAGAGGGATAAGTGAAAAATATCTGTATATTAATACCTGCATATAATCCGGACGAACGACTCTTATATTTATTTGAACAATTAAAAGAATCCTTACCGCAAAGTCCTGTTATAATAGTTAATGACGGAAGTTTTTCAGATACAGTATTTAAAAAATTGCAAAAAATGTGCCCCCCCCCCGATATAATTATTACGCATCCTAAAAATTTAGGCAAAGGTGCTGCTCTTAAAAGCGGTTTCAAATATATAATAGACAATTATTCGTCCTGTAAAGGTGTCATAACTGCTGATTGTGATTTACAGCATTGTTGTGAAGATATTTCAAAACTAGCTCTGGCATTAGAAAATGATGAACGTTATCTGTATCTTGGCAGCAGATTTACAGACACTGCAAAAGTCCCGTTCAAAAGTATTTTTGGTAATACTACTGCATCACTCCTGCTAAAATTTGTTCATAAAATGGAAATAAAAGATACTCAAACAGGTCTAAGGGCGATTCCTCTAAGCTTTTTAAAATATCTTGTCGAAAATAATTCTTCTGATTTCTCGTTTGAGACATACTCTCTTATAAAAGCTAAAAAACTCAATATACCAATAAAAGAAATTCCCATTCGAACAATTTATATAGACAAAAATAAAGATAGCAATTTTAAACCCGTATACGATTCATATAGAATTTGTAAAACAATTTTCTGGAGATGTGAATGAAAAATTTAAAATCTCCAGAAATTATATTTGCTATATTCGCATTATTATTTGGGACAATAATAATGTTTATAACGCCACAATTTCAAGTTGCAGACGAACCGGCACATTTTGAAAGAGCCATAGAAGTTTCAAACGGCACACTATATAATAAACTTCCCGAAAAAAGACAGGACGCTTACAAATTCCATGGAGCAAGCGGCTATTCTCCCGTAATGTATATGAGTTCAGCATTGGGTTATAAAATAGGGAATTTAAGCAATAATGAACAGATTTCGTTTTATTGCGGAAGATTTTTTAATCTTGCGGTTTGGATACTTCTAATATTTACAGCAATAAAAATTACTCCTGTATTTAAGTGGCAATTCTTATTTGTTGCTCTTTTCCCTATGTCAGTCCAGCAAGGAATGTCATACTCTGCGGATTCATTTAATAATGCTTTCGCATTTTTATTTTTTGCTTATATATTCAAATTGATTTATGAGTATAAAGACATTTCGATAAAAAAAGATTATCCGCTGATATGTACCTTAAGTATTATCGGAGCAATGTGCAAAGGAATAATTTATCCTGCCTGTTTTATTATAACTAAGAATATAAATAGAACAAAAAAAATATTAATCTTACTAACGATTTTATTGTGCCTGATTATCGGCATTTGCTGGAGTGTAAACAATTATTCAGCACAATATCCGGGAGTAATTGCATCTGACAATACTCAAATTTTACTAAAACAACCTTTATTATTCGTTAAACATGTATCCAGAACCTGCATACACTATTTCCCTAATTGGGCAGGGCAGTTGGTTGGTAAACTCGGCGTATCTGATATAAAACTTAATAACATAATTTATATATTAACAGCTCTATTTTTTGCAATGTCATTTATTTTTATACCTGAAAAATATAAAATTAAAATGTCTCAAAAAATATTAGGTCTATTACTATTTATTTTTTATGCAACCAGTACATTTGTCCTTATGTTTATAAATTGGACACCTTTAGACTCTGCGTATATACAAGGCATACAGGGAAGATACTTCCTTCCGGTGATGCCGCTTTTATTTCTTGTTCTTGCATTTAATTTGGACTATATTAAACCAAAATTTTCCAATATATTTATAAGATTATTAATATGTTATATATTTATAATGTGCTGTTACACCGTAATATTGTTAACCAATGTATATTCATATTTAAAATAACAAATTAAGAGAGTTGTGTATATGTTTCCACTAAATATTATTAAGAGATAAACCTATTGTCATTCCGAACTTGTTTCGAAATCTTACCACTGACAAGGTCCTGAAACAACTTCAGGGCGGCAATTTTAGACATTATTAGCGGAATTGGCTATATAAATTCCAAATTAACATGTTTATTTTTATGTGAAAATCTGTTATAATAAAAAAATAGGAGAATGAAATGATTATAAATAATTTACCGAGAATGCAGGTTTTGATAACCACAAATGAACAGTACATTGAAGGCGAACTTCTTTTACCTGAAAATATGCGGTTCAGTAACTCAATTCCAGACAACATGCTGTTTTATATTTTAAACGGCGGTTTTCAATTTATTACGTTGAAAAATTGTGAAGTAAAAGACAGAAAAAATTTGGCATTTCGTGCAGACAAATCCTCACAGCTTCATGTAAATATCGCAGGTATAATGACTATACAAATTATAGAAATTCTTCCTGATGACTATGAGTATCAAGACGAATTTGAAGAAGAGGAAGAAAACGACGAGCGCCAACGTGCTTCTTCAGCGCAAAGAGTAAAAACTCAAAAATAAATATTGCTATAATTAACATATCTTTTTAATATTTAATTATTTTATTTTTTTTATGTTTTTGATAAGATTTTATTAAGTCTATATCAAAAATAAAAAAGGAAGTAAAAATGATTAAAACAAAAATGAAAGATCATAATTGCGGAGAGCTTAATCTGAATAACTTAAACGAAGAAGTAACACTTTCAGGCTGGGCTTCAACAATTCGTGATTTAGGCGGTATTTTATTTATTGAATTAAGAGACAGAAGCGGATTTTTCCAGCTTGTTGCAAACCCGCAGATTAACCCTGAAGTTCACAAAATTTTTGAAAAAATTCGTTCAGAATACGTAATAACAGTAAAAGGTAAAGTCACAAGACGTCCGGAAGAAACTTATAATGAAAAATATGCAACAGGCCAGGTCGAAATGTACCCTGATTTTGTTGAAATTCTGTCGGAAGCTAAAACTTTGCCATTCGTACTTGACGATGAAAATGTATCAGAAGATGTCCGTTTAAAATACAGATACTTGGATATTAGACGAGAAAGTATGCTGCACAATTTAACTTTACGTCATAAAATTTGTCAGGCAGCAAGAAACTATTTGAATAATCAAGACTTTTTAGAAGTTGAAACTCCGATTTTGATTAAAACGACCCCGGAAGGTGCAAGAGATTACCTTGTTCCATCACGTGTTCAAGAAGGTAAATTCTATGCATTGCCGCAGTCGCCGCAAATCTTTAAACAGCTATTAATGGTAGGCGGTATTGAAAAGTATTACCAGATTGCAAAATGCTTCCGCGATGAAGATTTGCGTGCAGACAGACAGCCGGAATTTACTCAAATTGACCTTGAAATGTCATTTGTAGAGCAGCAGGACGTTATAAAAGTTGTTGAAGGCTTGATTGTTGATACATTCAAGGCTGCAGGTGTCGAGGTTAAACCTCCGTTTATACAGATGCCATGGCAGGAAGCTATGGATAGATTTGGATCTGACAAACCCGACACTCGTTTCGGTCTGGAATTATTTGATATCGGCGACATTATTCTTCAATCTGAATTTCAAATTGTTAAAAATACCCTCGAAAATGGCGGTATCGTAAGAGGGATAAGAATTCCTGGCGGAGCAAAATTCTCAAGAAAAGATATAGATGACATTACAAAACTCGCTGTATCATTCGGGGCAAAAGCTCTTGCAAACATAATTTACAATGAAGACGGCACAGCAAAATCTCCTGTTTTGAAGTTTGTAACAGAAGAACAGGCAAAACAAATTCAAGAACGTGCTCAAGCTCAAGCCGGCGATATTATCTTCTTTGTTGCTGATAAACCAAAACTTGTTTATGACATTATGGGAAGATTAAGACTTTACTTCGGTAAAAGATTAGACTTAATTGATGAAAGCAAACATAATCTTTTATGGGTTGTAGACTTCCCGATGTTTGAATGGAGCGACGAAGAAGGCAGATTTATGGCAATGCACCACCCGTTCACATCTCCTTGTATTGAAGATCTTGATAAATTAAAATCAGGTGATTTAGGCAATGTAAAATCAATTGCTTACGATATTGTGTATAACGGAACAGAACTCGGCGGAGGGTCTGTGAGAATTCACTCATCTGATGTTCAAGCCGCAATATTCAAAGCATTAGGCTTAACAGAAGATGAAGCAAAAGAAAAATTCGGATTTATGGTTAATGCTTTGCAATACGGAACACCTCCTCACGCAGGTCTTGCAATCGGTTTAGACAGACTTGTTGCACTTCTTTGCAGAACAGATAGTATCAGAGATGTTATTGCATTCCCGAAAAACTCAGGTGCTAAAGATCTTATGAGTGATGCTCCGGGAGAAGCTTCTCTGCAACAGTTAAGAGAACTTCATCTGAAAAGTACAGCACATAAATAGTAAAAAGCCCTTATAAAAGGGCTTTTTTATTTTTGATATTTTCATTTTGTAATAAATTGGTGAATTTGTTATATAATCAAAATATGGAAATCTTCACTGAACTTACTAAAAATCCGGATTTATGTATAGCACTTGGATTTTTTGATGGAGTGCATCTGGGGCATCGAGCAGTTATTGAGAGTACTGTAAATTACGCACGCTGTAACGGGAAAAAATCAGCGATTATAACCTTTTGGGACCACCCGTGCTGCTATTTCAAAGGTATATGTCCTGAATATATACTCCCAAGAGAAGCCAGAGAAGAAAAAATCAAAGAATTAGGTATAGATTACCTTTATGAACTTGATTTTGAGAGCATTTCAGGGTTAACTGCAGAAGAATATTTGAGAGATGTATTGATTAAATATTTTACTCCGGTTTCAATATCAACAGGTTGGAATCACAATTTTGGATATAAAAAAAGTGGAAACGCTAAATTTTTACATGAAAATTCTAAAAAATTCGGATATAAATACTTTGAGCTGCCACCTCAAAAAATAAATAACGAAATAATAAGCAGCTCAGCAATAAGAAAATACCTTTCGGATGGCAAAATCGAAAAAGCAAATTCAATGCTCGGATATAACTTTAGTGTTTCCGGAATAATTATTCAAGGGCAACAAATAGGTAGAACTATCGGTTTCAAAACAGCTAATATCATATATCCGGAGGAACTAATTAATCTACCGCTTGGAGTGTATTCTGTTGATACAAACTTTGGACAAGGAATAGCAAATTTTGGCACTAGACCAACTGTAAACGGCAAAGGAACCATGCTTGAAGTTCATATTTTAGATTTTGATGAAGATATTTATGGTAAAAATTTAACTGTAAGTTTTTGTAAGATGATAAGGAGAGAAAGAAAATTTCCTTCTCTCCAGGACTTAAAAAAGCAAATACAAATTGATATTAAATCAATTAGAAATTATTAAAATTCAACCTTACAATTTTTAGGGAATCGCCATCCGTTTTGTTCCAGAACTTTTGTATAAAGATGCTGATCACACATATATTCAATATCATTATTATTAATTTTTTCACAGTTTAGGCCTCTACCCTCATTTAGATATGGTACAACACCTTTTTTATAATAATTTTTTTGTAAACAATCGTCAGCAAAGCCGCCATTTGGATAAAACCCGAATAACAAACATTGCCCTGTTTCAGATAAATTACTTTCTTTCCAGCGTTCATAATATGAGGCTTTTACGCAGTAACTTATATCACGAGATGTTATTTTTGCATAAGAACCATCAGAGAAATAGAGTTCAACAGAAGGGCGTGCTCCTGCAACATATTTAGTTTGAGTAACAAGCAAATAATTTTTTAAATAAGTGTCATATAAAGAAGTTCCTGATATATTCCATAATAATTTATCACCAAAATCTATTTCTGCCCGCAATACAGCCTGATTCATATTTGAATAAAACTTTTTTGCCGCAGTTTCGGTAACCGATTTTTTATGATTATAAATCAAAACAGGCATTGTCATAGCTGCAACTACACCGATTATGCCAAGCGTAATTAAAACTTCCGCCAGAGTAAATGCTGCTTTACGTTTCTTGTTACTGGTATCAACATGTGCTGCGTTCTCTGAACGTGTAA
>CALUVW010000034.1 GCA_944324315.1 Candidatus Gastranaerophilales bacterium | reverse complement strand
CCGCCTCTTACTTCAACTTCTCTTGCAATATACTTACCTTGGTTAATTGCAAGTCTTATTGAACGTGTACTTTTTAATCCTTTTAATTCTGCGATTTTATTAATACTTATATATTCGTCCATACTCACAGATTAACTCTGAAGCAGGAAAAGTGTTCCTGTTTTCCTACTTTTGTAACATACCAACACAAATTACTCTTATTAAAACCAAATCGGACATTATCTACTTCAAAAGTCCAATAATCGTTTTATCCGTGCAAGTTAGTGAAATTAGGACAAACGTGGATAACGATTCGATTTTCAGATAAAATTTTTGGAATTTTGAGGACATTTGTGATACCCAAAAGAGACTTTTCGTCCGGTTTCAGAACGCATAAAACGATTACTTCCGACCTCTATAATTCAAACACAAAGCCAACCTTGCCGAATAATCCTTTTATTCGTTCAGGCAAAATGTCCCGTTAAAATACAGTTTTCATAAAAAACAAATAAAAAGTAAAAAGTTCAGTTGCGGAAATCTCTGGTTTTACGCATTAAAAAACTGGGACCGGAGGGATTCGAACCCACGACCAAGGGATTATGAGTCCCCTGCGCTACCGCTGCGCCACAGTCCCAGACTTACTGGTATATTAAGAACTTATCAGCGGTAGCGTGCGCTACCTTCCCTCTCGGAAACGATACTCAATCGTTTCCTCGGCAGAGTGCCAACAGTCCCAGATTTACTGGTAATAAGAACTTATCTTTCAGAGTATTAACAGTTCCCATGTTTATTTAATTTTCAAAGGTAATGCAATTAATCTATCATTAAAAACTTCAAAAATCAAGTATAAATTTGAACAGTTTCAGATGCAACTAATTCATTTGCTCCTATTACTTGAGAATATAAATTTGTCTTAATTGTACAATTTGAAGCTATTATACTATTTGAAATATGTATGTTATCATCGATTGTAACATTATCCCAAATAATACTGTTTTCTATAATAGTATTTTTACCTATTTTTACATTACAGCCGATTGTAGAATTCCCAATGAATTTTATTGAGTTATCAATTGATGTTGATGCACTGATATATGCTCCTGTTGATGTTGATGTTATTTTATCATGATTAAAAATGCATTTGCCTTCAAACAAATCTTTTGTTGACTGTTTGTATTGTTCCAGTGTCCCGATGTCACTCCAATATTCATCAACAGTAAATGTATTTATGGCATGCTCTTTTAAAAGAACAGGAAAAACATTTTTTGCAAAGTCATAGAATGTGTCCGGTGGTATATAATTAAATATTTCATAATTAAAAATATATATTCCGGTATTTATAAAATTACTTTTGGCCTCTTCTATAGATGGTTTTTCCTGAAATTCCGTAATATAGTCGTTTTCGTCTGTGACAACAACTCCAAAGTGAGAAATTTCTTCCATTGGAATCTGTTTAATTCCGATTGTTGCGATTGCATTAGATTTGTTATGAATTTCAATTCCTTTTTTTATATCAGCATTGGTAAGCCCGTCAGCAGACAGCACGATGAACGGTTGTCCTTCGTCAAAGAAAAACTGGCATTTTTTTACTCCTCCTGCTGTTCCGGAAAGACTAGATTCTTTTATGTAATTAAAATTTATGCCTAAATCATTATACTTATATCTTGCAATAATTTTATCAGCTAGATAATATGTATTGCAGATAACATCTTTCACTCCTATTGATACAAGTTTTTCAAAAAGTATATCCATTACTGGTTTATTTGCTACAGGCACTAAAGGTTTCGGAACAGCTTTAGTAATAGGATCCAGTCTGGATCCTACTCCAGCAGACATAACCATAGCTTTAATTATCCCGCTCATAATAGCTTATATTATAACAAAAAACTATTTATTGCAAATTAAAAATCAGGTTGTATAATAAATTATGTAAATTTTACGGGCTTATAGCTCAGTTGGTAGAGCAGTTGACTCTTAATCAATTGGTCGAGGGTTCGAGCCCCTCTGAGCCCAGATAAAAAGCCAAGACTTATGTCCTGGCTTTTTATTTATAAGTGCTCTGACCTTTTTTGTATTAAAACTTGACACATGTTGTATAATTAAGATATGGATACTAAAAAAATAATATGCCTTTTGCTTCTCAGCTTTATGTTCTTTGTAACAGGAAATCTTAAAGCTTTCGGTATAGAAGATGAAGATGATTTATTCAAACCAGTAGAGATAAAAGACGGCATGACATTATCAATTGCCGATTGCGTTGCTGCAGCTTTTCAGAACAGCCCGAAAATCAGACGCCAGAAATACAATCTTGATATTGCAAAGAGTAATGTAGGTATCGCAAAATCTCAATATTTCCCTGTAATAAGCGCCGGTGCAGGGTTTTATAACGAAAATAATTCAGACAATAATTATTATATAGGGCATTACAGAGAACTGCCTTCAATTGGTGTAACTGTAAATAAACTTATATGGAATTTCGGCAAGACAACAGCTTACATTAAAATGGAAGAATTCTACAAAATCGGTGCTGAATACGAGTTTATGGACAGCCTGTGCTCTACTCTGTTTGATGTTAAAATGAAGTATTACAACCTTTTAAGAGCAAAGGCAATGCTAGAAGTTGCAGAAAACAATGTTAAAATAAACGAAAATTTTGTAAAACTTGCTAAAAGTAAAAATAAGACAGATCTTACAACAGCTGAGTTAAATTTGAGTAATGCTAAAGTTAAACTCATAGAAGCAAAAAATAATTACAAAAATGCAAAAGTTGACTTAAATAATTCTATGTATCTTGATAGCCAGCCTGATTATAATATCAAAGACACTTATACATTTGCTTATGAAAATGATTTTGCTTACGGATCTGGTGCGAAAAATCCACAGCCATTCTTGCCGGAAACTTTTACATTTCCGGTTGACAGGGCTGTTCAGATTGCCTATGACAACAGTCCTGATTTAAACGTACTAATTTCTACTAAAAAAGCTATGGAACAATCTTTAGCATATATTAAGAAAACTTATCTTCCTGACCTGACTGCTGATGCTGGATACGGACTTAATCATACAAATCAGACAAACAATAACAGTTTCCATGTCGGTGTAAATTTGACTTCATCAGTAAATTTAATGGAGTTAAAACACAGTATCAAAGGCGCGGATGCTCAGGTTAATCTTGCAGATAATGAAATTTTGTTATTTAAAAAGGACTTATATTTTGAGGTAAAAAGAGCTCTAAACAACGTAGAAAAAGCTCAGGATCAAATTCCAACCGCGAGAATGGAAACTGAGCAGTCGCTTGAAAATCTTAAACTTGTAGAAGCCCAGTATAAAGCAAACCAATTAAACTATGTTGCGCTCCAAAATGCGAGAAAAGAATATATTCAAGCGCTTATGGAATATATAAATTCACTATATAATTATAATATTGCCTTAATTCAGGTCGAAATGGCAATGCATTATCATTTGGTTGACATTCACCACAGGTCAGAACATGCAATACAATATCATTCCGATGAACTTATTCAGCATCTGAATCGGGTTCTGGGGTGTGACGAAAAAGAAACAAGACATCAGCAGAAAAAAATTAAAAATAAAGAAACATCACTTTAAAAGCTTGTTTATATTATCATTAAATTATGCTTATAGATATCCTCAACAAAATTAATTCAATAAACGAAAACATGTTTGCAGGCTTTGACTCGTTTGTGGAACATATTGGCATGCCTGACTGGTTGTGTGATGCTGTTATAGACAGTTTTCACGTTCTGCCTTTGTTGTTTATTGTATTTATAGCAATTGAATTTATTGAATACTTTTATTCCGAAAAAATCAATAATTTTATGAAAAATACGGAAAAAGCCTCCCCGATAATTGGGAGTTTGGCTGCAATTATTCCGCAATGCGGTTTTTCAGTTATAGCTAGCACACTTTATATAAGAAAATTTATTACCAAAGGTACGCTTATTGCAATTTATCTTGCAACCTCTGATGAAGCAATTCCAATACTTCTTGCGGCACCGGAACAAACGCATTTTGTGCTTCCTATTATCGGGATTAAACTTGTAATCGGGATTTGTGCAGGATATTTAATAGATTTTATACTAAAGGATAATAAATATATTCCTATTGCGCAAGAAACAGATAATAACGATGAACATGAAGGCTGCTGCAAGCACAGTGTTTCACAAAGGCGAAAAAGAGAATTGATTATCCACCCTGTTAAACATACATTAAATATTTTTGTATTTATTCTTGGAATTACAATTCTTCTCAACTTTTTAATTTTTGTATACGGTAAATATGCAATGCTTCATGTTATATTCGGGAAAATTAAGATACTTGAGCCTGTAATAACAGCATTCATAGGATTAATCCCAAATTGTGCCGTATCAATTGCACTCACAATGCTTTTGATTAAAGGTTCAATAAGTTTCGGCGCCGTAATGTCCGGTCTTTTATCTAATGCGGGTCTTGGTATACTCATTTTATTCAGACATAGCGAAAATTTTAAAGACACAATGAAAATTATAACAATTTTATTGTCTGTAAGTATTGTTGCAGGGTTAATATTAGACTTATTTTAAAAGTTCTTTATTTAAAAGACCAAATAATTCCGCACGATTATCATCATCTTTGAAATATTTTTCGTATTTCGAACTCTGTTCATCAGTTACATATTTAACGAGGTCTTTTATAAAATCAAATTTTTCTTTTTGAGTCCAATGATAATATTCGGTCGGCAGTTCATCACGATATTTATATTTTGCCGCAAGTGGAAGCAGACCTTCATTATATAAATTTGTAAATGCAGTCATTTGAGTAACGTTAGACATTTGAGCAAACGGTGAGGCTTTCATTCTTTTAAGCAGAGTTTCTAATGCATCATTGTAAAGAATATTTGTTGGGTAGAGAACTTTGCCATCACGTACAGCTTCAATAAAATATGCAAAGTTTTTTGCTTCTTCTTTGGAAATTTTACTTTCATCATTGAATTGTGCAAGTTTAATATTAAATTCTCCGGCTGACAGCGGATTTGTGTCATAATCTCTTTTTGCGCGATAAAAAACAATTTGTTTGTCCAGTCCTGATTTTTTTGTTAATTCATCAAGGATATCAAGATTTTTATATATTTTTTTATCCTGCCAGACTTCTGGAAATTTGAATTTATGGTTAAAACTTAAAATTCGTTGATCAACGTTTTCCCATAACACTCTTTTCATGTCAATCAATTCTTTTTTATTTTCAACGGGATCTTTGTTGCTTTTTAAAATAACAAATCCTCTATCGAGAGGTCCGCCAGGAAGTGAATTATATAATTCAACCTCATTTATAGGGCTGTATCCAGCAGCAATAACGTTTCTGGAATATCTGTCACAGTTTTTTATTGATTCTATAAATTCACTTCTCATTTTGTTACAGGTTGAATATTTATTGGGGAAACCTGTTATCCTTTCAAAAATTTCAAGAAAATCTTTTTTTAGTTTTTCGGGTATATTTTCAAGGAAAGAATAATTAAAAGCTCTTACATTTTTATTAAATGGAAATTTAAAATCATCTAGCGCTTCATAATGTTTTGAACGTGCTAAATGATCATACTGATAGAATAAAATATGGCTGTTATAAAGTTCTTTATAAAACGGCATTCTTCTTGCGTGAGCCTGAAATGCCGGTTGTGAATTTTTGTAATAGGTATTGTTATTTCCGTTTAATCCTGTAATTTTTGCTACTTTCATAGATATACCTCTATATAATTTGTTAGTTTATTATCAGTTCCGCCGATATTTATTAAACTTAATAATGCCTTATCAATCTTTTCAACAAATTTCGGATCTTGAACTTCCGTAAATCCTTTATTATATGATAATGTTAGTTGAATTAAGTCTTTAGAATTATTTGCAAATGCTTTAATTGATTTTTCAGGCTGATTAAAATATGATGCTGTCAAATAAGGATTTGCAAATGCGAGAGAGACTTCTGCTTCACCATTGAAAAGGTTCACTAAATCCTCAAAAGAACTTTCATCAGGTGCCGTGACTTTATTATTTTGCAAATGCGGTTCATATTTCTTCCTGACATTTGAAATAATCTCTGTTTCATCTATATCATTATCTAAAACATTTTTATTTTTCAAGTACCAAATATTCTTATTTTTTGCATCCAAATCCATTATCAAATTTTCATATAGTTTAGCTGCATCCTGTTTGTGTCTTGCAGCCTGAATTGTAACGGCATGTTTTGTCTGGGCATAATTATTAACAGCCCAGTGTAAATTTGGTGGCAAACAATCCTTATTTATGCCGTAATTCTTGAAAAACTCCTCTTTGTTAAATTTTGTTAAGGGTAATTGTTTTTGAATTTCTTCAAACATATTATTCAAGACAGAATTTCTTTTTTGTTGAAGAGCATCTAAATATTTATCTATTTTATAAGGATTTATACCATAGGCAATTAAGTTAGAAACTTCACATGGATTTTTGGTTGTTTGAGCAGGGTGCGCACAACTTAATTCGACAGCGGGGATAAAACGTACATTCCGGAATTTTTTTGGATTTTTCGCGATAATTTCAATTGCTTCTTTAACTGATTTAACCGAATCTTGATCGGTTATGGCAAAAACAAATTTTTTCCCTGTTCTTTTAAAGAGTTTATTAGAATATTCCGAAATTTGATCAAGAAGATTGGCAACGCTCACTTTGCCATCGGAATATTTTGTTTTCATATATAAATCTGCCTGAAAGGCGTATGTCTCAATATTTTCAGGAGTGTTTATATATTTTCTCGGAGAGAGTCTCAATGTTCTATGGAAAAATTCCTGTTTGTCCATAATGCATGATAAAGAATAAGGATTGATTTTCTGTTTTTTTATTTTAGAAAGTTCAGATGCAAGATTTTTTGCATATTCATTGAATACTTTTGATGCAGGGTGTAGTGCTTTATGAATACAAACGGCAGAGAATGCTCCTAACACTATTACTTCAAACGGTGATATAATCTTTGTTTTTTCTTCCCGATTTCCAGAAAAACAGGGACTGATATTATTGTTCCTGACTCCATTTTGTACTGACATTACTTTCATTTTACTACGAGACCTCACATTTATCGCTAATCAAAAAACATATATAAATAATATTATAAGAATAAATAAAATTTAATAACCTAAATCACTAATTATTTTAATATAAATGAAATAATTTTTCATTATTATTACAAATTTGTTATATAAATTAATTTTTTATACTGCACCTTTCAAGCCACCTGACGAAGCGCACAACAGGTTTTTCAATATCTGCCGTAATTGAGTCAACAAGAATAGTGGTACAGCCGAGGTTTTTGCCGCACATAATATCAGTGAGCGGTCTGTCACCAACAAAACAGGTTGTATCAGCGGTTAAGCCATTTTGTTTCATAAAATTTTTTGTGACTTTAACAGCAGGTTTATGTGCACGAAAAACTATCGGGAAATCAGTACAAGCAGTTACTTTGGCAATATAATCTGGATTGTTGTTGTTTGATACAACACCTACAAAAAAATCTTTTTTGACATTTTCAAGCCATTCCAGAGTTTTTTTTGTATAACAACCTGTTTTAGACCCCATTAATGTACTGTCTAAATCAAATAATAACGCTTTAATGCCTTTATTTTTGAGTTTTTCAAGATCTATATCATAAATACTTTTTAAATTATAATCAGGTTTAATGAACATTTTTTACTCCTATTGTGCGAACAAGTGCATATTTCGGGGCTTTTGGCGATTGTGAAAATTTAACATACACGTCATCATTTGTATTCCCCAACGGCAAATCTTCGCCGTCTTGATTTTTAATATCTTTCACAACTGCCGTAAATTGTTCATCAGGTGTAATAATTTCAACTTCGTCTCCCACATGCATTTTATTTTTTATTTTTACAGGGAAATATTTTTCCCCTTCCTGAACAAATGGAACGGGCTTATCTGCATGGAATTCACAAAGGAAATCTGCCCCTGCCAACCCTTTTGAAATATTATAGCTGTAGCTTTCACCGTTATTATCACCAAGTGCAAATCCTTGAGTATAACCGCGATTCCCAACTTTTTGGAGTTCTATAAAATATTTTTCCAAATCAGCAGAAGGATTTTTCAAAACCTCATCAATAGCCTGCCTGTAAGCCTTTGCAACTGCTGAAACATAATAAAGACTTTTTGTCCGCCCCTCAACTTTTAAAGAATCAACGCCGGCTTCAATCAATTGAGGAAGCTCTTTTACAAGACATAAATCTTTAGGGCTTAAAATATGCGACCCCCTGTCATCCTGATTAATCTCTAAATATTCACCCGGTCTTGTTTCTTCAACGAGTTTGTAGCTCCATCTGCAAGGCTGTGTACAATTCCCGTGATTTGCTTTACGCTCACCTTTTGAAAAATAATCGCTCAAAAGGCATCTTCCGGAAAAAGATACGCACTGCGCACCATGTACAAAACACTCCAATTCAATATCCGGAACCTGACGTCTGATTTCTGCAATATCCGAAATAGGGAGTTCACGTGCCAGAATAACTCTGCTTGCACCTAAATCACGCCAGAATTTAACGCTTTCATAGTTTAACGTATTAGTTTGTGTACTTATGTGAAGTGGAATGTTAGGAATATTACGTTTTATTAAGTTTAAAATTCCATAATCGCTAATAATAAATGCGTCCGGATTTGCATCTTTAAATCTGTCCAAAGATGCTTCCAAAAGTTTTATATCATCATTAAATGCAAATATATTTATTGTTACATAAGCTTTTGCGCCGAGTGAATGCGCTAAATCAACAGCCTGTTTCAAATTTTCCATAGTAATAAGGCTGCCTTTTCTCATAGCGCGAAGGCTAAAATCAACAACTCCGAGGTAAACTGCATTAGCTCCGTATTTTACGGCATATTCAAGCTTTTCTAAATTGCCTGCCGGCATTAAAAGTTCTACATCCTGCATAAGTGTATATTATCCTAAAGGATACAAATAATCAACCGTTTAGGTGATGCCCGAAAATGATTAATGCATAAGATATAAATATAAAGATTTTATATATTATTGGAGAAGAAAGATTATGCAAACAATTGAAAACGCTGCAACTACATTAAAAGAAATTTGGGAATACCAGCATCCCGTAATGCATACCTGGTTTGTTTTAAGTTCATTATCTTTATGCGTTATGTTTGCGCTTTTATATTTTGTAATATAATAGATTTATGAAAACATTCAGGATATTTTTGGGCTATTTTACGCTTGTTTTAATTGCAATAAGCATGCTCTATCCTTTTTTTGCGATGGTAAATTTGTCTTTTGTAGATAATAATGAAATTTTTTCAAATTCAGGCAAGATTTTTCATACTGGTTTTACTATAGAAAATTACAAAAATGTATTTAGAGAAATCCCTTTAAGTATTTATTTCTTTAACAGTTTATTAGTCGCGTCAATAACGACTATCGGACAGGTAATATTTGCATCTCTGGCAGGATATGCTTTTGCAAGAATGAATTTTAAATACAGAGATATATTATTTTTGATAATTTTAATAACTATGCTTATCCCTCCACAGGTTAATATAATCCCGTTATTTTTTTTAATGAGGGAATTACACTTAATTGACACGTATCAGGCATTAATTTTACCGGGATTATTTGGAGGTTTCGGAATATTTTTAATGCGTCAGTATTTTCTGGGGCTGCCTAAAGACTTGGAAGAATCTGCTCGAATTGACGGATGCAATTTATTTGAAATGTTTTTCAAGATTGCATTACCTCTTGCATTACCGGCTGTTGCAACACTTGCGATATTTACATTTGTAACAGCATGGAACAGCTTTATGTGGCCTTTAATTGTTACAAACAGCGAGGGCATGCGTACTCTTCCCGTAGGTCTTGCAATATATAAAGGAAGTTTCAGGGAATTAACTTTGTGGGGCGAACTGCTGGCATGTTCAGTTATCTGTACTATACCAGTCATCGGAGTTTTTTTGCTGGGCAAAAAATATTTTATATCTGATATTTTGCAGGGCGGAGTAAAAGAGTAATTATCATCTATTATCTTACTACAGCTTATACTTCAACACAGAATTGGAACCCTGGCATGACACGTATAGAAAAGTTCCGTTAATGTGAACTCCGTAAGGTTTTTGCACATTTGAAACAAGTTCGGAAATAACGCCTGTTGGTGTAATCTTTATGACATTATTTGCGTTGTAATTTGAAACATAAATATTACCCTGTGTATCGCTTGCCATATCTATAGGACCGTTAATTTTTGCATTTTTGATAAATACAATACGTTTACCATCTGGTGTAATTTTATAAATTAAATTGTCAGAAAAAGATGCAACATATAGGTTTCCTGCCGCATCAGTTGCAATTCCTGTCGGACTTGTTATATTATTGTACATTTGATTTGAAGCTTCAGTTTTCGGCTGTGTAGCAGCTGCAGGAGCCTGTTGAGTCTGCGGCTGAGATTTTTCCGGAGCTGTTTGAGCCGCTGTTTGGGTGGTTTGAACCTTTGATTCCGGCTGTTTTGGCTGCTGCTCGGTATTTTTATTTAATGAAGCCGTAAGCGCCTGAGCTTTTTGGTAAACTGTACTTTGCGGAGGAATAAGCGATAAATAAGTTTTCGCCTTATCGTTTTGTCCTAATTTGTAACTCAGATTAGCGGCTTTGAAAACTGATTCGTAATCATCTGGTTTCCGTACAATAATTTGTTTAAAAACAGCAAGGGCAGCTTCTTCCTGTTTTAGGTATTCAAGTATTGAGCCTAAATTATAATATGCATCAATATAGTTTGGATCAATGCTTATAGCCTGCCTGAAAGAAGCCATTGCGCGGTCATATTGACCGATTTTGTAATAATCAATCCCCTGATTGTATTGAAGTTTTGCCTCTGTCGGCGGTTCATAAGCCTTTACGGGTAATGCAGAAAGCATTAAACCCGTATTAGCCAATAAACATAATGTTATTAAGATTTTTTTCATCAATTTCCCCGCTGAATTTTTATTGTATCTCATCGAGTTTTTCAATAATTTTTTGATTTTTTTCTGCAAACTCATGCCCTCTTGCAATTATAGCTAATTTTAAAATATTTGCAAGATTAATGGCATTCAGTTCCTTATAGTTATCGGGAAGTCTCAGACTCCAGTTGGCATCCCCTGAGGTTCCGGGTCTGTTGTATACATCATAGATATTGAAATAATCAGTGAAGAAAATTTGAATATTTTCTGCCTGAGATGCAAAAATTTCAACAAGTTTTGTCTGAGCCAAAAATTCCGCATCATCTGTAAGTCTTACGATAATATCGTCCTTGTTTTCAGCTTCTGCAAACAAATCATCTACAAGATTTTTTGCATGAAGGTAGCCGATATGTGTATGAATGTTTTGGTCAGCCCACATCTTTATAGGTTCATTGTCATGAGTCCCGACCATTGCCCAGCATCTTTTGTTGATATTACAGCATCTGTAAGGGTCTTGCGGTTTGTCGGCTTCTACAAACTGGGTAAGTTTCATGCCTTGCAGACCGTATTCTTTCATTACTGCGGCAACAGGATTGGTAAGAGTTCCGAGATCTTCACAGACAATTGCGTCTTTGTCCAGACCTTCTTCTTTTGCCGCGGCTATAACTATTTTTTCAATCAGCCTGCCGTAATCCTTTATCTGTTTTTTTGTTAAAGTTTTAACTCTTTTTTCTTTGTCAGCGGTAAGCTCAGTATCCAGATCTTCAAGTTTTGCAATAGCATATTTTGAAAGTTCGGGATGTTCGGGAGACGAATAGAGTCTGCCTGCGCCTTCTTCTATTTTCGGTTTTTTGCCTGCTTTGTATACCCATGGATCAATAAGCCCTACAATATGATCAATTCTCACGCCGCCCGGGTTTTCTTTGAACATTTTTTTGTATAAATTTTTCAAAAGCTGGCCGCCTTCGTCCAATGTCCCATCTGCATTGTACATTCTGTCAGGATCCATAACCGGAAATCCCCATGCCTGCCCGTCTTTTGAAAAATAATCAGGAGGGCATCCTAAACACCAGCCTTTTAAAAACAGTGACTGGTAAGCCCATGTATCACGATCAGAGAATGCAACCTGTCTGTCGGCAATCATTTTTATATCATGTTTTTGTGCGAATTTACGTGTTTCTTCATTTTGTTTGCTTATTATAAATTGTGTAAATTTATATAATCCAATTTCATCGGCATATTTTTTTTCAAGCTCGTTAATTCTTTCGCCAAACTGCATTTTTTGCTCAATGGATTGCGGATTAAACAGATTTTTATCTGTTTCGGAATTCCACAGAGGCCAGTAATCATTTCCGTGTTCAATTGAAAGAGCTTCGTATAAACTGTCTTTATCAAGCCAGAATGCATTTTCATGCTTAAATGTTTCAAATTCTTTTTCAAGTTTTTTTACAGGATTTGCTTTGAAATTATTCCATGCCTCCTGCAAAGCCTCATTCTGTCTTTTATAAATATAAGAATAAGCTGTTTTATTAACATTTTTATTCGGATTATCGTTTACTATTTCATTATAAGTATTTTCTGAAAGAATATTTCCCCATGCTTTTGTGGTAAGTTCTTTAAGATTTATAAATAAGGGGTTGCCGGAAAAAATTGTGCCTGTGTACGGAGACGAATCACAGGATTTTGTTTTTCCTGCCGGCCCGAGCTGAATAGCATCGAACAATCCTGATGCATATTCAATAAATTCTTTTCCGCCGTCTGTATTAATACTGCCAAATCCTGTGTTCTGGTTAAT
>CALUVW010000033.1 GCA_944324315.1 Candidatus Gastranaerophilales bacterium | reverse complement strand
CAAATAAAGTTTTAAATGTAATGAAAAAAATAAGAGGTAATAAAAAAGTGGATAATAAAAATGCTGAAGAAAATATGAAAGCGCTTGAAAAATATTCAACTGATTTGACAGCTCTTGCAAGAAAAGGTAAATTGGATCCGGTAATCGGCAGAGATGAAGAAGTCAGAAGAATTATTCAGGTTTTAAACAGACGTACAAAAAACAACCCTGTATTGATAGGTGAACCCGGTGTCGGTAAAACGGCTATTGTTGAGGGGCTTGCTCAGCGTATCGTAAGAGGCGATGTCCCGGAAAGTTTGAAAGATGTCAAACTGGTTTCTCTTGATATGGGGGCACTGGTTGCCGGTGCAAAGTTCAGAGGTGAATTTGAAGAACGTTTGAAGGCAGTTTTGAAAGAAGTTGAAAATTCAAACGGCGAAATTGTAATGTTTATCGATGAACTACATACTGTTGTAGGTGCCGGAGCAACAGAAGGTTCAATGGATGCAGGCAACCTTTTGAAACCGATGCTTGCAAGAGGAGTATTGAGAACAATCGGTGCTACAACAATTAATGAATATCGCAAATACATTGAAAAAGACCCTGCTTTAGAAAGACGATTTCAGCCCGTTATGGTCGGAGAACCTTCAGTAGAGGACACAATTTCTATCCTCAGAGGCCTGAAAGAAAAATACGAAGTTCACCATGGAATAAGAATATTAGACAGCGCCCTGATTGCGGCTGCAAAATTGTCTGACAGATATATAACAGACAGATTTTTACCTGATAAAGCAATAGATTTGATTGATGAAGCTGCTTCATCTTTGCGTATTGAAATTGATTCAATGCCTGAAGAAATTGATAAAATGATGCGTCAGAAAATTCAGCTTGAAATCGAACGCGAAGCCTTGAAAAAAGAAGACGATGATGATGCAAAAGCTAAAGTCGCTGATTTAACTAAACAAATTGATGATTTGGATGGCAAAATCTCAAAATTAAAAGCTCAATGGGAGCAGGAGAAAGCTTCAATTACAGGTGAGGCAGGCATCAAAGAAGAAATCGAAAAAGTTAAAAATAAAATAGAAGAAGCTGAACGTAATACTGATTTGCAGACTGCTGCTGAATTGAAGTACGGTAAACTCCTTGAGCTTGAAAAGCAGTTGAAGGCTGTTCAGAATAAAGAAAAAACAGATAACAAACTGTTGAAAGAAGAAATTGATGACGAAGATATCGCAAATGTCGTAAGCAAGTGGACCGGAATTCCTGTTAATAAACTTGTTGAAAGCGAAAAACAAAAACTTCTTAATATGGAAGAAATTCTTCATAAACGTCTTGTCGGTCAGGAAGAAGCTGTTGATACAGTTTCTGATGCAATACGCCGTGCAAGATCAGGCTTGAAAGACCCGAAACGCCCGATAGGTACCTTTTTATTCTTAGGGCCTACAGGGGTAGGGAAAACCGAACTTGCAAAATCACTTGCTGAATTTATGTTCAACGATGAAGATGCGCTTATCCGTATTGATATGTCTGAATATATGGAAAAACATAATGTTTCAAGATTAGTAGGGGCTCCTCCGGGATATGTCGGGTACGACGAAGGCGGGCAGTTAACGGAAGCTGTCAGACGTAAACCTTATTCTGTAGTTCTTTTTGATGAAATTGAAAAGGCTCACCCTGATGTTTTCAACATTATGCTTCAAATTTTTGATGACGGTCGTTTGACTGACTCTAAAGGAAGAACAGTTGATTTCAAAAATACATTGATTATTATGACATCAAACATCGGAAGCGACATAATTCTTGAAAATACATTAAATTCTCTAGGTTCAAAACAAAATTTTGAAGAAACAAAAGAAAAAGTTCTTGAAGTCTTAAGAAGCAGGTTTAAACCTGAATTTTTAAACAGAATTGATGAAACAATATTCTTTAGAGCATTGAGTATGCAGGATTTGACAAAAATTGTGGATATTCAAATGGATTACTTAAGAAAATTGTTGAAAGATCAGGAAATCGACTTTGAAATAACTGATGATGCAAAAGAATTCCTTGCAACCCGCGGGTTCAACCCTGTATATGGCGCAAGACCTCTCAAACGTGTCATAAGACAGTTAATCGAAAACCCTCTGTCAAAACAAATTCTTGCCCAGAAGTTCCTGCGCGGAGATAAAGTTATTATAGATGTCGATAACGACGAAATAGTTTTCAGAAAAGCATAAAAAAACAGGCCTCTTTTTATAAGAGGCCTGTTTTTTTTAGATATGTTTAATTTAACCCAAGTATTATGTTAAACTTTTATAAGGATATTTTATTTTATTTTTTTCAATGTTATAATGTATTTTATAGAGATTATATTGATTGGAGAGGATTATATATGTGCGGAATAGTAGGTTATGTAGGTGCTAAATCTGTCGTCGATATTTTAATTGACGGGTTGGAACAGCTTGAATACAGAGGGTATGATTCATCGGGTATTGCTGTTATGTGTGACGAACAAATTCGCGTGTATAAAGCTATAGGCAAGCTTCAAAATCTTAGAAATGAGCTGAAAGGGCATGAAGCGGAATTTGCACATTCTACTATGGGTATCGGGCATATAAGATGGGCAACTCATGGCGCTCCGACATTACTTAACGCTCATCCGCATACATGTAATTGCGGGAATCTTGTCGTTGTGCACAACGGGATTATTGAAAATTATAAAGAATTAAGAGAAGAATTATCAAAAGACGGATGCGTTTTCAGATCGCAAACCGATACGGAAGCAGTGGCACATCTTGTAGCCCGTAAATATGCAGAATGCAAAGATTTGACAGAAGCTGTCAGACTTGCATCAGAAGAAATAGAAGGTGCTTATGCTCTTTGCGTTATGCATAATGACTGCAAAAATAAACTGGTTATCACAAAAAGAAATGCTCCGCTTCTTGTCGGAATTGGTGAAGGGGAATATTTCGCTGCATCAGATGTACCGGCAATAATTAAACACACTAATAAGGCTGTTTATCTTGAGGATAATCAAATAGCAACGTTAACACCTGACAGTATGCAGATTATTGATATAGATGGAAATAAAATTTCTCCAAAAATTGAGATTCTTCCGTGGGAACCTGTAGCTTTGAGTAAAATGGGTTACAAACATTTTATGCTTAAAGAAATTCATGAGCAGCCGGATGTTATAAGAAATATTCTTGTAGGCCGTCTGCACGCTCCTGATGAACATATTATTTTGAACGAAGTTAAACTTACTAAAGAAACATTGAAAAAGTTGAACAGAATTCAAATTATTGCCTGCGGTACATCTTTGCATGCGGCAATGATTGGAAAATATTTAATTGAAAGCTTTTGCGGTATAGCAGTAGATGTTGAGGCTTCAAGCGAATACATTTACAGAAAAACAGTAACTGATGAAAATACTCTTGTAATAGGGGTTTCGCAGTCAGGTGAAACTGCTGATACTTTGACGGCAGTAAAGCAGGCAAAAGCTAAAGGTTCTCATATTTTGATAATTACAAACCGTCCAGATAGTGCCATGGCAAGAGAAGCCGACAGTTTAATACCCGTAAATGCAGGTATTGAAGTTTCTGTTGCCGCTACAAAATCTTATATTGCGCAGCTGATGGCATTTTATCTGCTATCTTTATATATGGCAGAAATCAAGGACAGTATTGCTCATTCGACTTTAACATCTTTGAAAGCGGAACTGATGCTTTTACCGCAAAAAATTGAGCAAATTCTTGCACATAAAGAAAATATTCAAACAGTTGCAAAAGCTTATGCAAATACAAAAGATTTTATTTATATTGCAAGAGGAATAAATTTCCCGACAGCTCTAGAAGGTGCATTGAAACTTAAAGAAATCAGCTACATTAATGCAACCGGTTATCCTGCAGGAGAATTGAAACATGGCCCGATTGCAATGCTTGATGAGACAATGCCTGTTTTATCTATACTGATGAACGGTTCGGTTTATGAAAAACTTCTTTCAAATAGTGAAGAAGCCAAGGCACGTAATGCAAGGATGATTGCCCTTACAAATTCAAAAGACGAAAAATTGAATGATTTATTTGAACATATAATAAGAGTTCCGGATGTTCAGGAATTGTTCTCTCCGATTATTGCAATAATTCCTTTGCAGCTTCTGGCTTATTATATTGCTGAATTTCTGGGGAAAGATGTTGACCAGCCGCGAAATCTTGCAAAATCAGTAACGGTTGAATAATTTTTTGAACAAATACAGGATTGAAAAAATTAAAAAGGATAACCATCAATAATCTGCCACCCATCTTTCATGATTTTGGCAGCACAGGCTGTACCCTTTCCTTCATTTGAACATTCTTTATTTAACGTTTCCATTCTTGTATTATATCCGCTGGGTAAAAGTTTATTTTCCGAAGTTATAGTATAAGTGAAAAGATCTTTCCCATATATATTTGGACCTTTAGGTCCATTAATATCAATATATATACCTGTATTGTAGGTTAGATTCCCGTCATTACCGCTTGCAAGGCTTAGTGTATAAATAATACCGTCACTTGTTATAAAAGGAATACGTCTTGTTGATGATGCTACAGTATAAGTACTGTCAGAACCGTCTGCGAATTTGTATGGATGCATGTTTTTGTAACCGCATTCTGAATATGTATAACAAATGTTAATTTTATGAAAGTATTTGGCCCAATATTTGTTTAAATAACCTTCAACCCCCAGTGTTTGCGGAGTTTCCCAATTTTTAGCATTCCCGTTTTCTACTTGTGATAAAAGATATGCCTGACTAATATTTGTATATGCTTTTTTTAGCCTTGAGACGGTTTCTTGTTTTTTGTAATTCCCAATAAGTGTTGGCATGGTCATTGCCGCAACCACACCTATTATACCAAGAGTGATTAACACCTCTGCCAGAGTAAATCCGTTAAAATAGTCGCCAAATCCCCAAAACTCACTAATATAGCGGGTTAAGCGGCTACGCTTTTCGGGGGGGGGGCGATCCTGAAAGTATCTTCTCTATTCATTTTCAAACTCCTTTTCTTCTTAGCTAAATTCATTATTTATTATTTTTCAGATTTTGTCAACATGAATAATTAGTGACTTATATCGCAGTTTACCCCAAACAATATCTAAATTGTCACCCCTGAAATAAATTCAGGGCAGGCTCTGAACTCGTTTCAGGGTCTAACTGCGATATAAGTCCCAATTATTATATGCGTAATATATATTCACACAATATTTGCTTTTGAAAGTTTTTGGTTGTACACTGTTGCTTAATGGATTGGCCGGGTCGGAATTAAAAACCTTACCGGCAGGATTGACGGTGATACGGTTCGCCGGATCCGAAATACAAATTAAGGAGATAAAAAATGACACCAAGAAACTTTTTATTTACTTCCGAATCTGTTACGGAAGGACACCCCGACAAAGTATGCGATCAGATTTCTGACGCAATTTTGGACGAGTTTTTGACAAAGTACCCGCAGGCGCGTGTAGCAGCTGAAACTACAGTAACTACAGGCATGGCGCTTGTTTGCGGTGAAATTACTGCTGATTGTTACGTTGATATTCCGTCAGTAGTTCGTAACACTATCAAAAATATAGGTTATTCCGGAGCATCCGGCGGCGGATTTGACGCTGATACATGCGCAGTTTTAACAAGTATTGATGAGCAGTCTTGCGATATCGCAGGCGGTGTAAACAAAGCTTTTGAAACAAGAAATGACAACGCTGATACATCAGTTTCTGAAACTGAAAACATCGGCGCAGGCGATCAGGGAATTATGTTTGGCTATGCTTGTAACGAAACCCCTGAATTGATGCCTCTGCCTATCAGCTTAGCTCATAAATTATCACACAGATTAGCTCAGGTCAGAAAACAGGGTATTTTAAATTACCTCAGACCGGATGGCAAATCTCAGGTTACTGTTGAATATGTTGACGGCAAACCTTCAAGAATTCATACAATATTAATCTCTACACAGCACGATCCTGAAATTAACGGTGAATGTGACAATTCAAAAGTTCAGGAAATTATAAAGAGAGATATTACAGCTTATGTAATTGATGAGGTTTTTGCTCACGAAACAATCAAAATAGACAGCGAAACAAAAATTCTTGTTAACCCGTCAGGAAGATTTGTTGTAGGCGGCCCTCAGGGGGATGCCGGTTTGACAGGCCGTAAAATTATTGTTGATACTTACGGCGGTTATTCAAGACATGGCGGCGGAGCTTTCTCAGGAAAAGATCCTACAAAAGTTGACAGATCAGCTGCTTATGCTGCAAGATGGGTTGCTAAAAATATTGTTGCTGCAGGTTTGGCTGAAAAATGCGAAATTGAACTTGCTTATGCAATCGGTGTTGCAGAACCTGTTTCAATCATGGTTGATACTTTCGGCACAGGCAAAATTTCTGATGATGAAATTTCTGCTTTAGTATCTAAAAACTTTGATTTAAGACCGGCATCAATTATTAACCAGTTTGACCTTCGCGGTTTGCCTGCTAAAAACGGCGGTAAATTCTATCAGCTGTTGGCAGCTTACGGTCATATGGGCAGAACTGATATTGATGTTCCTTGGGAAAGAACAGATAAGGCTGATATTTTGAAATCAGTAATTTGCGGTTGTTGTTCCTGCTCAAAATAAAATTAAAAAGGCGGTCTTTAAGGCCGCTTTTTTATTGGCAAAAATTTTTATGTTTGATTTTTATAATAGAGTATTTATTTAATAAGGAGAAAATTATGCTGCCTGTTTTACCGCAGATTACACCAAAAAATATTATGCCTAACCCTGTTACAAGTTTTACCCCTAACAGATATATGCCGTTATTGATGCCGAATGATGCTATACATCCGCAGGCAAGCGTAATCGGTGATGTTATAATCGGACGCGATGTAAATATTGCACCGTTTGCATCTGTCAGAGGAGATGAAGGCACACCGATATATATAGGTGAAGGTTCAAATGTTCAAGACGGCGTTGTAATCCACGGGCTTAAGCACGGCCGTGTAAATCATGACGGGCAGGAATATTCGGTTTATGTCGGCAAAGATGTAAGTTTAGCCCATCAATCACAGGTTCACGGCCCTGCCAAAATCGGTGATAACGTATTTGTCGGAATGCAGTCATTTGTATATAAATCAGAAATTGGAAATAATGTTGTGATTGAACCTGCGGCAAAAGTTATCGGTGTAAAAGTCGCTGATAACAGATATGTCCCTGCGGGAGAGGTTATAAAGACTCAGGAACAGGCTGATAAATTACCTGTAATTACTACAGAATATGCCAATAAAGATATGAATCACGAAGTTGTAGAAGTCAATAAGGAACTGGCTTATTCTTATCCGGCTAATTATTATATTGCGAATTTCGTTTAATTTTTAAACTTGGTTTAGATACTGAAACAAGTTTAGCAGGACACATTATAATTTAATTTATATCAATTCTTTTTAAATCAAAATCAGTTTTTTGTTTGTTTCGTTTAATTAAATATGCTGCAACAATTGCGGTAATCGGAACACAGACAAGTATTGCAATACTTCCTGTCAGAGCTGATAAAATTTCTGTTGCGACCTGATTAAGGTTAAAGAATTTATTCATATCAATGTTGCTGGATAAAAGTACAAGCGGGAGCGCGCTTCCAAGGTAAACAAGTATAAGTGTGTTAGACATTGTCCCGATTATGTCGCGCCCTACGTTCATTCCTGATTTAAAAAGCTGTTTTATGGAAAGAGTTTTATCGGTTTCATAAATTTCATTAATCGTACTTGCAATAGAAACTGCAGTATCCATAAGTGCGCCTAATGCTGCTATTACCATTGATGCAGAAAGAATTCCGGTAAAACTTAAATCCGGTCTTGCTGTATACAAAAACATCGGTTCTTCTCCTGCAAAACCTGTAAGGTGTGCAAAATAAATCGCAATCATAGAAAGTCCGCCTGCAAAAATCAGACTGGTTGCCGTTCCGATAATTGCCGAAGAACTTTTTGAATTAAACCCGCCCACAAGATATATTGT
This sequence comes from Candidatus Gastranaerophilales bacterium, assembly GCA_944324315.1. Classification (GTDB taxonomy): domain Bacteria; phylum Cyanobacteriota; class Vampirovibrionia; order Gastranaerophilales; family Gastranaerophilaceae; genus Stercorousia. The sequence goes on along the minus strand of CALUVW010000033.1, from coordinate 5,258 downwards.
AATAACTGTTGATAAAATCCCGACAAGTACAGATGATGCAATAGGGCAAAATCCGCTTAAAATCATGGGCATAAGCATGAAAAATATTAAAGCAACGGTTGATACAATCGAAATTATACTCGTAAGTCCCTTTTTATGTCCGATAAGAAGAAGCATTACAAAAAATATTGAGCCGAAAATTAAAATCTGGTTATCTCTTTTTACATCAGCAATGAAAAAATCAACATCATCAGGAGTCGAAACAGTATCAGATACAGGTTCAACGTGAAGTACGACTTTATCTCCTTTATTGAGGTTTATATCATAGGCGGGGTTACCTGTAAGCATGTTTTCAACAATTCTTTCTGTGCCTTTAAAATCTCCCGTAAGCACTTTAATTGTAACAAGCTGTTTTGTTGTGTCTTGATTGAGCTCTTCTGCATCCTCGTATTTTATGTTTTCAACAATCCCTGTCTGTGAAGGTAAAACGGGCTTTGTATCATCTGCAAAAGCAGGACAGAATATTTCAGTGAGTAAAAATAAAATAGCAATAAGTTTTTTCATTTATATCTCCTAACCGTTGTTAATATACCATAAAAATTTACTTGAAAAAATCTATACGATAGTTTATAATAAATATATAAAGAATTAAGAAAGGAGTTTGCTTTATGGAAAGATTAAGATTAGAAGAGTTACAAGTACAATCTTGTTTAGAAGTTACTATGCCTGAAACCCTCGGGGGGGGGGCGATTCAGAGCTTTTAGAAAATAATTTATCTAAGAGGTCAAGAAGTCAAGCGATTAACGTCATCCTGAACTTGTTTCAGGATATAGTAATTAGATGCGAAGATGCAAAGAGGCATAGATGCAAAGCAAATTTAGAAGGCAGGAGAAGATATGATGGCAGGCTGTTAAGTCCAATCTTCCTTCCCTTGTTAGGGAAGGATAAGAGGATGGGTGACGATGTAATAAGCAAAAATCTTTATTCTAAAAAAAGATGTAATCTTAATATGTCGGATGGAACGGCTACGTTCCCCCCTAACCCCGCCCTAATCAGTGAGGGTGCTACGCACGTAGCCCGCTCTTACAATATTCGTCGAGCCGCCTTTACTCTTGCTGAAGTTTTAATTACCCTTGGTATTATCGGAGTAGTTGCTGCAATGACGATGCCTACTCTGATAAATAAATATCAGGCAAAAGTTGCAGCAACAAGATTAAAACAAACATATTCAATTTTGTCCCAAGCTTTGACTGCTGCACAGGCTGACTACGGTGATATTTCCGGTTGGGGAATTCAATCTTTATACGGTTCGACTGATGTTTATGACGATGATATAAGTGATTTTATGCAAAAATACATAATTCCTTATGTAAAAGTTGTAAAAGACTATGGCATAAAAAGTTCAACTTCTATGGGGTTAAAAGGTCCTTATATGCCGGTATCTCATACATCGCAGTTTGGAAGAGGCTATTATATTGCACTGGCGAACGGCACATTAATAAATTCTTTTATGGGTACCGGATGTGATGAATATAATGATGATAATGAATGTATACGTTCATCATATAAAAATATAATGTTTGGCGTTGATATAAACGGCTCAAGGGGTACAAATCTTATAGGAAAAGAATTTTTTCTTATGTATCTTGATTTGAAAAATAATAAATTTAATATGTTCGGCGTTGGCTATGACAGAACAAGATTATTAGAAACTTGTGCAACAGATCTTGAAAGCCAATTTTGCGGAGCATTGATACAAGCAGACGGGTGGGAAATTAAAGATGATTATCCATGGTGGTAATTAAAAGTATCAGAATAATGTTTTTTGTTCATTATTATTGATGTTTTTATACCCTAAATGTCTGTATGTTGCCGGCGAAACTTTTCTCCCCCGCGGTGTGCGCTGCAAAAAACCTGTCTGCAGTAAAAAAGGTTCGCATACATCTTCAATTGTTCTGACATCTTCTCCGATTGCCGCAGCAATTGTTTCAATCCCTACAGGACCGCCGTCATATTTTTCTATAATAAGTTTTAAAAGAGTTCTGTCAGTATTATCAAGCCCAAAGTTATCTATTTTTAAGATATCCAGAGATTTGTTTGCTATGTCCTCGGTTATTTTCCCGTCATGTTTTACAAGAGCATAGTCAGCAACTCTTTTGACAAGTCTGTTTGCAATACGCGGGGTGCCTCGTGAACGTTTTGCAATTGCGTGTGCGCCTTCTTCTGTTATATCTATGTTTAAAATTCCTGCAGTACGTTTAATAACTTCAGATAATTCATCTTCAGTGTAAAATTCAAGTCTGTGAATTATGCCAAAACGATCGCGGAGCGGTCCAGAAAGCTCTCCTGCTTTTGTTGTCGCACCTATCAATGTGAATTTTGGGAGCGGAATCCTTAGAGTTTTTACTGTTTGAGCTTTCCCTGTTGTCATATCAAGGAAAAAATCTTCCATCGCAGGGTAGAGAATTTCTTCCGCAACCTTATTAAGCCTGTGAATTTCGTCTATAAATAATATTTCACCGCCCTTTAATGACATTAAAATCCCGATAATATCTCTCGGACGTTCAAGAGCAGGAGCTGATGTAATTTTTATATCAACTCCCATTTGTTCTGCAATAACTCCTGCCAGAGTTGTTTTCCCGAGTCCCGGAGGACCGTAAAAAAGCAGATGATCAAGCGGTAATTCTCGTTTTTTTGCAGCCGCGATAGAGATTTTTAAAGTTTCTTTCAAAGCAGTTTGGCCGATATATGTATCAAAAGTTTTGGGTCTTATGCAATTTTCAAAATTTTTGTCATTATCAAGACACTCTGGTTTTATAACCGAATGTTTTTTCTTTTCGGAAATATCCGAACTTTTAAAATCATTGTCATCTGCAATTATACTCATTGTCTTTCCTTTATATTTATGATAGCATAAAATTAAAGGTTAGGAAAGAATATTAAGAAGGAGAAGTTATGAAAATCTCAGAACGTTTAGAATTAATCCCGCCTTATTTATTTGCGGAAATAGACAGAAAAATTGCCGAAGCAAGAGCTAAGGGGATTGATATTATAAGTTTAGGTATTGGAGATCCTGATACTCCGACACTTGCACCTATTGTTGAGGAAATGCATAAAGCTATTGATAATCCCAAAAACCATGATTATCCGCCTTATAACGGAACTGAAAAGTTTAGAAAGGGTGCATGTGAATGGATGAAAAAACGTTTTGGAGTAGAACTTGATCCTGACAAAGAAATGCTTGCAAATATCGGCTCAAAAGAAGCAATAGCGCATGTTTTCTTTGCATTTGTAGATAAAGGTGATTATACGTTAGTTCCTGATCCCGGATATCCTGTATATCATAATGCAACTATATTTGCAGGTGGAACACCTTATGAAATGCCGCTTTTAGAAGAAAACGGATATCTGCCGGATTTCGATAAAATTCCTGAAGATATTGCAAAAAAATCTAAAATTATGTTTTTAAATTACCCGAATAATCCGACAGGTGCTGTTGCAGATTTGGAATTTTTCAAAAAAGCAGTTGATTTTTGTAAAAAATATGATATTCTGCTCTGTTCTGATATGGCATATTCAGAGATGACCTATGACGGGTATAGAGCACCCTCTGTTTTGCAGGTTGAAGGTGCAAAGGATGTTGCGCTTGAATTTTACTCTCATTCAAAATCTTATAATATGACAGGATGGAGAGTTGGTTTTGTCTGCGGAAATGCAGATGCAGTTAAGGCTCTTGGAACAATTAAAAACAATATTGACTCCGGTACTTTTAAAGCAATTCAGGATGCGGCAACAGCTGCTTTTAATGTTGATCCTAAATACATTGAAGATTTAAACAAAATGTATCAGCAGCGCCGTGATGTTGCAGAAGAAGGTTTTAGAGAGCTCGGCTGGAATGTTAAACCGTCTAAAGCGACTTTCTATCTTTGGCTCCCTGTTCCAAAAGGTATGACATCAGAAGAGTTTGTAACATTAATGCTTGAAAAAGCTCATGTTGTTGTTCCTGCAGGAAACGGTTACGGAAAATACGGAGAAGGTTATTTCCGTGTTGCTCTGACAAAAGATGTTGATACAATTAGAGAATGTATAAGAAGAATGAAACAGGCAGGTATAAAATACTCTTAAAAATTGCGGACTGTTTATAGGTTAATTTCCGTTTTGTCGTGGATTAGTCTATGTGAATAGTCCGTATTTTTATAATTTATATTTTATTAAGCTTATATAAAGGCATGAAAAACCTGTGCTAAACTAATATTATACAGGTGCATTTTAAAAAGGAGAGAAATATGATACCTATTTTAGATTCAAAACGCCAGTATGCAACTATTGGCTCGGAAGTTGAAAAAGCAGTTTGTGAAGTTTTACGCTCTGGATCTTATATCCTTGGAGCTAACTGTAAAGCTTTTGAACAGGAAATGGCAGATTTTATCGGATGTAAATACACTGTTGGATTAAATTCAGGAACTGATGCTTTGCACTTAGCTTTGCGTGCATTGGATATTGGAGCAGGCGACGAAGTTATAACAGTTGCATTTACTTTTGTTGCAACAACCGAAGCTATCGGTATTGTCGGTGCAAAACCTGTTTTTGTTGATATTGATAAAGATACATTTAATATGGATGCATCAAAACTTGAAGCAGCAATTACACCGAGAACAAAAGCTATTATTCCTGTTCATTTATATGGTCAACCGTGTGATATGGATACAATTATGTCTGTTGCTAAAAAACATAATCTTCATGTTATTGAAGACTGTTGTCAGGCAATCGGGGCTTTGTACAAAGGTAAAATGGTCGGAACATTCGGTGATTTTGGCTGTCTAAGCTTCTATCCGACTAAAAACTTAGGCGGAATGGGTGACGGCGGTCTTATTATGACTAATGACGAAAAACTTAGAGATAGAGTTGTTGCTTTGAGAAACCACGGCGGAGCCATTCGTTACCATCACGATGAAATTGGTGTTAACAGCCGTCTTGATGAAATTCAAGCTGCAATTTTGAGAGTTAAACTTCCTCATGTTAAAGATTGGAACGAAGCAAGACGTAAACATGCTTACTATTATAATGAATTATTTAAAGACTGCGCAGATGTTCAAACACCTGTTGAATTGGACGATACATACTGTGTTTACCACCAATATACTGTTAAAATTCCTAACCGTGATGAAGTTCATAAAATGCTTCAGGAACGCGGTATAGGTGCAATGCTTTATTATCCTATTCCTTTACATTTACAAAAAGTTCATGAATACTTAGGTGTTGGAAAAGGTTCTTTACCT
>CALUVW010000032.1 GCA_944324315.1 Candidatus Gastranaerophilales bacterium | reverse complement strand
AACAATTTGCTTTCACAAATGTATCTGGAGTTTGGCGGGGCTAAAACCGCAGAATTGGCTAACAGCCTGAAAAACCTCGGCTATAAGTATGCTACAAAATCCGGAACAACAATTTCTATTGCAGACTTGCAGGTTCCGGAAGTAAAAAAAGAACTGCTTCAAGAAGCCGAAAAAGAAATCGAAAAATCTACAAACAGATATCTTAAAGGTGAAATCACCGAAGTTGAAAGATATACAAAAGTTATCGACACCTGGTCTGAAACAACTGCAAAATTAACATCTCAGGTAGTTGAAAACTTTGATAAATTAAACCCTGTATACATGATGGCATTCTCAGGCGCCAGAGGTAACCTGTCACAGGTATCTCAGCTTGTCGGAATGAGAGGTTTGATGGCAGACGCACAAGGTCAAATCATCGACTTGCCGATTAAATCAAACTTTAAAGAAGGCTTATCCGTTACAGAATACATCATCTCATCTTATGGTGCAAGAAAAGGGCTTGTAGATACAGCGTTGAAAACAGCTGACTCCGGTTATTTGACAAGACGTTTGGTTGACGTTGCGCAGGATGTTATTATCCGTGCTGATGACTGCCATACGACAAAATCAATCAATATGAAACCGATTACAGATGGCGATAACGTAATTGTACCTTTGATTGACAGACTACTTGGCAGAACAATTGCAGAAGATATCGTTGATACAGACGGTACAGTTCTTGTAAAAGCAGGAACTACAATGAACCGTGATGATGTTCAAAAAGTAAAACATCTAAATCTTCAGGAATTAAAAGTTCGTTCAGGTTTAACCTGCGGTTTGGAATACGGTATCTGCCAGAAATGCTACGGCTGGGCAATGACTACCCAGAAACTCGTTGATATCGGCGAAGCAATCGGTATTATCGCAGCTCAGTCAATCGGTGAACCAGGTACACAGCTTACAATGAGAACCTTCCACACAGGCGGTGCGGTCGGTGTTAAAGATGCAATTAAAGAAGTTATTGCAAAACAAGACGGTGAAGTTGTTTCAAATGTTAAAACAAGAGAATTGAGAACACGCCACGGTGATGTTGTTAATATCTCTAATTATGAAACAGATATAGAACTTAAAGGTGCAAAAAGAACTGAAAAATACCATATTCCGGCAGGTTCTACAATCTTCTTTACAAACGGAATGCAGGTTAAAAAAGGCTTTAAACTTGCGCAGTTTGAACCGGCAGCTCAGGGCGGATCACGTCTTACAGAAAAAGCTACAAAAGATATTACATCAGATCTTTCCGGAGAAGTTTTATATGAAGATTTCGTTGCCGATGAAAAGAAAGACAGACAGGGCAACATCTCAAGAACAACCAATAAACAAGGTATTATCTGGGTTCTTGGCGGCGATGTTTATAACCTCCCCGGCGGTTCTAAAGTTCTTGTAAAAGACGGTCAGAAAATCAAAGAAGGTGAAAAACTCGCTGAAACTTTAACAATCTCTGAACACGGCGGTGAAGTTCGCTTCGGAGAAGACTTAGTTATTGAAGATGTAAAATTTGAAGGCAAAAAGATTAAGAAAATCGTTCAAGGTAAAGAATTGACAATTGTAATCGCTTCATTGATGCCTGAAAACGCTACATTTGAACAAACTAAAAAAGAACAGTTATGGACTGTTAAGAAAACAGGAGAAAAATATATCGTAAAAGCTCCTGTTGATACAACAGTTGAAAACGGCATGATTATCGCAGAACTTATTGACGATGAATGCGCAGTAACTTCATCAGGCGAAATCAGATATGTTGATGTTGAAGTTGATGAAAACCAGATTATTACAAAACCGGGTTCTGTTGTATTCATTCCGGAAGAAATCCATCAGATTAACAAAGATTCTTCTTTGAAGATGGTTGAAAACGGAACATCTGTTACTGCAGGTACTGAAGTTGTAAAAGACGTTTACTGCCACATTGACGGTATTGTTGAATTTAAAGAATACAACGACGTTATCCACGAAATAACAATCCGCCCGGGTGAAATTCATACACTTTCAAGTGTTTCTGAACTTAAAGTTGACGAAGGCGAAGTTGTTAAAAAAGGCACTATAATTGCTGACGGTATTAAAGCAAAAGAAACTTCTATCGTCACAATTATGGATTCTTCAATGGATGATTTAGATATTGATGATCTTGATGAAGAACTTGATGCAAGTCTTTCACTTGATGAAGATAATATCTCAAATCAGCCTATACAGATACTTATCAGACCTGTACAGGTATTGGAAGTTGAACAGAAAAATGTTTCAATTAAATTCAATACATCCGACAGTTTGATAGACATCGTACCTGTAACACAGTTACAGTACAAAGATGGTGCAAGAGTAAGAAATCTCGACGGTTCTACAATAACAAGAACAAGCCTTGTTCTTCAAATGCAAGGATATTTATCACACCTCAAAGGTATGGTAGAACTCGATGACAAAGACAATTTGAGAATAGTTGTTCTTGAAAACTTAATTGTACGCCGTGAATTTGAAGGCAATGCAAAAACAATGTCATCGCTTCAAACAGAACTTCTTGTAAAAGACGGTCAGACAATTGATCCTAAAACACCTGTTGCTAAAACTCAGGTATTAGCTATCAATGATGGTGTTGCATCAATTAAAACCGATAAAGAAGACGCAAGAAGATTGTTGTTGACAAGCGAAACTTACGAAACAACATTGTCTGTAAAAGGCAAAGCAAACGTCAAAAAAGGCGACTTTGTAAAACTTGATTCTATCATTGCTGATAGCGGAGAAAAATCAACAGTTTCTGGTATGGTAACTGCTGTTAATAAAGGTGAAATCACAATTAGAAACGGCAGACCTTACTTAATCAGCCCGGGTACAATGTTACAGGTTGAAGCAGGTGCACTTGTATTGCGCGGTGATAACATTGCAACACTTGTATTTGAAAGACAAAAAACAGGTGACATCGTTCAAGGTCTTCCGAGAGTTGAAGAACTTCTTGAAGGCCGCAAACCTAAAGACTGTGCTATATTAGCAGAAGAAGACGGCGTTGCAGAAATTGAAACAGATGAAGATTTGCCAAGACTCTATCTTGTAACTGATAACGGCAGAACCGAAATCAAATATGCAATTGACGCAAATATCGTTGTTCAGAATAAACAGAAAATCAAAAAAGGCCAGCCTTTAACAAGCGGACCTTTGAATCCGCATGATGTTATAAGACTTTGCGGACCTGAAGCTGCACAACAATACCTTGTAGACGAAGTACAAAGAGTATACCGTTCACAAGGTGTAGAAATCGCCGATAAACACGTTGAAATCATCGTAAGACAAATGACTAAGAAAGTTAAAGTTGTTGATGCCGGTGATACAACATTGTTACCTGGTGAATTGATTGAAATGCAGACATTCGAAAAAGAAAACAAAGAAGTTGAAGATAAAGGCGGTCAGCCGGCAACTTGTGAATACATGTTATTAGGTATCACAAAAGCTTCTTTGAATACTGAAAGTTTCATTTCAGCAGCATCATTCCAGGAAACAACAAGAATCCTGACAGAAGCCGCTGTTGAAGGTAAAAAAGACATGTTGAGAGGTTTGAAAGAAAACGTTATCATCGGTCGTTTAATACCTGCAGGTACAGGCTTCCACCATCTTTCTAACGCGAACGAAGAAAAAGAACGCGAAGAAAGAAAACGTGCAGTTGCTCAAAGAAATCAGGCAAGAAAACCGTCTGCGATTTTGGAAGAAATCGAAGGCATGTTTGGAGCCCCTGATTTTCAATTAGGTAATGAAGACGAAGAATAATCAATCAAATTTAAACAAAAAATTCCCCTCTATACAGAGGGGAATTTTTTTATATTAATAAGAAATTCTAAACGGGTAATCATCAGGAATTTTCCAACCGTTAACCTGAATTAGACGAGTACAGTAATATCCCTGTGTGGAAGATGTATTACATCCAAAAGAATTATCACTATAAAGCGTATCCATTGAACCATCCCAAGCGTACGCATATGTATCAAATCCTTTAGACTTCGAATCAAAATAAAAAGCCCAGGCACAACGACCGACAAACTCTTGTCGATTGCCATAAATTGCCGGAAGACATTTTTTAGGATTTCCTGGGAAATATAGCCAATCCTGCGCAGATCCTGCAGACATAAAAGCCCCTCCATCTGCAAGATAATATAATGTAAGACTTACACTTGTATCCTCGGTTTTTATTATATTTAAATGTTTAGCCAAATATTTCTCAAACCAAATTCTTTGTTTTCGATTTCCTTCATCATCAACTCCACTAAGATATTCAAACCAATATTGTTTGTCACCATTTTCATATTCTGCCATTTTTACAGCTTGGTTCATCGTAGAATAAAACTTTTCAAGTTTTGCTGCTACAACCTGTTTTTTGTGCTGTTCAATCAAAGAAGGCATTGTTAATGCTGCTACAACTCCCAGAATACCTAAAGTAATTAGAACTTCGGCAAGTGTAAAAGCGCTTAGAGAGAAGCTTAGAGCTGCCCCCCCCCCGACGTTACATTTCTTAATAATCCTCTCATAAAACTTCTCCTTTTTTTCTATTTCTTCTTTATTATATCATATCAAGCATACATTTTCAAGATGACTATATAATTATAAACTGCTTTTATACATATTTTAAATGGTTTTTCAAAAGTTTTTAGCTGATATTTCCGAAGATTATATTGAAAGGAAAAATATTATGGCTCGAATTATTGAAGGTGAAAGACGGATAATAAAAATGTCAGTAGATGATATTCTAAATATCGTAAGGGAATATCAAATCATTTGTCAAAAATCATGTTGCTACGAACATACAAGAGAACTTTTAGCTAAAGCAGATTTCTATATCCCGGAAGACTAACATAAAGTATGTTATAGCCTCCGGCGGGTGCTTCGCGCACGGCGGTCGCTTTTACGGAAAAGCGACGTAAACCGGTGGCACGCTTCACTCACTAATAATTGTAACGGCTCTGCTTTAAGGCGTGTAAACTCACTATATAATTCGTCATGCTGAATTTATTTCAGCATCTTTTATCGTTCAAACAATACACGCCTTTGATATCTGCCTCGCCGACAATTATTGTTCGTTACGCTATCGCCACATTATCTTTTCCCTCTCCCTAGTGGAAAAGGGTTAGGGGAGGGGTAATAATAATTACTGCTTAACGAAACAATAACAAAACGAGTGCTGTCTGAGCGATAAAATTAGAACCTGAAACAAGTTCAGGATGACAAATATATAGCGAGTTCACTCGTTTCAGGTTGAGTTTAGCAGTAATTAAACGGTCAGCGTGTTTCTCTTTCTTGTCCAGTATTCTTTCTCTTTGCTTCGCAACAAAGAGAAAGAATACTCGGTGCAGGGTGTGGGGACGCATAGTCCCCGCATACCAATAACATACTTTATGTAGTTACTAAAAACTACCCGACTGAGGTTTTGAAAAATTTCTTTTTGATATATGCTAATATTAAACAGAAAGGAGTTTTTTCATGAAGAAAAACGTTATTATCATCGCTTTAATATTTGCAATACCACTTATGGCATATATGCTTCTTACTGCATCAAATTCAACAACTGCTCAAACTACGGAAACAGGCAAACCTCAGGTTATTAAATTCACGTCTGCCATGTGTCTTGACTGCCAGACTATGAACAAAATATTTAAAGAAATTTTCCCAAAATATGAAGGAAAAATAGTTTTAACAGAAATTCAGGTACAGGACCAAAATTCATTTAATCAGGATCAAATCAAAAAATACAATGTAACACTTGTTCCGACAATAATTCTTTTAAACTCTCAAGGTGCTCAGGTGAAAAGAATTGAAGGTGCTGTATCTAAAGAAGAAATGGATAAATGTTTACAAGGACTTAAATAATAATGGAAAATTATATCAGTCTTTTTACACAACAGGGTAGTTTACCCATATTATTCGGATTATCTTTTTTAGGCGGTCTTGTGGCGTCAATTTCTCCATGCTCTCTTGCAATGCTGCCTATTATAATCGGCTATATCGGAGGTTATTCTGATGCTAAACCTATAAAAACATTTATACAAATGCTGTTTTTTGTATTTGGTACAGCTATTGTATTTTCTGTAATCGGAATAATCTGCGCTATTACAGGAAAAGTTTTTATATCATTTGCCGGAGGATATTTCGGAATATTCTTAGCCGGAATAATTATGGTAATGGGATTAAAACTGTTAGGGATTCTGGATTTTGAACTTCCTGTAGTAATAAAAGAAATGCCCAAAAACGATGGAACAAATACATACTTTTACCCCATAATCTTAGGCGGAGTATTTGCGCTTGCCGGAACTCCGTGTTCAACCCCGATTTTGGCAGGGATTATGGCTTTTGCATCACTATCTGCAAGTATTGTTCAGGCAATATTAATGCTTTTCTTATTCTCACTGGGGCAGGGCTTAATACTCATTCTTGCAGGATTTTTGACATCGCACCTCAAAAATTGGAAAGGATTTTACAAGTTTTCAGACTGGCTTCTTAAAATAAGCGGAGGATTACTGGTAATCGCTTCAATATATATTTTTTATAAGATTTTTGCTCCACTTATTGTAAAATAGTTACAAATGCGTTAAAATTATTGTATCTATAGACAATGGAGAGTCAAAAATGAAAACATACGAAGGTCAGTTAGTTGCAGGTAATGAAAAATTTTGTATTATATTATCAAGATTTAACGATTTTATCGGGTCGAAATTATTATCAGGCGCACTTGATGAACTAAAACGACATGGTGTTACAGATGACAATATTGACATTGTAAAAGTTCCCGGTGCTTTTGAAATTCCAATTACCGCACAAAAATTTGCACAAACAGGGAAATATAATGCAATTATTACTCTCGGGGCAGTAATTAGAGGTGCTACTGCTCATTTTGATTATGTGAGTGCTGAAGTTTCTAAAGGAATAGCTCAGGTAAGCCTGCAAACAGGTGTTCCTGTAATCTTTGGAGTTCTTACAACAGATAATATCGAACAGGCAATTGAAAGAGCCGGAACAAAAGCTGGAAACAAAGGCTCAGATGCGGCTAAATCTGCTATTGAAATGGCAAATTTGCTTAAATTGGTTTAGTGTTTATATAAAAAAAGGGGTAAAAAATGAGTGATATTATTACAGAATACAGAAATGAAAATACAAAAGATATTGATCTTCTTCCAACCATTGAAATAGTAAAAAAAATGAATGAGGAGGATAAACTCGTTGCACTTGCTGTGGAAGAAGAAAGTGAAAATATTGCCTCCGCAATTGATTTAATTGCAAAACAGTTTTTAAAAGGCGGACGTTTAATCTACTTTGGCGCAGGAACATCCGGCCGACTCGGGATTTTAGACGCTTCTGAATGCCCTCCGACTTTCAGTGTTTCACATGATCTGGTTCAAGGTTTTATATGCGGCGGAGATGAAGCTATAAGACATTCCATTGAAGGTGCTGAAGATAATGCCGAGCTTGGTTACGAAGATGCAAAAATTCTTAATGAAAATGACGTTGCAGTTGTAATCTCTGCAAGCGGTAATCCGAAATATTTACTTGGAGTTTTAAAACGAGCAGAAGAAATTAACTGCAAAACAATAGGTGTTACCTGCAACCCGAATGGCAGAATAGCAGAAGATGCAGGACTTGTAATTTGTCCAGAAGTAGGGCCGGAAGTTATTGCTGGATCGTCAAGATTAAAAGCCGGAACTGCTCAAAAAATGATTTTAAACATGTTATCAACAGGTGCAATGATTAAAATCGGAAAAACTTATGAAAACTTTATGATTGACCTTCAGCCTGTTAATGAAAAACTAAAAGACAGAGCAATCAGAATAGTTGCGCAAATTGCGAATGTTTCACACAGTGAAGCTCTTGCAACCCTTTTAAAATGTAATTGGGAAATCAAAACATCAATAATTTCGCTTATGATGAAGCTTGACATAGATAAAGCACGACAAGAGCTAAAAAAATACGGTGGTGTACTCAGAAAACTTTTACATGCCGGCTATACAGTATAAAGGAGAGCTTGAATTATGAAATTAACAGTACTTGGAGCAGGATGTTGGGGATTAACACTGGCATGGCTTTTAACGAACAATTTTGAAAACATTACTGTTTGGGGACGTGAACAGGATATTTCTGATGACTTAAAACTAAATAAACATACCTCAAAACCTCTCGAAGTCCAACTTGATAAAAAGATAGAAATTACATCAGATTTAAAATCCGCTATAGCCGATGCTGATATAATTCTTTCGGTGGTTGCAACATCCGGAACACGTGATGTTTGTGAAAAATTGAAAGAAGCAGGCATAAAATCTGAACAAATTTTAGTTAATGCTTCAAAAGGGATTGAACTACCTTCATTGATGAGAATGTCAGAAGTTATTAAAGATGTTCTGCCTGAACAAAAACTTGCGATACTTTCAGGTCCTACTCTTGCAAAAGAAGTTTTAGCAGGGCTTCCAACAGCCGCAACTGTTGCCTGTGAAGATATAAATACTGCAGAATTTGTTCAAAAAGCATTGAACGTGCCAAATAAATTCAGGCTTTACACAAACACTGATGTAATAGGTGTTGAACTTGGCGGATCTTTGAAAAATGTTATTGCTATCGCATCAGGCTTTGCCCATACCATGGGACTTGGCGATAACTGTTCCGGCACGCTTTTAACCAGAGGCATGGCAGAAATCGTTAGAGTAAGTATTAACCTTGGAGCTAACCCGTCAACCCTCTACGGACTTTCCGGTATGGGAGATTTAATAGCAACTTGCTCAAGTCCTATGTCTAGAAATTATACCGTAGGCTCTATGCTTGCAAAAGGTAAAAAGATTAATGATATACTCTCAGAATTAGGTTCGGTTGCAGAAGGTGTTAAAACATCAAAAGCGATATGCGAACTTGCTAGAAAACTTGATATAGAAGTTCCGGTCTCAAATGCAATTTATGAGGCAGTATATACAGATATAACTCCTCAGGCACTGTTAGAAAAATTAATGAATAGAAAGTTAAAAGAAGAAGAAAGATATATATAATGAAATATGCTGTGAATTACCTTAAAAACACATTTTACCCGCTTGAAGTTCCTGACACAATAAAAATTGATGACGGACAGATGGTTCTTGTAAGAACCGAGAAAGGAGAAGAAGCTTTAAAAGCTTTTGTTGTAAATTCGCAAATAGAAAAATTATGGGAACAGGCAAAAGAAAAGCCTCAAGCCTTTCAGGTTATAAGAACGCTGTCTCAAAGAGATTTGCAGACACTTGAGGATATAAAAAAAGAAGAGGTGCAATCCTTTTTTAAATGTCAGGCTCTTGTTCAACAGCATAAATTAAATATGAATCTTGTTCAGTGCAGAATAACATTTGACAGACGAAAAATCACTTTTTATTATACTGCTCCTGAAAGAGTAGATTTCAGGGCTTTGTTAAAAGACTTAACCCAGGTATTTACCCGTGTACGAATAGATCTTCGTCACATAGGTGTCAGGGATGAAACCTCTATTCTGGAAGGCTGCGGCGTATGCGGTCGTCCTTTCTGCTGTTCAAGCTTCCTGAGAAAGTTTGCCACTATTAATGTAAAATTGGCAAAAGATCAAGGAATGCCCATTGCTCCAGGGAAAATTTCAGGCACATGCGGGAGACTTTTGTGCTGTCTGACTTATGAATATTCAAATTATATAGATGCAGCAAAAGGTATGCCCCCGATAGGTTCATCCGTAATGACTCCTGACGGACTTGGAAAAGTCTGCTACCTGCAATTTTTATGCGGGAAAGTTGCAGTTAAAATGGAAGACGGTAAAACAAAAGAATTTTTTAAAGGTGATATTGAAATGGTTGACGCAGATGTCAATGTTGAAATAGATGTACCGGATATTACCACTTATGCAGAAGAAGATAATGATAATATTGATATAAAACAACTAGAAGATGATAAAAACAGCTCAACCGGAAATGTTTAATTTAAGAAGGAAGTACATTTTTATTTCGTAAAAATTTGTGATACCATGGCTTTTTAAACTTCAGAAACAAGTTCGTCATCAGTAATTTCACGCAATTCTTGAAAAGATATGACTTCCCTGTCAAACAATTTCATCAACTTATTATAATTCCCCATATAATTATTATATCATATGTTAATAGATATTTCAATATGTTAATAAACATTAAATAATAATATTTCACAATATTATATGATAAAAAAAGGAGAACATAAGTTCCTTTTTTTTTAAATGTCAGAGTTGGGACTTGTCTTGGATTTTACTGTCTCTCGGGCAAGTAATTTGCGACACTACGTTGCCGCAAATTTTGCCCTCACTTACTTGAGTTCGCTCGCTTTGCTCGACTCCACTCTTACGTAAAATCCGCTGAACCCACAATTGGCAGATTAAAGCCCTCATCTTTCAAAGATTAAAAAAGGGATAACATAAGTTATCCCTTTTTTAATGTCGTTAAAGTGCCAAAACAGGAACCCTTTGACAATGGAATTGTATCACATGAAAATAGTAGTTACAACAAGTATTACAACCTAATCTCCATACTGAAACAATCCACACAGGAATACTATAATATGAGAATGGTGCTTGGCTTAGAGTGTGCTTAAATTTCCATATCCTAAATATCTATTGTTAAGCAAACACATGCTCCACTATCCCAACAACAAATAGTAGGAGATAAGTCATAGGTTATATTCTAATATGTAGCAATAAAATACTACTCTAACTTTGCAAGCTGGCTGTATAGACGAATTCCAGACTACCCTTTATCAAGCCAGTTATGGCTACCATTGGAAAAGCTGGAAGGGTGTAAAGTATGAGCAAGTATAGTATTGATGTAATTACAAGTAAAATGAGGAATGTAAAGAATGCTGACTGATGAACAGAAAAAAGAAATAGCACTAAAAGTGCTGACTAACCTAAAAAAGAAAGTTGATAATATAGAAGATAAGACAGAGGAGAAAGAAGGGAAAATTGTTGACCCTTTAAAAAATATGAAGGCGATAGTGAAGCACTATGGAAGCCATAACAGGCTGAAATAGCATGCTGACAGATTTTCTTTTTATCAGAATATTTTACCTCGTTAATTACACCTAATAATATAATAAAGTGTCTTAAAACGGCTGTAAATGGCCTCTGTGTTGATGTTTGAAATGGAAGCTGGTGCTGGCATGGTATGATTGAATTGTAACAATTTGAGAAAAGCGTGTTACAATTAGGCAATTTCTGAACCTTCAACGACTTTATATTAGTATAGGGAACTTTTTAGGGGAAATCATGAACAATATTAATTATGACTTTGTTAATACAGGATATAAGATACATTTGCCAATTGTACCAGACCCAAATGACCCATTAACACGCAAAATTATTGATTATCTGGATGATAAGTTTGGCTTAGCGCACCATAATCAAGTACAATACAAAGAAACCTGCTATAAACTGGGTTCTGGTGGAGAGCTCAAGGGGGGTAAAGGTATTACTTTGTTTGGTAAAACAGGCTCAATGCAAGAAATGCAAGAATTAGCTAAAGAAATTGAAGAAAAGTTTGGTAAAGAACTAGCAGATAACGTTAAAAAGTATAACATAACATTTGAAGACCCTATAAAACTGTCAAATTCGGTACAAGCAAGGTTTTCTGTATATAATCATGGATACTTCCCTAAAGGATGTACAAATGGTGTTAATTCTACGTTAAAAACTTATTGTGAAGAAAATCCTAGTGGTGTAATTCCTACAAGAATGTTTACAACCATAGATGGAAGTATCAGAGATGGCAGATTTACTTGGGAAAGTAGTTTAAAAGAAATTGATAAAAAATTTTGGTATGGCGACTCAATGATGTACTCAATTGACCACTTTGGAGAGTTGTTTACTGGGAAAGTCGAACAGGGCAAAGTTCCTCAATTTATCATGGACGGATTGCCTAAAGAATATTTAGAACACTATCACTTAACAGAGAAAGATATTATTGCTAGAATTAACAAAGGTACTCGTACTATTGTAGCAAACATGCTTGAAGATATAGTAAATAACCCAAATTCTAAAATATTATGTAGTAATTCACCTTGGTTAACAACTCTTGATACAGAAGTAATTAACGAAGCTAAACAGTTATTAGCCTCGTATGAACCTGAAACAGTAAAGAAATTAGAACAGATGTTACCACAACTGGAACAAAAATGCCAAGGATTATCTGTTCTAAGAAAAACTACTCCATTTTCTAATATGAAGATTGTACCCGCTCAAAATGTATGTACATCGTTTGCCAATGTTGCTATTGTAAGACATCCTGTGAATACAGGGAACCCACAAGTACCAGCACCTGTCGGAACTCTAAAAACAGTCAATTCTATTGCAAAACCAACGCAAGTTGCAGGCATAACAGCTCCGGCAACAGGGGTACAAATGGCAAAGGTCGATATGGACAGCGTATTTTCAACATTTACACGTGGAGAATGCAGACCTAAAGTTGTTAAACCAACAACACCAGCGCTACAAGACGTTATAGAAGGTGCATTAGAAAAAGTACATAAACCTGTGATTACAAGACCATCAGTTACAACAACTCCTAATATGGCTAAGATATTAAAAACAGTCTTTACACATATCAGGATATAGGTATTATACACACTGTTCCAGCCTGTTTAAGAAGTTATATAGATTACCGACAGAACAGCCGTACTGTTTGGCAATAATGGTTTTCGGTACTTTAAGAGCAACCAGCCGAAGTATATCGGCAGTGTGCTCGTCAAGCCTTGATTTACCTTTACCAGCAGGTCTGCCGAGCTTAACCCCAGCTGATTTTCTGGCATGTAACGCTTCACGTGTCCGAAGGCTGATGAGTTCACGCTCAATCTGTGCTACCAGTGCAAATATAGTTTTTGTAACGGTGGAAGCAATAGAATTGTCCATATTGCAGAACTTTTCCTTCAACGAATACAATGTGATACCTTTATCTTGTGTAAGTTGAATAACCTCTAGTATCTGAATGGTCGAGCGTGCAATTCTGGACAGCTCTGGCACAATTAGTTTCTGTAGTACACGTTTTTGAATATCTTGAGGAAGTTTCTTCGAAAACTCTTCGTTCCATATCTTCTCAGTTTCTTTACATTTGAAAGATTTAATCATAATAAGATTGTAACATATAAATATCCTGTGAATAGTTGAAGATGCTGTAAAAATGGGTTAAAATGTAATTGATAGTCTGATACGGTAAATCTCCCTACCGAGCCAACTGGCGACAGAGGGGTGCGGGAGTCCTCATAATCAGACTATTGTTTTATCGGTATGAGGTCGTAGAATCTGCCTCGAACGACGTTTGGCTTGACCATACGATGGCGGGTTGGCAGTCCGCCCATACCGATTTTTATTGACAATAATTTGTAAGCTTATAAATGCAAATAATAAAAAAGACTCCATATGGAGTCTTTTTATATGGTGTCGTTAACGTTACTATATTGGAACCAATCGTACCTGATAAAAACGCCTGTTCAACAGCAGGCATGAGTGT
>CALUVW010000031.1 GCA_944324315.1 Candidatus Gastranaerophilales bacterium | reverse complement strand
AACTCATTTCCTAAACGCCCTGAATCGCCCCCCCCCCCGCGTGTTTCAGGCATAATAACTTCTTCACAAGATTGTTCTTGCAGCTCTTCTAATCGTAATCTTTCCATAAATCAAACTCCTTTCTTATTATATTTTTTATTATAACTTATTTATTTAAAAATAGCAACATTATTGACCGTAAGACATAGTAGTGTATAATAATTTTATGTTTAAATACTACTGGAAATATACGCCATATCTTTTTATTTTACCGGCAGCTATTGTGTTGTTAATATTCTTTTTTATACCTTTTTTTCAAACATTTTTATTGAGTTTTCTTGATTATTCTAAAAATATTTATTCTCCTGAATTTATTGGTATTACTAATTATGCAAAATTATTCCAAAATCCGATTTTCTATAAGGTTTTATGGAATACGTTTATATATTTATTCGTTGCTGTACCTGTATTAGCAATAGTGCCGCTTTTTCTTGCAATACTTATTAATCAAAAAATCCGGGGGGTTACACTTTATAAAATCCTTATTTATTTACCGGTAATTGTATCAATAGTTGTTGCAGCTATTGCTTTTAAATGGCTTTATGCAGATCAGGGAATTTTAAATTACATTGTTACCCTGATAGGGTTACAACCTGCAGGTTGGCTGACAGATCCGAATTTTGCGTTATACTCGGTCATAATTGTAACAATATGGAAGGGTATAGGATATTATATGATAATTTATCTTGCGGCATTAATGAGTGTGCCAAAAGAACTTTATGAAGCATGTGACATTGACGGAGCCGGCTTTTTTACAAAACATTTGACCGTAACAATTCCGCATATTATGCCGACGATTGCTCTTGTTACAACAATAAGCGCAATCTCCGCAATGAAAGTTTTTGCAGAAATTTATGTTATGACCAAAGGCGGCCCGCTTAATTCAAGCAAGACTATTGTTTACTATATATATGAAAGAGCTTTTGAAAATCTCGATTTAGGCTACGCATCAGCAATGGCTGTTGTACTGCTTATAATTGTAATGGCTTTTTCTCTAGTTAACATATTATGTTTTGAAAAGAATAAATATCAAATTTAGGTGAAAGGATAAAATGCTAAAAGGTGTTAAGATTAAAAATATATATACACATATAATACTGATAATGGTATCACTGTTGTCAATTTTTCCTTTTATCTGGCTTATTTCTACATCGTTGAAAGGTAATTCAGAAAATATATTTGCTTACCCGCCACAAATTATACCAAACGATTTCACCTGGGCAAACTATTCAGGAGTATGGCATAAAGTTAATTTCATAGGTTATTTTATAAACAGCATGATTGTCGCAGGAGGTACGGTTATTTTAAACTTAATTCTTTCTGCGATGGCAGGCTATCCTCTTGCCAGAATGGAATTTAAAGGTAAAAAAATAACATTTTTTGCTGTACTTTCGACTATTATGATACCTTTTCAGGCAATAATGCTTCCTGTCTACCTGATTACATTAAAACTGCATCTGGTTGATACTGTTAATAACTTTGCTGGTTTTGTAGGATTGATTATGCCTTTTGCAGTAAATGCTTTCGGAATATTTTTAATGCGTCAGGCTTTTTTAGGCATACCAAAAGAAATGGAAGAAGCAGCTATTGTTGACGGATGCAATGTTTTTCAACTGTTCTGGAAAGTCCTTTTACCAATGGTAAAACCATCCCTTGCAGTTCTTGCAATATTTACATTTATAGGCTCTTGGGGTGAATTTTTATGGCCGAGTATTGTTCTGACAAAAGAAGCGATGTATACACTGCCTGTAGGCGTAAATAATTTACAGGGGATGTTCAGCTCAAACTGGAGATTTATTGCAGCAGGTTCAATACTTTCAACAATCCCTATTTTAATCTTCTTTTTAGCTATGCAAAGATACTTTATATCAGGGGAAAACGAAGGAGCCGTAAAAGGTTAAAGTTTTATGATATAATTTAAGCATGGTAAGATTAATAAATGATAAAAATCTCAAATACATCTGTGAAAGTGCCTATTTCATACTTAGGCTTCAGGAAAAATTTACGTACATAAAAAATTATAATCATCCGAAAGACGGAGCATATATCTTTGCAATGTGGCATGAAAACCAATTTCTTGTCCACGGAATTAATAATAGAGATAAATTAAGTATACTTATAAGCAATTCGATAGATGGTCAAATTGTAGCTTATGTATGTGAAAAATGGGGATTTAACGTAATTCGCGGTTCTTCCGGTAAAAAGGGATCAGTTGAATCTACAATGCAAATGATCAGCAGGCTTAAAGCAGGAGAAAGCGTCGCTATCATGATAGACGGCCCGCATGGACCTCTTCATAAGGTAAAAAACGGTGCAATAAAAGTGGCACAAATGTCAGGAATGCCAATTGTGCCGGTTCACTGGTATTCTCCGCAGAGAACCTTTATTCATCTCCCTTCTTGGGATAAAATGAAAACACCGTTTGGGAAATGTAATATTCTAAATATATATGGGGAACCAATTTCTGTAAAACATGACGCCGATGAAACAGAAATAAACGCTGTTAAAGAGAATATAAAACAACAGTTGTTTGAGATGGAACACAAAGCACCTGAACTTTATAAGGAGGCTTTAAAAAATAACTTATGGGAAAAATAAAAAGTTTAAATGTTGCCGCAATACAAATGAGTTCAATAGTCGGTGACACAGAAGAAAATATAAAAAAAACGGAAAAACTTATACATAGGGATATAAAAAATTCTGTAGATATTATTATACTGCCGGAGGTATGGACTGTCGGATGGTCTCCGAAACATTTTAGAAACAGTGCAGAAGAAATAGAAAACAGTGAAACAATAAGCTTTTTATCAAGAATTGCAAAAAAACATAATTGCTGGATAATCGGTGGAAGCTTTATTTGCAAAAAAGACGGACATTTTTATAATACCTGTCCGGTATTAAACAGAAAAGGCGAGCTTGTTGCATTGTATTCAAAAAATCATCTGTTTTCATATTACGGCAGTGATGAAGGCAAATATGTAGAACCAGGTCAATCTCCTGTTATGGTTGATATTGATGGAATAAAAACAGGCTTAACAATATGCTATGATATCCGTTTTCCTGAAATTTACAGGGCATACAGGAAAGCAGGTGCAGATTTATTAATAAACTGCGCTGCCTGGGGATTGAAAAAACCTATTCCCTGGGAATGCATGACAAGAGCCAGAGCAGTTGAAAATCAAACATATATGATAGCCTTAACTCAATCAGGATTAATCGAAAATGATGAATGGAATATAGGGCATTCAAGAATAATAGATTACAAAGGCGATACTATTGCAGAAATAAAAGATCAAAAAGAAGGAGCAGTAACTGCAGCTCTCGATTTTACTGCAATGTACGATTTCAGGGAAAAATGTACCTGTTTAAATGATATTAGAAAAAATTACGAGGTAAAATCAGTATGAAGCTTATAGGAAAAATTTTATGCACAGTATTAATATTATTGTTGGCCGCGCAAAATATAACTTTGTCAGCTCCAATAGATAGAACAGTATCTTCATCAGGCATAAATAAAAGTGCAGTTTCAGTCTCTGTTAAAGACATAGATACAGGCAAAACCGTATACAGACTAAATGACAAAACCCCTAACATGCCTGCTTCAACCCTTAAACTTATAACACTATGTGCCTCTCTGGACAAATTGGGGGAAAATTATGAATTTACAACAAAGTTATATAAAAATACGAATAATGAATTATATCTTAAATTAGGAGCAGATCCTTATTTAAGTTCTTCTGACTTAAATAAACTTTTTGAAAATACTGTAGATAATAAAAAAATCATATCGCCAAAAAATATTTATATAGATGATTATATTTTCGACAGCACAGAATGGGGTGAAGGTTGGCAATGGGATGATGACCTCAATCCCCTCATGCCGAAATTCAGCTCTTACAATATTGACAAAAACTTGTTGGATATTGTAATAGCTCCGACCACTAAGGATTCTCCTGCCCATATTTATACAACCAAGTTCTATCCCGTTACATTTATGAACCTTGTTAAAACCGGAAATACAACCGATATAAAATTAAGCAGAAATAACAGTATTGCACCAAATTTGTTAACGTTAGAAGGAACTGTCAAAAATCTTGTAACAGAAAAAATACCGGTAAATCACCCTAAAAGATACTTTATCCTGCGTCTTGAAGAAGCTATAAGAGAAGCAAATATGGATTATTACGGAAAATTTATCCAGAAAAAAACTCCGGCAGCAAATGTTTTCCTCGTCGGAGAAGTAAAACACCCGATACAGACTGCCATAAATGAAGTACTGAAAGAAAGTAACAATTTTATTGCCGAAACATTATTTAAACTTGCAGGTGCAAAATTTGTAAATAATACCGGCTCGCTGGAACATTCTCAACAAATGCTGAAAGCATACTTGGATAAACTGGGCATTAATCACGACGATATAAAAATTGTTGACGGAAGCGGCGTGTCTAAAAATAATATATTAACAGCAGATTTTATGAGCGAATTTCTCGTAAAAAATAATTGCAAAAAACTTAAAGATTGGATGCCTACAGCTGGTGAAGGCACTTTGCAAAACAGGATGCTTTACTTTAAAGACAATATAAAAGCTAAAACAGGTACATTATCTGATGTCAGCAGCATAGCCGGTTATATAACTTCCAGAAGCGGAAAAACTTATGCATTTGACATTATGATAAATGATCCTAAAACAAAATCTGCAGATAAGAAATCTCTAGAAGAATATATTTTAAGAGACATATATACTAATTATTAATCAGTTTTTATTAAAAAAAGCAATTTTAGAAAGAGCTCCTGTCAGACCGCCTATTATTGCAAGAACAATTGCAGTTTGTACACGTGCTTTAGGAATAAAACCTTTTAAAGTTTTATAACAATTTTCATACATAGGAGTTTGCAAAAGCTCTGCGAGTTTTGCATCTTGTGTATTATTCTTAACAGCATCACGAATAAGTTTTCTGCCGTTTTTTAATACATTGTAAGCAGCTTTTTGCTTGCTTCCGGAATTTTCAACAAGATTTTTCGGAATAGACTTTTTAAAAATGTCAGGTTTCTGTGTCAAAATTTGTTCTAAATTGTATTTTCTCGGAGCTAAAGTATAACCGATGCCTGCCCCGATAAGCCCTGACATTGCTCCTACTTCCGCAGGAGTAACAGAAGTATACCGATCCATATAAAACCTCCTATACTCTTAATAAAACACTAACCACTATATATATTATTATTTATCATTATCCTGATTTTTTGTTTAGTTTTAGTAACAGAATTTACATCTCGTAACAATTCGTAACTCAAAAGAAAATGTGCTATTATTAAGTTTAAAAGGAGACAAAATGGAACCCTTCGTTACAATCATTACACCAACTTATAATTTGTTACAAAACAATCTCGCGGATGATTTTAATCTTTTGATTAAGCTGCTTGATATTCAAACTTACCCTAATATTGAGCACTTAATTATAGACAATATGTCAAATGACGGAACAGTAGAAATGTTAAAAGATTATAAAAATAAAGGATATCTTAACTTCTACTCGGAACGGGATACAGGGAAATTCAATGCTTATAACAAAGGAGTAATGCGTGCTAAAGGAAAATATATTACCTTTCTCAGTTGTGATGACTTTATACACGATATAACTTCCGTCTATGACATTGTAAATCTTATGGAAGCTAATGATGCAGATTTTACATTTGCTCCTGCATATTGCAGGCATCCGGAAGGATTTGTATTCCTGTTTGCACCTTCTATGCATAATGCTTTTCAAGTTTTGCCATGTGCAAGGCAGGCAATGTTTTTCAAAAAATCTATGATAGAAAAAGAAAATTATTTTGATGAAAAATTTAAAACAATGTCTGATTTTGATTTTATTATACGTATCATTATGAAACGCTACAAACCTGTATATTTTGACAACAACTATGTTACATATAAACTCGGTACAAAACCTCTAGAAAATCCTAAACGCTCGGAAGAAGAAAGCAAAGCAATATATTACAAAAATTTCAGAACTCTTTATTCTCTTGATGATAACATACTTGAACAAATGGCAAAATTTTCAGCATTTCCAAAACCTCTGCTTGAAAAACTGGCGAACTATTTTCCGCAAGAAGACAAAGAATTGTTCTTTTCAAAATGTGAAGAAATGCATCAACTGAGAATTAATGCGAATAATAATGCACAGCAGCAGTAATTTGTAAATATTTTAGTTAATAATT
Source organism: Candidatus Gastranaerophilales bacterium (assembly GCA_944324315.1). GTDB lineage: Bacteria > Cyanobacteriota > Vampirovibrionia > Gastranaerophilales > Gastranaerophilaceae > Stercorousia. Next base: position 7,618 of record CALUVW010000031.1, on the reverse strand, counting down.
TGCAAAAAAATCTTTGCAGAGTATGATATAGATAGTAAATAAAAAGGCATAGCCTTTAGTATTAATAAGTTAGATTAGGGAAAAAAGATGAGTGAACAAAAAGTTGCAGTAATTGGCTGCGGTGTATGGGGAAGAAATATTGTCCGTAATTTTTATAACCTAAACGTACTGGACACAGTTTGTGATATTGATGAAGAAAATCTTAAAAAAGTAACAGAACAGTATCCCGGTGTAAAGGTTACAAAAGACTTCCACGACATTATAAATAATAAAGAAATAACCGGAGTTTGCGTTGTAACACCGAGTCATACGCACTACAAAATGGTTAAAGCAATGCTTGAAGCAGGCAAAAATGTATATGTTGAAAAACCAATTTCAACAGTTGCGGAAGAAGCAAGAGATTTATCTCAACTTGCTCATGATAAAGGACTTGTTTTAATGGTTGGTCATCTTCTTTTATATCATCCTGCTGTTAACCGCCTGAAAATGCTCATTGAAGAAGGCGCACTCGGAAAAATTATATATGCACAGAGTGACAGACTAAACGTAAACTATTTTAAAAATGACAGAAGTGTAATGTGGGATTTAGCCCCCCACGATGTTTCAATGATAAGCTATGTCACAGGCAAAGCTCCTGTTCATGTAATCTCTGCTATGGGCTGCTCATCTGATCAAAATGAAATCATGGATATTACTCATATCGGTATACAATTTGAAGATGGAGTTATAGGTCATATATCAGACAGCTGGATTACGCCGAGAAAACATGTCCAGCTGCTTGTAAGAGGAACCAAAGCAACCGCTATTTTAGATGATACGGTTGCGGAGAATAAACTCGTTATTTTTGATAACTTTGTAAAAGATAACACTCAAAATATTAAACTTGATTATTTGGAAATAGAGCCTTTGAAACTTGAATGCCAGCATTTTATAAGCTGCTGTTCTACAGGGAAAAAAGCTCGTTCTGACGGAGATAACGGATTTATGGTTACTCAAATTCTGGAAGAAGCCGAAAAAATTATGCTTGGAGACAAGGTTAAAAAACTTGATGAAGTAAATTTTGCATTATCAAGAACAAAAAAATAACTAATCCAAAAACTACAAAAAAATGTCACTCAGAATGTCAGATTGACATCTGTGTTTCGCAATTTTTAACATAATAAAACGGAGAAACATTAATGAATATAAAGAACAATCTTGCAAATATCGTATCTGTAACACGAATTTTTGTGGCGTATGCAGCCATAGCTTTGTTATATGTAAAAACAACCTGGGCATATATACTTGCATTTGTTTTAACAATAGTTGCTTTTTCAATGGACGGATTAGACGGTTATCTTGCAAGAAAATTAAATCAGTCCTCTCAATGGGGTTCCGTTCTGGATATTCTCGGAGACAGAATTGTTGAAATTTCATACTGGATTGTATTTGCCGTAATGGGCTGGATAAATATTTTATTTCCGCTCGTATGCGCGGCAAGAGCCTTTACAACAGACGGTATTAGAAGTGTAGCACTGTCTAAAGGTATGACGGCATTTGGAGATAAAACAATGCAGTCTACATCATGGGGAAAATTTATCTGCGCTTCACGCTTTATGAGAATAAGTTATGCAGTTGCAAAAGTTTTGGCATTTATACTTTTAATTGTGGTAAACACTCCCGGAATTGAAGTTTGGAACGGTACACCAATTCTACACACAATTACAATGATATTTGCATGGGCTGCAATTATTTTCTGTGTTGTAAGAGCAATTCCTGTTGTTGTGGAAAGTCCCAAACTGTTTTCCGAGGATTAAACGAAATGGCAAAAATTAATATAGTTTTATACGAGCCAGAAATTCCTCAAAATACAGGAAATATTGCAAGACTCTGTGCCTGCACAGGAGCCAGTCTTTATCTTGTCGGGAAACTTGGTTTTTCTCTATCCAGTAAATATACAAAACGTGCTGGCTTAGACTATTGGGATAGCGTTGATCTTCACAAAATTGACTCAATGGATGAATTGTTTGAGACAAATAAATGTGCTAACTTCTATTATCTGACAACAAAGACTAAAAGACTATATACAGATGTAAAATTTCAAGACGGTGATTTTATAGTTTTTGGTTCTGAAACAAGGGGGTTGCCTGATATTTATGTGAAAGATAAAAATGCTCTTACAATTCCGATGAAAGAAGGCCAAAGAAGCTTAAATCTATCTAATTCCGTAGCGATTGTTACCTATGAGGTCATAAGACAAAATGGATTATAAACTGCCACAACTACCTGAAAGAGAAGAAAATTCAAATAAAGGAACATTCGGCAAAATTCTGAATGTCTCGGGTTCTGAATACATGACCGGAGCAGCATACTTATCATCAATTGCTGCGCTTAAAATCGGGGCTGGTTATGTTGAACTTGCAAGCCACGAAGATTGCTTAAGAGCAGTCTCATCACTCGCACCTGAAGTTGTACTGTCTCCAATAAACAGAATTTCTGAAATTATAAAAACTTCCACAGTATTGTTAATCGGATGCGGACTTTCAATTACAAATGAAGCTGTTGAAACTTTTAAAAATACAATTGCACTCGCGGAACAATTACCTGCTGTAATTGATGCAGACGGATTAAATATACTTTCAAACAATAATATTAAGCTTCCCGAGAACGTAATACTGACTCCACATCCTAAAGAAGCGGCCAGACTACTCAATTGCACGCTTGATCACGTGCTTATGAATATGGAAAAATGCGCAATGGACATAACATCTAAATACAACTGCATTACAGTTCTCAAATCACACAGGACAATTGTAACTTCACAATACGGAACGATTTATCATAACAAAACAGGTAATAGCGCACTTGCAAAAGCGGGAAGCGGAGATGTTTTAGCCGGAATGATTGCCGGACTTTTGGCGCAACATATGAATTTATTTGATGCATCAGTACTTGGTGTATACTTACACGGACTTGCCGGCGATCTGGCAAAAAATGACCTGAGTGCATACGGAGTACTTGCCTCCGACACAATCAGGTACATTCCTTATGCCATTAAAAATTATCTTATCCAAAAAAGTTAATGCTGTTTTCAGGAATAATTTTGTCAGTTTTTGGAGCTTCGTCAGGACCTGCAACATTAGTTTTGGTAATTGTAATAGAATCCATAGAAGCCTTTTGTCCGATCCGGCGTTCTTGCAAAGGTACAGGGCCAAAGTATGCATCTTCAGGGATATACATCCCTTTACGAGCTGCTTCTTTATTTTTGTTTATTATAACTCTGCCTGCATATCTGATAGATTCAGCCAAATCAGCTTCAACCTGTGCAGCTTTTCTTGCCAAATACTGAGAAGCAAGAGTTTTATTAGGTCCACCTGTAAATGAAATTTTTTGAATCATTGTAGTACTCCTTTTTGTTTTTTTCACAAGTACTAATAATCGTAATTAAAAATTTTTGCGGGTTTTTAATATATTATTTACAATTATTAATAAAACAATAATACTAAAATGAATTCAAAAATCAATTAGCCAACTTACCTAATACAACTCTTTTTAAAGCACCTGTGCAAGATGGCAGATTATTTGGAATATTATAATAAGTACAGTAGCCCAAGAGAGCAAAAGCCATAACTTCTTTAAAATTATTTGAAATACCATAAGCCTCATGCGTTTTCAAATCAATATGTTTTGGCAGATAATGACGGAGATATTTCATTAATGTCGGGTTATAAGCTCCTCCTCCGCCTATAATAACTTCTTTTACATCAATATCGGGATAAATAAATCTTTCATAAGCAGTCGTAATTGTCTTAGCAGTTAAAGCTGTAGCAGTTGCAATAATATCTTCGGGCTTTTTAGGAGCAAAACGCAGAGCATTTTCAATATATTCAGACGAAAAATATTCTCTGCCTGTAGTTTTGGGCGGTACTTTAAAATAATATTCATCCTGCATCAGACATTCTAGCCAACTTTGCGAAACCTTTCCTGAATCAGCAATTTTGCCGTCTTTATCATAAGGTTGTCTAAAAAATTTATTTGCACAATAATCAATCATAATATTACCCAGACCTGTATCAAAACCGAATGTCGGGAAATCTTGAGAAATTACGGTTACATTTGATATTCCGCCGATATTTTGAATCAAAAGATTTTTCTTTAAAGGTTTAAACCACTTTTCATCAGCAAAACAAACTAAAGGCGCGCCCTCTCCGCCTGCCGCCATGTCAGCTTCCCTAAAATTAGATATAGTAAGACATCCTGTTTCTCTAGCTATAACAGCACTTTCTCCTATTTGTAAAGTACTTTTTAAAGATATTTTGTCGAGCTTTTCATCAAACGGGTAATGATAAATTGTCTGGCCGTGACTTGCTATAAAATCAGGTTTTCCATGCTCTTCAATCAATACTTTACAGGCATCAGCAAAACAATGACCTATGACAAAATTCATCTGGCATATATCTTTAACTGATACATTCCCTGAAAAAAGCTGAAAAATTTTTGCTCTGACCTGTTCCGGATATTTATAATTTATACCGGAAATAAGTTTCACGGACATATCAGGAGAAACCTCGCACAAACCTGCATCAATACTGTCGCAAGATGTTCCTGACATAAGTGCTATAACCAGCTTTGTTTCTAATTCTTCCATTATATATATAATATAAAAAAGCTTGCAATTACGCAAGCTTTTCATTTTTTCAACTATCTCCTCATCCCCGTAAATCTTTTAATAAATCTCCGTTCAAATAAAACAAAAAATCCCTAATCATTTTGCACTTCTAATTTAACTTTCTCTTTCTTCTCTTTATTGTTCCAACTATAAGACTTTGCCATCACCTCTTTTTCTTAATACTCTTAACTATCTCCGGCAGCCGTTCTGAAAATTTAATTCAGTTCCGTGCCCCCTCCACATTTTTAAATGTAAATCTAAGTTAAAAGTTTGACAAGTAAAGAAAAATAAAATAAAATTTACAATTGACCATGCCCCTAATAATATCAATAAAAAATTCAAGTTCTTAAATCTTAATGAAGAAAATTTAATGAAATTACGTAAAATTAGAAAGATTTTTAATTGACAATTAATTATTAGTGAAATTTAAACCTTGTACATGCCTTCAATTTTATAGTAAAATATTTACGGGGAAATATAGATGAAAGAATTTATAAAAAATCAAAAAGTAACATACAATTTAATGTCCTTTACTGGCTATAAGGCACTTTTATTATTTTCTCTTCTCAGTGAAAGCCCTAAATCTTACAATGATATTTCCGATTACTTCTTTAATCATCCATACTTGCGTGAAAGAATTTCTATTGATACTTTACGGGTATACATCAATTCTTTAAAACGCATAGGCTGTGAGATTAAAAGAACAAGAGGCGAAGATAAAATTTCCAGGTATATGATAGTTTCACACCCGTTTGAACTGAAAATGACGCCGGCTCAAATTCAAAGTGTAATTAAAGTATACAAAAGCATTGTTAAAAACATGGATATAAAAGAAATTTTAGCAATGGAACACTTATTTGAAAAAATAAGTTACTACATAAAAAATACTGAATTGGCTGCTGATATTAGAAAAATATCTATGCTTAAAGATGTAGACATAAAATTACTCGAAGATTTATTGGACTGCTGCGATAAAAAAGAACAGATTGTTATATCTTACAATTCTCCTAACTCCGGAACAAAAGATATTGAATTAATTGCTGATAAAATAGAAAGTTCAAACGGTAAAATTTATCTTTATGGTATAGGATTTGAATACATGCAATATGGAAGTTTTCTTGTAAGCAGAATAAAGAAAATTAATGAGATTAAACTTACAAAAACTGCTCCTGACAATTTAAAAACTTTTAAAATTATCTATGAACTTGAATGTAATCCTGAAAATATTCAACTTCAGGAAAATGAAAAAATAATTGAGAAAAAAGACAATAAAGTTGTTATTGAAATGAATACATCAAATGATTTTCTGGCAAGACAAAGATTGTTAGAATACGGTCCTATATGCACAATACTAAAACCGGAAAACTTTAAAAATGAATTTGTTAATTTATTAAAAGATATGAAAGCGGGGTATTATTGTGACTAAAAAATTAACTGAAAAGTACAATGATTCCTGCATCAAACTATTTGAATTTATTAAAATGCTCTATCAGGAAGATGTAGAGTTTAAAAAAGTTATTGATCATTTTTCCAACGGACAATATGATGGTACGTCTAATACACATGTGACTCTTAACAAATATCTTAATGCAATGAAAATATTCGGAATTAAGGTAAAAAAAATTAACAAAAAATATCACATGTTAAGTTCTATTTATAAAATAAAATTTAATTCTAACGACATAAAAAGTATTAATTTGTTGAAAGAAGCTGCTGATGTTTTGCCGGAAGGAAAAAATAAATCTTGTTTTGAATCTTTTATAAAAAGTCTTGAAATGCGATATGATGAATCCGCACAAAGTTTGGAACAAGTAACAAACACCACAAAAAATCTTTACCTCGACTTTTACCATTCTGAGATGGTACAACAGGTGAAACAATGCGAAAAATACTGTCAGGACAAACAAAAACTTGAAATTATATTTACGAATGATAAAGAAGAAGAAATAAATCTTCTCTGCTCTCCGCTTGAAACAACATATCAAAAAAGAAAAATTTGCTTGAAAGTTCTCGGGAACAACGGGAGCAGAATTTACGAAATACCTATTGAAAATATAAAATCAATCAAACAGCTTCCAGTAGCATCGTCAGCACAATCTATTCCGACAACAGTTGTTTACAGAATAAAAAACAGACTTGCCAGAAATTACAAATTAAGAGACTGGGAAAGACTTGATAAAATAGAATCCGACGGAAGCCATGTAATAGTTAACAAAAATGAAGATTTAAACATAATTTTGCAAAGGCTTATGAGATATGGACGTGAATGTGAAATTTTATCACCAAAATTTTTAAAAGAAGAAATGATTGAAAGAATAAACAAAACTCTTGAAAATTATTAATAAAAAAGGCTCCTTTACGGAGCCTTTTTTAATGAATACATTAATACTTCATTTCCCAGCCATCCAATATAATGCGTTCTAGACAATACAACATGGGAGAATCATCATTGCGCTCTGGAGAACAATTTCGTTCGAACACAGTAATAAGATAATTTTGATTAAATAAGGAATCGTCAGACACTGTAAATCCCAAAAATCGCAAATAAGGATGGCTATACATAGGAGTAACCATATTGTCTATAATATAAATACTGTGTATATCTCGTCCGGCAACATTAGGTCCTTTTTGACCATTGACATCAAATATTATCACAGGCGCCGCAGGAGCAAAAGCTAAAAACATACCATCCGGAGTTACACCGGAATACGCACCGACACTAGAAAGAGTATTAAAATCGCTGCCGTTTAATTTCTTTATTTCATAATCAAAAATATTTTTTGTATTTGAAAAATTTGATAATTTGAATGTACTGACAAGTTTGTTTTTATTTGATTCATTTAATATCAATGAGTACCCATCTTTAGGGTAATTAGACATGTCTAAAAATCCCGCACAAATTAAATCCGTACAGCCTTCCTGTGCCATTATCTGCCTGAAACCTTCATTTAAGGTTGAATATGCCTTCTT
>CALUVW010000030.1 GCA_944324315.1 Candidatus Gastranaerophilales bacterium | reverse complement strand
TGTGCTGCAACGGTTTTAAACGGTGAACGGCTAATTATGAATATTGATGATGTAAAAGAAGTTTTGCAAAATGCTCCAAACTCAACAGTAATTGCAAGCCATATGGATACAGTAAGCCATCTTTCGGTTACAAGAAATGATTTAAAAGAATTTAAAAATAAAAACAATATTGATAAGTTGTTAATTCCTGAGGACGGAGAGGTGATTGTTTTTACAAGAAACAGTTAAATTTTTATATCGATAAAGTTATTCTGAAATATTGCAAAAATTTTGATTTTTTGAAAATTTGCGGAACTGGACTTTTCAGAAATAATCAAATTATCCGTACAACTCAAAAACGGTGCGTATCTCTCTGAAATTCTGCAAATCTCAATCTATCCGTACAGTCCAGAAAAAGTCCAGTTTTCCAGTTTGATTTTTTTGGAACTGTAAAGGATCACATAATTTGAGTATTTAGTTCAAATAGTTTGAGTATTTTAGGCTTTTAAGTTACAAATATTAACAATAAAGCAATTTCTAAGAACAAAACTACTTTATATAAGTATCAGGGAAAATGGAGGAATTTTTTAATGGGGATGGGGAAAATCGGAACAGTCATAGGTAAAGAAGTTATTGCATGGACACGTACTGGTGCCAGCAAAAGTTTGCTTGCGACTAAACCTGTAAAAGTTAATACTATAGGTTTAAAACTTGCATCAAATTTAGAAGGTGATATTATACAAATTTCTAAAATAAATGCTCCGTTCAAGACAAAGTGTTTTACTCGTGACGAAATCTTAGACATGAAGCCTGACATGTTTTCAAATATCGTCAATAAAAGGACTGATATTCCAGAGAGATTCAGAGAATATATTTTTTCTCCTGAAAAATTAAATCTATATGATGAACTTTTGAATATGGATATTGTTAAAAATTTGCCGAAGGAAAAACGTGACAAGGCGTTTTCTTGTTTGTTCAGCGAATATAATTTCAGAATTACGGAACCTGATGCTCAGCTTGAAATACTTCCCGATTTAGTCAAAAAAGGAGTTGATTTAGAGCTTTTATCTCAATTACCGATTACTAATGTTAATAAAAATCAAGTTGAATATATATTAAATTGTGAGGATTTGTTGTTAAAATCTTGGAGTAAAAAAGCGCAAGAAATTATAAAAAGAGGACGAGAACGTAATTTAAATGAAAATACTATTAACATTGAATTGAATTTAAATAAGAAAAAGTTTAAAAATACTCAATTGGCAGAAATTATAAGATTTGTTGATGACAAAAATGTTAAATATGTTGAAGATTGTATTGAACTGACAAATAATCCTTCTTTGTTAAAATATTGGACTAAAGATTTTTCAAAAATAATTAAAGATTTTGCTACAGATGTTTTAGATATAGATATTGCCGATAGAATTTTTAGACGTTCTCATAATTATGAGTCTGTTAAAAATATTTTAGGAGATGAAAAACTCACAAATGTAAGCGCCAGATTATTGGAATTTAAAAATTTTGATAAATTAAAAGATATAGGTCTGGATGATTTATCAAAGCTTTCTACCAATGAAAAAAAGGAGCTTTTAAACGGGTTTATTTCTTCTATCACACCTAAAGAGATACTTTACAGAAAACAACATAACCTACAGGATATAGGTTTGTTACAGTCTAAAATGAAAATTTTTAGAGAAATTGATACAACTTCTGATGAAGCCTTTATAATATCTCATAAAAATATAATCGATAAAATTTTAGACAGTATTCCAATCTCTGAAAGAAAGATTATAGATTCTGAGATTGATACAAAGGCTTATAGAAGAGCGTATCGATTAGCGAACCCGATTCCTGCATTGGTTGATGATATTGAGTCGGTTTTGCAAATAAAGACTGCAGAAATAAAAGGCAGAAAAATAAAATTGGGCGTAATGGATAGAGAACCTGATTTTGCTATCTCTACGCATAGAATTCCAAGTTCCGATGCTATTAAAACAATAGAGGCGCTAGAAACAACAGATCCTAATATGCTAATTTGCGTTGGAACAAAAGGCGGAAGCAGAACACTCAATTTTTCGGACAGTGGGTATGCGATAGCCGTAAAACCAAGGAAAGGCACAGATTGGCATGTGCAAGCATATAGCGATATTGATAGCGGAAATAATGCGTCCAAAAATATATATAATTTCGAAAATGTTACGTTAAATGCAATGGGAAATCATTGCAATTGTATTGATTTGGTTCCAAATAAAATAAAACAAATCATGAATTTATCACAAAGAGAATATACACAAAGAATGTTAAGACTCAAGGATTGCAGAACCTTGCAGGAGATTGAAAAACTTGATTCTGAAATGTCAAAAGCGATAAGGCAGGTAATTAAAGAAGAAAATTTGTATGAAGGTCTAATACGACCGGAGCCTATGGCCGTTTTAGTAAGACGCAATATCCCAAAACAAGAAATAAGTGAAGAAATTTTGGATTATTGCGTACGTAGAAATATTCCTTTAATAGGTGTAAAACCCAATGCTAAAATTCTTTGATTTTAGTAAATATCAGTCTGATTTAAAAGTGCTCTCTGTAATTTTAAGTCCTAATAAAGTCCGTTTTCGTCCAGTTTGATTTTGGTATAATCAAACAACTTCCGACGGCTAATATTTAGTGTCGTTGAGCGAATATGCCCAACCGATATTTGATTCACTTCCGACTAAATCACTCAAAAAAGTACATGTTTTTTATCAGTTGAATTTTTTAAATTACCCACAGATTACACACAAGAATTTTTGCACTAAAAAAGAGGGCTTGAAATCCTCTTAAAATGGCGGGAACGACGAGGCTGTCTTGACCTGCTCGCATTAAACGGGTCTACGGACTTTCTTTTCAGCAACAAAGTTGCATCCAAAGAAAGCACCTCCGCCCTCTGCTCGCAGGTCGTTCGAACTCAAAAAGAGTTCTTATCTCTATCATTCAAAATTAAAAAGCGGTAGAAAAAAATCCACCGCTTTTTAATTCGGGAACGACGAGGCTCGAACTCGCGACCTCATGCGTGACAGGCATGCGCTCTAACCAAACTGAGCTACGCTCCCATATTCTTTTGTCAATATCTTTCGACAAGCTTTATTATATAACGCTGATTTTTTTTTTGCAAGAGTGTTTTTTTATTTTTATGTAAAATTATGTTAATTCAATGTTTTATTTTCGCAATTTAATTATTTAGAGTACTTATTCTAGTTATGAATACTGTATCAAATAATAAGTGCATTCCTTTTTCAGCAAGATGTCCGCAAATTAAAGATGCTCAACAAGTGTGCCATTCCATTGATGCAAATTTACCGCATATTTCAACAACTAAAATATCGCCTTTTATAAAGCGTTTGCAACAAAAATATTCGGACTTGTATTATAGTTTTTATTATAATAAAGGAAGAGAAGATGCGTTCTGTAGTGCTAATGATTTAGAAAGGAAAATTTTTAAAATTTTTGCTTGGAATTTTGAGAATATGCATAAATTGAATAGTTTACGTTTAAATAACTTGATTTTAGAAAATAGTGATTTAGGCAAAATACTGGGTATTTTAAGAATGTTAAAATTCTCAAAACTTGGCAACTGTTACGAATCCGCTAAAACTGCAGAATTGATTATGAAAATGAACGGATATAAAAATGCAGGTACTGCTAATTTAAAATTTGGTGATTTCCCAATTGATCATGTCGTGTGTGTATTTAATCGAGATGATAGTACAGTTAGAAATTTTGAAAATAATAAAACAATAATTATAGATCAATGGGCAGGGTGTGTTGATTTTGTAAATAATGTTTTAAGAAAATATAATAGTACATTAAAGGAACATTTTACTTGTTCTGCTTATGGGAAATTTGCGTTGTGTGGTTTTGAAACTATGCAATTAACCCAGGATGAAATTAAGCTGCTAAAAAATACTTATCCTGAATTTGTTTTTAAAAAATAATAAAAGCAGTCTATTTAATAGACTGCTTTTATTATTTGTAGTGTTAGTTATATTAATTATATAAAGGAGCCAATTTGGCTGATTGCTGCGGAATTACACCTTCCTCAATTGATTGATAAACTCTGTAATCAATTACAGGGAAACAGTTGTCAATGCTTTCTATTTCTTTAAGTTTTGCATCATCAATATTTCCGCTTTCAATCATGTCACAGATTGTTTCAAATCTGTCAACGTGCTCTCTAAATCTGTCCGTTGCATAGTCTTTTGCCTGCCATGTTGTGATAAGGAACGGCCAGTCTGAGCTTTGTAGCAGCAGATTTTCTCTTGCCATTTGATTTAATGCCCTGTGTAGAAGTTTGTCTTCAGGTATTTCTGGATACTTATCTGCAATAGCATTAATCCGTTTTTCGCAGGCATGGATTATTGGCCACATCCATTCTGTTAAGTGGTTGTTCCATACGTAGAAGTGACCGCCTTGTCCCCATGAACTTTCAGGAATTTGGATTGCTTCTTTTGGCGGATATTTGTGGATATATTCGCCGGCGGTTAATCTTTCAACTTCTGGAAGGTATGTGGCAAATTTTTTAATTACCTGTTTGATAAATTCAACACCTTCGAACCACCAGTGTCCGAAAAGTTCTGTATCGAATGAAACCATTACAAGTCCTTCTTTACCTGTTGCTTTTTTGTAATCGTTCAACATGTGGTAAATTAGAGTTGTGTAATGATCAGAGTTTTCATTAACTTTATTTAAGGCAAGAACAGGATCATAAAGCATTTTGTCGCCTAAATCGGTTGTCGGTGAAGTTATTCTCCAATAATGCATTCCTGATTTGTCATCTTTTTTGTGGAATTCTCTGAAACAACCGTCACCGGGGTAACCGTCAGCTGCAGACCAAACCTGATAACCTGCTCTGTCATTTCTTCCCATAACTGCTACCTGTGCATCCGGAAGCCAGTAAGCTGAATATGTGTCATATCCTGTTGCAGGACGTTCAGGCAGCGGAATGTATTCAATATTTCCGTAGACTCCAATTACACGTCTGTTGCCGATAGAATTTCCGCCTTCAATTACGTGTGATTCTGTAAAGAAGTATTCAATGCCATTGTTTTGCAATGTTACTTCAATAGCTGGGCGCCAGTGTTTTTTGCCGTCTTTTCCCACATATTCGTAACCTTGTCTGTAAGCACATTCCGGAAGCCAACATCCTGTTGCTTTTTTACCGAATAATCTTTTTGTAGTATCAGAACCTACTTTAAATTGAGCATTCAAGTTACTGTCTGTCGCAAGAAGCGGAGAAAAACCGTGGGTTGCTCCGGATGTTGTAATTTCAATACATCCTAAATCCTGATATTTTTTAAACTGTCCGATTAGATCCATTCCGTATTTGTTCACAAAAGAATCTTTAATATTAGAAAACCAATCGAAATAGTATTTTGCAAGGTATTTCAAGTGTTGAGAATGAGCGACATTCGGATCTGGATATCTATCCAAGTCTTTTGAAACCTGAGCGATTCTTGAATCAACATATTTTACAAAACCGTTTTTCAAATGTTCATCATTAAGCTGTTCCGCGAGAATTGGTGTAATCCCAACGGTTAATTTTGCCTTAATACCTTCTTCATACAGTTCGGAGATTGCATTTAACAACGGAATGTAGGTTTCTGCCATACATTCATAAAGGTTTTCTTCCCCGAAAGGCCACATACCGGCTTTTCTGTAATAAGGAAGATGGCTGTGTAACATAAATACGAATTGTCCTACTGACATTTGCGCCTCCATATCTTATTTAAACGAATTATTATATAACTATAATTCTTTCTTATATAATATTTATACCACAAACGTCTAAAAAATATAATCCTTAAGAACTAATTCTATTGTATAATGTTACAAAAATTAAAATTAAGTTTTTTTATCTTGTCCAAAGAATGTTTCCCAGTTTTCTTCTCCGAAAATTCTGTATTGAACTTGCTTTATACGTTCAGTGTATTGTTCTGCCGGAAGATTTATTTTTTGTGCAAGTTGACGCATTGCGCTGTATTGAGTAATTTCAGCTTCTGCAACCGCAATATCATTTAAGCGTCCTTGCTTTTCCATTTCTCGCAGAAAAGTATCTATTGTATTTTGCAGAATTTCAATTTCACGCAAAATATACTGTTCAATTGGTTTATTTTGAAATTCAGCCTGTTTTATTTTGTGTTCAAGTTCTATTAATTCTTGTTTGTCTGAAGATTTTTTAGTCATATCTTTTTATTTATTATAGTATAAAAAATGTTTTAATTCAATCTTTTCCATTTACCGTTTGATTCATACATAACAATATAGTCAGGGCCTATTATCGCACGTTTGCCAAGTATTGTGCCATGCTCTTTATATCCTGCAGGTATAGCAAGTTTTGCAGGCCTTTTGGGTATACCTGTGGTGTTAGTTTTATCTAAATTTTGTGATGTGAAATTAGGGCCATCATTTTGGATATTTGTAGAGGTATTGGTGCTTGTTTCCGGTGGATTTTTTGTATGTGTTACACTTACTCTGCCAAATTTATCTACGTTAAGAGTGATATATGTTTCTGTACTGCTTTCTTTAATCGTAACAGAACCGGATTCTTTAATTTCATCCAGCGAGAAATTGTGTTGTTTTCCATTCTTATTAATTATGATGTCATTCCCTGATATCATTGCATAAATTGATTTGTCGTCTGCTGTTTTTGCAATTTCACGGTATGAATCCCTAACTATATTGGTGCTTGATATAAAATTTGAAGTCTGTGCTTTTGGTTTTGTAGACGCAATAACAATATCCGGAGAATCAGCAAGTTTTGCAGGTCTTTTGGGTATGCCTGCGGCATCAGTTTTATCAGAATTTTGTGAGGAGGAATTAGTATCAATAGGTTTATTTTTGGATTTTGCAATATTTAATGAAGGATTAAAATGTTTAAATTCATCCAATGTGCATGTAATATCTACTCCACCATAGTAAGGGTCATGGTAGGTTACCATTTTAGTTTGAGGGTTGTAGCCTACGATTGAACGGGAGTGCATGGCCCAGATTGCTGTTCCCATATCGTTACCATTTTGGAATGAGTTCAAGGCGTCTTCCAATTCTTGTTCATATTTGATTTGTAATTCCGGATCTGATTTAGGCATATTTGTCATTGGGGTTCCAATTCTTTTTATTGATATATTATTCCCAAACAGATATTTTGTAGCAGCAAAATCTGAGTTCATATTATCAGTTGATTCTTTAAGCATTTCTAAGTTAAGGTCGGTAATATTTGTAACTTTTCTTTCTGCTCCTTTTAATGTTCTTACAAGTACTGATTGTAGAACCATTTCAAGTCCAGGAGACGCTCCTTCCCCTAACTGTGCTGCTTCTATTGAAACAGGTTTCCCTTTGGGAAAAATTATGGGGTCAGAATCATTTAACGTAATTTGAATATCTCCATTTGGTAATTCTTCAAACATTGAATAAATTTTGGCTTTTCCTGTAGAGGATTCAGTCATTGAATTTAATCTTGATACTAACCAGCAATTATTCAGTCCTTTTTGTTCAGCCATTGCAAAACCTGTTTTGGGGAATAATTCTTCAAATTTTTCTTTGGATACTTTTATTTCAACGGCATGACCATTATCATTAACATATAATTTTTGTTTTTGACCAACTCCAACAGAACATACTTCCCCAGGTGCAATATATGTAGATATATTTTTTAAATCAATATTTTCATTCAGTTGAATTACTGATTCTTTATACGGGGTCATTGACTGTTTTAGTTTGTGTGATATACTTGCGGTTCCCGGGTCATTTGATTTAGTTATGTTTATATTTTTTTGGACCTTTTTTCTTATTTGTGCTTCGCTCATCGGAGCAGAAGTTTCTGTTGACCTGAATAGTGATTTTATAAATGAAGAGCTTGAATTTGATTTGTCAAATAAGCCTCCAGCAATAGGTTCACCGGCTTCATTATATAATTGTTCAGGTTGTACATGTACATTTGTGGAATGTTTAGTGCGTGTGATTTTTTTTGCAACTTTTTCTAATACTCCGTCTACAGCAGCACCACCGACGCCGCTTAAGGCTGCATTAGATATAACCCCTTGTGCCGTAACTTTTCCTGTTTCTGCATATTCTTGAGCTGCACCCATTGCGGTATCTCCAGCGGTATTAACTGCAGCTCTCGCTATTTTAGCACCTGTTGTTACTCCTTTTATTGCGGTACTCGCTATTTTGCCTACAGCACCACCGGCTAGTGTAGATGCGCCATCCCATACGGCATCTTTCATTATTTGTCCCATTTCACCGTCTTTCAATCCGGAGTCTGATGAAAGTCTGTCTGATGTATTGATTACGGCACTTGATGCAGTAGTTGCTGCTGCAGCTGCTCCGAGGGCAGCAATTCCTGTACCGCCTGTCGCAACACCGATTGCAACACCCGCAGCAATAGTTGCGCCGGTTTTTACGGCTGCTGCTCCTTGTCGTTGAGATTCGTTATAATTTTCAACTCTTTCTCTGATATTATTTTTTGTACCGAATGCTTTTTGGTAATTTTCTTCAGTCGGTTTTCTTATATATTCGTTTATGGCATTTTCGTTATAATTTACGCCAAACATTTTTTTAAATTGTGTCTTAAACTCTATATCCCCTTTTGTTGCAGCCTGTTGCAGCTTTGTTAGATTTTGTTTGTAGCTTTTTAAATCTTTCTCAACTTTACCTGCTCTATTGTCAGAACCCCACAGTACACTGATGCCATCAGCCAGATCTCCTGCCCAGCCGTCTTCTGCCATCTGTTTTTCAAATGAACGCTGGGCTTTTACCATGTTGTTATGCAAAACGGCAATAGTATTTTTTTTTGTTCTGTTACTTCTGGTTTTTGCGACTGTATTTGTATTAGTTTTATTTGTTTTCATTACATAAGTTTTATTAAGGAGTTTGTTATCGCCGCTTAATACTTGAAGTTGTCCGCTGGAATCTTTTACGATTTTTCGCCCGTGTTTAGCCTGTCCTACAATTGTATATATTTTGCCGTTTGCACCTTTAATCTTTTTACCGGCACCTTTATTATTTACATATCCGAGAGAATTTAATTCTGATTTTTGTTTGTCCCCCCAAATTGATTTTTTATTTTGGGTATTACCACTCTGAACCAGAGAGGAAAAACAGCTTGGCACTTTCCCGCTTTTTATCATCCTTTGCAGAATTTGATCGTTAGATACATTGTTTCCTAATTTATTTGCTTTTCTGTACTGATTAATTGCATTTAATTGTTCGCTGTTTAATTTTATACCCATTTTCATTCCTTCTTACAATTAATATGAATGTACTATCAGGATATCGGTAGAATTTAAAAATTCTTTAAAATTTTTAAGAGATTATTTACAATAATTTACAGAATTTATTGCAAAAATTATTTTTTTTATTTATTATATAAAAGCTCACATCCTCAAATGTGTCCGGAGTCATTAACCAGACGTAAGAGTAAAGAAAGGCAAATAAAATGGCAAATATTAAATCTGCTAAAAAAAGAGTATTAACAGCTGAAAGAAACAGATTAAGAAATGTAGCATTCAAATCTTCAATCAAAACAGCTGTTAAGAAAGTATTGGAACTGGCTAAAGCTGATGATAAAGAAGCTTTAAAAACAGCAATGTCAAAAGCTTATCAATTGTGCGATAAAGCTGTTTCAAAAGGTGTTTTGCATAAAAATACCGCAGCCAGAAAAAAATCAAGATTAACAAAAGCCGTAAATAAATTACAGGTTAAATAATTTTGATAAAATTTCTATAATGATTGTGATACCGTTGCTTAAACAGCGGTATCTTTTTTAATAAATGTTCACAAACTTTATTTTTTATGAATTATTTATTGCACAATGCTAAAAAAAGTGTTAAAATATATATATGGTTTCTGCTGCTCTTTTATTATTTATAATTGTATTGTTATTTTCGTTTGTTATTTATTCTTTTAGCAAAAGATTAATATATAAACTTAACAAACGTGTTTTGGCGCGTAATCTGGCTGTATTAAAAAACGGCAAATATTTAGCGGATTATAATAATCTTTCTGAATCTGATATAAGAGAAAAACTTATTCTCCCGTTTTTTCAAACTTTGGGTTACAACACTTTTGATATGAGAGAATTTAAAGTGTTTCAAAAACGTACTACTTTTTTGCCTGATTATATAACTAAAAAATGGGACAACAGCCGCTTGTGTAAACGTTCATTGTATATAAAATTTGAAAAATTTTCTGATGAAGCTGTTGATTTAAAGAATTTTATTTATAATGACAATCGTATGCAGGGTGCAAATATTGATGAATTAATGAGTAAACTTTATTTCGAAGGTGAATATTATATATTGACAAACGGTTATTTATATTTGTTTTTTGACAAGCATTATAAAACCGGTAGTAATAAGTTTTCATTCTGTTTTAATCTGAAAAATTTCAGTAAATCTGACGTTGCTCATCTTGCTTATTTTACGAAGCAGTATATGTTTTTAGAGCTTGCAGATGTTTACAGGGCTTAATTTACATATTTATTACGAAATGAAAAAAGCATCTTAAAATGCCTGAAATTTTTTATGCAAAGAAAATTTCTTGAGAGTTCCAGAAGGTAAAAATGAATTAGCTTTGTTCAATTATTGGAATATTTTGTGATAAATATTTGTCGGTGATTAATATTATGTAAAGATAGTGGTAATTAAATATTTATTTAGTATAATTATCTCATTAAAGGTATGTATTTTTAAAGAAAGATAATTATGCAAGATAATTTAGAGAGAAAATCTATTAAAAATATTGATTTTAACATAGATCTGGCACAGAGTTTCGGAATTTACAAAAATAATTCCGAATTTGATCTGCTTGATTATGCAAGCTCTGTGAATATTTCCTGCGGATTTCATGCGGGTGATCCGATGACTATAAAAAATGCGCTTTTAAAAGCAAAAGAAAAAAATGTTGTAGTAGGTGCACATATAGGTTTTGACGATATTCAAGGCTTTGGATACCGTGATATGGATTTGACGGATGATGAAATTGAAGCTCTTGTTATTTATCAGGTAGGGGCTTTAATGTCTTTTGCCAAAACTTTTCATATGGAAATAGAACATGTAAGACCCCATGGTGCAATGTACAAACGCTGTGCAAGTGATTTTTCTTTTGCCTGCTCTGTTGCAAAGGCAATTCAAAAATGTTCAAAATGGCTTGTTTATTACGGTGCATCAGGTGAAATTACAGAAAAAACAGGCGAGCTGGTAAATATTCCGACTGCACAGGAAGTTTGTCTTGAAAAGATGTATAATGTTGATGGAACGGTTAACTCAATTGCTCGTGATAATGAAAATACAGAAATAGAAATTCAACGTTTGAAACAACTTCTTGCAACATCACAGGTTTCCAATGTTGAAGGGGGTAAAACCGTTGTAAAAGCTGATACAATACATTTTACAAACAGGCTGTCTAATTCTCTGGAATTGATAAAACAGGCTAATGAGGTTATAACCCCTGTCCCCGTAAATTATAAAAATGCATGTTTATCCGGATGGGTTGATTAGAAGGTGATACAGATATATGATGAATTTTAGAAACAGTATGAGAATACCGGAAGATGCAAAATGGCTCGTGCCTGGTTTGCAGGTAAAGAGATGGTTCGCATTGATATTCCTTGGCACTGTATTAATGACACTGGGTGTTTTAATTTTATTTGATATAAAACCAGTATTTTATACAATGGAATTTATACGTAAAATTGCCATGAATATTTCGACTGAATGGCTGGCTTTTGCCTTTGTAATGTTCGGTGCCGGAATATTTTTTAAAGGCTGGCAAAAAACAAACCTGTCTATTTTAGACGGTTTGGATAATCAGTCGTTACTGGAAAATCTGTATCGCAGAAGAAAATTGAACAGAGGACCTAAGATAGTTGCCGTAGGCGGCGGCACAGGTTTATCTATGCTGTTAAAAGGTATTAAGCATATTACAAATAATGTTACTGCAGTAGTGACAGTAGGAGATGACGGCGGAAGTTCCGGCAGGTTAAGAGAAGAAATGGGAGTTCTTCCTCCCGGCGATATCAGAAACTGTATTGCAGCACTTGCTGATGATGAAGATCTGGTTACAAAGTTATTTCAATATAGATTTAAAACAGGTGAAGGGCTTGAAGGACATAGTTTCGGCAACTTGTTTTTAACTGCATTGTGCTCTATTACTGGTGATATGGTTCGAGCAGTAAAAGAATCTTCTAACGTACTTTCCATCCGCGGGAGGGTTTTGCCTTCAACTTTAGATGATATGAAACTCGTCGCAGAAATGGAAGATGGCAGAATTATTCACGGAGAGTCAAATATTCCGGAAGCTCATGGAAAAATTAAACGTTTATTTACGGATCCTGATAATTGCAGGGCTCTTGATGATGTAATTGCTGCAATAAGAGATGCGGAATTAATTATTTTAGGACCCGGAAGTTTATATACAAGTGTTATTCCAAACCTTTTAATAAAAGAGATTTCTCATGAAATTGCAAAATCAAATGCAAAAAAAATCTATGTATGTAATATAATGACACAGCCCGGAGAAACAGACGGGTACACTGTTTCCGATCATGTTAATGCATTGATGAAGCATGCAGGAAGCAGAAGAATTATTGATGCTGTTCTTGTAAACGATTTTATGCCTTCAAATTTGGCAAAAAAATACCAACTTTCTGGTTCTTATCCGGTTAAACTTGATATAGATAATCTGAAGAAACTTGGAGTTAAGCTCTTCCCGAAAAAGCTTATAGAAGATAATAAAGACGGTTTGGTAAGACACAGTTCAAATCGTGTTGCAAGAGCTATATATTATTGGTACAGAAAACAGCATAAAAAAGACAGAAATTTATTTTTAATTCATAAAGAAACTGAAAAACAAGGTTGTAATGTCTAATGTATAAAAAAGTGACCGTTAAAACAATTCAAAAATTTAAAGATGAAAATAAAAAATTTTCTGTTTTGACAGCTTATGATTATTCAACTGCTAAATATATTGACGAAGCCGGGATTGATGTAATTTTGATAGGTGACAGTCTGTCAATGGTGGCTCTCGGTTATGATACTACTCATAGTATTGGAATTGAGGAAATGCGTATATTTACAGGAGCAGTTGCAAGAGGTGTTCAAAGAGCATTGATTGTGACTGACATGCCGTTTTTAAGTTATCATACAGATGTTCCATCTGCCGTTAAAAATTGCGGTGAAATGATAAAACTAGGTGCGAATGCCGTTAAAATTGAAGGGTTTAGTGATTATATTCTGGATGTAATTCGCCGCCTTGTAGAAACTGGTATTCCTGTTATGGGACATTTAGGGTTTACTCCTCAATTTTTAAACACACTTGGTGGTTATAAAATTCAAGGGAAAACAAAAGAAGCTGCTGATGAAATTTTAAAACAGGCAAAGAAGCTTGAGAAAGCCGGAGTGTTTTCAATTGTTCTTGAAATGGTTCCGCAGGAAAGCGCCAAATATATAACGGAAAACCTGACCGTGCCCACTATATCCTGTGGTGCAGGTAAATATTGCGATGCTCAAGTGCTTGTGTCGGATGATGTGTTCGGGAAATACTCAGATTTCAAACCGAAGTTTGCAAGAAAATATGGTGATATGAGAAATTTAATTTTTGAATGTGCCAAACAATATAATGATGATGTAAAATCAGGAAAGTTTCCTTCCGATGAGGAGGTTTTTTAATTAAATAATAGCTGAAAGAGAGATGGTTTATGCTTATTCATACAATAAAAGAAGTCAGAGAAAAAATTGAGGAATGGAAAAAACAAGGGTTAACAATAGGGTTGGTGCCTACAATGGGAGCTTTACATAACGGGCATTTAAGTCTTATAAAAAAATGTGTAGAAAAATGCGATAAAACAGTTGTTTCAGTATTCGTAAATCCTATACAGTTTTGTCCGGGGGAAGATCTGGATAAATATCCCAGAACTCTTGATGCAGATGAAAAACTTTGTAAAGATGCCGGTGTTGATATTGTTTTTGCCCCATCTCCACAAGAAATGTATCCGGATGCACAGATGATGAGTAATGATTTTTTTACTTATGTTATTCCTCCATTTTTTTATACTGATAAGTTATGTGGAAAATCTCGTGTCGGACATTTTGACGGTGTTTGTACGGTTGTAAATAAATTGTTTAATATTGTGCAGCCGGATTTCGCATTTTTTGGAGAAAAAGACAGGCAGCAGTTAATTATTTTGAAGAAAATGGTTAAGGATTTGAACATTCCGGTACAAATTATACCTTGCCCTATTGTGCGGGAAGAAAGCGGGCTTGCGTTATCGTCAAGGAATAAATATTTATCAGATAACGATAAGAAAAACGCTCTGGCTTTAAGCAAAATTTTATTTAATATAAAAGCATGTTATAATAACGGTATAACAGACGTGAAAGCTTTAACAGAAACAGCTTATTCATATCTTAACAATAATCATTCTCTGGAATATCTGGAATTTAGAGATGCAGAGAATCTGGAAGAAAAGAAAACTGCTGATGATAATACAGTTGTTTTTATTGCATTAAAAATAGGTGATGTAAGATTAATAGATAATATATCTTTAGCGAGAGGGTAATATGCCAAAAGTTTATGATTTAATGACCGATATTTTGAAGTTTTTTCTTAATGTGCTTTTTGTTCTGCAAATAGTTCTTATGATTCTGGTGTTTTTGACGGCAACATACTGGTTTTTTAATCTTATTAACGTTTCGGCTTTTGATTTTGCCGCACCAATAGCTCTTACAATATCGGATATTGTTAAAATATATTATCATGAAGAAGTTCAAATCGGCGGATTATATATCGACGGTTCTCTTCTTTTGTTTGACTTGATTGCTATTGTTTGTGTTTACGGACTTACTAAGTTAAAATATCATGTTCACAGAGCAATGGATTCTGTTGCGATTGCAAAGCGGGAATGTATGGACGAATTGGAAGTAAAATTCAACAAACAATTACAATCAGAAGCTCAGGCAGCCATAATGAAATGTAATACTGTTGCGGTTCTTGTACAATTTACTGCAAAGAATATGTTTGTTGATGCTTGCTGGGGCGGCAATCAAGATGAGGGAGTGAAAGAAAGAGAAGAAGAAGCATTTAAAATATTTTATGCTTCAATAAAAAATATTTCTGATTGCAAGTTTGCAAAAACAGGTGATAAAATGCTTATTATATTGAATAATTTTGATAAAATAGATAATCTGTTGCATTTTATTGATATGTCTATAGACAGAATCCGTACAAATATGCGAAAAGAGCACTGGTCATTATTTAGTTTTATAGCCGTTGATGTTTATAACAACA
This sequence comes from Candidatus Gastranaerophilales bacterium, assembly GCA_944324315.1. GTDB lineage: Bacteria > Cyanobacteriota > Vampirovibrionia > Gastranaerophilales > Gastranaerophilaceae > Stercorousia. Next base: position 1,156 of record CALUVW010000030.1, on the reverse strand, counting down.
AAACTAATTTTAAAACAGAAGTTTATCCGACGTTGGAAAGGCTTTTGGCTTTGCGTCAAAAAAATGAAGCTGTATGTCTTGGCAATTTTACAATGCGTTATAACTTACAACAAGAGAAAATGTATACTCCGTTTATGCGTGGGACCTATAACCTAAACGGAGAATGTGATGTTTGGGCATTAGTTAAGAAAGATTAACTTTTATATTGATTTTTTTTATTTTTTAATATAATATAAACATACAACCGCAGACAGTTAGCGGGGGGGGGGCAGAAAATTAGAAGGCTCCTCTGGATGGACAAATTCTATAATCCACCCCCACTGTGATTAAGTATTACAGTTTATCCCCTTAATATACCAGCTAACCGAGGTGAAACAGTCGAAATACATAAATATTGATTTGTTAACCTGTGAGATTTTGCGGTCATAATATGAAAGATGCAAAATCTTTTATGTTTTTAAAGGTCGATAAATTAAATTCGTAAAACAAAGGAGCTAAACATGGCAACAAAAGCTTTTAAATCTGAAAAAATAGATGCTATAAAAGCAAAAGCAGAAAAAGCCCAGGTAGCAATTTTAACTGAGTATAAAGGTTATACAGTAGAAGAAATTACAAATTTGAGAAGAAGCCTCCAAAAAGACGGCGGCGACTATATGGTAACTAAAAATACTCTGGCTAAAATCGCTTTAAAGGGTACTGATTTTGAAGTTCTTACTGATTCTATGACAGGACCTGTCGCTATTGCGTTCGGTTTTGAAGATCAGGTAAGTCCTGCAAAAGCAGTTGCAAAATTTATTAAAGATACCAAAAAAGGTGCTATCTTAGGCGGTGCTTTAGACGGTAAATTATTAACCGCTAAAGAAGCTGAAGCATTATCAAAAATGCCTTCAAAAGAAGAACTTATTGCAAAAATCCTCGGTTCTATCAATTCACCAGCTTCAGGTATCGTTGGATCTATCAATGCAGTTATGTCACAACTTACAAGAACTATGGCTGCTGTTAGAGATCAAAAGACTGCGTAAGTCTTTATATGTACAAAATTAAAACAAATTAAAAGGAGAAAAATAATGAGTAACGTAGAAACTATTTTAGAATCAATTGAAAAATTAACTTTGTTAGAAGCAGCTGAATTAGTAAAAGCTATGGAAGAAAAATT
>CALUVW010000029.1 GCA_944324315.1 Candidatus Gastranaerophilales bacterium | reverse complement strand
TTGCAGTCAGCCCTAAAAATCTGGCCTGCGAAGCCGCCATACCCATGACTTGTTTCCTTTCTCATTTGTTTCCTTGTTATGGTATACGGCATAAGTTTTATTTTTCTTTAATTTTTTGCTTCTATTTTGTAATATTTTGTAACAATTATTAAATTATTTTGTGCGGTTTTGTTAGCAAATTAGCTTCTACTCGCTGTTTTATGGCACCTTCCGGTTCATAATACGGAGACACTGTCATAATTTTCGCAGCTATATCAGGATAGTAATATATAAATCTTAGTTCACTTGTTGTCAGAGGTTTTTGAGTATGTACATTGGCATAACGCACTAATTCTAGAATATTTCTGGCTTCATGTTCATCTTTAAACTCTATTTCAAGGTTGTTGTAAACGTTTCGAAATCCTTTAATACCTCCATATTCTCCTGTTGTAATCATTCTGCCGGTTTCAATAATTTCCGGTTCTCCTCTCCCTAATTCTTCATAATCATATAATTCGTAATTTCTTCTGTCTTTTAAGGCCCCGTCAGCATGAATACCTGATTCATGCGCAAATGCATTATCACCAACTGCCGGCTGATTTATAGGAATCGGAACTCCGAAAGCGTAGGAAGTATATTTTGCAAGTTGCCAAATTTTACTTAAATCTATATTTTCATCAATTTTGTATTTGTTTTTAAATCCTGCAGATTTAAGGATTGCAAGTAAGCATGATGCAAGATCCGCATTTCCGGCTCTTTCTCCCATTCCGTTTATGGCTGTGTTAATGTAGGCATCTACTCCCGCATCAATTGCGGCTTTTGCTCCCATAACAGAGCATGCTGCGGCCATACCCAAATCATTATGAAAATGTAGTTCAACTGGCATCTGAACAGCTTTTGCAATTCTGAATATTCTGTCATAAGTTGTCTGGGGATCTTCATATCCTAATGTATCGCAATATCTAAATCTTCTTGCACCGCTATTTTTTGCTTCTCTTGCAAATCTAATAAGAAAATCAATATCGCTTCTGGATGCATCTTCTGCATTTACTCCGATATCTTGTGCGCCTAGGTCAACCGCACATTCTACAGCTTCACAGGTCATATTTATAATATCCTGCGGAGTCTTTTTCCCTAAATATTTCCCGTTAATCATTTGTTCTGATGTAGACTGCGATAGGTTTATATTTTTGAGTTTCGGAACATTTTTAAATGACAGTTCAATATCTGAAACAATTCCGCGCATCCAACCGGAAAGTTTTGTTTTAGTTATTACACCGCGTTCGACAAGTTCAAGGTTACCGTTAAGATAATTTATTTCGTGCTTTGTTGTCGGAAAACCAAATTCAGACTGAGTAATTCCCATATCATCAAGCATTAAATTAATAATTGTTTTTTCAAGTTTTGCTAATCCGAGTCGTGATGTTTGGACGCCGTCTCTGTTTGTTACATCAACAAAATAAATTTTATTGTCTGTCATTTTTGCTCCTAAAATCTGATACACTTGTATGTTTTTATTTATAAATAACTTGCATTTTTCAGCTATATTATTTACAATGTTTAGTATGGAACTTTTTAATGGTTCTGTCAAGAGTTTTAAGATTAGTTATGAATAGTACAAAGCAGCTTGAAAAGAAAATTAATAAAGAATATAAAACAGGTAATGTAAAAAATGCTATTGAGCTTTGCCAGATTGGACTTCAAGATGATCCGACAAATGCGGATTTGCATGTAAGGCTTGGAGATTTGTATCTCGCATGGCATCTTGATATTTATAATTCCTGCCAGTATATTGATGAGGCAATTACAGAGTATCAAAGGGCTCTAGAAACATATATAGATTCAGCGGAAATTTATTTTAAGATAGGGCAGGCTCATTTTTTCAAAGGTGATTTGGATAAAGCCGTAAATTACCTTGATATGGCATTAAAAAAAGATCCAAAACTTGGCAAGGCATATTATCTTTTAGCAGAAACTTATACTAAAAAGGCGAATTTTGTTGAAGCTTCTATTAATGCTAAAAAAGCAATAAAGGTTATGCCGATTTCAAATTCCTGCGCCCATTTCTTATTATCAAACTTGTATAGCATTTCATCTGCAAGAAGCTTCAAGAAGTTTTTATTATCAAAATTTGAATTTTTACTTTCTTTATTAACGCTTCCGTTTGATAAAATTGCAATAGGTAATGTTTTAAAATCTCTTAATAACATGAAATTTTTACCGGTTTTGTTAAAAGGCGCTTATCAGGTGCAGAGAAACCGGCTGAGCGAGGCTATTGAAACTTATAATTCGGCATTAGAAAAAGCTCCGGGATTTATTCCGTTATATTGTCTGTTAGGTGATGTATACTGCTCGCTGGGACAATTTGAGGATGCTATTACAGAATATAAAATGGCAATTTGGCTTGACTGTCTGAATATAACAGCTTACAAACATCTTTGTCAAGCTTATGAAGAACAGGGTGATTATGACAGTGCTGTTGAAATATATGAGAAGTTAATTAAAATTATGCCTAATATGCCTGATGTACATTCAAATCTTGCAAATATATTATATGTTAAGGGAGATATTGACAGAGCTATTTCTCATTTTCAAACTGCAGTTACTTTAAATCCTCGTAAACAGTGGACTAGCATTATAAATCAGACTTTAGGATTTGTTTATCAGGAATCCAAACAAGATTTGAATGCTGCTATAAGTTCTTACCAGAGTGCTTATCTTCTTACTCCTAAGGATATTGATATTTATGTAAATTTAGGCAGTGCTTTCTATGACAAAGAAGATATTGAAAACGCGCTTCAGGTTTACAGGAATGCATTGGATTTAGACCCGCAGAATGCAAAAATTCACTGTAATCTTGGATTTTTATACTGGGGTAAAGGGGATATTGATGAAGCAATAAAAGAATATGAGCTTGCAATAGAATTTGATAAAAATTATGACATTGCTTACAATAATCTCGGTGTAATTTATCTTGATGATTTAGGACGTGTGAAGCAGGCTATTGATTTATTCAAAAAATCTGTTGAATGTAACCCGAATTATGCACTGGCTCATTTTAATCTCGCACGCGCGGTTGCAATTACCGGCGATAAAATCGAAGCTGCAAAGTTATATCAGATTGCGCAGGATATAAATAAAATTACAAATGAAATTGATCCTCAGGATATATTAGATAAAATAAACGCATTGTTCAATTAGTAAAAGGATTTTTATGGGGTTTCGTATAATTGGCAGAAGAATTTCATTTGTAATTGGAAGTATGAACATGTCCTATTGCTTTCGGGGGGGGGGCAAAAATAAATTTATTACTCTCGGCGTAAATTGTTTTCCAAGAACAAAATTAACTAAGTTTGGATTAAAAGCAAGAAAGTCAGAGGGAGAATTGAGTTATCCTTTTGATTTGTGTGCTATACCGTTAAAATCTGTTGCAGAAATTTTAAAAAATGATTTTTGCGACTATTTTGATGATTTGTTATTTGATAAAGAACTAAATATTTGGGTAAATAAAAAATATTCAATAAAATATTTTCATGATAAAAATCTTGAAAAAGAAAAATTTTATAAACGTTATAAAGCAAGAATAGAGAATTTTAGGCAGAAGACTGCAGCAATAAAAAATCCTGTTTTTATATCAGCGATTTTTAATGAAACCTATGATAAAGCTCTTTATAACGATATATCTCAATCTCTAAGAAAATATTGCGGCTTGGATAAGGATTTTAAATATCTTGTGGTAAATATAAAAACTAAAGTTGATATTGAAAATATCATTTCTGACGGTAATATTTTTTATAAAGAAATTTTGGAGCCTTGCTCAAATTATTCTAATATTTGGACAGATACTTCACTTGATAAAAAAATTCCAAAAATGTATGATTTTTATAGTGAATATGTAAATTTCGTAAAAATGTTCATATAGGCTTAACTATTTGTAAATTTTGTTACCTACCTGAACCTGTTTTACATACATATCTTCGCAGGCTCCGTATCCTCTGCTTGTTGAGTCTTTGTCGTAACGGCTCATACTTGTAAGTGCTACTGTTTCGCTTTTCTCTGTATAAATGTCTACAAGATATCCGTCTAATTTAACAATATCATTCTTTTTTATACTCAAAAGCCCGCCCATAACATTAGGATTAGCCGGAATTAGGTGCGTGTGAGATATATGTGAGCTTACATAATCCAAACTCCACGGCATATTATCATACGGCGGTTTGGACTGCCAGCTCAGCCTTCTGCTAGAGCCTAATGTTTTTTTTGATTTGAACTTCCAGTGTTTATAAAGCTTTTTAGGATTTGAAGCAAGATCTCCCCATACTATTCCAATGTCCATCAGGCAGATATCGTCAAAATTATTCCGCATTACATCCCTTAGCCAAAAATTTGTATTTTTTGTTATTACAAGTCCTGATATTGAATATTCAGCCTGAAGTTTTAGTGCATATATATTCTTTTCTCCATAAGCTCTGACATATTTTTCTTGTTTAAGATTAGTTTGAACTGGCTCTTTGTCCGTTGCAATTTGTTGTTTTGTGGTTGACGATATTTTAGGAAAAGAGTATTTAATTCTGAATGTAATATCACCTAAAATTGAATTTATGACAATTAGGATTAGTGCTGCAAGGCACAGTTTGCAAAATATATCCCAAATTTTATCTAAATCCATTACAATATCCCTTTTTATACAAGAGTTTTTTCATCAGCAGTGACTTTTGTTGGAATAATAAATCCAAAAGTTGAACCTTTACCAGGCTCAGATTTTACAAAAACTTTCCCCTGGTGGTATTTTTCTATTGTTTGCTTTACAAGATGAAGGCCGAGTCCTGTACCTTTTATTGTGTGAATATTATTTTCAACTCTGTAGAATCTGTCAAATATTTTCTTTTGATGTTCTGGCGCTATTCCGCAACCTTGATCTGTTACTGTTATTTCTATATCTTCTCCGGATTTTTTTAGATTGACTTTAATTTCTCCGTTATCAGGTGAGTATTTAATAGCATTAGAGAGCAAATTTGTTAATGCTCTTTCAATTCCGTCATAATTGAACATAAAATCGGCGATATCTTTTTCTTCAGTTACCGTTATTTTTAGATTATGTTCTTTTGTTAGCGGTTCAACCTGGCTTACGCAGTTATGGATAACTTCATATATGCTGTTTAAAGCTTTTTCCATTTGAGCGTTTGCTTCCATTCTTGAGAAATCAAGAATATCATTAACCATTCTATTGAGTCTTATAATCTCTTGATTAATAGTTCCTATAAATTCTTTTTGAGTTTCATAATCAAATTCGTTGCCATAGTTGTATAGAGTATCAATATAGCTTCTTAAAACGGTAACAGGTGTCCTTAGTTCGTGAGAAACATTTGATATAAATGTTGATCTCATTGCATCCATTTCAGCTTCTTTTGTCATGTCAATAAGAACAATAATATACCCCACATAATCTTTATTTCTTGTGAACATAGGAGAAATAATTGATTTTATAACACGTTTATCAACTTGAATGCTAAATTCAAGCGGTTTATTTTCCATTATATCAAGAGGTGTGTCTTTAAATTCTTCTATTTTGTCTTTAAAACAGTAATTCCCTTCTGTATCAACATAGTCTTGAATTTTTATGTTCATCATCTGATTTTCTTCAAGTTCAAGCAAATTTTGAGCATGATTGTTAACAAGTACTACATTATCGTTGTTATCACATACAACAACCCCGTTTGCAATACTCATAAGAATTGCCTCAAGTTTATTTCTTTCAAGAGTCAATTGCTCAATATTTTGTTCTTCATAGATATGAAGTTTGTTTGACATATCATTGAATGCATTAAACAGTTCTTTTACTTCAGAACTTACATCTTTGTCTTTTATTTTGTAGCCGAAATTACCTTTTGAGATTTTTTGAACACCATCATGCAGTATTCGTAATTCTCTTGTAATCAGATACGTGTTGATTAATATAACAAAAGCAAAGACAACCCATGCAACGGTAAAAACAAAGAGCAACGATGCTCTGGTGGTTGTTGATATTTGATTTATAATATTCCCTGATAAACCTACTGTGACCGAGCCGATATTAATTCCGTTGCTTGTTACAATCGGGGAATTGACTATTATACTCGGAGATTTGTTTTCTTTTTTATTATTGTTATTGGCTTTATAGACCATTTCTCCGTTTTTATTTCGAAATTCAATAAAAATAATATCGCTGTGTGCTTGAACAATAGTATCAGCATGTGATTTTAATATGTCATAAATTTTGTCTTTAGGTGAATTCGCAGCAAGTTCGGAACATTCGATTGCCAGTGCTTTTGAGACGATTTGACCGAAATTTTGATACCCCTGGTTAAGTTTTTTTTGTATATTAAAAATTGCGAAAAATGCAATAAAAACTATGAGAAATGTACTTAAGATAAGACCTGAAATTATAAGTCTGTTTTGTGTTGTCAAGCTCAATTGTTTAGCATTCATACCAAGAATTATAGCACTTTTTTTTTTATCAGGCAATATAATTTTCATTCTGTTAAGTCTGCAAAGTCTATTTTGATAACTTTTGTAAGTTCTTCAATATTCACTTCAACCTGATAGCCGATTTTGCCGGCACTAAATATTATAGAGTCAAAATTTTGTGCACTTTTATCAATTATTGTTTTAAAAAATTTTTTCATCCCAATCGGAGAACAACCGCCGTGAATATAGCCTGTCAGCCCCAGAAGTTCTTTTGATTTAACCATTTCAACTGCTTTTTCACCAACGCTTTTGGCAGCTTTTTTCAAATCAAGTTCTTTTGCAACAGGAAGCATAAATACATAATGCTTTTTTGATTTGCCAACAGTTACTAATGTTTTAAAAACATGTTCTGGATTTTGATTTAAAACGTGTGCCACATCGACTCCGCTTACAGCATCTGTATCTGCATAGCAATAATGATTGTAAGAAATTTTAAGCTTGTCAAGCTCTCGCATTACATTGGTTTTGTGTTCCATATCAGCCTCTGGAAGCTATTATACGCGCAGCATGTACTCCTGATGCCGATGCCTGGATTAGTCCTCTTGTTACTCCGGCGCCGTCTCCTATTGCAAATAAATTTTTAACTCCTTCTGTTTCCAGATTATTTGTTAATTTAACTCTTGCAGAATAGAATTTCACTTCAATACCGTAAAGAAGAGTGTATCTTGAAGCTGTTCCCGGGCAAATTTTGTCAAGAGCCTGAAGCATTTCTATTATACTTGTCATTTGTCTGTATGGAATAACAAGGCTCAAATCGCCTGGTGTGGCACATGTTAATGTAGGTTTTAAAATGCTGGATTTTATTCTTTCAGGTGTTGAGCGACGCCCTTCAAGCAAATCTCCGAAACGTTGTACAAGTATCCCGCCGCCGAGCATGTTGGCAAGTCTTGCAATATGTTGACCGTACTGAATAGGTTCTTTAAACGGTTCGGTAAATTTTTCACTCACCAGAAGTGCAAAATTGGTATTATTTGTAGTTTTTTCAGCATAACTGTGACCATTTACCGTTGATATTCCGTTGTAATTTTCCTGAACAACTTCCCCGTTCGGATTCATGCAGAAGGTTCTAACTTCATCTCCAAACGTTGGAGAATAATATATCAATTTTGATTCGTAAAGCTTATCAGTAAGCGGTTCAAAGACAGGTGCCGGTAGTTCAACTCTGACACCAATATCAACTGCGTTATTTACCATACCGATTTTGTGCTTCGCAAATTCTTGAGTAAGCCAATCTGCACCTTCACGGCCGGGTGCGATAATTGTATATTCTGCGCAAATTGTTTCACCGTTATCAAGAACAATTCCTTTAACCTGTTCGCATTCAACTATTAAGGATTTGGCAGATACATCATTTAAGATAGTTATTTTTTTATCCAAATAATCCTGCATGCTTTTTAATACGTCAAGACTGCGTTCTGTGCCCAAATGTCTTACGGGTGAGTGCACAAGTTTAAGCTCTGCAAGTGATGCTTGTCTTTCAAGTTCTCTGAATGTATTCATATCAGTTCCGAAAACTTCATCAGTTGCGCCGAAATCAAGGTATAAATGATCAGCATAGTCTATTAAATCTTCAACTTTTTTTCTATCCATGTAGTCAACAAGGTGTCCACCAACATCTGGAGTAAGAGTTAATTTACCGTCAGAAAAAGCTCCTGCACCGCCCCATCCGCATAAAAGACCGCATTTTTTACATGTTGGACATTTTTCATATCCTTCACGCAAAAGACATTTTCTATTTTCAATTTTTTGTCCTTTTTCAATTAATACAACCTTCCAATCCGGTTTAAGTTTGGTAATTTCAAGAGCCGCGAAAATTCCGGCGGGACCTGCACCTATTATTGCTACATTATACATTTTATATCTCCGTTAAGTTTTATTTTATCAAACTATATAATTATAGCTAAAATACAATGTTTTTGAAAGTCTTTGTGAAGTTTTTGTTAAAAATATATTTTATTCATTAACTTTTATTTTAAAAGCCTTATTATGAGTTTTTTTTGAGTGATTTATGTTCATAATAAGTTCTTGTACTTCGTCTGTATTTGACAATTTTTGAGCTTTATGCGCATAATTCAATGCTTTATCAATATTATTATTGTTCAAGTGTACAGCTGCAAGATTATAAAGTACAATATATTTTTCATCATTATTTTTTACAAGTTTTTCTGCTTGTTCAAACGCTTTAACTGACGCTGAATACTTATTTAGTTCTGAATAAGCAATACCCATATCAATATATCCGCCGGCAAGATCAGGTGCATTTTTTATGTAATTTTTAGCTTCTTCCAATTTTCTTGACGAAATTTGTTTAGATGTTCCGAGTATTATGGGAGGATAAATCAATCCTTTTTTATTTAATTTATCCGGTGGTGTATTTGTTATATCCGGCAAAAGTTTATAAAGCAGTTTTACTGTATTTATATCCTGTGATGATAAATATTGAAAAGAACTTTTATACGGCATGTAAAAGCTGTTTGTATTGTTATTGGTGCTCATATACATAAGATCTCCGGAGCTGTAACTGTGTCCCATTATTCCGAGAGCATGTCCTATTTCATGCAATATTGTATTGTATAATTCTTTATCTGAGAAAAAATTTCCGAAAGGATCTTTGTCATATAAAGTAATATTCATTTTTTTTAGTTTTTTACCTTTATAATCCGGAGTTGTAAATCCTACTACATATTTGCACTCGTTTCCAGAACAAATATCTTCAGGAAGCGGTAAAATTTGAACAATAATGTCTGCTTTTTTTATGTGCTCTGTTAGTTCAAATGTTATAATTCCTGTAGATGACTGCCATTGCCCGAAAGCTCTTTTAATTTCTTCAAGATAATATGGTGGAAGAGCTGAATTGTTAGAATTATCGATTATAGAAACTTTTAACGGCATTTTATCGATATCCCAGCGTATGATCCCCCCTTCAAGAGGTACTTGTTCAATGTAATTATCTCCGAATTTTGAATAAATTCTGCTGCGCCAATCCGCAACAATTTGTGATGCTGATTGTTGTGCGCTGTCCTGTTCTGAACCGGATGATATTTCAAATATTTCTTTTTGAACGGGCAATGAAGGCGTGAGATTTGATAGCGCTTCTATATAGTAATATCTGTAGTCTTTATTTTTAGGGTTTGTATTATATGCGAGTTTCAGTTTTTTATATGCGTTAATGTAATTTTCCTTTTCAAGAGCATTTTTGCCTTGGTTATAGTAATATACAGGCAGCAACTTAAAAGTTGCCCCGAAAACTACTGCAAAAAGACAAATTAAAATAGTTATAATTTTATCATTATTTTTCGATGTCATTATCTTTTATACCTTTATCAATTTCCAGAATTTTTGCAAGAGATCGTGTATCACCCTTCAGCTTAAAATATTCTGCAAATTTAGGTGTTGTTTTAAGATTAAAACTTCTGCCGTTTTTATCTCTGGTTTTTGCAACAAGTCCTTTTTCAACAAGCTCCTGAACATGCTCATAAGCTGTTGACCCGCGTAATTCTTTTAAATCCGTCTGTCTTATGGGCTCTTTGAGAGCTATAACTGAGAGGGTTCTTAAAACTGCAGGCTTCAAATCAACCGGACAAAGAAGCTCAACAAGATCCATATAATCTTCTTTTACCTGCAATATATAGCCGTTTTCATCATCAATTTCCAGTGCGCCTTCGCGGGTGGAATAATCCATGATGAGTTCTAATATCGCTTCTTCAATTGTTTCTGTATCTTCTCCGAGAATTGTTGCGATTTCATCAAGAGAAACTGCGCGTGCTGTGATAAATAAAACTGCTTCAATTCTCGATTTTAACTGTTCGGTGTTCATTATTGTTAACCTTTTTGGTAATTTTCTCTTTTTAAAACGTCATTCTGAACTTGTTTCAGAATCTTATTTACTTGTTTTTTAAGCATCAGCTGCTTGTTTTTCTCCGCCTTTTACCACATACAAGTCTGAATAAAATTCATCCTGTTCCAAATCATAATCAGTTTCGGCAGTCAGAAATAAAAGTGCAATATATGCGCTAATTCTGTCCATACCCAGAAGTGTCAATTCGTTTAATTCTATTTTTTCATTTTTTTCAAAGATTTGTCCGAGATTTTCTTTTAATGTTAAAACGCAGCTTTCAATATATTCTTCGTGAGCTAAATTTACAATATCATCAGGAGTAAGTCTGGAATATGATTGAACTCTCCTTTTTGCACGTTCATGTGCGCTTTTTAATGATTGTCTTTGTTCTAATTTTTCGTAAAATTGCAGCTGTCTGATTAAGTCTTTCAAAGTGACAACTCTATTGTGATTTAATCTGACACTTGTGCGTCTTTGAAGAACTTCATCAATAGAAATTACGTTGTTTGTCGGAACATAATCATCTTCTCCGTAATCAACAATAAAACCGTCGTCATCGTATTCAATATTGTCTTGTTCCGGCTGTTCAAACTGCATTATATCAATGCCTTCAAGCACATTTGATTTAAGTTTCAAAAGGACTGCAGCGAAAAGAAAAGTTCTTCCTGTCACTCTGAGGTTTTGAGATTTCATCTGAACCATGTGTGCAAGATATTTGTCTGTAACATCAACAATATCAATGTTCCAAGGGTCAATTTTACCTGCTTTTGCCATATCAACAAGAATGCCGATACCTTCACTTTTTGGCTTGCCGTCTTTTGATAAGCCTAAATCAGGTAAATCCATATTATAATTTAATACTGCCTCTGTACTCATATATCCTGATTATTCGTCCCTTAACTTGATACCCGTAACTTTAGTTATACCTTTTTCTTTTTGGGTTACACCTAAAGTTCTATTAGCTGATTCTATCATAGGTTTTCTGTGACTAACTACTATAAATTGCGTATCTTTTGACTGGTTCTGCACCATTTGGGCGATACGTTCAACATTCATTGTGTCTAAGCTTGCGTCAACCTCATCAAATGCGTAGAAAGGAGATGGCATATAACGCTGAATTGCAAAGACAAACGCAAGAGCTGTCAGAGATTTTTCTCCGCCAGACATACTTTCAAGCCTTTGAAGTTTTTTATCTCTAGGCTGCGCCTCAATTGTAAGCCCGCCTGACAATGGATCATCAGGACATTCCAGTTTTAATTCTCCTTCTCCTTCTGAAAGCTGATGGAATACTTCTTTAAAGTTTTCGTTTATGTGGTTGTAGGTTTTCATAAACGTTTCTTTTTTCAACTGTTCATATCCTTGCATTCTCTCTAAAATTTCTTTACGTTCCTTAGAAAGTGTTTCTATTTGTTCCTTGAGTTCGCTTTGTCGGGCTAGAACTTCTTCATAGGCTGCTAAAGCGCGCATGTTAACATCGCCAAGTTCTGCCATACGGTTTTCAAGACGTTTTATTTTTGAAGTTATTTCATCAATTGAAATTTCAACTGGTTCAAGTTTGCCTACATCTTCTCCCGCATCTTCAAGGTCTTTTTTTGCACTCTCTAATTGAGGCTCAAGTTCACGTCTGCGGGCTTTAAAAGATTCTATCTGTTCTGCAATTCTTTCAATATCTGCACTTCTTATATGTTTTTGTTTTTCAAGTTCGATAAGCTCATTATTAATATCGTCGCGTTCTTTTAGAAGTTTGCCTAATTTCTCTTCTATCTGGACTATCTGTTCGTGGAGATCTTCCATTTTTTTATTTAATTCAACAATATCATTTTTGTAACGGGTTTTATCTTCTTCAAGCTTAACGTTGTTGTGTTCAATATTTGTAATTTCTTCTTCTTTAGTTTCAATAAGATTTTTATGGAATGCAATCTGACGGTCAAGTTCATTTTTGTCGTTGTTAGCATTCATAAGGTTGGTTTGAAGCCGTTTAATCTCGTGTTCAACACCTTCTGTTTTTTCTTTTAAATCTTTTAAATCTTTATCGTTGATTAATTTTTCAACTTCTTCAATTTGTTCCTGGCAGACTGCCATATCATCGTAAATTTTTACATTCTTCTCTTCCAGCTTGTCAAGTTTTTTGTTGAGTTCTACAATTTGCGGTTCTGTTTGAGCAATGAAATCTGATTTTTCTTTAAGAATATTTTCGCTGTTTGCAAAATTCTGGTTCATATTGTCAAGTTCTGCTTTTGATTTTGAAAACTCACTCATTGCATCTGAATATTTTGTTCTTACATCTTCAAGCTTTTCTTCCAACGAAGTCTTTTTATTTTCAAGAGAACCGAGCTTTTGTTCCATTTCTTTCAAGCGTTCTTTGAATGTATTCAATTCTTCATCATCATTCTGACTGAAGCTTAAACCTGTTCTTAGACGCGTTCCGCCTGTCATTGAACCTGATTTTTCAAGCAGTTCGCCCTGTAAAGTAACCATTCTGTATCTGCCGATGAGTTTTTTTGCGGATTCCAAATCCTCAACAACGATCGTATCGCCTACTGCATAATAAAATGCGTCAATATATTCATCGTCAAAATCAACTAGATTAATTGCAAAATCAATTACGCCCCTGTCTTTAGGAAGCTGCAATTTAGAAGGTGCTTTTTTAATTTTGTTAAGCGGAATAAAAGTTGCCCTGCCTGCGTTTGATGATTTTAAAAGCTCAATTGCAACGGATGCCACATGCTCATCATCCACGACAATATGCGCCATTCTTCCGCCGAACGCCACTTCCATTGCTACAGAATACTCTTTATCTACAGTTCCGAGTTTTACAAGCGGAGCGTGTACACCTCTAAGTTTTGCATTCATTACTGTATCTATTGCACGGCCGAAATTAGCTTCTTCCGCAGCCTGTTTTTTTGCTTCCATTGTGGAAATTTTTCTGTATGCCATCTGGATATTGTAATTTAAATCATTTATTTCATTTTTTGTCACGTCCAGATCGTGCATTGCATTTTGCTGAATGATTTTAAAATCGCTCATTTCTTTTTGAAGCTGTTCAACAAGGGTTTTCTTTAAGTCCTGATTTGACGCAAAATTTGATTTCATTTCGTTTAATTCATCAAGTTTTGCCTTTGCTTCATCAAGGTCGCGCTGAAGATTTTTGAGTTCGCTTTCAAGCGGAAGTTTTGTTTGAATTAGCTTTGTTTCTTCATCTTTTAAAGTTTCAAGCTGTTTTCTTAAATTATTTCTTTTTTCAATATGCTGATCGGCCGTAGCATTCAGCCCTGTCATATCTTCTAAAATCTTTTTTAATTCTGCTTCTCTTGTAGAAATATTGCTTTTTATCCCTGCAATTTCATCATCTTTGAGCTGAATTTTTAGTTTAAAATCTTCTATTTTCTTTTTAAAGCCTTCAATACCGTTTTTGGCATTTTCAATAGAGCGCAGACCATCATGAATTTGTTTGTCGGCGTAATTTGAGGCGTTATTTTTTCTGTCAATTTCTCCTTTTAAAGCTTCTTCCTGCTTTTTTAACTCAATCTGCTGCGCTTCGCCTTTTTCTTTTACAAGTTCCGATACTTCCTGATATTTCTGTTTAATCAGGTTTAATCTCTCGTCAAGGTCTTTATTTTTGACTTCTTCTTCTTTTTTCTTTTTTGTGAATTCTAAGATATTTTCATGCGCCTGTTCAAGGTTTCTTTTCAAATCAAAAAATCTAACTTTGTTAACCTGACTTTCAAGCGACTGTTTTTCTTCTCTTAATTTCTGATATTTGAGCGCAACTTCTCGCTCTTCTTTAAGCTGTTCTAGGCGATTGTCTACTTCGTTTAAAATTACGTTTGAGCGTTCAACGCGCTGTTCAACTGTTTCAAGTTCATTTGTCGCCTGCTCTATCCTACGGTCAAAATCTGCAATACCTGCTATTTCGTCAATGATTTTACGGCGGTTTTTGGGCGAGCAGTTGGTAATTCCCATAACGTCGCCCTGCATCATTACGTTATAGCTGTTCGGAGTAACATTATATTTTTCTAAAATTGCATGAACATTGGTAAGAGTTGTAACGCTGTCATTTACGTAATACGTGCTGGCATAGCCTTGAGAAGTTTTACGGATTTTTCTTCCGATGCTTAAATCTTCGCCGTTTTCTGTATCACCAAAAGTTACTTTTACAAAAGCTTCATTTCTTTTGGTATAAGTTGAGATAAAGTGGGATAAATTTTCAGCACGCAGTTCACTTGCATTTGCAAGTCCGAGTGCAAAAAGTACGCTGTCTATAATATTGCTTTTGCCTGAACCGTTAGGCCCTGAAACAGTCGTAAACCCTTTAAGCAATGGGATTTCTGATTTATTGGCAAATGATTTAAAATTATCTATCTCAAGTTGTTTTATGTACATAAATTCCTACCAAGTCTTATTCTTATTGAACAACAACTTTTTCAGCATGTCAAAAGGTTAAAGAAATCTTTACGTTTTATGTTAGATGCTAAAATGCCGCGATTCATAGAGGCAAAGCCTTTATCTTAAAAATTGGGCCTTATATCACAGTTTACACTAATAATGGGTAAAAACGTCATGCTGAACTTGTTTCAGCATCTCATCTAACTAGACCCTGAAACGAGTTCAGGGTGACAATTTAGATATTGTTTTGTGTAAACTGTGATATAAGGCCTTAAAAATTATCATTGCTATATGGTGCGATTAATGTTATTATAAATTTATGCTTGATTTTAAAGAATTAAATGATGCTGAAAGAGCTTTTTTTGAACAAGATTTTTCATGCATAGATGTGTTGCTGAAACGTGTGCGTAATGCTCTTGTAACAGGTGAAAAAATTGATATTTCTGATTTGAATTTTTCAGGGATTATTGACTATAACCCGTCAGAGACTCTTGTTTATATTACGCTTTTTCAAAGCGGACAGAAATTTGTACGTTACGGAAGTAAAAGAGCTGATTTAGCAGCAACAATAAATCGTAACGTTGAAATGATAAGAAAAAATCCAAGGTTTTCTAATTTCTTTGTTAATGATGAAAACTTATGCCGCATTATGATTGAGTATGTTATAGATCGCAAAAAAATCCTTAGAAGTGAATTAAACTCAGAAAAGTTTAACAAAGGCAGATTTGAAATCGGTATTAACGGGCTTGAACTTAGAAAAGACGGAATTTCTTATTATTATATGCCGACAGATGCAATATCATTAAGCCATATGGGGTTGCGTTCTGTGTTACAAACTCTGGTCAAGAAAACACCTATAGCAAAACTGTCAAACAGAATTTCAGAAAGATTAAAAATATTATCAAATTCAAGAGATTATGATTATTATCTTTTCAGAAGCAGGGCGTTTGTGACTTTCCAAGATAAATGTATTCCTCTATATCGCGGGAATATCAGATATACCGATTTTAATTATGACGTTCTTTTTAATCAGGTAATTAAATCTGCAGACTGGCTTCTTGCAAATATGTATGATGACGGCAGATTCTTGTATTATTATGATTGTTGCGAAGATTCTTATAAAGATCATGAACATCCGACACGTCCTGAAAACAATCTTTACTATAATGATTTACGCCATTGCGGCGGAATTATTGCTCTTATAAGAGCTTACGAGCTTACATCGGATGAAAAATATATAAAAGCAGCTAAACAGGCAGTTGATTGGAGTGTTTCTATAACAAGAGAGCATGAAACAAAATGGGGTAAGGGGTGTTATGCTTTCTATAACAGAAAAGCAAAACTCGGCGGTACAGGAGTATTGCTTGTTGCAATGATGCAGTATCGTTCCTTTACAGGTGATAAATCGTATGATGAATATATTAAAGGCTATACCCGCCATATTATGAGCAGAGTATATGAAAACGGGGAAATTCTCGGTTATTATATTCATCCGGAATTTCAAAACGGACAGCCATTGATAAATATGACTGATGAAGAAAGAAAAGCGACTTTTTCATTCTATTATCCGGGCGAAGCGCTTTTGGGTCTGGCACTGTTCGCAAACAATTTTTTAGATGATGAAAAACTTGCAAAAGAGGTTCGAAAGATTGCTAAAAAGGCTCTGGACTGGATTGTTGATGAACGTCCGAAAATATATGCGGAATTATTTACAGCTTTACCGTCTGATGCTTGGCTTATGCAGGCAATTGAAGAATGGGTGAAGGATAAAAGTTTTCAAAAACAAAACTATATAAATTTTGTTTTCACTGATGCTGCAACAATGGTTAATAAAATGTATAAACATGATGATTCTCCGTATATTGATTATGAAGGCGGTTATTATTACAATTACGGGGATCATTATTATCCGGACGGAGCACGTTCTGAGGGCTTGGTGGCAGCCTATTATCTTGCTAGATATTTAAAAGTAGGTAATTTAGAAAATAAGTTGTTGAATGCTTGCAAAAAAGCTGCAATGTGTCAATTTCATTTGTTTAATGATGAGATTAACAACTATTCACATAAAAATCCGGAACGCTCTGCAGGTTCAATAAGATTTAAAGCAACCAGGCAGTGGGTAAGAGTTGACTCTATACAGCATGTATCCTGTTTCTTTGCTAGGTTATATAAAGCAGAAAATTAAAAACTAAAAAACCTCTCTACATTTGTAGAAAGGCTTTTTAGTTTTATTTTACGACCTTATGAGATTCTGAAACTGAAACAAGTTCAGAATGACATTTTCGGTTTAATTAACTATTTAATATTTGAGAATGTCCATGCATCAAATGTCGGAGTTTCAGAGATGTTCATTTCTTTTCTTTCTTCTCCAGAGCAGGAATCATCGTGAGCAATAGGTTTATACAATCTATTGTAATATTCAATTACCATACGATCAGAATTGAAGTAGGCTTCTGATGTTCTGATTGCCTGTCTCATTAGACGTGCCCATTCCTGTTTATTTTCGTAATATGTCGGGATGATTTCATTTTCAATGATATTCATGATGCATTCATGATCTTTCCAATGGCGTTCTTCCCAAGGCATTTCATCGTCAAGTCCCGGATATTCAACAGTATATCCGTTAATTCCGTTAAATGTGCCTTCAACAGTCCATCCGTCATAAATAGATAAGTGCACGGCACCGTTTGCATTTGCTGACATCCCTGAAGTTCCAGAAGCTTCAAACGGTCTTAACGGTGTATTAAGCCAGATATCAGAACCGCGTTTCAATTTTGCAGACAATTCTAATTCGTAACCTGGTAATACTACAACGTTTTTCATGCTGTGAGAACGGTTAAGAAGTTTATTAAACATTTCTTTACCCATAACATCATCAGGATGGAATTTACCTGCAAATATAATCTGGATTTTGTTAGCATCAAGGAGTTTGGTAATTCTGTCTTTGTCCATTAAAATTAACCAAGCACGTTTGTAATCAGCAAATCTTCTTGCCCATGTAATTGTTAAAACATCTGGATCAAATCTTTTGCCTGCAACGTTTGCTACGTATTCAAACAATTCTGCTTTCATTTCACGTTTTACAGCCAGCAATTTTTCAGGATCATTTGCAGCTTCTTTTACTCTGTCATCCTG
>CALUVW010000028.1 GCA_944324315.1 Candidatus Gastranaerophilales bacterium | reverse complement strand
TCATTTGTAGGCTTAGCCTCTTCAATTTTTTTCCCTAATCTGGCAGCATATTCTTCTAATGTAATCTTTTCTAATGAGCTTCTCCATTGCTTAATCTCTTCCTTGCTCAAATATTCAGACATTCATTAATCTCCTATAAACTATATATGTTTCTCTTTACATTTTCTAATTTATCATAAACCATGACTTGTGGCGCAAAATGTTTCATAACGTAAATTTTTATGTTTATAATTTAACATTTAGCTGATAAATAAGTTATAATTTAGATATAAGAAGCATTAAAAGGAGTGAGAGTATGAAAAAATTAAAAGATTTATTAAAAAAAACAGTTAATAATATAGAAACTACTATAAATATAGTACTCGGGGGGGGGGCACTGTAGGCTCCGCCGGAGGCAAAGACGCTAAGAGGCAGAGAGGCAAAGCTAGTTTAAGAAACGTCATGCTGAACTTGTTTCAGTATCTCGTTATAAGATGCAAAGTCCTTAACGTAAAAAAATATTTCCCTCTCTTAGTAGGGGGATTAGGTGAGGAGGTAATACGCAACATCTTCCTTCCCTTATTATGGAAGGATAAGAGGATAGGTTTCAATAATCCCTACCCCCTAACCCGCTTCCTAATCAGGGAGGTGAATGATAATTCTCCAAAACTAACTTATTCGCAATCTAAACATTGTGCATTTACTCTTTCAGAGGTCTTAATCACACTAGGAATTATAGGGGTTATTGCAGCTATGACAATCCCGACAATTATGTCAAAAATTGAGGACAGACAAAATATTGCCAAATGGAAAAAAGCATATTCAACTGTTAATAATGCGTTCAATAAAGTAGTTATTGCGGATGGAGTGCCAATCTGTGAGTATAGAGGTCCTAATACTTGTATAGATGATGGCTCTAGTTATCTATATTCTAAAGAATTTATTCAATCAATGAAAAAAGAGTTAAATGTTGTTGATACCTGTGCTTCTTCTATGAACACACGAAATCCGTTAGGATTTAAAAAATGCGGTTTTGACGGTGATAACTTTTGGAATGGCTTTTCTGGAAATGATGTTCGAAGTAAATACAGTGCCCTTGGTTATAAAGTGTCTAAACTTGGTGCAGCGGGTTCTATAAACTCATATGATATTGGTAATTTTGCATTTTTATTAGTAGATGGTACTTCTCTAAATTTTGGCGGCTTGTTCTCTGGTCTTACAATAGGGGTTGATGTTAATAGCGCTGCAAAAGGGCCTAATCAACTTGGTCGGGACTTTTTTCTTATAAGGATTTTTACAAAGAATTACGGAGAGATTAATTATTTGAAACCTTTTGGGGCAATAGAAACTAAAGGTTGGAATGATCCTTCCTCTGGGAGCTCCGGTTGTTCAAAGGATATAGGCAAAAGTACTACAAACGAGATGTATCAGGCTGCCGGTGCGGGATGCTCCGCCAAATACTTGCTTGAATAAGTTATTTTAATATAAGACTCCTGAATCAAGAATTTTTTGGACTTCTTTGTTCATGATTGTATGAATTTCGTCAATGGATTTTGTACCGTTAATGCTTATAAAATTGTATTCGGATTTCATTTTTTCATACTGTTCAAGACATTTTTTCTGGTAAATCTCAAAGCTTTTGTAAAAGTCTGTTGAAAAACCGACATCCCGTCCGCTTTCATAATAGTTCAATCCTGTTGTACCGATAATTCTTTTTAATAAAACATCTACAGGCATATCAAGATAGAAGATTAAATCAGGTTCGGGAGCGTAATCATAAAGATTTTTTACCCATTCAATATCCTGCCCTCTAACAACATCACGCGCAAGTGCCGTATAATAATATCTGTCCAAAAGAACAATGAACCCTGATTGTAATGCAGGTATAATCTGGTTTTCAAGTCTGTCTGCAAAGTCGGCGGCATACAAAAGACTGTATGTTGTTGCATTAAGCAAATTTCTTTCCTTAGCGTCATCTATAACACCTGCGATAAGTCGTGATGTTTTCCACTCAGAAACTATTACACCGTAAGACTTTGCCTGGATTGATTTTTTTAGAAGTTCTAACTGTGTGGATTTGCCGGAACCGTCTGTTCCTTCTATAACAACAAGCAATCCTTCATATCCGTGTTTTGTTTTGAATTGTGCCATTATAAATTTACTCCTTTTTCTTTAAGAACTTCTTCAAGCATTTTTCTGATTGTAACCTGTTTTGAATGTATTGAATCCATTGCATCAAGTTTCACGAGACCAAATTCATCAACCATTTTTTGATATTCTTTGATTACTCGCCCTTGAAAAATCATATAGCTTTCATAAGGATCATTGCTTAATTTCAAATCCATTCCTGCTTCATAGAATTTAGGAGCCCGATTTGCGCAAATTCTTTCCATTGAATGTTTCGGATTAATGTCGAAATATATTGCGAGATCAGGTTTTATTGCAAAGCTGTAAACATTTCTGACCCAGTTTGCGTCAACTCCTCTTGCGACATCTCTTGCAAAAGCTGTGTATGCGTATCTGTCAGCAAGAACTATAAATCCAGCTTTTAGGGCAGGATCAATAACCTGCTTAAATCTGTCGGCAAAATCAACAGCGTGCAATAGTGAAAATGTGCGAGGAGAAAGCATATTTTTTTTCTTTGCAAGTTTAGTTGTCTGGCTGATTAACTCAGACGAATTCCATTCCGTAAAAATTACGTCGTGTCCTGTTGATTTGAGCCAGTCACGCAAAAGTGCAAGCTGGGTTGATTTGCCTGAACCGTCAATCCCTTCGACGCACACAAGCGTGCCTTTATAGTTATGTTTTTCCGTCAGTTTAGACAAAGTTTATACCCCTTTTTTCTCTAAAATATGTACGTTAATTTTTCCAAATTTTGCAGAAAGATTATCAACAAGATGAATAAAATATAATTCCGGTTCAAGATCTTTCTGATCGAGGTCAATAATTGCACCCCAGTCGCTTCTGCCATGGTGGGCTGCAATCATTTTTGCTATTTCTTTAAATCCGTTCATCATACACAAAGAAAATCCGTATTGAGAGTGAGTTATCCACTCTTTTCTAAAGTTTTCATCGTAATCTATCAGGCCGGTTTCTAAATCAACAGTGTATTCAAAGATTTTCCCGATGTCGTGTAAAATGCAGGCTGCAAGTATGTTATCACGGTTAAAATTATATTCTGACAAATCCATGTTAACTTCTGCATATTTAAGACATTCAAGAATATGAATCATAAGACCGCCGATATAGTTGTGATGCATAAGTTTTGCCGCCGGCATAACTTTAATTTTTTCTTTGTGTTCGGTAAAAAATCTTACCAAGAATTGATTTAATTTTTCATTTTGAATTTTGTCAAAATATGAAACCAGTTCAGAGTAAACTTTTTCTCGTTCCTGTTCGTCAAGTCCTGTTTTTGCTTCTTTAACAACCGAAAGAGCTGAAACTAGGCAGTTGTTGTATCTTTCGTTGAATGAAGCCGAGACAATTCTTACAATATTACCTGTTCTGAAAACTTTGCTGTCAAAGCGGTTAAGTGTTTCTTCCCAGAGTATACAGTTCAAAATGGAATCATCTTCAAGATTTTTTAATTGAAGTTTGCCCATTTTTGTTCCGGCTTTTGTATCACCTATTGAAAATACTACTACTTCATAATCTGTATCTGTATTAAACATTTTTTCTCCGTTTATAAGTATAAGAGTGGAAGTTATGGCGGCAACAGTGTATTATTTTCTTATCAGCCTTCCTTCCTGACCTCTTGCCTTCTGTTCTTCTGCTAATTTTTGTTTCTGTCTATAATCTTATTATCAGTGCCCCAGACGAATGATGAGCGAATTTCTGCGCCGACTTTTTCTATCAAATGATCAGCGTTTTCTTTTCTGAGTTCATTGAAATTTTTACATCCTGTCTGCATTTCGTTTAAAAATTCATCAGCAAAGGCTCCGCTTTGAATATCTTTCAAAAGTTCCTTCATTGCCTTGCGTGATTCTTCTCCGATAACTTTTGGTCCGCGTGTCATATCGCCGTATTCTGCGGTATTAGAAATCGAGTATCTCATATCCGCAAGTCCGCCTTGATTTATCAAATCTACAAGAAGTTTCATTTCGTGCAAAACTTCAAAGTATGCCATATAAGGAGAATATCCTGCTTCAACAAGAGTTTCAAAACCCGCTTTTATCAGGGCTGATACGCCGCCGCAAATTACAGCCTGTTCTCCAAAAAGGTCTGTTTCTGTTTCTTCTTTAAAAGTTGTTTCAATAATCCCTGCACGGCCTGCGCCTATTGCTGACGCGTAAGATAGAGCAATTTCTTTTGAGTTTCCTGACGGGTCTTGATAAACTGCAATTAATGACGGGACTCCTCTGCCTATCTGGTATTCACTTCTGACAGTATGACCGGGGCCTTTGGGGGCAACCATAATTACGTTAACCCCTTCCGGTGCAACAATTTTTTTATAGTGAATATTAAACCCGTGAGAAAACATTAAATACTGTCCTTTTCTCATATAAGGTTTAATTTGTCTTTCATAAACTTCTGCCTGAATTTCGTCGGGGATAAGAATTTGTACAATATCTGCAGATTTTACTGCATCTTCAATGGACATTGTGTTGAAGCCGTAATCTTTTGCTTTAATATCTGATTTCCCGCCTAAGCGTAAACCTAAAACAACATCACATCCGCTGTCTTTCAAATTCATAGATTGCCCGTAACCCTGTGAACCAAAACCGATTACTGCAATTTTTCTTGTTTTAATCAAATCTTTATTAATATCTTTGTCAAGATAAATTTTTAAATTACTCATATCCTGCCTCACATTTCTTTGTTAATTTTAGCACAAATATAAGTAAATCAAGAATTAATTTGAAACGACTTCATTTTCACCAAAAAGGAATATTTGCAAAGAATTTTCCTCTTGCTTAACCGGTTTGTAAAAATCTTTAACAAGCACGCACTGTGTCTGAATACAATTCAAGTTCCTTTCATGAAGATATTTTTCAAGTAAATCTGCATTATTTGTATATTGGCGGTGTTTTAAAAATGCATAAAAAACTTTTTTTCTGGACGAAATTTCTCCGAGTGCAAAATTTATAATTTCGTCATAAGGAATATTATAACCGTCATTTAAAGACATATCTATAATAAAATTAAGATTATCACTTGTAGTAATTGATAAGTATGCAACAATTCTGTGATTTGACGGCTCTTCAAGCACATATCTGTTTTTATAAAAATTATTCATTCCGGCAAAAAAAGGTTCTTTATATTCTTCTTTGAGTCTTTGAAGTGATGGTTTGTAGAGATTTTTTAATTCATTGTTGTATAATTTTGCAACCTGATCAGCATCTGAATTTTGACAGTATCTAAAATTTGCTTTTTTTTCTGTTTCAGGTTTAAAATTCTCAAGTTTCCATAAATTTTCGTAACTGCATTGTCTGAAACCGCACCCCTGCATAAAAAGGTTTAAAAGTTCATCGTGACATTGATCAACTGTAACAATGAAAGAAGATGCTCCTTTTGCCCCTAAACGTGCTATTACAAATTCAACAAGCCGTTTCCCTACATCATACATGTTTTGCTGAAAAATTAGTCTGCTAATGTTTATCTTGTAAGGATTTCCTCTGGTTGGAATTACTGTTATTAAGCCGAGAATTTCTTTTTGTTCAAGAAGAATATAAGATGACGGAAGAAATTTGTATTTTAAAGGCAGTAAATTATGGACAATTAACATTGCATCACTGGTCAGTGCACGTGAAAATTTTTCGCTATCTTCATCAGTAAGATAGGAAATCATTTTTTTTATTTTAGGAGCATCAAAACAATTTAATCTTCTTATTACTGTCATATCTTTATTATATAATTTATTTACCATATTTTCAAGTTTGTGCTAAGATTTTTTATGCGAGGCGAAATATGAAAGCTGCTGTAATTGATAATAATAAAATAGTCGTCAAGGATTTAGAAAATATTAGACTTGAAAATAAAAAAGGCGCGATTGTAAAAGTTTTAGGCTGCGGGCTTTGCGGTTCGGATATCGTAAAATTTGTCCATAAAATTTCAAAAGACGGAACGGTTCTCGGGCATGAAATTGTTGCCGAAATTGTTGAAATTAATTCTGATACCAAATTTAAAAAAGGTGATGTAATTGTAACATCTCATCATATTCCCTGCGGAGAATGTGTCTATTGCATACACGGAAATGTTTCTATGTGTAAGCATTTTAAATCTACAAATATAAAACCGGGAGGTTTTTCGGAATATGTTTATCTGAGTGATGAACATTTAAAAAATGTTGCGCACTTGAAGCCTGATAATTTGACCAATATAGAAGCTTCATTTTATGAACCTTTAGGTTGTATTGTGAGAGCCGTAAAAAGAATCAATCTGCTGAAAGGAGATAAAATTCTTGTTGTAGGCTTAGGTTCAATCGGAATTTTAGCGGCACAGGCTCTCAAAGCATACGGTTATGATGTTACAGGCTGTGATTTAATAGAAGATAGAATTGAGGTTTTAAAATCATTTGGAATATCAGCCTTTAATGCTAATAATTTACCGCAAGATTTTCTTGCGCAAGGTATATTTATGACGTCAGGTGCTGATAAAGCTGTAGATACTGCTTTCAAATATATACGTAATGGCGGTAAAATACTTGTATTTTCCAGCACACCGCATGATGAAACCTCTTATTCAAATAACGAAATTTACTATAGGGAATTGACGGTAATAGGCAGCTACTCGCCGTCTCCTCAAGATTTAAAAGATTCGCTGGAGCTATTAAAGACAGGAAAAGTCAAAGTTAGCGCACTTTCTACCGTATACAAACTTGATGATATACAAAAAGCTTTTGACGATACAATGTCAAATAAAATCATGAAAGCTTATATAAAAGTTAACAGTGAAGGGTGATGTGAAAATAATGAAAGCAATTCAATACTACGGACCTCAAAATATTAAGTATGAAGAAGTCATGGTAAAACCGCCGGAAGAAGGCGAGGTTGTCGTTAAAATTATGTCTGCCTTGACTTGCGGAACAGATGTCAAAACATACAGGCGCGGACATCCTGTTCTTATAAAATCAGTACCTTCAGGTTTCGGACATGAATTTGCTGGAATTGTTGACAGAGTAGGTAAAGGCGTTGAAAATTTCAAGGTTGGAGACAAAGTTGTTGCTGCCAATTCCGCTCCGTGCGGAAATTGTTTTTATTGCAGGCATGAAGAATATAACTTATGTGAAAATTTGGATTTATTAAATGGAGCTTATGCTCAATATATTACAGTCCCTGCACGAATAGTTAAGAAAAACATGCTTATTCTTCCTGACAATTTAAGTTTTGATAAGGCTGCATTTTGCGAGCCTCTTGCAAATGTTGTTCACGGCGTTGAACGTACAGGAATAAAACCGGGGCAGACTGTAGGTATAATAGGTATAGGTCCTATCGGACTTATGTTTGCAAGGCTTGCAAAATTAAAAGGCGCAAATGTAATTGTTGCAGGAAGAAACCCTATAAAACTTAAGGCAGCTGAAGAATTTGCTCATGCAGATGAAATAATAGATTTAACAAAATATACAAATCCTGAAAAAATATTTAAAGAGTATACTGAGGAGCATAAAGGTCTTGATGTTGCTGTTGAATGTGTAGGTCTGCCTGAAATTTGGGAAAGAATATTCTCATGTGTTCGTCCTGGAGGAACCGTTCATTTCTTTGGGGGCTGTAAATCAGGTTCTACCGTAACATTTGATACAACTAAAATGCATTATGGCGATATAAGGCTGATGAGTGTATTTCATCATACTCCGCAATATTTCAGAATGGCTCTGGATTATATTGCATCAGGTGAAGTAGAGGTTGAAAAGCTTATCACTGATACTTTACCTTTAGAGAAAGTAGAATATGCTATGCAGCAGCATATTGAAGGAAAAGCTATAAAGTTTTTAATTAAGCCATGGGTAATATGACTTGTATAAGAATTGATTATATGTTAAAATAATATTACGAATTAGAAAGGAGAGATTATATGAAAAATTTGTTTAGATTGATTGAGTCGGGGGGGGGTAAATCTAAGCTCTAAATCACTCTTTTGGAAGTTTATTAAAAATTCTCACTCCCGTTTTAAAGCGTTTACCCTTGCAGAAGTTTTAATTACTCTCGGAATTATTGGTGTTATTTCTGCAATTACCATTCCGTCATTAATAAATAATTCGCAAAAAGAAGAAAGACGTGTTGCCTTAAAAAAGGCGTATTCACAATTGCAGCAAGCTGTTTTGTTATATCAGAATGAGACAGGGGAAAATGTAGTAAGTACAAACTATCTCAATGAAACTCAATCTTTTAAAAAAGTTATTTTCCCTTATTTTAAAGGTGCTTACGATTGCGGTATGGGTTCATATTTAAAAGATCCATGTTTATCAAGTAATGAAGATGTAAATTATTATAGAAATTACAATAATACATCTGATGCTCATAAAAGATACATGGATGACGGGCAATTTATAGCATCAGACGGAATGTTTTACTTTATCGAAAATATTGCAGGCGGCGGAATTATATTGATATCCGTTGATGTTAACGGTTTTAATAAAAAACCTAATCAGTGGGGAAGAGATTTATTTTCATTCGAACTCACAAAAAGCGGTAAAATTTTACCTGTAGGCGCAGAAGGGACTACTTATGAAGAAGATGAATTATGTTCTAATGCATCGCCGGATCCTAAAAATGGTATAGCTTGTACAAATAAAGCATTATACGACGCTAATTTTACATTTTGATATACAACTAATTAAATTGATTTTGTGCTTTTTGAATGCCGTTTTTTAAGTAAAATTCTATGGCATTTTTTGAAAGCTTTAAAACGTCTTTTAGTTGTTCCAATTGTTCCTTCGGAAAATTCTGTAGAACATAATTTTCTGAAGGAATGTTTGGCTGAGGACCTATTCCGATTTTTAAACGGTCAAATTCTTTTGTCCCTAAATGCTTAATAATTGACTTTATTCCGTTATGACCGCCATCAGAACCGTTAGATCGAAATCTTATTCTTCCTAAATCAAGTGCAATATCATCATATACAATAAGAACGTCATTAACATTAATTTTATAATAATCCATGACCGCACGAACAGCTTCGCCTGACAAATTCATGAAAGTTGTCGGTTTAATCAGAATATTATCATCAATTTTTGCCATGAGGCATTTTAGTTTTTTTTCTTCTTTAAATTGAACACCCTCGTCCACGGTCCATTTATCAACCACCATAAATCCTGCGTTGTGGCGGGTAAAAAGATATTTATCACCAATATTTCCGAGTCCTGCAATCAACTTCATTTTTTATCCTTTTTATCTATGGTTTATTTTATCAGTTCTTAAAATTAAACCCGAACGCTTGTTCCTATCTTTACCTTTATATTTCTTATTTTAACTTAAATAAATATTACCACACCTGTTTACCATCTTTACGCTTAACAAAAAGATAGAAAACTTTTATGGTGATAATACTTAAAAGATGAGGATAAAACTATGAAAAATAAACCAATCATTCAAGAAAAAAGTTCAGAAAAAGTCGCAAAGTTTTTAGAAAAAAATTCTTTACATAAAAAAGATTTTGCAGAAATGATAGGTGTAACTCTTTCTTATGTGTACAATCTGATAGACAATACAATCCCTTTTTCAACTCGCGGAACTACACTGGAGCGTATTGCAACAGTTATGGAAATTGAACCTGAGGAGTTTGAAGAATATAAAATTCCTCAGGAACCGATTTTAATTGATGATTCCGTAGAATTTTTCAAAGACGTCATGAAAGACAAGAAGATGTCTACTATAAATTTCTTAAAATCTTTTCCGAGAAAAAAGCGTCTTGACATCGTGGATATGCTAAGAGGAGCATTACCGATTCCGATTGATTTTAAAGAATTGACCATGATTGCTCAGGTTCTTGATTTGAATAAAGACGATATTTATTCAATGTGGGAAAAGCGAATGAAACAGGTATTGGAAGCTAACGGAATGAATATTTATTCAAATGCGGCGCTGGTAAATTCAATGTTTGATTGTGCAAAAAAATATATACATATAAAATAATAAAAGAAAATACGATCTTATAAAGGTCGTATTTTTTTTTACAAAACTGTTGACATTAAAAATTGTTCTTGCTAATATAAACTCATTGACGAAATGAATAGCATTAATTTAATATGCGCTTGTAGCTCAGCAGGTAGAGCACTCCCCTTTTAAGGGATAGGTCGCGCGTTCGAATCGCGCCAAGCGCATAAAATAACGGATAGGTTTTAACCTATCCGTTATTTTATCTGTTTTGCTATTATTAAGTAATATTACTAATTATAGATAGGAATTGGTATATAAATTTAATTCTATTTTATAATTATATTAATATATATTGTTTATTTTATTGTAGAAAACTTATGATATCTGTTATTATTCCTATTTATAATGCTTTAAATGATGTTAAAATATGTCTGCAAAGTATTGTCGAAAATTTTGATTTTACAAACGGTGAAGTTATTTTAATTAATGATTGTTCAAATCATGAGACTTCTCAATACTTAAATGAATTTGTATCATTAAATAACAATTTTATTCTTGAAAATAACGAGTGTAATTTGGGATATATTAAAACCTGTAATAACGGAATAAAAAAGGCCAACGGCGATATAGTTGTTTTGCTTAACAGTGATACAAAAATTCCGGCCGGATTTTGTAAGAAGATTTCTGATTGTTTTAATTCTGATAAAAATATAGGTGTGGCATCGCCTGTTGCTTCGCATTCGTGGTTATTTAATATTTCTTTGCCGCTTGGATATTCAATTGAAAAAATGAATACACTTTTAGATACAAAACATAAAGTGGAATATCCATTAATTCCGGCAGCAGAAGGGTTTTGTTTTTGTATTCGTAAAGAACTTTTGGAAAAACAGGGATATTTGGATGAAGTTTACGGCAAAGGATACCATGAAGAAGTTGATTTTTCATATAGAGCAATTAAAAACGGCTACAAAATTGTTTTAATAGATAATTTGTATGTATATCACAGACGGAATGCTTCTTTTGGCGTATGGTCACGTGCGAAATTAATAAAACAAAATAACAAAATATTTAAAGACAGATGGGGTGATTTACGTGAAAGATATGAAGAAGAAATAGATTTTGTAAATCCTGTTTATAAAATCAAAAAAGACTTGTTCCCGTTAAAGTCATGGTTATTTTCTATAGAAAAACAAAAAAATGTGAAAACTTTTAAAGTTTTGGGTATAACTTTTAAATTCAGTGTATAATAAATAATAAGTTAATATATTTATGCTAAAATAAAGTCTGTAAGAATTAAGGGGATTGCTTATGAAAAAGGTTTGTATAATAGGAGGATGCGGACATGTCGGGCTGCCGTTGGGGTTAGTATTGGCCGAATGTGGTTTTTCAGTTACTCTCTTGGATATAAACCAAAAAGCTGTTGATATGATTAATAAAGGAGTTATTCCGTTTAAAGAAGACGGTGCGGAAGAACTTTTACATAAGCTTATCAATCGTAATATTTTTGCAACTTCATGTAAAGATGTAATACCGTCTCAAGATATCATTATTTTTATTACGGGAACACCTGTTGATGAACATCATAACCCTAAAATTCACGATGTATTAAATGTAATTGATAAATATTTACCTTTAATAAGTAAAGAACAATTAATAGTTTTACGCAGTACTATTTATCCGGGTACGACAGAAATTATTGAGCAAAAACTTTATAAATATTTTGGGGTTAGACCTAAACTTGCATTTTGCCCCGAAAGAATCTTACAAGGGAAAGGTATTGAAGAAATTAAAAATCTTCCGCAAATTGTTTCTGCGGTAAATGATGAGGCAAAAAAAGAAGCTGCAGATTTATTTTCTAAAGTTGCAGCTAAAATCATTTTTCTTGAACCTGTTGAGGCGGAATTATCCAAGCTTATGCTTAACACATGGAGGTATTTGGAATTTGCGATTGCTAACCAGTTTTATATGATGGTGGAAGATAAAGGGTTAGATTTTTATAAAATATTTGATGCAATGAAAGACGATTATCCACGGGCTAAAAATTTTTGTAAAGCCGGATTAGCTGCAGGTCCTTGCCTTTTTAAAGATACAATGCAGCTTTCTGCATTTTACAGAAATCAGTTTTTCCTCGGACAGGCGGCTATGCTTGTAAATGAAGGATTGCCGAATTTTTTGGTAAGCCAGCTTGAAAGAAAAGCAGGTTCTTTGAAAAATAAAAAAGTAGCATTGCTCGGTATGACGTTTAAGGCTGATAATGATGATATAAGAGAAAGTCTGTCTTTTAAAATAAAAAAAGAGCTGGAATTTAAACTTGCGGATGTTTTAACAACTGATCCATATCTTAAAGATACAAGCAGATTAGAAGATGTATTGGCTGATTGTGATGCTGTTATACTGGGTGTTCCTCATAAGGAATACTTGGATTTGAAAATAGAAAAACCTTATGTGGACTGCTGGAATGTTTGGAAGTAAGAGGTAATATTTTATGAAGATATTAGTAACAGGTTCTGCCGGATTTATTTGCGGTTATGTAGTTGAAGAATTGTTAAACCATGGACATGAAGTTGTTGGAATTGATAATTTTTCCAAATACGGGAAAATAAAAAAGTCTTATGATAATCATCCAAACTATCATTTTGTAGAAGGTGATGCCAAAGACGTTGAGTTAATGAAAAAATTGGCTCAAGATTGTGATCAGATACTTGCATGTGCTGCTATGATTGGCGGTATCGCCTATTTCCATGAAATGGCTTATGATTTGTTAGCTGAAAATGAGAGAATTATGGCTTCAACTTTTGATGCTGCGATCCATGCATTTAAAAATGGGAAACTTAGAAAAATAAATGTATTAAGTTCAAGTATGGTGTACGAATGTGCAAATAATTATCCGTCTAAAGAGGGTGATGAAAAAATTATTCCTCCGCCAATGAGTACATACGGTTTTCAAAAACTAGCGTGTGAATATTACTGTAAAGGTGCCTTTGAACAGTACGGTCTCCATTATACCATTATAAGGCCGTTTAATTGTGTAGGGACAGGTGAAAAGCGTGCGCTTTGCGATAAGGAAATATTATCCGGTAATGTGAAACTTGCAATGAGTCATGTTGTTCCTGATCTTGTTCAAAAAGTTTTGAAAGGTCAGGATCCACTTCATATATTAGGAAAAGGTAACCAGATAAGACATTATACTTATGCCGGAGATTTAGCGCGCGGTATAAGATTGTGTATAGAATCTGAAAAGGCGGTAAATGAAGATTTTAATTTATCTACTCCTGTGTCAACAACTGTTCTGGAACTCGCAGAAACTATCTGGAAACGATTAAATCCTGATAAGGAATTTCGATATGTAAGTGATAAACCGTTTAAATATGATGTGCAAAAAAGAGTCCCATCCGTTGAAAAGGCTGAAAGGTTATTAGGTTTTAAAGCTGAAACTTCCCTTGATGAAATTCTTGATGAAGTTGTTCCCTGGATTGCTGAACAAATTAAAATTGGAGGAATTTGAATGGAATTGAAGGAATTGTATAATAACCGTTTTAGAAATGAATTACAAAAAAGAAATTCAATCTGGAAAGTTTTATGTAATTCTTTTTTTCAAAAATTAATAATGTCATCTTCTTCAGTTTTGGATATAGCTGCTGGAGAGTGTTTGTTTATAAATAATATTCAGGCTTCAAAAAAGTTTGCCTTTGATCTAAATTCTGATGTTGTTAATTATGCGGACAAAGAGGTTTGCGTTCATAATTGCAGTTGTTTTGAGCTAAAAGAAAAACTTAAAGAAGAAAAGATTGATAATATTTTTATATCAAATTTTTTGGAACATCTTGATACCAAAGAGGATGTAGTCAGGGTTTTGCATGTGTGTAATGATGTATTAGCTCAAAAAGGACAGATTATTATTTTACAGCCTAATATAAAGTATGTAAAAGAGGCATATTGGGATTTTATAGATCATAAAATAGCTTTGACTGATGCTTCTGTTATAGAAGCGGCGGAAATTTGCGGATTAAAGGTTAAAAAACTAATAAAAAAATTTTTACCTTATACGACAAAGTCAAAATTGCCTCAGGCTCCATGGATTGTATGGCTTTATTTAAAATTGATGCCTTTATCAGGCATGTTCGGGGGGGGGGCACAATCATTGATTATACTGGAGAAAAGACATGCTGACAATTATAATTCCCGTTTATAACGAAGGTGAAAATATTAAAACTGCCGTTGAAAGGATAGAAAAAGATGTTAAATATCCTTATATTATAAATCTTGTTTATGATTTTGACGGGGATACAACTCTTGAACAAGCAAAGGGATTAAATGTAAATTTAATAAAAAATAAGTATGGCAGAGGTGTCTTAAATGCAATAAAAACCGGTCTTGAAACTTGTGATACTGAATTTGCAATTGTTACTATGGCCGATTTATCGGATCCGCCTGAGGTTATAAATGCAATGGTGGATTCTGCAATAAAAAATAATGCAGATGTTGTTTGTGCGTCCCGTTATATGTCTGGCGGTGAGCAGATTGGAGGTCCGTTAATTAAAAAATTGATGTCAAAATGTGCCGGTTTAACTTTATATTATTTTGCCGGTTTACCGGTGCATGATGCAACAAATTCTTTTAAACTCTACCGCAAAACATTTTTGAATAATATGAAAATAGAAAGTACAGGAGGTTTTGAACTCGGTTTAGAGTTGGTTGTAAAGGCTTTTAAAAATGGTTACAAACTTGCAGAAGTGCCGACAGTCTGGCATGACAGAGTAGCAGGCAAGTCTAATTTTAAAATTATAGAATGGCTGCCAAAATATTTGAAATGGTATTTTAAAGCATTTTTGAGGTAGTATGAAAAAGAATATATTATTATTTTTATTGATTTTTATAATTAATATTTTGTTGTTTTCTGTAAATATTGTCAGAACAAATATAAATTGCTCCGTCAACTTAAAAACGCCTGTTACTCAAAATTTTAAAATATTTTTTGATAACTCATATCAAGAGGTAGTTTTAAACAGTGAAGTATTAATAGACTTTTCTGTACCTTTCAATACCTCAAATATAAAAATAGACAGCCTTGACAATGCTGATATCTCGGATATTTATGTAGGTAATAATAAAATAAATAAATTTGAGAAGGTACAAAATGCATTAATATTATATAAATCAAAAATGATATGCAAAATTTTATTTTTTGCTTTCTTTGCTACAGTAATAGAATTTCTTTTAATAGGTTTAATGTTTTTAAAAAATGACAATATTATTATTAAAGATATGTTGAATAATAAAAAATTGTACTATTTGTCATGGGGGATTTTGTGTTGTATTATAGTTTGGAATTTTTATAATATATGTATTAATGCAGTAAATATTCCGTTTTTTGATGAATGGGAAGCTTTATTGCCTGGTCATTTGGATAAAAATTTGAATTTAAACTGGATTTTTGGATTCCATAATGAGCATAAAATAGTTTTTACAAAGTTATCAACATGGATTTTTTATCATTTAGACGGCTGGAATTTGCGGCATCAGATTATATTTAACTTTTTTATAAATCTGTCTGCAATGTTTATGCTGTATAAAATTTTACCTGATAAGCATAATTTATTACCGTTGTTTTTTGCACCATGTTTTTCTGTTCTCGTTGGGGATAATCAGTTAACCGGTTTTCAATCGTGTTTTTATTATATGCTGCTTTTTACTTTTATTGCGATCTACTTTGGATTTGTCAAAATTGATAATATAAAAAATTGTATCTTATTTTCGTTATTTTCAGTTTTTTCAATGTTCTCTATGACATTTATTACAGGGATTGGTTTGTTAGCGGCATACTGGATTAAAGAAAAAGCCGTTAACAGATTTACAGTTTTGTCTACAATAATTACAGCAGGCGGAATGGCAGGATTTCTTTCAGGATACGGAAGTGTTATGACAAATGAAGAAATTCTTTATCCTTATCAACTTGCTTTTTGGAATAAGTATTTTTATCTATTATTTAAGGGTATTTTGAACTTATCTTTACCGGTATATTTACTTTTGATTTGCGGTATTGGATTTATTGCGTTTTTAATTTATTCATATCTGAAAAACAGAGCTGATAAACAGTTTAATATCTATACGGCAGTTTTTGGGGTAAGTATGTTATTAGCCGCAGCAATTGCTTGCGCGCGTAATACGGATGCTCTGTCAGCAGATGGCAGACATTTATATGTAGTAGTAGTTTTAATCCCTTGTATTGCTGCATTATTATACAGATTAAAATTATATAAGGTTGAATTAATTTATCTGGTTATTTTATTATATACATTTTCTTCCAGTTTTTCCTACAGCAGTTATGTTGCAAGGACTAATTACAAATTGACCGCAAAAAGGCAATTAGAGAATGTAATAGCAACTGACTATAATTGTGATTATTCGGTATTAGCTTATATTGTCCATTATGATGTAAAGTCAGCTTTAAAGCGTGCAGAAGAATTGGAACTAAGCTTTATGAGAGGGAAATAGTAATATGAAAAAACAAACATTAATTCTATTTTTTATATTTACCGTGATTATTTTATTTTTACATTCTCCGAATGTTTTTTTGCATAAAACTTTTATAATAGAAGATGGTAGAATATTTTTTACAGATGCTGAAAAATATGGCTTGCTATCTTATTTTATTCCTTATAATGGTTATTATCATACAATAATCAGGATATTAGCGAGTATCGCAACTCCCTTCCCTTATGAGATAACTCCGTATATTTATTTGTTTTATGTCATAATAGTAGATTTTTTAACAGTCATTGTAACTTATAAAGTATTTAATCTGAATAAGATAAAATATGGCTCAATTATTGCCTTTATGCCTTTAATTGTGCCCGTTTCTGCTGATGTTTATAATAATTTAACAAATACTCAATGGATATTAGCTTATTTCTTTGCTATTATTATTGCCTATGACTGGGCAAAGCTAAATAAATATTTATTGTCATTTGTAATTTTTCTATTGTCCTTAACCGGTCCTTTTTCTATTTTTATTTTTCCGATTGTAGCATCAAAGATATGTATTTTTAAGGATTTAAAAAATAATATATTAGTTTATTCGTCCTATATCATAGGTATGATAGTTCAATTATTGTGCGTTATGAATTCCCAGAGAATGCTTAATGACTCATGCAATTATAAATATTTTATAGCATTTTGTAAAAATTTTATATATAGTTTATCTTCAATAAAAGTTTTAGCATTTGTTCTTTTTATTTTATTGTTATATAGTTTATTTAAATTATTGTATAACTTCAAAAAAAACTATTTGGAAAATTTTCAGATTCTTTCTTTATTTATTTTTGGTTGTCTGATATTGTGTGCATCCATTATTTCTAATATAAATGTTGAAAATCAAGCTCATGGTATTCTGGCAGATCGTTATTTATATTTATACGTTTTATCTGTATTACTATTAGTAATACTTACTTTTAAAAATAAGTATATGACATTATTTGTCATCTTTTCTTCTCTACTATCGTTTTCTTGTTGGAAAACAGAAAATATATACTGGGTTCAATATGTAAAATTTTCAAAGTTTCAAAATATTGTAGTTGTTCCGACAGCACCATCTACTCATTGGTGGTATACAATACTAACAAATGCTAAATATTCCGAGAAAGAGCCTGACAAATATATAAATGGCATGAGTTACTTTAAACCTTATAATATCTGCCAAACGGATTATATAGCTTTTACTACTACAAATAATCGTGATTTTCAGCCTTTAGTTTTGTCAAAAGGGTTGGAATTTTTTAAATACGTGTTGGCTGTTAAAATAGATAAAGCTAAATACAAATTTGATTATATCTTACCAGTAGACAATAAAGAGTATAAAATCATTGTTCCTCCTGATTTAAAAATAAATTGTTATTGTATAAATTGAAGAGATAAAAGAGGTATATTGTGAAAAAACAAACATTAATTCTATTTTTTATATTTACTGTTATTATTTTATTTTTACATTCCCCGAATGTTTTTTTGCATAAAAGTTTATG
>CALUVW010000027.1 GCA_944324315.1 Candidatus Gastranaerophilales bacterium | reverse complement strand
AAAATGCTCATTCAACAGTTAAAAGAACTTGAAGCAGACGGAATAATAGAGCGAAAACTTTATCCTGTAGTACCGCCAAAGACTGAATATTCACTCACCAAAAGAGGAGAAACGCTGATTCCTGCTATTATTGAATTAAACAAATGGGGCATGAAATATTTACAAGAAGAAAATATACCTTGTGCATACAAGGGACAGAATAAATAATTAGTCTATTTACAAAAAACACTTGACAAATATACCCTAGTAGGGTATAATGAATATGTTGTTAGATACCCTACTGGGGTATAATAAAAAAGGAGGCAATATGGCTAAATGTTCAAATCCGCACTGCAAATGCATCAACTGTACATGCGGGGACAATTGTACTTGCACTGAGGACAAATGTAATTGTCCGCCTGAGTGCAATGAACCTCCTAAAAAATAGAATATTATTTTAGGGTTAAGGGACAGTTTTTCTGTCCCTTTTTTATGTATAATGAAAATATGAAAAAAGAGTCTAAAAATGATATGAACAACAAAAAATCAGAAAATCCGAATCATAAACATGAGATACCTCGTTTAAACAGGGCAATAGGTCAGTTAGAAGGTATAAAAAAAATGATTGAAGAACAACGTTATTGTCCTGATATTATTGTACAACTCAAGGCTGTACGTTCTGCAATTAAGCATGTTGAAAGTAATATTTTGAAAACACATCTTGAAGAATGTGTTGCTAAGTCTTTTTCTGATTCTGAAATCGCTAAAGAAAAAATTATGGAAATTAAAACCCTGCTTGATAAAATGCAGGGCTAATGAATAATTTAGATTAAAAACAAGAAATAGACTGTAGAAAATTTAAAGAACAAGTTGCCCCAAAAAATCAAACCATGTGGAACATGAAATCAAACAATGTGTTCTTTTACATTAGGTTAGAAGGCTTTATAGAATTAACGAATGAACATTTTATATGCCTAAATAATCATTTAGAATACTTATTGCATCGAGTTTTCGTTGTGGTACAGGGTGAGCATATCTTTGTGTTGTTGTAATCTTTGAATGACCTAATATTTCTTGAACAACTGCCAAATCTATGCCTTTTTCTACAAGTCTTGTTGCTACAGTATGTCGTAAATCATGAAATCGGAAATTCTTAATTCCTGCTTTTTCAAGAACTGTTCAATCACTCATCACCTGCTGTTGCCCTCCGCTACATAGGAATTACGCAGGATGAAATGGATGATGTGTATTTGAGTTTAGATTTGTAACAAATTGTGCAATAATAAGCTTTTAAAATCTTTACAAAAGTTTTGTAAAAATATATACAGTAAATTGTTACTTGACGATTTTTAGAATCATTTGTTCTAATTAAATTACAGCACCGCTCATTTATTTTACTCCTAACACTTAAAAACTCTTGTTCTAATGACAAGGGTTATTTGAGTATGCTTGTTACTTTTAAACGAAAGGATAAAACTAATGAAAGAAATTCACGTAAATGCTTACACCAAAAAAGATGGTACTTATGTTAGAGAACATTACAGAACTATAGATTCTAACGATTTTACTGTTGCTACAGAAAGTTACAATCAAACTTCCGCCTCTACACCTGTGCTGACAGGAGGAGTTAGTATGGATGTTAATCTTAATCAGGTTAATAATGGAATTGACTGGGATAATGTTGGTTCAATAATAAGACAAGTTATAAATACTACTGCAAATGTAGCACTCTCCGCTCTACCAATTGCGTCTCAAATATATCAAGCCGCGAGTTTGTCAGATAAAAATACGGTTAATGATTTAATGCCCCATTTAAATAATGCAGTTAATTCTCTTACAGACAATCAAAAAATTATGAAACAAAATTTAGAAAATAACTTAAAAAAATTAACCTCTACTAAAAACCAAGATGAATATGCCGCTTTATACAAATCATTTGTAAATGAAAATGAGATATACAAACAGAATTCGGATGCAATAAATAAAATAAAATATGCAACACAAAATAAGGATTACGAAATGGTTGTAAAAGAACTAGATAATTATATGAACCTGCAAAATAACATAATCAGAAATATTGCTGCAAATAATCCTGTAAATTCACAGCCGGTAATAGAGCGTAACACACCTGCACAATACAAACTTAATAGTATGAATTTTGCACCGTATCCGTCTCCATATATCAATTCGTACACTTCACCTGATTTTGGAATAAACAAAAACATAGAAGACTACATAAAAAATTCTCCTGCATTCATGCAAAGAATACTTGACAAAAGTTTGAATTCAATTAATAAAAATACGCACTTCAAATTTGTGCCTGATGGTACTGAATTTTGGAATGCAGCCTCACAAGGCTTGGGAAATAGTAATTACATTAAAGATAATGGAATAATTCTAAAAAATGTGTATGATATTCCTTCATATTCGCTCAAAATTGCGGTTATTTCTAAATTAAATACGCAAGGGTTAAATATTAATAATACAAGAGGTGTTGTATTTTTTCAGGACAGTAATATTTCTAAAGCAGTAGCAAATTCTAAAAAATTTAAAGATTTCATTAAAGTGAATAAAAATACTTTAATAACTGGCAACATTATTCCAAAAGATAGTTTAAGTTATAAATTAAATTTAAACTTATTTGGAGCTTTAGGAAAAGCTGACGTAATAAATACCTATATAGACCAAAATGATAATTTAATATCAATAATTATTGATACCTATGAATTTAATAAAAATGATAAAAGAAAACTTATTCAAATGGGCAGATCTGTTCAAGATGCTGGATTATTGGAAACATTTTTTGTTGTTATCCCAATTAAAATACCTAAGAGTATATGGTCAAAATGGAAATAATATAAACCAAAATGGCGACATTAATAGTCGCCATTTTTATATTTTTTTGCTATAAAGTAATTATGAAAAAACTTATTAACATATTATCTAGTATATTTATTGTGTTAATTAATACTTTATTATATTTCAATATTTCGTTTATTTTATTTGCTGTGATCTTTTTTTATGCTGTAGTTTTTCTACTATATTCAGAAGATGCTTTTTTTATATTACTAATCTTACTATTTGTATATATACCATTGTTTTTATTTTTGTTTATAGTGCATTGGCAAATTAAAATGAAAGGTTTAATTAAACTTTATAATTGTATTCTTGATAAATATTCAGAGTTGACTATTGCCAAAATAATAGATGAATTTAGAACTAACAAAAAATGGCAGAAAATAACTTTGTTGATTGCAGGTTTATTGGATATTACCGGAGTCATTTTATTATTTAATTTTTACAGTACTAACAATAATGAGCAAAATATTTTAAGTATTTTTATAATGGTGATAATGATATACCTGATGGCTTGCGGTGGCTTATTGCCAAGCTATATTAATTTGTTTAAAAATTGGAATTCTAAATATATATAATAAGATAAGATATATTAGCAGTATTATATTAATCAATTTTTGCCAAATCCGCTTGAGCTTTAGCATTAGCTTTTTTGATTAAATCACTGATTTTTGTAAGATTGTTATCTTCTGTACCCTCTTGTACAGGCAGTCTGACTAAACTCTTAAAGTACGGTAGTGTCTTAATTATTCCGATAGCCTGACTTACACTGTTTGCGGAGACTTTAACTTCAATATTGCCTCCGCTTATAGTCGGTGTAATTACTGCTTTATATGTTCTCATTGAAATATTCCTTTCTATTAAAAATTAAACAAAGTCAGCTGTTGATTCTTGACATTGTTTGAAGATTTTAAATTATTAAATTGGCATTGTTTTTTTAGTTTTTGTTCAATCCCGCTCAGAAAATAAAACGGAGTATAAAGCACCTGTTGAAAATTCAAGGTCAAAGTGTCGCCCTGTATTACTTTTGCAGGAATTCCAAGCAGTGTTAATTGAATATATGCCATCATAAAGCTCATCTCGTCTATATCAATCGCCTCAACATAAAGCTGTTTTTGATAATTAAAATTATGTTCTTTCATGGTTTCAGCAAAAGCAATAATCATTCCACCGCTTCCACAACAAGGTTCGGAAAGTGTTATCAAGTGATTATTTTCAATCTTTTGAGAAATTTCGAGTTCTGAAAAATTTATTTCTGCCATGAATTTACTTACTGTATATGGTGTCTCGAACTGACCAATAGAAGAGTTGCCCAAATTCAACCGCATAGCTGCAGGCACAAAGGATTAATGTTTAAAATTCTATGTGATGAAATCGGGATAAAAGCATCAATTGTTCGCGGGAATATGATTGATATGTATGGTTTTAGCGGACATGTGTGGAATGAAGTTAAATTATCAAACGGCAAAAAATTATTGGTTGATACTCAAAATAAAAAAATTATTGACATATCAAAGTCTAATCCCAGAGCGGCGACATATTTTGATATAGATAACCACGCTTTGTACTATCGTTAAAAATGTTTAAGTAAAGTTTTCCAAATTCAGCATTTGATGTGTAATATATTCGCAATTCACGTGTTACTGCAAAGTAAATTTGTGCAAAAAGTGACAGAGAAAAAACTTAGGCTTCAAGTTGCCAAAATAATCAAACCATGTGTTCTTTTTCAAATCTTAAAATGTTATCCTGAACTTGTTTCAGGATCTTATAACTGTAGGACTTTGAGCCAATTTTACAGGTTGGAAGTTGCTTGATTATACAAAATCAAACTGGTCGGAATCGAACTTTATTAGGATATAAATTTACAATCAAAAAAAACAGAATTACTCGAAAAAGTACACAATATATTAAAAGTTTAAATTTTTAAAATACTTTGAATCGGAAATAGCTTTATAAGTACATCCTGCACCATTCATTTTATTTGTGGATGTTTTTGAGCAATAAATATCATTTGCACTGTAATAATTTGTTCCTTGTGCCCCCATCGGTTTCAGCCTACCATTTTTATTGTCAATCTGAAACATAAATAAATCATACCCTAAACGATTTGGTAAACTATTTAAGCCGTTTACATCAATCGATATAGCAGTAAAGCCATATAAAGAATTCCCTGAATCTTCAAGTAATATCAACATTCCATCAGAAATTATAAATTGTCCGTCATCAAAATAGCTCATGTCAATACTATTAGTATTATTATAATTTTTATAGTATATTAGATTTTCTGATGAACTTGATCCAACATTTACGTAATTTTTTAAACATGCGGCTTCCAATTCTTCCTCAGTATTTTCTGAACCGAAACCACAGTCATAAATTATTTTAAAATATTTCATTAATATAGGCTTTAATGACCAACGTGCATCCCAATCATTGTATGCATACACCGGAATAAATCTCTCACCATTTTCAACTTGATAAAGATCCAGAGCTTGAGAAATAGAAGATGCACCTTTATAAAAAGCTGTTTCAAGCGTTTTCCACCTATAATAGCCGGCTATATTGGGAATAGTTAAAGCCGCAACAATACCAATAATCCCTAATGTTATTAAAACTTCTGCCAGAGTAAAAGCTTTTCTGCATTTTAAAGACATTATGCAATACATATAAAGGGAAAAACCTCTAAATAGGCTTAGAACGCCCCCCCCCCGAGTTTTAATAATATTTCTTTTAATACTTTCAATCCTTTCTTCTTTATTCAGTATAAACTTTTTTTAATCATTTTTCAAGAGTTTACCTTGATTTAGATATATTAAACAACAGTCTCTTTTATTAAAAATGTGTAAATAAAGGCAAAACAATTCTATATTTTTAAAAATTTTTGTTTGTCTAGTTTTTGCTTAATTCCGTTCAAAATATTGTTGTTATGAAATTAAGAAAGGAAAAAATTATGAACATTGTTGAACCAATAAGACAAAAAAGAGATTTGAAAAGAATTGAAAGAGTATTGAAAAAACAAAACCTACGTGATTTATTACTTTTTACTGTAGGAACAAATTGCGGACTTAGATTTACATAAACAAAATCATACAATAATCTGATGTATTTATTTGTTTAAAGTATAAAATAAAAGTAATGTTACAATATGAGGAAGTGATATGAAATGGATTATTATTTTATTATTAATTGCGGCAACTGCATGGGTTTATTTTAATGTTGATTTTAATAAGGTTGGAGATGAGACGGAAAATGTTGTTAAACAAGAAAAAACTCTAAAAAAATTCTTTGATGCAGATAATCAGAATAAACAGGAAACACAACAAACTATAAATGAACATTTTTAGTCATAGAAAAAGACCGTTTTTACCGGTCTTTTTTATTCCTGCCTATCCTAAAATTTAATTTCCTATTCTTCCTATTGATTTTCCAACTTCTATTTTTACAAACTTTTTTATGCAATAAAATTTGTTCCAAACCTGCTTGCTCCATGAAAGAAAGATTGTTTCATCATTTCTACAAGAGTTTTTCTTATTACATGTTTTTTATTCAAATCTATTGAATTTACTGCATCAGATGTTTGTTTATATAAATCAGTAACGGTGTTAGAAAATAACAGCGTATTTGACATAGCCTTAAAACCTCTCTTCTTCTTTATTTATCTCTTACATTTATATAAAAAAAATTTATAAAAAATTATTGACTTTTTATATTCAATTTATATAAATTTTGTTACATTACTTAATAATTATTAAAGAGCAAAGATATTCTAGCCGTTAAACAAAGTATATAAAGAAAGGAGAAACTAAATGGCAGATCCAATGAGTGTGACAGGTTCAACAGGCGGCATAGATATTTCAAGATGGAAAAAACTTACCGCACAAGAAATAATAAGAGAACAAAGTAAAGGCGAAGACATTCCGACTGAAATTCTTAACTGGGCGGAAGAAATGGCATCTTTGTCACAAGTTCCGGATGACGTAACTTATGAAGAAGTTGACGGAGATGTCGGGATAGATGCCCTTGCAAAGCTAGGACTTGATAATGAAGAAATGCTTGCAACAACCCCGGAAGGTGAAAATGCGCAAGCTCCTGTAGAAACAGAAGAGCCGGATGCAGTACAAGATCCGGCAAGACCGACAGAACTAGGAGAGGATACAACTCTTGATGAAAATATCTTTTCAGGTCAAACTCAAGGGTTTATTTCAGATACAAATCGAGGAGAAGAACCTACAGAAGAAGACGAACAACTAACTCTTGC
Source organism: Candidatus Gastranaerophilales bacterium (assembly GCA_944324315.1). GTDB lineage: Bacteria > Cyanobacteriota > Vampirovibrionia > Gastranaerophilales > Gastranaerophilaceae > Stercorousia. Next base: position 12,196 of record CALUVW010000027.1, on the reverse strand, counting down.
AGATCCTGCGTTAACAACTGATCCCGAAGAAATAAGGAAACGAAAACGCCGATTAGGACTGGAGTAATGCTTTAACAGAAGATTGAATATCTTCTGATTTATAAATATAATTACCTGCAACTAAAGAATTTGCGCCGAGCGCGGTGCAAATTCTTGCTGTTTCTGCATTAATTCCGCCATCAACCTGAATTATTAAATTTTTAGGAGCATTTTTTCTTATTAGAGCAATTTTTTTTGCACAATCATTCATAAACTTTTGTCCGCCAAAACCGGGTTCAACCGTCATAATAAGGACTAAATCCAGATCATTCAAATACGGCAAAACAACATCAGCAGAAGTTTTAGGTTTTATGGACATACCAGCCTTAATATTATAAGACTTTATCAATTTAATTAATGCATTTACATCCTTTGACGCCTCATAATGAAATGTCAAAATATCAGCACCAGCATTTGCAAACGGCTCAATATATTTTTCAGGATTTTCTATCATTAAATGAACATCCAGAGATAATTTTGTAATTTTTCTGATTGATTCAACAACCGGAACACCAATTGTAATATTAGGGACAAAATGCCCGTCCATTACATCAATATGAAGCCATTGCGCACCAGCTTCTTCAACACGTCTGATATCTCGTTCAAGGTTTGCGAAATCCGCAGATAAAATTGACGGAGAAATTATTATGTCTGACATTAAATTACCCCCAAAATTTTACAAGCTTCATAAGCTGCATGCTGTTCTGCTTCTTTTTTAGTTCTACCGGTACCGGAAGCAACAACCTCACCTTTATAAGAAACTTGGACCTCAAATATTTTGTTATGAGCCGGTCCTGATTCATTGACCAATCTGTATACAGGAATATCCTTTGTTAGAAATTGTGTATATTCCTGCAAAATTGCTTTAGCATTGTATCTTTCAAAATTTTTATCCACCTTTTCAATATAAGGCATAAGTACACCGGTTAAAAACGGTATTAAATTTTTTAACTTATTGTCAAGATAATATGCCCCCAAAACAGCTTCAAAAGCGCAGGCGCAAACAGATTCAATATCTGTAACCTTTTGTTTTATCTCGTGACTTCCGGCTCTAATCAAACGACACAACCCAATATCATGAGCAATACAAGAAAGTGTATTATCAGAAACAACTATAGAACGTATCTTTGATAAATTCCCTTCAGGATAGTCTGGGAAAGTATTATATAAAATTTCAGAAGTCAAAAGTTTTAAAACAGCATCCCCCAAAAATTCCAGACGCTCATAATTTTCAGTATACGGAAGTTCCTGTTCTTTTGTGTAAGAAGGATGAGTTAAAGCTTTTACAAAAAAATCAGAATTATCAATTTTTATACCAAAAATTTCTTCCAATTCTTTCATTTAAAATAAACCTTTTATATAATTTAAAATATCATTTGAAAAGATAAAGTACTTACAGAAATAATACATAACAGGAATAGTCAGAATAAAGCTGTCGCTTCTGTCGAGGAAACCGCCATGTCCTGGGAGAGAATTTCCGGAATCTTTAACGCCTGCATCACGTTTTAACAATGATTCGCACAAATCACCAATCTGCGCAAACACAGTACAAATCAAGCCTACCAATACTGAAATATACCAGTGCAATTCAGCGAAACAGAGATTTATAAAAGCGCCTACAATTAAAGCCCCGATTACAGCACTAACAGCACCGCCAATAGAGCCTTCTATCGTTTTATTCGGACTGATTACCGGAGCAAGCTTATGCTTTCCGAAACGTGTACCTGCATAATAACAACCTACATCTGTCAAAAGAATAGAAGTAAACATCATTACAACAAATCCCAAACCGTCATGATACTGAGGAGAACTAATATCTCTCAAAAGCTGCAAGTGAAGGGGGAAATACCCGCAATATACAAAACCGAGAATTGTTGTTGAGACATTTGCAATATAAGGCTGTCTGCCACGGAACAATACCCACAAAAAAGCACCCAACGTACACAAAGCCAGAGCGAGTGCAACATATTCAGTCCTGTCAAAATAAGTTATTATTGCAAGTAAAGCTTCTGAAGCAAGAATAATTTTAAGACTCGGATAAAAACCTTTATGTTCAAGGATTTTTACATACTCTTTAGAGGCAAAGTATATCACAACAGCCAATAAAAGCAGTAAAGCAACACCACCGAGCATAATACAGCCCATCGCAATAGTGCCCATTATAAAACCTGTCAGCATACGGGTTGCGTTTTTATTCAAGCCTTTAGTTTCTTCCATTATACGGTCATAACCTCTTTTTCTTTTTCTGCAACCGCTTTATCAATAATAGCAGTATATTTGTCTGTTAATTTCTGAATTTTATCCTGATTATCCTTTACCGTATCTTCAGGGAGATTTTCACTTTTTTCAAGTTTTTTCAAATCATCTGTCATATCACGGCGAATATTTCTAACTGCAACTTTAGATTCTTCACCTATCTTTTTAACATCTTTTGCAATTTCTTTTCTTCTGTCCTCGGTCAACGGCGGGAAAGGCAGTCTTATACAAATACCGTCACTGTTTGGAGTAATTCCTATTTCTGCTTTGATAATTGCTTTTTCAATTTCTTTTAAAGTAGATTTATCATAAGGCGAAATAACAAGAGTAGTACCGTCCTGAACAGTAACCTGTGACATTTGTCTCAAAGGAGTAGGCGCTCCGTAATAATCAACAAGAACTTTGTCTAAAATCATAGGATTAGCTCTACCCGAACGGATTGATCCAAATTCCCTATGAAGCTGCGCTACAGCTTTTTCCATTTTTTCTTCACCGAATAAAAATAATTCTTCTAACGCCTCTGACATTTTTACCTCTTTCTATATATTAATAAATGTTCCGATATCTTTACCGCTTAAAATTTCCGTAATAGCATCTTTTGCATCAAAATCAAAAACCACTATAGGAATATTATTTTGTTTACACAACGCACAGGCTGATGTATCCATAACTTTTAAACCGTTAACAATTATATCATCGTACGTAATTTTATCGAGTTTTTTTGCATCAGGATTAACTTTAGGATCATCAGTATATACCCCGTCAACTCCATTTTTTGCCATTAATAAAGCTTCTGCATTAATTTCAGATGCTCTTAAAGCTGCTGCCGTATCAGTTGTAAAAAACGGATTGCCGGTACCTGCTGCAAATATAACTACTCTGCCTTTTTCCAGATGCCTGATTGCACGGTATCTTATATAAGGTTCAGCTATTTGATTCATACTTATTGCACTTTGCACCCTGCATGGAATTTTCATCTGATTTAAGGCACTTTGCAGAGCAATAGCATTCATAACAGTAGCGAGCATTCCTACATAATCACCAGAAGCTTGGTCCATACCAAGTTTTGCGCTATTTTTCATTCCTCTGAAAATATTACCGCCACCGACAACAACAGCTATTTCTGCTCCAGCAGCTCTTGCTTTTTGAATTTCTTCAGCAATCATTTTTACCGGTTTTTGATCAATACCAAACTGTTGATCACCTAACAACGCTTCTCCGCTTATTTTTAGTAATATTCTTTTATATTTCATGTCCATCGGATACCTCTGATACCTCTTTCCATAATCCTAACGTAAAATTAAAACATTGTAAAGAGTAAGTTATCATGATATTATGTTTTCAAAAGGAGAATAAAATGTTTAAATGTAAAATTGGCAAAAACATAGATACAGAGCGGAGAACGCCCCCCCCCCGATTAGTGTAATTGTCGCAAGTTTCAATTACGAAAAATATATAAAAAGAAATTTAGATTCTTTGTTAAATCAAACTTATGATAATTTTGAAATTATTGTAGTTGATGACGGCTCTACAGATAATTCTGCAGAAATTATAAAAGAATATGCATCAAAATATAATAAAGTTAAATATTTTCAACACGAAAATCATGCAAATAAAGGTCTTACATCTACCATTTTATTAGCACTAAAACATGCAAAAGGAGAATACATAGCATTTTGCGAAAGTGATGACTACTGGCATCCGGATCATCTTGAAGAAAAAGTAAGATGTATATGCAAATTTCCTGATGCGGATATAATTGTAAATCCCCCTCATATTTTTGGCGATAAGAGTACAGTGGAAAATTATAGATTGGGATTTTATACATTATTTTACAAGTTAAGACGTCTTAAAAAACCGGAAAATATGTTTGTAAGAATGCATGACACTTATACATTTCCAACATTTTCCTGCGTTATGGTCAAAAAAGACAAACTTGAAAAAGCAAAATTCAATCCTCCAACCAAAAATGGTCTGGATATATGGTTATGGTTCCAACTTGTTGTAAATTGTAAAGTAATGTATGTGAATAAAGAATTAACATACTGGTACAGACATGAAAGTAATGCAGCAAAAGCAAATAAAGAAGAAGAAAAAACAGTAAAGGTCAATTATTTTGAAGAACTGGATAAAGAGGTAAATTATTCCAAGTTTCAAAGAATATTAAAAAAACATATTTTTAAATATTTTGACAAATATATTTGGAATATACGGGTAAAAAACGGCTATTTTATAAGACGACTTTTCAAAATAAAAATTACAAAAAGAAAAATCGATTTAACTCAAGAAAATTTTTTGTTAACGATTATTAAGCCCCCAAAACAACTGATGTACTTGAGTTTTCTTAAAATAATATATATTTTTTAAATAAAAAATAGCACTTTTTTAAATCAAATTGTTTTTATTTATATATAAGCGAACTGTATTTTATTTAAAGAAAAGGAGAATATATGGCTCGAGTACTTATTTCTATGCCCGAAGAATTTTTACAAAGAATTGATCAGGTTGCAGACGGAGAAAATCGTTCACGCAGTGAATTAATTCGTGAAGCACTGCGGACGTACATTTACAAACAAAAAGTTCGCCAATCAACAACATCGGCAAGGAATGCCGAACTTTTAGAATCTATGCTGGAATAAAAAAGACCGCTAAAGCGGTCTTTTTTATTATTACCACCAGCCGCCGTTCCATTTCTTTTTAACTTCTTCATACGGGAGATGCAAATAGTCCATATTATGATGTCTTAATATCCAGAACCCGCAGGAAGTTCCGGTTGTCCAACCGGTTCCTGAAGAAGTTTCTCTATTACAATATTGAGGTACATCAGTCCACCAACGATCCATGTAACCCGGCTTTAGACGTTCTCGTGTAACTATATCAAAGGAAATCATAAAAATATCTTTACCCAAAGTATTTGGTTTCTTTTTGCCATTAAGGTCCACCCAAAAATCCGCGCTTCTATCGCCTAAAGATATACATTCACCGGAGGCTAAACTAACAATTGGAAATCCGTAATCATGGGGCATATCTTCATTAGCTAAAGAATATAATTGGGAGCCTGACATACATGTTGCAGCATAATCCCATGATGATTGGGAAAACGTATTATTCAGCTTTAGATATGGCTTTATCATAGTGTTATAAATAGCCATGCCATCAGACTTGGTTCTATCGGTACCACCATCATTCTCACTAACTGATAGGGTAACTCCCGCCCAGTTTTCAAATGTTCCATGTTCATTCTGCGCCATACGATAGGCATTTTCTAACAAGGAATAGACGCGCAAATAAGCTGTTGTCCATTGACGTTCCTGATATCGTGAAATTAACACAGGTAGAGTCATTGCTGCTACAACGCCGATGATACCCAGCGTGATTAAGACCTCCGATAGAGTAAAACCTTTTTTTAACATTATAAATTCCTTATAATAGTGATTAATTACATCACCATTATAGCATATTTTAAATTTAGAACAAGCGGAAAAACCTCTAAATAGGCTTAGAGCGCCCCCCCCCCGAGTCGCTTAATAAATCTTAACATTTCCATAAAATCTCCTTCCATTCCGATATTGTTTATTATTACAATAAGCTAAATTATAGCATAGTTCTATTATCTTTTATAAATTGTAAATTTGTCGTTACAAAACAGCAAAAAAATAATTGATGTTTTTTTATAAATAGTGTATTATTTGCAAAGAGGTATGTGTATATGAATGAAACGAAATATTTGCTTCCGCAAAAATCAAGTTTACACAAAATTAAAGTATCAGATATTAATATTGAACTCCCTGACTTGAAGAATATTGAAGAATCTAAAGCCGTGGCAATTGCAAAATGGCTTATGAATTGGATTGATAATGACAAAACAATTAAGCCGAATTATTTACTTCCGACAAAGCCTGAGCTGGCATATCTACTCGGTGTAAGTATAGGAACAATACAAAATGCTTTGAGATATATTGAAGATATGGGATATGTTGAATCTAAACAATGTATCGGGACTCTTGTTCGTGACAGAAATATAGAACAACAAAGCTTGAGAAAACTTACCTCTAAAAGAGAAATTGCTATAAGTTCAATAAAAAATTATATTCTTTCAAATAAATTTAAAGAAGGTGAAAACCTTCCATCCTCACGTAATATTGCCTCGCATATCGGTTGTTCGGCAAATACAACAAGACTTGCCCTTGAATATCTTTCAACAATCGGCATTATTGAACATAAATTTAAAAATTCAAATGAAACAGGCTGGGTTGTCAAATCTGTTGATTTTTCTGTTGAAAATACAATTCAGGAAAACATCACTTTAGTAAAAAAAGTTGAAGATGATTTAAAAGAATATATTAATAAGAATTTAAAAGCAGGAGACAGGCTTCCCGCCCATGAAGCTCTTTCTAACCTTTTGTCAGTCAGCATAAAAACTATCCATGATGCTTTAAAAACACTTATTGATGAAGGGATATTACTGACAAGACGCGGACGTTACGGCACAACAGTTTTAAGAATGCCAAATGACAATAGCATTCCGGAGAAAAAAGAGACTTCTATATTTGCGCCTGCTCCTGATACTGCATTTTATTATTACGAAAAAACACAAAATCACATAAAGAAAATGATTGCGGAAAATTACGAGATAGGTTCAAAACTTCCATCTATTACGGAACTGTCAAAGCAGCTTGATTTAAGTCCTAACACTATCAGAAAGGCGTTCCATAATCTTGCAAGAGAAGGTTATCTTGCATTTTCCAGAGGTCGTTACGGCGGCACATTTGTTATAGATATTCCTGAAACAGATGAACAGGCATTCAAATGGCTCGCCGTCAACCCCAAGTATGCCGAGGTATACAAGAATTAAATTTGATTTAGAAGAAAAATTTAATCGGACGGATTGTTTTCATTGTACATGAAGAGGTATCCGCCATGCAAAAATCATGGTTTCGATAACCACCGTTGCTGCAATAAGGAGTGTTCTCTCCTACATAGCCGTCGATACAAGCTCCTTCCTGAAAACTTACACTTTTTGCTAACCAGGTTCGTTTCCAATAACCGGAGTCTGCTATCATTTCATGCAATACACTTACCTGTAAATGCTGTTTACTATCTCCGCCGCTTCCGTCAGGGTTGGCACTTTTATCATAAGCAGGAATTACACGCCCTGACATTGTAATATAAAACGGATAAACATCCTGCCACAAGATAGAATCTCCGCTGTTGCCGTCAACATCTACATATACTGTATAACCATATTCGTTTATCTTTACATTATTTCCCGAGCCGTCTTTGTAAAATCCGCCATCAATATTATTTGCAAGTACAGGTATTGGGGCAGGATTTTGACTCATATTATAAATTTTTATGCCGTTACGCAAAACAATATCAGGAGTATCTGATGAAAAATCCGTTTTATCGGAAGTTATTGCACTTCCGCCGCAATCTATTGTATTTGATTTGGTATTGACACGTTCAGCAAAAAGTTTGCAAAAGTTTGCGCCTTTTCTAGGAATTGTTCGCGCTGTTGATACACAGGCGCAAACTTCATCTTTACTGTTAAATTCATATCCTTCGTCGCACGTCGGCGGAAAAGGGGTTACATCCACTAAAGAACAGCTAGAAGTATCCCAGCGTTTTCCACATGGCATTAAAGTCGGAGCAGATTGAGTACAATGCTCCGGGCTGTCAGGATCTGATCCGCCACCGCCTCCATCGCCGGGATTATCAGGATCAGGGTCACTTCCACCATCTTCGCCGCCGCCCGGGTTAGTTGGATCTGTATCTCCGCCTTCTGATGGCTCGTCAGGTTCGTCCTCATAATGAAGATGACATGCTATAAAAAATGAAGTAGCACTAAAACCAAAGCTATATCTTTTATCCGAGGTAACACCTTGTGCCTCAGCAATAATAGCTGCATCTTCAGAGGTCATACCTTGAGAATTACATATATTATAATAAAAGTTTTCATTTGAATCTGCGCATACTAATCCTCCGTCATAAGAAGTAGTGTAGCCAGAATGACAAAAAGCTACAGAATTAGAAACATAGGGTCCGCAGTTATTTTCCCCTGTATATTCAAGAACACCTGCCCGAACATTCCAACATTTACTGGTACAACTGTTTGGATTACTCTTTTTATCTAATGTGCCATATATGGTTTTATATTTACCAGGGCAATTTATAAATTCTTCCATATCCTGATACATAGAAGGTGGACACATTTCTGCTGTCCCTGACAATGTATGACTGTAATCAGTATATTTTTCAAGCTTTCTTGTTACATTATTTTTAAGCCCGTATATTTTAAGTGGAGTTTCAATACTGTATTCAGGGTTCCAAAGTTCTATAAAAGCAGGGCAATATAAATAATCATCCACTGATGAAGCAAATGCTTTGGGAGTCAGATTATTTATGAGCTGTTTGCCATAGGCTAACAATCTTTGCCCGAATGGTTTTCTATCACGTTTATAAGTCAAAATATAATCATCATTTTCAGGATTATAATCTGCTAAAATTGATGCAGTCGATGATTTTAATGTCTCGTAAGCTGAATAATAAGTATAAAAAATAACACTATCCAGCTTTGATCTGGTAATTCGGATACTCACCGCAACTATAGCTGCAATAATTAACATTACCACAACGACTTCTGCAAGAGTATACCCCGAAAGACCTTTTACGGAAGGCTTAGAATCCCCCCCCCCCGCGAATGCAGCTAATAGCAAGCTTTTTCATACTTTCATTTCCTTCCCTGTTTTATTTATTATTATATTTTATATTATAACATATATTTTTTAAGGGCACAAGTCCTCCCAATCAAATTCATCATCACTCTGCCCCGGTTCAATTATATTCTCCCCGCGTTCCAGCATTACCTGCAGAGTCCATTTTAACTGATGTTTATATCGCTCTCTTGCACGCTCAGGAGTCTTTGCACAAAAAAGAAAGCTCGGAATTTCTTTTATTTCTATAAAATAATAAGGATTTCCGTCAAAATCCAAGTCCTGTCCTTCTATAAGAGTCCAGTTTAAACCAAGATAATAATCCAAATTCTTATCAGTCATTTGCTTATCCGTCAAGAGAATTGTCATTTAAAGGCTGGGTAATCATAATCCCCTCACCTCCGATTACCTCTGCTTTATTACCTTCTATATATAAATATACAGGTTTGTTTGTATTACGTTTAGCTGTTTTTATAAGCTGATATAAACGCTTATACAGGCTGTCTGTACCTCCGCCTGTTTCAAATGCGGAATTCAAATTAATAATAACTTTATCGGCCGTTTCGTTAACGGAAATTATACGCGTGCCGGCAGGAATTTCTGAGTAAACTCCCTTTGCAATTTCATTTTGTTTCGGACCGGCTATAAGAGCCTGAATTGCAAATTTTATTTTTGAACCGTCAACATCTTTGTCATATTCACGGTTTACTGCTTTATAGACTTCCTCTTTATTACTGTTTTGACCGATAAAATATACGTTAACATAAACCTTTTCAACAGGTTTCGGTTCAGGTTTTTCTGCCGGTTCAACAGGAGTTTGCGGCTCCTCTACAGGCGTCAAAGGTCCCGATACAGTAGCGTCCCCATGATAAAACATTCTTAAACCAAGAACACAACATACAGCAACCATTATTACCGCAGTTATTACAAGAAAAACTCTTTCATTTTTACGCATAATATTTATTCCTTATCTTTAAGAACGGTTATTTTTCCGTTAACAGTAATTTTTCCGTCCGAAATCTTAATATTTTCAATATTAAAATTCGCATCTTTATTTTCTAATATTTTAGCAGAAAAATCAAGCGGGTTGATATAATTTAAAATATTTGAAAAGCTCTCTGCATTGACAGCTTCATTATTGTTTACAAAATCAGGCTCTGAAAAAACAATTCTGCCGTTTTCAACACTTAAATAAGCCCGTATAACTATTTCCTTTGATTTTCTCATAAAAGGCAAAGCATAATGGAGTATGTAATATATTTGTCCGTTTTTTAATTTAACATCCGCAGAAGTAATTCGAAATATATTAAGACTACCGCCTATGCTGTTAATATCATCTATCAACCTTTTATAGTCAGACGAATCCATTGTCTTATTCAAGTCTTGTTCAGTAATCACGGCAGTGAATGCTGCAGGAATATTTTCTTTCACATAGTAATTATTATTATTGTCATGCGCTACATAATTAAAATCACACAATGTTTTTATATTGAAGTCTGAAATATATATTCCGCTGATATTGACATCTTTACCCGCTATTTCAAGAGACTTAAATCTTCCGGCTTTTAAATCACGCGTGCTGAAAGAGTTTAGATTTACAGAAATATCGCCATCCGTAATATTTTTTTTAATAGCTTTTTTAGTAAGACTTTCTCCTATTTTTTCAGCGATAAAATTCTGCCCCGTAATATTACTTACAAACCTTGAAAAACCAGAGGTCAAATCGTACGGAGCAACACAATTTACAGCTGTACAAGAAGCAAAGCTCATCTGACCTGCCATAACTAACAAAATCGTTAATAAAATCTTTTTCATTATAAAAACACTTTCTTTAGTACTATTTTATCATTGTCTGCTTCACCAACCGCGCAGATTTCATTTTCATTATAAATCAAAATAACTATACTGCCATGTTTTATATTTTTATTCTTAACAGGCATCCCATGACGAATTTTTTCAAACTCAGTATTATCTACAATAATTTTTGGATAATTCAGTTTTTCAACTGGATTAATCAAATTATTCACAACATCAATGCCATCTTCCGGCAAAATCGAATCTTCTATCCTGAAATCTCCCGCCTGAGTCCTTACAAGTTTTATAAGATATCCGCCGCAGCCGAGCTTTTGTCCAAGGTCATAAGCGATAGAGCGAATATAAGTTCCCTTTGAACATTTTATTAGAATTTCTGCCTGCTGCGATTTTTCATCAAAATTTTTAAGTTCGATTTTTTTTATAAAAACTTTCCTAGGTTCAATTTTTACTTCTTCGCCTTTTCGTGCATATTCATAAAGTTTTTTACCTTTGACCTTAATCGCCGAATATATTGGGGGAGTCTGAAATATTTCACCTTCAAAATCTTTCAAAAATTTTTCAATATCCTTTTGACAAATTTTTATATCTGAAACAGAAACTTGTTCTCCTTCCAAATCATAAGTTGTAGTCTCTGCCCCAAACTGTACTGTTGCAATATATTCTTTGTCATCACTTAAATATTCAATAAGACGTGTTGCTTTACCGATGCATATTGGCAAGACACCTTCGGCAAAAGGGTCAAGGGTTCCTGTATGACCTATCTGTTTTATTTTTGTAATACGACGAAGTTTAGCAACAACATCATGAGATGTCATGCCTGACGGTTTATAAATATTCAAAAAACCAAACATACAAATTAAAGCTCCCCGCGGGAAATTTTGTCTATAATTTCACTGACTCTTGAACCTTTTTCAAGAGAATCGGTATAAACAAATTTCAACTCCGGGGTTAATCTCAACCTTATACGTTTGCCAACTTCATAACGAATTTTCGGGGTGCTTTTTTCAATAATTTCTTTAGTTTTTTCAACCTGTTCATCAGAACCGAGAACACTATATATAACTTTTGCAAAAGAATTGTCATGAGAAACTTCTACATCAAGAACAGAAACAACTCCTGCTAATCCCCGAATTTCTTTGCGCAAAATATCCGAGATATCTCTCATTAATTCTTTTCTTACACGTTCATTTCTTAGAGTCATAATTTTCTCCTTAGTAAAAAAATTATAACATAAAATATCAAAAAATAAATTGCCGTTAAGGATTGACAAAAAATAAAAAATAGTAAATAATGAGATTAGTTAAGAAGAAAAGGAGTTTGAAAATGAATAGAGAAGATGCTTTCAGGATTGCCCCCCCCCCGAAAAGTTAAGT
>CALUVW010000026.1 GCA_944324315.1 Candidatus Gastranaerophilales bacterium | reverse complement strand
GCTGTACAGAAAGTTATTGAAAAGAACACTGAATCGACTTTCAAAACATTCGGGTAAGCTAACTTGCTAAAAGTATTTAAAACAATATCTAAAAAAATCGAACGTACTCTTACTGCTGACAATTAAGAATTTATTATAACTTTAAAGTTATTTAATTCTCATTAAATTAGTGTTGAGTATAATTGAAATGTTTGTTTCCTTAATCTTACGACTTTTTATACAAAAGTCGTTTTTTATTATTCAGATTGAATTGACAAATTCATAAACTCAATATCATCATAATCAATATACGCAGTCTGCTTTAAATTTCTGCCTGTATGAATTGTTATTTCATTTATCTGCCCGGGACGCAGAAGCCTGTTAGGAATTTTTATCCTCTGACCGTCACCGTTTAGCTGTATTTCTGCTATTTTAGAACCATTAAAAAAGACTTCAGGCGGGCTTGAAAAAGAATTAACAATTGAATTTTGCCTCATTTCTTTTGCCATCAAAGTATCAATACCTATAATAGAACCTATCACTAGATAATTTGTTTTACTTAGCGCATTAGTACCTATCATAAATGTTTTTGTGAAAAATGGTCCTATTGATTTTCCTTTAAATTCACCGGAATTTGCGGAATTAGCAGAGAAATTATCATCCCCGATATGAAACATTTCAGATGAAATAATTACATCTTGAACATTACTTTTTTCAATACCGACAATAATTGGTTTTGCCGCAATTTTTTCATTTATAGTTAACGAAAACGGTCTGTAACCCTCTTTTTCAACAGACATAATTGTTGAATCTTTTATTTTTGCATTTAGATTAAATGCCCCGTTATTGTCTGTTATCGTACTAAAATTTTCCTTAGGTATACTTACTTTAGCTCCAGGAATAGGTAAGTTTGTCGCATTATCAACAATTCTGCTCTGGTTGCCCATACCGGTTTTTGAGACTCCGCCTTCCATGACTGCTGCATTTACTGGTGCAGATATAAAAATCAATAAAAGTACTATTAAAATATGTTTCATAAATCCTCTTTGATATTTTTATATATAAATATTTTAGTAAGCATAATATATTATTAAATTGGTACAAAAAACAATTTTATAGCTATTAAAAAATTTTTAAAAATATTATTTGAAATTTGAAATGTTTCTGCTATTATAAATATATGACAATTTAATTTATGCCGAAGTGATGAAATTGGTAGACGTGCTAGACTCAAAATCTTGTGTGGGCAACCACGTGCCGGTTCGAGTCCGGCCTTCGGCATTTTTTATTGGGATTTTTTCAAGAGAGACTCTTCCGGCTTTATTGCTCCGCAATAGCTCGGTTCTTCCCTCTCAACAGAACTGACATTTAGTCAGTTCCGTTTCGGCAGAGTGGCCTTCGGCATTTTTTATTGGGATTTTTTCAAGAGAGACTCTTCCGGCTTTATTGCTCCGCAATAGCTCGGTTCTTCCCTCTCAACAGAACTGACATTTAGTCAGTTCCGTTTCGGCAGAGTGGCCTTCGGCATTTTTTATTGGGATTTTTTCAAGAGAGACTCTTCCGGCTTTATTGCTACGCAATAGCTCGGTTCTTCCCTCTCTACAGAACTGACATTTAGTCAGTTCCGTTTCGGCAGAGTGGCCTTCGGCATTTTTTATTGGAATTTTTTCAAGAGAGACTCTTCCGGCAAATAAAAAGGCAAAAAAATATATTCACATGTTTTACCTATTATATGAAAATTAATTTATATACATCCCCAGTCTATGCAACTAAAAATAGTTACGCTACAAAATCCAGAATAACATTTGGCACAACTGCAAGAGATTACACAAATAAAAATGGTGAATACATCGGGACTAACAGTTGGTTATTCCGAGATGATATTGATTGGAAACAATTAACTGAATACGAAAAATCACATTTTAAAGATAAATCTAAAGTTAATGTGATACAATTTGCGTCATCTGACGGCTCCGAAGCATACACAAAAATAATATCTATACTCGAAAATAATCCGTCTAAAAATGATGATAAATTTTTCCCTATAAAAGCATTTGATATTGATGATGAAGTGGTTAAAGCTGCCAAAAGCGGATTAATTAATACAAACTCCGTTGACAGAATGGAACTGCAAATGAACTGCGAAGATTGTGATTACACTAAATATTTTACCCCCGCAGACAAAGAACTTAATATTAAAAATGATCTAAAATTTAATTCTAATAAAACACTAAAAGTATCACAAGAACTGAAAAAACGAGTAATATTTCAAAAAGGTGATATGTTTAGTTTAATAAAAAAATTAAAAGATAACTCTGACACAATCTTATTATGCAGAAATATTCTAGGATATTTTGAAAATAATGTAATAGAAAAATTTGTGAAACTTGTTTCGGATAGATTAATGTCTGGCAGTTTATTTATTATCGGAGACCACGATATAAAAAATTCATATATTGATTCATTTTTAAAAGAAAACAAATTTATGATGATAATGCGCAACGTCTATAAAAAAATATGATAATTTTTTATTAACATTTATACATACTTTGCATTTTTTTAGTTTATTTCTGATAACATATAAAAAAATATAGCAAAAATTTTCTTGTTTATCTTTTAATAGATAACAAGCAATAAATAAAAAGGATTTATAAATTGCAAAATACTTTGACAAAAACTAAAAATTTTGAAAATATAAAAAATATTAACGGTTTTCTACATTCTGACAACAGACAATTTTTATATATTGAAAAAAGATTAAATCTGATATTCATGAATGAAATGAATTCGGGAACTTCAATATTTCGCAAAGTAAAAAAATCTGCCATTCATAAAATGGCTTTATTTTTATCTAAAAATATTACACGCTCGTGTTCTATCGGAATAGCAGGAGAAACAGCAAGCGGAAAATCAACTATTGCTCTGGATATAATAGATACAATTGAAAATTTTGCAAGAGAATACTGCATTAAAAATGTTATTACAAGAATTAATACTGATGATTACTATTACGATCGTTCTGATATGGTAAAAAAAGCTGGCAGTTTTGCAGAATTTGCCAAACATTATGATTTGGATGTTCCTGAAGCTTTAGAGCTTGAATTGATGAAAAAACATATAAAAACTCTTGTATTCGGAAACACTGTTTATCTGCCGGAATACGACATGTCTGGAACAGCCATAAGAAAAGATAATGCAAAACTTGCACTCCCGTCAAAAATTATTATCTCAGAAGGTTTATTTACTCTGACGGACAAAATTGCAGATGCTTTTGACTTTAAAATTTATGTAGACGTTTCTTCTCAAATACAAAAAGAACGATTTTACAAACGTGCACAGGAAAGAAGTCTTGGTGATTCTGCGGATGAAGTTTATGAAAATGCTTCTAACAAAGCCAAAACACATATTCATCCGACAGCTGCAAAAGCTGATATTATACTATCAGGAGAAGCTGATAGAAGTGCATACAAAAAATTTATAAATCAAATAATTCAACTTATAAAAGAAGTGTATTTTGATAAAATTTCAGCCACTTAATCAACTGCAATTTTTACAACAACTTTTTTAACTTTTTGAGAAACATCACAACAGGTAATTTGAGGCATATGTGCATCTTCAGGGAAAAGCATAACAAATTTACCCGGTTGCAACATTATACTATCCAATGCTTTGTCTGGTAAATTAAAAAACATGATATCACGTTCTAAATTATACTCTTGCGATATTGTAAGCCCTTCTATATCAACACAATCAAGTTCTTCAAAACCGTTTAATAACATTTGAATATCTATATATTTTTTGTGTGCTTCCAATCTGCACTCACTGCGATCTTTTGTATTGTACTCATCAATATTAGCAAAAGAATTTTTATCTATTTCATAACGCCCGCAATGGACATCTGCAGTCAAATTACATAAAAAATCGACTACATTTTTTGGAATTAAATTATATTTATTAATATTTTGAATTTTGTCAATAATCATAATTATAAAAATTTAACCGGTCTTATAGCCTTAACAGTACAACTAGCTCCGCTTTCAGAGCATTTAGCATCTTTTGCAATACCATTACAGTAAGGAGTATTACTTGAAACATATCCGGCCTTACAAGCGCCTTCTTTGAAAGATATGCTTTTATCAAGCCAATCAAGGACTAATGCGCCATTTGCATTAACTGTTTCATTTAAAACACTGACCTGCAAATGATATTTGCTGTCTCCTCCTGATTCTTCAGGGTTTTCAGTATCATAAGCCGGAATAACACGTCCTGAAAGGGTTATATAAAAAGGATAAACATCCTGCCATTTCATTGAATCTCCGCTGTTTTTTCCGTCAATATCAACGTAAACAGTATATCCCCACTCATTTGTATTGGTAACTTCACCATACTGCCCAACAAACTCATTATTTTCCAGTACTGAAATTTTTTTAGGATTTTGCCTTATATTATAAATACGAATACCGTTTCTTAAAACTAAATCAGGAGTTTTTTCGGAAAAATCTTCAAGATCATCAGCAATTTCACTGCCTCCACACGAAGATTCATTAGTATTTATACGTTCTTCAAACAATTTACAAAAATTTGAACCTTTACGCGGCAAAGTTCTCGGAGTATCTACGCAGGCACAGCTAACATCACTCCAAACTTGTGATTCCGGGCAGTCTGTGCTAATACCGTCAGGGCAAGCTGCATAAGCTGCGGGAATAAAATTTTTATATGAAAAACTTTCCTTCAATGAGTTAAATACTGATACAAGAGTATAATTTTTCCCTCCTAACACGGAGTTAAACATACTGCCTTGATTAAAAGCAACCGAAGTGTAATCCTCATTATCAGGGTCAAAATCAGAAACCAGAACTTGAGTAACCGAACGCAGTGTAGAATATGCTGCATAATAAGTATAAGAAACAACTGCATCTAATTTTGCCTTTGTAATTCTTATACTGACACCAACAACTGCCGCAATTACAAGCATAACGACTACAACTTCCGCCAGTGTATATGACCTACGAAGTCTATGTTTTTCCATAACATCCCCGCCTTAAAATATTAGTACCATAATATTATTATAACATATTTTACAATTTATGGAAGTATTTTTTACAAAATTCAAAAATTTACTCCAATTCTTTAAGGGCTTTCTCAAATTCATCTTTATTCGGAGCTTTGCCATGCCAGCCTGCATTATTTTCCATAAAGCTGACGCCCTTACCTTTTATTGTATGAGCAATAATTGCGACCGGAAAATCAGAATTTTTTGCCAGTTCTAACGTATTATATATTGCTTCAATATCATGCCCATCGACATCGTAAACTTTCCAGTTAAAAGCCTTAAGCTTATCTTGCAAAGGCTCCAGCGATTTTATATTTTCAGTGCATCCGTCTATTTGAAGCTTATTCCTATCAATAATTGCAATTAAGTTATCTAATTTATGATTAGCTGCATTTAAAAAAGCTTCCCATACACTTCCTTCCTGAAGTTCTCCGTCTCCAAGCAGACAAAATACCTTTGCCGGATTTTTGTCTAATTTTAAACCAATAGCCATGCCGCAAGCTATTGACAACCCCTGCCCCAGAGAACCAGTTGCAGCATCAATTCCCGGGCAAATCGGAACAGGATGTCCCTGAAGTCTTGAACCGAAAATCCTGAACGTCATCAATTCTTCTTTAGGAATATATCCCAATTGAGATAAAACAGAATACAACATTGAAGACGCATGCCCTTTTGACAAAACAAACCTGTCTCTTTTATCAAAATCTGATGAATCAGTACATTTCGGACAAGTTTTCATACATTTATGAAACAAAACAGTCATAAGTTCTGCAGAAGAAAAAGCACCGCCCAGGTGACCTGATTGAGCATTATAAACCATTTTTAAAGCATTAAGCCTGTTTTCTTTGCATAAATCTTCTAATTTATTTACTTCAATTTTACTAAGCATAATCAAACTCCTCTCGGAATAAATTTTTCTTTTAAAACTTTTAACACAAACAAAGGAAGTGTAGGAAATATCCGCTTAAATCTTTTTGGTTCCTTTATGGTTCTGTATAACCACTCTAAACCAAGTTTTTGATACAATTTAGGAGCTCTTTGGACAGAACCTGACCATACATCAAAACTGCCTCCAACACCAATAAATAAAGATTCAGGAAGCAAATTTTTTGCTTTAAATATAAATTCTTCTTGCTTTGGAGAGCCCAAAGCACATAATACTAAGCGCGGCTGTCTTATTTTTATCTCATCAATAATTTTCGCGTCATCTTCAAAATATCCGTCATGAACGTATGTTATATAAAGATTGTTAAATTCTTTTTGAATTTCCTCTTTCGCCTTATTAACGACCTCAGCTTTCGCTCCGATTAAGGCTATTGATTGTGAATTTTCCGCACATCTTTTTATCATTTGATGAGAAAATTCTATACCTGCAATTCTTTTGACATTATACCCTAAAATTTTTAATCCTAGTTGCACGCCTATTCCGTCAGGAATAACAAGTTCAGCATTATTTATAATATTTGCAAGATCTTGATTGTTTACAGCATTGTCAATCATTTCCGGATTTATTGTAACAACCTGACCTGAAATTGAAGATGCATAATTTAAAGCATCTTCAAAATTAAACGTATCAATATTTAAACCTTGTAATTTTACCGTTTTTCTTTCCATAATCCTAATTATAAACCAACATCTGCATTTGGTAAAGATATTAGAATTGTAATTTTAATATATTTTTGCCAACTTAAACAAATAATCCTCTTTTGCTCCTGATTGGAACCCCCGCGGAATAAAATTTTCTTTAAACTTTTCAACCGCATATCTGTCGGTCATTCCGGAGATATAATCAGTAACAATTCTTTCAATTTTCGATTCTTCACACACGGGTTTTAACATATCACAATATAAGAAAAATAGTTCACGTATGACATTTTTTGCCTTTTTTTCTTCTAATTTCGCAGGTGAAGCATCTTCATAAACATTTTCAAACATCCACTGCCTGAGTAGCGTTGTATAATGCCAGCCTTCTTCGCTCATTGATACAACAGGTTTGCCTGTTGAATTTAAAATAATTTCATTAATCATTTTTTCAAGACGTTTACTCTGAACAGATGAAAAATATTTTATACACTCTTTGGGCAAATCTGTTTCTGCAATTATACCGGCTCTTATAGAATCTTCAATATCATGATTTATATAAGCTATTTTATCAGCTAGCTGCACAACTTGAGCTTCAGGAGTTTTCGGAGAATATCCCCACGTATGTGTTAATATACCATCTACAGTCTCTCTGCAAAGATTCAAATCTTCCAAAACTTCAACAACGCGTACACTTTGAATATTATGGTGAAATCCACCTTTTACTAATTCATTGAGAACACCTTCCCCACAATGTCCGAAAGGAGTATGCCCGAGATCATGTCCAAGAGATATAGCTTCAACAAGATCTTCGTTTAAATCAAGAGCGCGTGCAATTGTTCTTCCTATCTGAGACACTTCAAGAGTATGTGTTAATCTGGTTCTAAAATGATCGTCAAAAGGAGAAAGAAACACTTGAGTTTTATGTTTTAATCTTCTAAAAGCTTTTGAATGAAGAATTCTGTCACGATCGCGTTGAAACTCCGTACGCATATCACAAGGCGCAATAGGCTTCTTTCTCCCTTGCGTAAATCTGCTTTTTGTAGCAAATTCAGATAAATTATCAATCTCTCTTTGCTCTAATTTATTCTTTATTGTATCTTTTAATTTTTCCATATAACAAATCCTTTTTTGTAAATTTTATCAAAAAATGAAAAAGAATGTTATACTTTATCCGGTTGAGGTTTTATATCTCTTGTATGGAAAGATACGTCTAACGCATATTTTTTACGTGCATCATCAACAAGGATCCCAAGTTTATTCATAATCCAGCCTGAAATTAAACCAAATACAAGCGCTTTGCCTCCAGCAACAAGTCTTGCTGTACTGTATAGAGAAGTTGCGATTGCTCCTATTGCAGGTATTCCGTATTTTAAAGAAACAGAATATTTATCATCCTTGCTTTCTGCTTTATTAAGATAATACCCAACTGCTCCTGCTGTAAATATAATTGAGAGAACATCTGTTGGAGCTGAACCTAATTTTAAATCTCTGGCCTTATCAAAATACTGCACAGTTTCAATATCGATTGATTTATCCAGTGATTTTACTGCTGAATTAACATGTGATTTTAATTTCAAATATTCATCTCTGGGAAGAAGGCCTTTGTAAGCGGACAAGATTTCTTGAAGTTCACCTTTTGAACTCTTTGAGATAATATTTTCTACTTCTGATACATAAGTTGTAATAGCTTTCACCGCATCTTGTTCATATTTGAAGTTATCTGCATTGTCAGCAAATACATTTTTTAATTTATTCAGATTTGCAGATATTTCTCTGTTCAAAATATCTCTTTCTGCAACTTCTTTAACCCCTGAAAGTTTTTTATATTTTTCAAGATTGATACGCAGCAAATTCATAATGCTGTTCGTATCGGCATCCAATGGACTTACAAACTTTTGAATATTATCAAGAGCTTTTAATGTTGCTCTATAATTATCATTTATATCGTGAGTAACTGCTTGACGCAACAAACCTGCTTTATTTCCGATACGCATTTTGGCAGGAAGCAGATAATCTTCTGCGATAAAGGATTGATACATATTTTTTGATTTAAAATTACGGATATCCTTCAAACTTCCGTCCCAGAAAAATTGGAATAATCCGTCAGAAGCCTCTTGCATTTCTTTTAAACGTTCCGCACGGGCATTAATCCCGAAACCTTTATCCAAATTTTCGTTTACTCTGTGCATTCTTGCATTAATATTATTAATTACTTCAATAATATTTTTATCATTCGGATGCTCTGAAAGAATTTTTGCATTTAATCCTGACATGTAATCTGTCAGACCTGCAAACCTGCTTTGAGTCTTTGCATAAGAAGAATTAACTGTTTTGCGGCTTATTCTGTCAAAGAATTTAGTTATAACCTCATGAATTTTTCTTGTAAATTTTCTTTGTCCGTTTTTACCCCACATCAAACGCTGGAAAAATACATCTTTTAAAGTTGTAAAATTATTTATACTTTCTGATTTCTCAAGAAAAGTATCAATTCTTGATATTGCAAATCTGTAAAAATTTTTAAGTTTGCTATCTTTTGCAACTTTCTGCTCTAATTTCAATCTCCATTTATCCAGTAATTTAGCTGCACCTTTGTTAAAACCACCGCTGAAAATAGCAAGAGTACCAAAACCAATAATTAAAGCAGAAGCTGCCAATGTCATTCCAAGTTTATGACTTTTTTTCTCTTCCTTTTCATTTATGGGCGTATTTATATAATACCCGTTTTGGGGCTGTTTAAATTCTTTAAATGGCTGTCTTTGGACAGTATTTGAAAATAACACCGAATTAATCATACGCTACCTGTATTAATAAACGTAAAATACACGCAAATATTGCCATTATATTAAGAATTATAAATATTGCAAAGAGTCAAAAATAACATTTGCCGCCTCTTTTGATGCAACTTTATCTGATAACAAATTTTTAACTTCTCCTAATTGTTTAATATTATTAGACCTATATTCATTATCAAACAAAATCCGCTCTATCTCATACGAAATTTTTTCTACATTTACATCACCCTGTATAATTTCCGGAATAATAGATTTATCTGCAATTATGTTCGGAAGAGAGACACGCTTGATACACCTGACAAGAAGATAAATAAAGTAAAACAACCATGGACCACGATAAGCTATAATCATAGGAGTCTGATAAAGACATGCCTCCAATGCAACTGTGCCTGATGCAAGCATCAACGCATCTGAAACACTCAATAACGCCTGATTCTCTCCTTTAATGACTTTAAATGGAGATTTTTTCAAATATTTATTATACACACTATCAGATAAATTAGGAGCGTGTGAAATACAAAACTGAATATCCGGATGTTTTTTTTGCAAATTTTGCGCAGATTTAAGAAAGATATTCATAAGATATTTAAGCTCAAATTCTCTTGATCCAGGGAAAATTGATACGAGTTTTTTATTTTTATCAAGATTATGCTTTTCGAAAAAGTCGTCTCTTTGAGCCTTTTCCGGCAATTGAGAAACCAGAGGATGTCCGCAATAATGTGTTTTTATCCCGTAGTTTTCATACATTGTCTTTTCAAACGGAAAAATACAAAGAACTTCATCTATATTTTTCTTTATTGTATTTATACGCCATTTACGACTTGCCCAAACCTGTGGAGGAATGTAATAAAAAACTTTTATTCCGGCACGCTTTAAAAACTTTGAAATATTAAGATTAAAAGCACCGTAATCAACAAGCAAGACAAGATCAGGTTTATATTCTTTAGTTAAATAATCAACAACTTTCTTTCCTAAAATAAAATGATCTGTTATTATTTTCAATGAAAGACCGACTGCCCCCATTTTTTTATGATCGGAAAACAATTTTACACCGGCATTTCTTAAATTTTCACCGCCTATACCTTCTATTGTTAAATCCGGCATAAGATTTTTTAAAGCTTTCACTACATGAGAAGCATGAATATCACCTGAATATTCACCTGTGATAATAAAAATCTTTTTCATAACTACACTGCCATAATTACAATATTATTATTATCTGCAAATTTAATGACCTTTTCCTGATCAACAATAATTGTTTCATTTGCTTCTACTGCAATTAAAGAAGCTTTATATCTTTTCATTGTTTTAAGTGTTTTTAAGCCTATTGCAGGGATATCAAATCGTTTATCCTGAAACGGTTTTGAAACTTTTACAACAACAGCACCTTTTTTAGCAAATTTAGCTCCTCGCTTAATACACATATCAGTGCCTTCTATAGCTTCAACAGCCATTATCATTTTGTCTTTAATGACAACAGACTGTCCGACATCTACTTTGCCCATTTCTTTTGCAAGCCAGAAACCGTAATTAACATCTTCCATCTGTTCTTCTGTCGGTTTATTTTTTCCTAAAACTCCTGATGGAATCATAAGATTTTTAATAAATATTGTTTGATCCAATACAGTTATATTATGCTTTTCAAATTCTTTGACAATAAGAAGCATAACCTCATCATCATTTAATCTTTTGACTGATTTTAAAATTTCAATAGCACGTTTATCAAACTTATGCAGCTGCAAAAGAACACGTTTATGCACTTTTCCGAGAAATGTAACCTGTTTTATATTTTCATCGGTGAATATTTTTTCAATTCTGCTCATTTCTCCCGGATGACACGAATAAACTTTTGAACAGTATTTTTTCAATTCTTTTAAATTATCATTTGCTAGGGAAATACAAACAACTTCAAAACCGTTTTCATTTGCATGACGCGCCATTTCAACAGGCAGTATACCGTCTCCTGCTATTAATCCCTGTTTATTTTCTAACATTATTGACACTTTTTTAATTCCTCTTTTACTAAAAATTATTATATCACAACTATTTTTTTAAAGAATTTATCTCTTCAACCTGTTTTTCCGTAAGCAAAACTGCACCGCCGAGCATTTTTGTATTAAAAACAACCTGTGCATAGGATTCTGCAAGTTCCAGTTTTAAAAATGCATCTTTAATTGTTTTATCACCGACAATAAATCCGTGATTTGCCATCAAAACAGCATCATAATCTTTAAAATATTTTGAAGTTTTTTCAACCAAATCTATTGATGACGGGAGTCCGTATTCAGCCAGCGGTATTTGAGAAAAATAGAATACATTTTCAGCCATTACAGGCTCATCAAGCGGAATATGGCAACAGGCAAAAGTACTTAAATAAGGAGAATGGACATGAATAATATAATTTACATCCGGTCTCTTTTTATAAAAAGCACAATGAAGAAGTTTTTCAGAAGAAGGTTTTTTGTCACCCGCGACAAGATTTCCTTCAAAATCAATTAAAACCAATTCATCTTCACACAAGTAGCCGTTAGAAGAGCCGCTTGAGGTAATTAAAATCTTATCACCGTATCTTGCAGACAAATTCCCTGAATAACCGGGTGTAAAATTTTTAATTCCCGCAAGTTTACCATATTCTATTAATTCTGTTTTTAATTTACTTAAATCATCCATTAAATCTGTTCCTTATCAGGATCTTCAATATCTATAACTTCTGCATACATCATTTTTTTAGGAGCTTTTTTCATGCCCGATGTTTGGTTGTCCATATCATATACTTTCAGCTGAACTTCTTTTTCTTCACTTTTTGCTAGTCTGTCCGGATTTTTTATTTCCATTTTTTCAAACTCTAGAGAAGAACCTTTTGTATCCATAGCTATAACAAAAGCAAAATAAGTTTGTCTTCTCACCCAGTCATAGCCAAAGTTAATCTTAAAATCATCCGGTCCTACAGCAATTATAAAAGAGTTTTCCTGAAACATTTCACCGTTCGGAGAATCTCCGGTCAAAGTCAATGAGCCTGACCATGCAAGAGTAAGATATTTATGAACACGCAAAGCTTCTCTTATATAGACGTTTGCATGACCGTATCTGTACATATCGTACATTTGCATAGGCGTGTTATCCTGATAGGCCGATGCAAAGAACCCAATATCCTGCATCCAGTATTTATACTGAGTATGAACTCTCGGCCCTAGTCTGCCGACAAACTGAGTATCGCCGGTTCCGTATAAAGCAGCACTGCCCTGCATTACTAAAGACAAATCCATAAACTTCAGAGCTTCTTTATTACCGTAAGAATATAGCATCTGATCAATTTCAGCCATATATCTTGTTCTCAATGTTCCGATATTTGCAGGGGCAATATCTTCACCATACCTATTCTGATCGTTATTTTGCATATAACCCAAACCAAAACGATGCCTGAATCTTAAATCCAAATCTTTTCCTATGGTTGAAGGCACAACAGTTCTGTCATGATAAATTAATTCCGCAGTATATTTAGGCATTCTGGGGCCAAACCACCATTCATCCATATAGGAATTCATACCATATTGCATATACAATTTATCATCTAAAAACTGTTTTCCTTTTAAAATAAACACGTCAGCAGATGAACCGTAAGCAAAATCCGTATAGTTGGTAGCACTTCTATATTTAAGCATACCGCCGACACCCATACCGCTTTTGTTATTTAAAATAGGCAATACTTTGACAGATGAGCCGTTTTGTAACGGAGTATCAAATACAAAACCCGGTCCTAAAAACATGCCTAATTTCCCACGTGAACCAAATTCTGGATAATTGGCTTCAAAATACTCCTGCTTTTTGTTTGTGTGAACTGTTATTGACGGAATAGTAAATAAGTTAAAGTCACCGTAATTTATCTGAGCTTTTTTAAGCGTGATTACATCATTATTCTTTTTGGCATTGACAAAAATATCTTTAACTTTAATATTTACTGCCGTATCACCGACTTCATCGGTAATTGAAGAGCGCTCCTCATCATCTATAATCATTCTGTTAAAATTATTTCCACCAATCATTTTGGTTTGCAGATTTAAAATATAAGATTCCTCAGAAGAAAATTTTCCGTCATGAAGGATAATTTTATCGCCTTCCATTTCCGATTTTCTTGCTCTCACGGTCATCATAGCAGCTTTTGTTTTCATATTATCCATGAATGCGTTTTCTTCATTCATATTAATCTGCATATAATCGCCGAATATACTGTTACCGTCTCTTATTACCTCAACTTTGCCGTATGCTTTAAGTATATTTGATGCCTGATTATAAACAATTTTATCAGCTTTCAAAGTTACGTTTTGAGGCGGGAACACCAGAACAGGCGAACCTGTTGCAATTATATCTAAAGTTTTTTCATCATAATCAATATTGTCAGCATCAAGAATAACGTCATTAGAGGTTACATGCTCTTTTACACCGCCTTCTAATTCTAATGTATCTTGTGAAGGTGCTGTTTCTACTGCTTTATCTTTTGATTTTTTATTCTTTTCTTTTTTATTATTTGTCTCTTTTTTCTCTTCCTGAGATTTAAAATTAATGTTCAGTTCTTTATTCAGCTCATCAATTTCATCCTGCTCGAGTTTTGCCTGTTCCTGTCTTTCCTGTTCAAGAAGTTTTTGAGTCTTTTTGTAATCTTTTTCTCTTAGGTAGTTGGTAATCTTAATACGGGTTTTCTTAAACAAAGGCATACCGCGAACTTCTTTGGTCTGATTACCTTCTTTTACCTCAACATTAGGCATCGGTGCAGTAATTGGCGATTCATAAAAAGAATTATTAAACACTTCCTCCAAATCGGCAGGACCTTTCAACAGTTCAGCGGCTTTTACATTCTGAATTGATGATAAGAATATTAATGTTGTAATTAATGATAAATACTTTTTCAAAAATCTCTGCCTTTTTATTAAATATAATTCAACGGATTATTAGGTTTGCCGTTAATTCTGACTTCAAAGTGAACATGAGGTCCGGTACTGTATCCTGTAGTCCCCTCATAACCAACAACTTCGCCTTTGTTAACAAATTGTCCCTGTCCTACTCTTATTGAGGACATATGAGCATAAAGTGTAGTAGTAGGTTTTCCGTTTACAACACCGTGGTCAAGAATTACAACTTTTCCGTAACCTCCATACCAGCCGGAATATATCACTTTACCTGAATTTGAGGCTCTTATACTGCCTCTGTTTGGACCTGCAATATCAACTCCTGAATGAAATGTTCTGCTGTTAAAAATCGGATGTGTTCTCCATCCAAAAGGTGATGTTATTCTTCCGCCAATCGGTTTCATAAAACCTGAAGATGAAATCTTAACTGTTGAAGAGCCGCGATTACGGGCAATCATACTCTGAATGCTTGCTGACTGACGTGCCAATTCTCTTTCAGCACGTTCATAAGTTTTTCGGTCAGTTTTGTACTTATTTATCATACTCTGGTTCTGAGCAATAGCATATTTGATATTTTTTTGTTGAGAATTTATTTCCTGAATTGATTGAGACAAAGCAATTTTTTTCTCTTCAATATCTTTTTTCATCAGTGCAATTCTTTGAGATTTTGCTTTTACAGCCATAATCCTTGCGTAATCTCTTTTTAGAACAATCTTTTCAAAGTAGAGAACATCTAGCAGAGAATTTAAGTCTTTAGCAGTTAAAATTAACTCAAACATACCGGTTCTTTGATTTTTATAAACCTGCCTTATTCTTTTTCTCATATCAATATTTGCTTTATTAAATTCTTGAACAGAAGCAGTCAAATCTTTTTCCATTTGCTTCAATTGTATTTCAAGGTTTGCATATTCATTTTTTGATTGTTGGAGATTGTTTGAAGCCTGCTCCAATTTTTGCTGGTTTTTATAAAGCTTGTTTTTTTCGAGATGTTCCAGCACTTTTAATCGTTTTATTTTTTCATGTGTAACTTTTTGCTTCTGCTGAATTGTTTTAAGCTGATTTGCATCGGCAACCAGACCTATGTTAAACATAAGCAGTGCAACAAAAACTATAAATATATTCTTAATAATCTTTTTTATTATATTCATACCTATTTAACCATAAGAGGCAGCATCATCAAACCGACAGTCCACGCAATAAAAGTTACTGCAATTACTGCTACTATTGCCCTCTGGTGTTTTCTGAAAAATTCCATCCGTTCCCCTTTTGTTTACTACTATAATCAAATTGTACTATAAAAATTTTGGATTTGCAAAATTTTACAAAATCAATTAATATAGCTTTATGGAATTTATAACGGAAGCTGTTGATAAAAAAACTATTCAAAAACAAAATATAGGCATTAATCAATTCTTTATAGAAAATAATTTAAGTCAGATTGAACAAATTATACAATTTCTTAAATCGCAGTCTAAACTTTTGCTTATAAACGGCTTTATGGGTACAGGAAAAATTCTCGCTGTTAATCAAGCTTTATCATTTCTTAATGATAACGTGGTTACTCTCAGATATAACTGTTTTGAAACAACAATTCTTGATGATATTCTTCTGGAATTTTTTGATAGCTTCAAAAAACTGACAGCCCAAAATGTTATAAAAATTCCAAAAGCAAGACCTGAAAATTTTACTCAAAAAATTAACGCATATTTTGACTCAATAGAACAACCTGTCGTAATTATAATTAACTCCTTTGAACAAATTCTCAAAGAGAGCAAACAGGAGATTCTTAACTTTCTACAACATATATCAAAATTAGATAACATAAAAATTATATTGATATCAAGAAAATTTGATTACAATGACTTTTCATTAGCATATGACAAAGTATCAATTAATGCTCTTGAAAAAGGAATTTTTGAAAAATATTTAAAATCAGAAGACTTTAAACAAATCGGACCGCTGTCAGATGAGTTATATAAATATTCAAGGGGATATTATTTTTACACAACTCTTTCAATAAAAATAATGCAGCAAAGAAAATTAAATCTTATGGAATTTCTTTCTGGTTACACTAAAAGTTTCCTGTCTTTTAATGATTTTATATTGAGAGAAGCATTATCTCTTGTAGACCCTGTAAGCGGCCACCTTTTTAGATTTTTGACAATTATGAGACATCCTGTTAACGTAAAACTTTTACAGCAGCTAAATCTCTATGATGCAGATAAATTAGCCTTTTTTGTAGATAACCTTCTCCTTACAAGGGAAGGATCTCTTATATATTTACAGGATTATTATAAAGAAATTTCGGAAAACTCTATTGCTGATAATATTGCGGTTAAAATTCACAAAAGCTGCGCTGAATTATATAAAACACAACTTCCGCTTAAACCTCTGGAAAGAGATTTGCTGATATCACGGCAAACAATGAGAAGGGAAATTGAATATCATAGTCTTTTTATACCTAAAAAACCGGTTCTCACGCAAAAACCGGTTAGCGAACTTCAATTTATTGAACAACAAATACAGCAAAATATTCCGCAGACAAAAGCTCAAAAAGATGAACAAATAAAAAAAATCTCATTTATATTTGACTCACCGGAAGATGAAAATCTTATTATGAATAAAATCGCTTCATCCATTAACCGGTTTGTTGATATTTCTGACAAAAATGCTAAAGATTATGAAGAAATAGAAAAATTACCACTTATTGAACTAATAAATTTGGCAAAGAAAGAAGAAGCAAACTTTGACTATAAAAAAGTCATTATGATATACCAAAAAGCATTAACAATGAATAATGACGATGATTATTACACTTTTCTGCCGACAATTTATACAAAGTTAGCACAAAACTTTAATAAACTTTCTGATTGGTTTAATTCTCTCAAATATTACGAACTTGCAGAAGAGTTTTATGTTTCAACAGGAGACATAGAAAAAATTAACGATTGCAAATATGAGATTGCAAATATTTATTACATAACGTTTAAACGTGAAAAGGCTGAAAAAATTCTTAAAGAAATAATTTCCGAAAATATTTCAAAAAATCTAAAAATAAAATCAGAACTTCTTCTGGCAAGTATTACGGGAGAAAGTATCAAAGCGCTATTACCTGAAGATACAAGAGGAATAGAAAAAAATATACTCGCAGAACTGTATTTTAAATGTGCATTAAATTATGATGAAGAAGGCAACATTGACAATGCCGTAAAATTCTATAAAAAATGTGTTGAGACTTCTCAAGATCCTGAAATAAATGCTTATTTATCCTCATCACTTACGAATCTCGCAACAATTTATGATGAGGACGGTAAATCTGATATGGCAGCCAAATACTTGCAAGAAAGTCTCCGATTAGATGAATTAACTAAAAATTATAACGGCATCTATATTTCATCTATGAAACTCGCTCAAATAAATTCGTTTAGAATGCCTCAAAAATCTCTTGAATATCTGAAAAAAGCTAAAGCATGCGCACTTGAACTAAATGAAACATTTTATATAGCATCGTCAGATGTAGCACTCGGAGACTACTATTACAATCAAAAAGATTATAAAAATGCATTAAATTACTATAAAAATGCGCACAAACTCGCGCTAAATAATTTTACTCATGATAATATTAATAAAATAGAAGTACGCATTAATGATATACAAAAATTAGGTTTACAATGAAAAACAAAGAATTTTTTAATGAATATACAAAAGTATTTTTAAACCAGAATTCTAAACTTAACTTAATATCAAAGAATGATGAAAAATTTTTATGGGAAAAACACATTTTTGACAGCCTTGCAATAGAAAAATTTTTTGAAAAATATAAACCTTCTGGCTCAAAACTTCTTGATATAGGTACGGGCGGCGGCTTTCCTTCCGTTCCGACAGCTCTGGCTTACCCTGAAATTGAAGTGTTTGCTCTTGACAGCATCAGAAAAAAAGTTAATGCAATTGAAAATATAAAAGCCGTACTTAATATCAAAAATCTGCATACAATATGTGACAGAGCGGAAAATATTAAAGATAAATTTGATATTATTACATCACGTGCAGTTGCACCTTTAAAAATAATAACCGGTTATGCAATGCCGCTTTTAAATAAAAATGGATATTTTATTGCATACAAATCAATTCGTACGGAAGAAGAAATTAAAGAAGCAAAAAATATTTTAAAACAATATAATGCAAAAGTCACAGATATAATAAAATATGACCTGCCGCTTGAAGAAAATCATACAAGAAACTTAATAATTATAAAAAAAATCTGAAAAAAATTATATTTACGTGTTTTACATCAGATATGATAAAGTTCATTAACATCGCCCCTACCCCGAAACCGGAACTCAAACAAATCGGGAAATATAAAGTTATCAGTTCATTAAATGCCCTGACTAATGACGGAGAACGTGTTTTTGTCTCAACAATTAAAGATGAAGACAAATTAAAAACTATACTAATAGATAAGAATAATAACGTGGTCGGCACAAACAGTTTCAGGATAAACGATAAAACTCTTCATGGTCACCGTATAGATGCATACAGTAACGGTAAACACAAAGGACTAGGAGAAATAATGCGACTTGCAAGCATTATTGATGTAATTGAAAATAATTTGAGAAAAATAAAAATCTTTTCTCTTAATGAAGCAATCCCGTTTCATTTAAAATATAAATTCCGTCCTGAAATATTAACCTATGATTCAATGATGGATATTCTTAACAGAATAGCATCTATAGAAGAACCTTCAATTAAAGAATTCTCCCAAAAGGCCGGTGAAATATTTGCCGACATATTTATTAACGGTGCAATAAATAATGAACATAATTATTACACAGAGCTGCCGGATTTCATTATATCTTATGTAAATAAAACCAAACAAGAAAATCTTCCCTGGAACCGAACAGCTTTATCTGAAGGCATGAACTTTAAAGAAGATTTAACTATGACTTTAACAAACAAAGATATAAAGGGAAATAAGTCATTTTTTAACAATTTATTTGAAAAACACGGAATAAACTACAAAATATAAAAAAAACCACTCATTACTGAGTGGGTCGTTTTCTGCATCCTAATGGTCTCTTTTAGTGTTTATTATTTAGGAGTTTATATGTTTTTGGGGTTA
>CALUVW010000025.1 GCA_944324315.1 Candidatus Gastranaerophilales bacterium | reverse complement strand
TTGGTGAACTTGGTTGGGTTCTTGACCCGTTAGATAAATTATTTTCTAAAAGCTCGGAATCGCCCCCCCCCCCGCGTGTTTTAGACATATTTAATCTCTTCATACATCATTCCTTTCTATATATAACAACTACTTCAGTATAACATACTTGATACTATTTTTCAATATAAAAAAGAGAGGTAAATACCTCTCTTTTTTATATTTGTTAATATCTTAGTGTTAAGCTTTTTTGCCGTAACGTTTATTAAATCTTTCTACACGTCCTTCAGAGTCAAGAATTTTTTGTTGGCCTGTATAGAATGGATGACAGTGGTTACAAATTTCTACAGTAATATTATCATTTATTGAACCTGTTTCAATTTCATTACCACATACACATTTAATAACAGTTTTTTTATAATCCGGATGTATTCCCTGTTTCATTTTTACCTCTTTCCTTTTCTCAAGATTCCAAACTTGATTATTTATTATTTCGACTGATTATATAATACTACAGAAATAAAAAAGTGCAAGAGGGGTGAAATTTCATGCATTTGTTTGATGTTAAATTTTATTAATTAGGCAATAATAAAAAAGTTATCCGTTATTAGTTGTTTAAAGGTGATAAATTATATGAATCTGCACGAAAAATGCCTGTTAAGATATTTGAAAAACCCCGATGAATTGTCATATTCTACAGAAATTTTAAAATTAAACAATTTTATACTAGAAAAACAATATATTCTAAAAAATTTTGTTGCCAAATCTTCAACATTTAACTATACTGATAGAATAGAATAAATAAGAAGATTAGAGGTTTATGTTCAAAAAATTTTCATACGCACTTGGATTATTGTTCTTTGCTGCTTTTGCGTTTTTAATATTCAAAAATGCAAATTTAATTTCGTTTATTGATTCTATTGAGAATAAAACTTTTGATTTACGCCAGAGTATTATGATTAACGAAGGCAGTAAAAAAGCAAACAAAGATATTGTTATAATTGCAATAGATGATGCTACTTACGAATATATACTGGGGAAATACGGAGAATGGCCTTTACCGCGGGATATTTACGCCAATATTATTAATTATCTTGAAAAACAAAGTCCGCGTGCTATTGCATTTGACATGATGTTCGTAAAATCTTTGAAAAGCGAAAACAAGGCAGACGAAGCCTTAATAAAAACATTCAAAAAGTACAACAATATATTTACTTCCATGAATTTCGATAATCAGTCAGCAGATTTAAGAGAACCTCCAGTTTTGCCAGAAAAACTTACAGTGGATATTATAAATTTATCACACTTGAATTTTAGCGATTTAACATTTACTAACTGCCGTAGTATTCTAGATGGAATAATTCAGGCAACATCAAATATAGGCATTATAAATGTTTCGAGGTCTGATGACGGAATTTTAAGAAAAATGCCGGTAGTTGTAAAATATAAAGAACAATTTTATCCGCAGCTTGCACTAAAAGTTGGCTTGAATTATCTTGGAGAAAAACAAACTTCTTTTGAAATTGACAAAAATTCAAATTTCAAAATCGGTGACAGAAAGATATACCTAGATAAAGACGGCAGTGCAATTCTTAACTGGTACGGACCTGCAGGAACTTACACTTATATCCCGATGTATCAGCTTATCAAAGCCGTTAACGGAGAAAAGACAGAACTTGACTACAACTTTTCAAATAAAATCATATATTTCGGCACAACCGCAGCAAGCCTGTTTGATATAAAAACGGTTCCTTCAGGCAAGATTTATCCCGGAGTTGAGGTTCAAGCAACTTATGTGAATAATATTATTGATAACAATTTCATCAGAAAGGTGCATAAAGGATACACAATTGCTTTAAGTATTTTGCTCGCTCTTTTGATAGCATCAGTTGTGTCACGGGTGGATTCAGCATTCACAGCATCTTTAATATGTTTTTCGGCAGATTTAATTTATATATTAATATCGTATTATGCTATGAAATTTGAAAATTTATGGCTTGATATTACATACCCTCTTATCTTTTCAATTTTTGCATTCACAAGTACGTACATAATAAAATACCTCATAAAATCAAGAGACTTTGAACAGCAATATAAACTTGCAACAACAGACGGACTTACTGAATTATATAATCACAGATATTTTCAGGAACAAATCAGAATGCAGGTTGAGCAATCAAAACGTTACAACTCAAGTTTTTCATTAATAATTATAGATATTGACTTTTTCAAAAGATTTAATGACACATTTGGACATCAGTCAGGTGATGCCGTATTAAGACAGGTTGCGCAAACATTAAAAAGAAATGTACGAACAACAGATATTGTTTGCAGGTACGGCGGAGAGGAAATGAGCATAATACTTCCGAATACTCCGAAAGAAGAAGCTTTTTCAACTGCGCAAAAAATTTGTGACCGGGTAGCCAATAAAAAATTTAGACTTTTTAACGGGAAAGAAACAAATGTAACAATAAGTTTAGGAGTATCTACATTCCCTGCTGACGGGGAGAGTGCAGTTGATATTATAGAAGCTGCAGATAAACGGTTGTATAATGCTAAGAACAACGGAAGAAATCAGGTAGGATAAAATTAAACTAAAAGTTATTTTCTAGAAATAAAAAAGCCTATTTTGATACCAAAAATTGAAATAGATATTTTTTTTATTCTATTAATAACTTTCTCTGATTTATTTAATCTTTCAATAAAATTACCTTTTACCGGATGATAAATAAGATTATCCTGATTTTCAAAAAGCCTTTCTTCATTCAAGTCATATTCAGGAGAAAATCTTAATGGTTGTTCAATATTTTCTCCAGTGAAATTATTATTTAAAAGCTCTGTAGGCACAAACAATTCACAGTTTATCCAGCGGTTTAACTTGTTATTTTTAATTCTTTCAAATATTTCAGAATGTTCAACTCTTTTTGTATATAAAAAATCAATTGCCAGCGAGCTTAAACGAACAACAGGGAAAAAGGATGCATACTTTTGCACATTATTATATATCCATTCAGACTTTTCAAGTAAAGACCATTCTGAATCAATATCCAGTTTACAAAAATGGCTAACCAGTAAATCAGATTCATTATCACAATACAGCTTAAAAAATGGCTCATAAGATTTTCCATTACAAAAAACATCATAATCAAAATGCCAGTAAAAATCATAAGATGGAAAATATTTTTTTATACAATAAAATGAATAATCCGCACAAAACCACATAACATTTGTTAAATTAGAATTTTTATTTTTATTAGCAAAAAGTGGTAAATTTAACTTCTTAAATATTTCTTCATTAAAAAGAAAACAATTAACATCTTCACCGAAAAAATTTAAAACTCTTACAGGTTCAAGGTCTTCCTTAATGATACCGCTACGGTTATCTATGAATAACACACAATCATATCCTGACTTTTTTAATTTCAAAAACTCAGATATCACACCTCTTGTTATAATGTGAGTCCTCATAAATACCAGAGTATTTTGCATAAAACATGCTCCACTATCTTTTAATTATTATATAACCGGAACATCTACAGGATCAACAAGTATGACATTTAAAACTTCACCCTTTCTCAGATAAACGTCTTTTCCTTTTCTTATCATATCAGCAATACCGTCATAAACATAATATGCTCCGCCGCCTATTGCTCCGCCGACAGCACAAATTCCGGTCATTAACTGATCTGCAACAATGATATCGTCAAACACATCACCGCCCCACTCCGTTGCGGAACTTGTAATATCTTTGGTATTTTCCCAATTTTCTTTTAGAGCATCTTTGTAACCTTTTGAAGATGTAATTCCTCCGTCATAAGTTAAATCAGTTCTTCCTACAACCGAGAACGTAAGGGGAAGTTGTCTGCCGTTAGGAGTAACAACATGATCAAAATCGAGATACAAAATTGCGCCTTTTGAAAATCTTTTAGACGGTTCTATTCTCTTTATAGTCCCGCGCACAAGAGACCCCATCGGCAAAATAACATCAGAATCCGCGGTCTGATCTGTCATTAAAATAGCCGTAAATTCCGCACCTGCCGAATCTGTTGATGTCGAAACAGGATTCATTAACTGAAGTGCAAATTTAGTCCCTGCCGGAATTCTTTTAGTCTTGGCGTTTGCATTAAAAGGTGCAGCCAAAACAGTTTGCGAAAGCAATAAAAGTGATAATATAACTGTTAAAAATCTCATTTTTTCCCCTTTACTAATTATAAAAAATTATTTTACTCTCTCTTTTACTTTTATATATTCTATAAAACTTTTAACAATTTTGCAATATCTTATAAAAGATTTATAATAATTTTATGTCTAAAATTGATAGAATTGAAGATTTACAGAATATTTTACAGAAAGATCAAACGAATTTTCAGGCACGTAGGGAACTTGCTGTATTACTGTTAGATTGCGGTTATCCGGAAGAAGCTAAGCAGCATTTTTTATATCTGTCAAAAATTTTTAACAATGACAGTGATATTTTTTATAATCTCGGAATTACTTATGAAAAACTAAAGGATCTTAACAAAGCAGAATCAGCTTACAAAAAAGCGGTATCACTCGCTCCTGAACAAATTGACGCATATTATAATCTGGGACTTGTATATATTGATAAAAAAATGTACGAACAAGCTGTTGATTGCTTTGAAAATGTACTGGCAAAAGATAATAATGACTCAAATTCCTATTTCTCAATCGGGCTTTGCTATTTTAAAGAGGGAAAATTAGACGGGGCAAAATATTATTTCCAGAGGACAATTGACCTGAATGATGAGGACATATACGCACATTTTTATCTCGGGAATATATATAAAGAACAAGGAGATAATAAAGCTGCAAAAGAAAAATTTGAAAAAGTCCTAGAACTTTCTCCTGATTACAGCTGGGCATATTTTAATCTTGCGTCAATATATTATGAAGAAGGAGATTTTGATTCAGCATCACAAAACCTTGAAAAAACACTGGACTTGAACCCTAAAGATATCGAGGCATACAAGATTTATGCTCAAATAATGACAAAAGAAGGGAAACTCGATAAGGCTGCATTTATTATGGAACAGTCAATTGATAATTGTGGCGCCAATGGTGATTCATATTATATTCTTGCGCAAATACAAAAACTCCGCAAAGCAAACGATGAATACGTCAAATGTCTGAATTATGCACTCAAATTTAACAACAGCCTTACTGTTTCGCCAAAAATTGTCAAAAATGAACTCGATAAATTTTTGTCATAAAATTCAATCTATCTCCAAGGATAATCATCTTTAATTTCCCAGCCATCCATCTGCAGTAATGCACCGCAATTCATTCGTTGATGTTTTGGGATATCCTTATTACAACCATATCTATAATGATTTTTGATAGAATTTCTGTTTTTTTCTCCAGAGTACCAGTTGAAGAAACTCAATTTTGCGTAATCACTATTAATACCAACAGTCATAATTACATCATTTCTTGAATAATCCCTTGATTCATTCCAATATACATTTGTATTACCGTTAAAACTTACAATAATATAAAGAGCATCAGGAGTATATATATCATCGGCATCAATAGCACCATCAGTCCAAAATGTAAGGGTTGAACCGTTGCTGAGCATAAGATAATAGCCGCCACTCTGTCCTGTACCTTCTTTAACAACTTTCAAGTAAGGAGCGAAATATGTTTTTGCAAGTCTTTTAATAGCTTCAGGATCATTTTTAATATTTGTACCGTCAGTATCTACAGAATCTCCAAAATTCCAGGTATTTGGCGCACCGTTATCTGCAACAGATGACAGCAAAGCATTTGAAATTATACTATAGGTTTGTTTTACTCTGGTTGCAAAAACTTTTTTCTGATGCTGCATTATAAGTGTCGGCATTGTCATTGCAGCAACTACTCCAATTATACCAAGGGTTATTAAAACTTCCGCCAGAGTAAAAGCTGCACGACGAATATTCTGAGAGTGGGCTACATGCGTAGCACCCTCAATGATTAGGGAGGGGGCAAGGGGGAACGTAGCTGTTCCATCCGACATACTTAAATTGTTTATCTTTTTTACGTTACAGACTTCGCATCTATGCTTCTTTGCATCTTCGCATCTAATTACTAGATCCTGAAACAAGTTCAGGATGACAGTGTTTAAACTTGCTTGACTTCTTGACCTCCGGACTTCCTGACCTCTAATTAGCTTGGAATTGCCCCCCCCCCGAGGGTTTCAGGCATAACAACTTCTTCACAAAATTGTTCTTGCAGCTCTTCTAATCGTAATCTTTCCATAAATCAAACTCCTTTCTTATTATATTTTTTATTATAACAGATATTGGCAAATTTTTCAACATAAACAAAATGGGAGTTATATCTCAGTTTACACCAAATAATATCTAAATTGGCACCCTGAACTCGTTTCAGGGTCTAACTGATATGAGATGCTGAAACTAGTTCAGCATGACGTTTTTATTCATAATTGGTGCAAACTGAGATATAACTCCCAACAAAATATTCATGCTAAAATTATAACCATGTCAGGAGATTACAAAAAACTTTTAAATAAAAGCAAAAAGAAAAAATTCGCTGATCCGAAAAATATGGGCGTAAACATAGATAAAAACGAGTATTATGAAATAATACTTTCTAATTCGGCACATCCGGAAAAAATGAAATAACATTTTTTATAAATTCTGATATATATATATAACTGTTGACAATCAAACCGGTTCCGGCTAAAATATTTTTACGTGTTGACAATCAAATAAATTCGGGCCTGTGGCGAAATTGGTAGACGCACTAGACTTAGGATCTAGCGCCTTCGGTGTGAGAGTTCGAGTCTCTCCGGGCCCACCATTTAATAAAAGGTCTTATAAATATCATAAAATAAGACCTTTTAAATTTTATATAAGGGATATAAATAAATGATTTCTCCTGTAAACAGTACAAATCTATCAAATCAGAAGTATAATAATATTAATTTTAACGGATTGAACAAAATTTCTCCGTTGAACATTTATATGGAAAAAGTCTTTGACAGATTTACACATATCTCCAAAAACAGATGGTTTCCGATTAATGACGCAATAAAACCTAATTTAAAAGTTGTTAAATTAAGAAAAGGAAAAATCTCTGCTCAAGCCTGGGATATTAATCCTTACAATTCTAAAAAATATATAATATTTTATCACGGTCTCGGACAAAATATAACCTCAAATCAGGAAATGTATAAAAAAATTATAGACAAAGGTTATGCTGTTTTATCCTCGGAATACGGATCATTCGGAGAAAGTACAGGTAAAATGAATGCAAAATCAATCCAGAACAATACATCTGCAGCAGTTGAATATCTAAATAAAAAAGGGATTAATAACTCCAATATAGGCATTGTCGGTTACAGCATGGGCAGCTTTCCTGCTATTGAACTGGCATCTAAAAATAACGATATGAAATTTTTAGTTTTGATTTCACCTTTTAATTCTCTAAAAAATGAAAGCGAACTTCTTATAAAAGGAAAAACAGTAAGATTACCTAAGTTTGTAAAATACAGTATAGATAAATTTCCGTTTTTACTAAACTTTCTTGATAACGTATTTAAAACAAACTCAAAAATGAAAAAAATTCACCTGCCTGTTTATCTTATACATTCTGAAAATGACAAGATAGTCTCCACAAAATCAACAAAACAGCTTGCAGAATTTACCAATAATCTAAAAGCCTTTGTCCTTTTGAAAACAGGCGGTCACTCAATAGAAACAAATAAAATCAACGCATTTGAAAAATTATCTGAGATTTAAGATTTTAGATGTTCTTTTGCCTACACATGTATATTCAAATCCCTTTTGAATAAGTCTTTCTCCATCATACTGGTTTCTGCCGTCGAAAATAACAGGTGATTTCATCAATCCTTTAACTTTGTCAAAATCAGGACGTCTAAATTCATTCCATTCAGTTAAAAGAAGGAGACAGTCAGCATCATCAAGTGCATCATAAGCATTTTTGGCATAAATTATTCTATCACCCCAGATATTTTTTGCCTGTTCAAAACCTTTGGGATCAAAGGCCTTAACTTTAGCACCAAATTCCAATAATGCATTAATGATAGTGATAGAAGGAGACATTCTCATATCATTTGTTTTGGGTTTAAAGGTCAGCCCCCAAACCGCAAATGTTTTGTTTGATAAATTCATTCCAAAACGTGCGAGAATTTTGTTTATAAATATAACACGCTGTTCTTTATTAACCTCATCTGCAGCTTCTATCAATCTGTAGCCGCAATTATTATCTTTAGCTGTTTTTAACAAAGCTTTAACATCTTTAGGGAAACAACTTCCGCCATACCCTAATCCCGGGAAAAGAAATTGCGAACCGATTCGTTTATCCGAACACATGCCGATACGTACCATTTCAGCATCAGCACCCACTGCTTCACAAATATTTGCAATTTCGTTTGCGTAAGATATTTTTACGGCGAGAAAAGAATTTGCTGCATACTTAGTCATTTCTGCAGATTTCACATCCATGATTACAAATCTGCTTGCTGTTCTGAAAAACGGAGCATAAACTTCCTGCATTATTGCAGTTGCTTTAGCAGAATTAGAACCAATGACAACTCTATCAGGTTTTAAGAAATCATCAACAGCAGCACCTTGTTTTAAAAATTCAGGATTTGATACAACATCAAATTCACCTGAGTAATGTTTTTTTATAATTTCAGTAACTTTTTCTGCAGTACCAACAGGAACCGTCGATTTATCAACAATAACCTTATAACCGTTCATCGCTTTTCCGATACTTTCAGCCACCTGTTCAACATATTGGAGATCAGCAGAACCATCCTCGCTTTGCGGAGTACCGACTGCTATAAAACAAACAAGAGATTCTTTGACAGAACTATCCAAATCTGATGAAAATTTCAGCCTTCCTTCAAGAACATTTGCTTTAATCAGTTCTTCTAAACCAGGCTCGTATATCGGAACAATACCGTTTTCTAATTTTTTCAATTTTTCTAAATCATTATCCACACATATTACATCATTTCCCATATCGGCGAGGCATGTTCCAGCAACTAAACCCACATAACCTGTACCTATTACACAAATCTTCATCTCTACTCCTTTTATTCTTTAATAATTAACAGAATAACACAAAAATTTTTTTTATGAGATAATATAAAATATATAATTTTTAGAGAGGGATATACATGGATTATAAATTACAAAACACAGTATCAAAAGATGCTTTTAATTATAAATACTTATTGGGCAAAATTTTTCCCTATATTAAACCGGTATTGGGACGCTCAATAATTAACCTTATTATTGCAATTCCTCTCGGGCTGCTTGACGGTGTTGTAGCATTAGCATTAAAACCTTACTTGGATTTTGTTGTAAACGGAAATCCTGAGCATACATGGACATACTTTGGCATTACTGTCCATTCCCAAGCATTCCTTGCAGCAATAATTCCGTTTGGTATCGTTGCATTTGCACTTTTTCAAGGGATATTAAAATATCTCAGCAACTATTTAACAGACTGGACAGGTCAAAAAATTTCAATGTCTTTAAAAAAAGATTTGTTTAAAAAACTCACATCAATGGATCCGCAATTTTTTGATGTAAATTCATCCGGTATTGTTTTAACAAGATTTTTATCCGATCCTGATACCGCATCAAAAAATATCATTGAAATGCTGAAATCATTTATTGCGACTTTTTTCGGACTTATTGGTCTTGTCGGAGTTCTTTTATACAACTCATGGAAACTTGCAATTATCGGTGTTACGATTATGGCAATTGCAATTACTCCTGTAACGCTTATCCGTAAAAGAATAAAAAAAGTTTCAAATGCTACAATGGTTGTAGGCGGCAATATGACAACAAATTTCAATGAAACTTTTGCCGGCAACAAAATAATGACTGCCTATAACCTGCAAAAAGACCAGAATCAAAAATTTGACAACCAGATTCATGAGCAGTTTCATCTTGCAATGTCTTTAACAAAACGTGTAGGCTGGATGTCTCCGATTATGTATTTTGTATGTTCTATCGGAATTGCTTTAGTTATGGCATACGGCAACCATCTTATCCTGACCGGTCAAATGACGGCAGGTAGTTTTGCATCATTTGTAACATCATTACTGTTACTGTATAAGCCAACAAAAACACTTGGAAACACGTTAACAAATCTGCAAAACGTATTTGTTGCAATGAGCCGTGTATTTGAATTATTTGATATTCAGCCACGCATTAAATCTCCTCAAAATCCGATTATGTTGAAAGGACTTGGCAACTCGATAGATTTCAAAAATGTTTATTTTGAATATGAAGAAAATAATCCTGTATTAAAGAATTTTTCGCTGCATATAAATAAAGGTGAAACAATTGCACTCGTAGGTAATTCCGGTGGCGGTAAAAGTACTGTAGTAAGTTTGTTACCGAGATTTTATGATGTAACATCAGGCTCAATTGAATTTGACGGAATTGATATAAGAAAATTTGATCTTACTTCTCTAAGAAATAATATTTCTTTCGTATTTCAAGACAACTTCTTATTTACCGGAACAATTAAAGACAATATCCTTATGGGTAACGAGCATGCAACAGATGCAGATGTTGAAAAAGTAGTAGCGATGGCACATCTTGATGAATTTGCTCATACTCTTGAAAAAGGA
The DNA here is from genome assembly GCA_944324315.1 of Candidatus Gastranaerophilales bacterium. Classification (GTDB taxonomy): domain Bacteria; phylum Cyanobacteriota; class Vampirovibrionia; order Gastranaerophilales; family Gastranaerophilaceae; genus Stercorousia. The sequence goes on along the minus strand of CALUVW010000025.1, from coordinate 10,174 downwards.
CTTGATACATTTGTCGGCGAACGCGGTACAACCTTATCAGGCGGTCAAAGACAGCGTGTTGCGATTGCACGTGCGATGTTAAAAGATGCACCGATAGTAATTCTTGATGAGGCAACTTCTGCTCTTGACAACAAATCAGAAGCTATTGTTCAAAAAGCTCTGGACAATTTGATAAAAAATAAAACAGTATTCGTTATTGCACATAGATTATCCACTATAAAAAATGCCGATAGAATTGCCGTAATTAACGAAGGAGAACTTGCAGAACTCGGAACTCACGAAGAACTTATGCAAATCGAAAACGGAAAATACAAATACCTTTATGAAATGCAGTTTAAATCACAAGAAGAGGCAAAAGTTTAATCATGAACATGATAATTACAAAGTGGATAGAACCTTATGTTTTACTTGAAACTCTGAAAAAAAATTGCGAACTTTTGAAAGATTTTACATTTGACGGCTTTTCAAAAAACAACGTAAAAAAAGAGTTTTTAAAACAATTGACTAAGGAAAACTGTTTCGGGCTTTACATGAAAAATGTAAATAAATTTTACATTTTTAAAGGACAAATTAATATAGAAGAAATATTCAGCTTTATTCCCGAAGACTATGAAATAACAATGGATATGGATAAACCCTTTAACCTGATTGATATGGGAAAAGCAGAAGCAAGTTTTATTAATATTTAAAAAAGAGCAATTTTTATTCTCTAAAATACTTTATATAATTATAGAGGAAAATTAAGGGGATAATATTTTGAGTTTTTTAAGTTATTCATTTAAAAGATTAACTGCAAATTCCGAAGTAAATACATTTGCTTCGGCAATACCCTTTAATTATAACAATTATTATAACTCCGGAACTATATTCAATCCGTTTAATTTTAACAATGACTTTATTTTCAATAATTATCCAGCCCAACAATTAACAGGATTAACGAATTTATACAGTATTCTTTTCGGCACAAACGACAAAGAAACATCTATATTCCACAAAAATTCATCAAACTCAAAATTACTTCCAAGTTTAAAAGAAGCCGGTTATAACTCTGCAAAAGGCGAAAAACTTGCATCTATTGCGATTAAAAACTCTGTATCTAATTTTACCGGCTGGTGCGCAAAATATGTAAAACGAGACATAGAAGAAGCAGGACTCGGACGATATCAACAAGGTCACGCGCACGAATGCGATACAATTTTAGATAACAACCCGAATTTCAAAGAAATTTCAACTGACGGACTCAATTTAAGCGATTTACCTGCAGGTTGTATTTTGGTTTACGAACGAGGTGTTAGCGGCTACAGCAACAAGTACGGACATGTTGAGATAACAGACGGCAACGGGAATGCATACAGCGACGGAAAAACAACTAGCATTAAACCCGGTGCAAAGGTTTATATCCCCGTATCAAGAAATTACGCTTAACAGATTATCAACAGCTTTTGATAAATCCTCAAGACTTCCTTTATTATTTAAAACATAATCCGATTTATTTAATTTCAAATTCTGCGGCATCTGTGAAGCTATACGAGCCATTGCATGTTCCGTTGTATAATTGTTTCGCTTCAATAGTCTTTCAAGACGCAAATCGTCATCTGCATAGATAAAAATAATTTTATCAAACATTGACTGCATATTTGCTTCAAACAACAGCGGTATACCGACAAAAAGAAATTCTTCTGATTTATTCACATCAAAAAATTTCTTTATTTCATCTGCAATCTGCGGGTGCATTATTGACGATATTATTTGCCTTGCCTTTTCATCAGAAAAAATAAGCTGGCCTACTTTATATCTTGAAAATTCACCGTCTTTAAAGACATCATAATTCTTGAAGGCTTCGAAAAGTTTTTTATTTTTTACTGTTAAAAGTTTATGAGAAATTTCATCGGTATCAAGAACTTTGTAGCCTTTTGCTTCCAGCATTTTTTGAACCGTTGATTTCCCCGATGCAATATTTCCGCATATAGCAATTCTTTTCATGACTTTGAGATCCTATTCAAAAAATTTTTTAATTCTCTTATCTGACTAGGCTTTATCTGTTTAAATTCACCGCGTTTAAGACCGTCAAGAGTAATTGTGGCGTGCTGAATACGTTTCAAAGTCTTTACTTCATAACCTATTGATTTGAACATTTTTCTTATTTGCCTGTTCATCCCCTGGTATAAAGTAATCTGCATTTCAGTGTGTTTACTGTCCATTTCTAAAACCTGAATATCTGCATAAGCAATTTTTCCTGGTTCTATCTCAACACCGCTTGCAAGTTTTTCAAGCTCGCTCCTTTGCAATTTTGCATCAACCGTAACAATATAAATCTTTGGGACTTTTATTGACGGATGGGTTAATGCGTTAATTAAATCACCGTCATTAGTCAATATCAAAAGCCCTGTAGAATCTTTGTCAAGGCGTCCAACAGGTTTTAAGCTAAAAAGCTCTTCAGGTAAAAGATCATAAATTATTTTACGGTTTCTGTCATCATCACGGGTGGTTATATAGCCTGCAGGCTTATAAAAACGATAATACTTAAATTTTTGCGGTTGTATAAGCTTATTGTTAACACAGACTTTATCTTTAGACTGTACAAGAAAACCCAGTTCATTAACAATCTTACCGTTAACATTGACAGCGCCATTAAGAATAAATTCATCGGCTTTTCTTCTTGAACATAGACCGGATGATGCAATATACTTGTTTAAACGAGTACCGGACATTTTTCCATACCCTTTTCAAAACTTTCAATAAGCTGTTCAGGCATTCTTCTGTATAATTTTCCGTCATTGCTTATTGCAACAACATCAAATAGAGCTTCTATAAATATCTTATCAGTATTTTTTGATTTTATAACCTGTTTAAAACTAACCGACAGGCTATTGAACTTTTCAATCCAAGTTTCAATAATAACAATATCATCAAGTTTTGCAGATGCTTTATATTTGACATTCATATTTGTAACAGGCAAAAGTACATCCATACTTTTCATTGTCACAAGATCAATGCCGAGCATATTACATAAATCAACACGACCTTTTTCAAGCCACCTTAAATATGCTCCATGCCAGACAACACCATAAGCATCAGTATCTGAATAATAAACTCTTGTTTCAAATATATGTTTCATAAAATGAATATAACACAAAAGGAGAAAAAAATGAAATACAAATGTGAAGTTTGCCAGTGGATTTACGATGAAGAAAAAGAAGGTAAAAAGTTTGACGAATTACCTGATAATTGGACATGCCCCGTCTGTGGTGCAGGTAAAGACATGTTTAGTCAACTTGTAGAATAAATATTGCCGATTAATTTTTGTAAATTTTGCACTTTACTATAACAAATTTTTCCTATTACATGATTTATAAATAATATGAGTAGTGTAGGTGGTATACAAAGTTTCGGTAATTATGGCAATTATGCAAATAATTATCCTTTAAACGATAATTTTAGTGCAAAGGAAGACTTGCATTCATCTGCTCATGAACTTCCGAATCCTGGGAAAACCGTTCTTGCTGCGGGGATTTTACAGGGGATTGCAATTCTTCTTGATCAAGCATCCGGATGGTTTGGCAAAAAGCTTATAAACGGCAAAGAATTCACAACAGCAGAAAATATTACCAAAACAACAAAGCACATGCTTGAAAAAAATAAACTCGACGTATATGTTGATTTTATTGACAATCAAAATATAAAACGATATCCGCCATCTCTCCAATCTGCTCTTGTTCCTGTTGCAGAAGGTAAAAATGCTTTTTACACAGATAACTTTAAGCTTGCAGTAGCACCAAAAAATAAGCCTTCATTAATTTTACATGAATTAGGGCATGCAATAAATGCAAATAAAGGTAAATTCCTGAGATTTTTGCAAAAATCCAGAGGATACGCATCTGCAGTACCAACTGCACTTTTGCTCGCCAACGGACTGTTTAAACGGGATGACAATAAACCCAATTTTATTGAACGAAATGCTGGTTATATAGGTTTTGCGGCATATTTACCAACAATTATTGAAGAAGGACTTGCTTCACTCAGAGGAGTAAAAGCTGCAAAAGAAACTTTAGGGAAAACAGTAAATTTACGACCTCTTAAAAGAAATTATTTCTTTGCCTGGATGACATACTTAATTGCCGGTATAGGACTTGGTGTTGCCGCAAAACAAAGTATGATAGAAACTAAAAGATAAAAATAATTGCTTGACGTAAGATTTTATTTATTCTACAATTAATTTTGCTTGAAAATTAAATATGTTATATCGGGATGTGGCAAAGACTCCGCATTTTCGATTAAGTATCGAAAATGAAGGAGGGACTTGGTAGCTACGCTACCAGGCAAGCTAAAAGGCCGATAAAAGAATATACCACCGGGATGTGGCGCAGCTTGGTAGCGCACCTCGCTTGGGACGAGGGGGTCGCACGTTCAAATCGTGTCATCCCGACCATTTATTTAAAAAGATTGGCTAATACCAATCTTTTTTGTTATAATATGGCTTATAAACAGCTATAAAGGCCACTTTCTTGATGTATGTAAAACTCTTAAAATATAAATAACATCATCTCTTACCTGATAAGGAACAATATAAGGATATTTACTTATAACAAGTTCTCTTGTTCTTAAAACCCTCCCTGCTCTTCCGGCAGCAGGATTTACAACAAGAATTGTTTCTATTTTTTCAATAATATAAGATACAACTTCTTTGGCTGCATCTTTATTATTATCGTAAATATATTCTCTGATAGAATTCAAATCATTAACTGCAGATTTTGAAAATCTAACCCTGTATTCCACTATTAAATGCCCCAATCTTTTTTGACATTTTCTATAGATACACTTTCACCGTTATCAATATCTTTTATACCATCTTGAATTGCACTAATCTGCCATGTTTCAATATCAAGATATTTTTCTATTGCATCAATGGCAAGAAAAGCTTTTGTCCGGCCTGTTGCATGTGCAAGTTCTTCCAGTCTGGATTTAGTTTCTTTAGGTAATCTTAGTGAAAATTGTTCTGAAGCCATATGTATTCTCCACGTATTACAATATAATACATTATAACACATTGCAATACAATATTCAAGTCAAAAGTAAGATATTTTTACATATTCGGAAGCACTGGACCTTTATAGTATTCATACAATTTCATAACATCATCAGGAAGTTTTCTGCCGGCACACAAAGCATTAAAGCATTCTGCAACAAATTCTTTAGGATTTGTCTGTGCGTACCAGGAAATTTTACCTGCAGTTTTTAATTTATCAGAATCTGCCAAGAATGCTTTTTCAGCTTTACCTGACAACCTGCCCCAAAAACGCTCCTTTAATGAAGTATTCATCTTATGAAGTAAATGCCCCATCTCATGATACAATATATCAAATTTACTGTTTCCGCGATGAGAAGCATGACCTACCAGTTGAACATTATTCTTTATCAATAAAGAATGAAATTTTTTCATAAATTCCTCTTGTTCATCTTTAGATAATTTGTTAAATTTCTCAACAGATAAATCAATGCCGTTATTTTCAAGAAGTTTTTTTACTTTTTCATTTTCTGCGCATTTTTTAATCCAATGTGTAGGATTTTTCTCTGAGAATTTTATAGATGCGACATAATCATCAAGCAAAAAATGAGCATTCATTGCATCAAATCTTGTATATTCATTAGGTTCCTCAAGCATTCTAAAATAATGTTCTGCTAATTTGTCTTTAATAGTTGTATCTTCACCATGTACAACGAGATTTTTAAATTCATGTTTTTCAGGATTATATTCAGGAAATATTAATTTCAAGTTCTTTTTTATATCAGCTATTAATTTATCACTGAAATAATTTTTATTAAAAGCAATTGTTTCACCATTTCCGGAACAATAAGCCGCAGCATCGGGGGATTCAGTAAAATATTTTTCATCAAAAATAACATTTTTAGGCATATTAGCCTTACCTTTAAATCTGTTGTTAATATTCACAAGACCTTGATTTACCCAGTTTGCTATTTCTAAATCATTTTCAAGATTAAAATTTTGAATGCCGAAATTTTTCTTCGCAAATTCAACAGCTTCTTCCATTGTCTGAGCAGGTTTGAAGTCAATATGTTCAGCAAAATTTGCGGGTTGTAAAGTTTTGCCCTTTGATAGTATTGCCGCAGTAACAATACCGCCGAACGCCAAAATACCTGCGCCGATTCCTACCTTTTGTCCTGTTGAAAGCTTTTTTTCCTCTTTTTTTTCTTGTTTTACAAATTCATCAGGTCTGTTTGCCTGAATGTAAGTTCCTGCGGGATTATAGGAAGCTAAAGAATTGCCCCCCCCCCGACAGGCTGAAAAGTTTGGTTTACCGGCACATTAGCCGTAAAATTCAAATTGTTTGCAATAGCTTCTAACATAATTTTTCCCTTTCACTTTTTTGTATATTTATATAAAAACATGAACACAAAAAAAATTGCCTGCCTCTGAAATAAATTTTGTATTACTGTTTCGTCATCCCGAACTTGGTTCGGGATCTAATAATTGAGTTGACCCTGAAACGAGTTCAGGGTGACATTTTGATATATAGTAATAATTGTACAAATTTTACAATTTATTGACTTGACTTTACTTTTATAATAAACTTCTGTAGAGAGATTTTACACTATTAAATGAGGATTAGGGAAATTGGATTTTACAACTTTAACTATTGAAGCATTAAAAGCTCTTGCAACCCTTGTCGGGAATTACGGGCTTGCAATTATATTATTGACAGTTGTTATAAGGCTTGCTATGTGGCCGTTAAATGTGTCACAACAACGTTCTATGAAAATGATGCAGAATTTACAGCCTAAAATCAAAGCTATTCAAGACAGATATAAAAATGATCCGCAAAGAATGCAGCAAAAACTTATGGAATTTTACAAAGAACATAAGTTTAACCCTATGGGAGGCTGTCTGCCATTGTTAATTCAGCTGCCGATTTTCATTCTTTTATATTCTGCATTGATGAGTCCGCAGTTTATTCAAATTGCAGGCGACACCTCATTCGGATTTTTAAGCAGACTTGATACAACTTTAAGAGCTACTGCAGGACGTTCCTATGATGGAACTTTCGGAGTTTCTCAAGGTGATACATTCACTCTTGGTAAAACAGCTACTGTATATCTGCCTGATGAAACCCTTGAAAACGTAAAAGTTAAAGATCCAAATAAAGCCATTGAAATTCAGGGAGAATTTAAACCCGGCGAAAATGTAGATTTTAAAATTGATTTAGATCATTTGAACCTAAAATTTGCGCAGCTTGACCAAATTGAAAAAGCAGAAATTGCTGTTACAGATATGACAAATAAAGAAATCGAAAATATTACATTCAAAAAAGAAGGCAGCGTCTTAGCAGCATCTGTTCCGACAACTGCTGCTGAAAGAACTTTCCACTGGGATGTCTTTATTTTGATTGCTCTATTTGCGCTCACAATGTTTGCATCACAAAAAGTTATGATGGCAACTCAAAAGCCGAAAGACGGCGCGCTTGATCCTACTCAGGAAGCAATACAAAAATCAATGGGAACATTCATGCCGATTATGATTATCGGTACATTTGTAATAATACCTATTCCTGCAGGTGTTTTATTATACCTTGTAACAAGCAATATTATCCAAATTTTACAGACTGTTATTGTTAACAAGCAGATTGATATGGAACAGGAACGCACAAAAAATATTGTTACTGATTCAGATATCGCGGGCGCAAAAAAAATTGAACCGAAAGAATAATTTAAAGAGATCCCGAAACAAGTTCGGGATGACAAAACAATCGTCATGCTGAATTTATTTCAGCATCTCAAAAATAAGAGATATTAAAATGTTACTTTCAGACTATGATTACAATTTACCGGAAGATTTAATAGCGCAGATGCCTGCGGATAAAAGAGAAAATTCAAGAATGATGGTTCTGAACCGCAAGGACAGAACCATTTCTCACAAGCATTTTTACGATATTGTAGACTTAATAGATAGCAACACGCTTCTTGTAATGAATAATACAAAAGTTCTACCGGCACGCCTTATCGGTCATAAAGACACAGGTGCTAAAATTGAAGTATTTTTACTGAAACAATATAGCCCATCACCTGAATTGCTAAATTCACAATGTTCATTAAGCAATTCTTCCCTCTCCCAAAATGGGCGAGGGAAACAACAAGCCTGTTGGCAGGTACTTATAAAACCATCCAAAAGAGTTAAACCTGATACAATAATTAAAATCAGCGATGAATTATCTGTAAAAGCACTTGAACGTTTGGAAGAAAACGGAGAATGGCTTGTTGAACTAATTTTTGAAGGTAATAACATTCTTGATGTTCTGCACAGAAACGGACAAATTCCGCTTCCTCCGTATATAGAAAGAAAAATTCCGAATGAAGATTTAAGAAAACTTGATTTTGAGCGTTACCAGACCGTTTATGCAAAAGACGAAGGTTCTGTTGCCGCCCCGACAGCAGGCCTGCACTTTACAAAAGAAATCTTAAATAAGCTTGAAAACAAAGGGATTGAATTAGCGTACGTTACACTAAATGTAGGCCTCGGGACATTCAGACCGGTTCAGTGTGAAAACGTTGAAAATCATAAAATGCATTCAGAAACTTTTGAAATATCTGAAACAGCCGCACAGCAAATAAACAAGGCAAAATCTGAGGGTAAAAAAATTGTTGCAGTCGGAACAACAACCGTAAGGACTTTAGAAACCGCATATCAAAAATACGGCTGCATAAAAGCATGCCATGACCATTCTGAATTATTTATTTACCCGCCCTATGAATTCAAGGTGATAGATAATCTTATAACAAACTTTCATCTGCCGAAATCTACTCTTTTAATGCTTGTAAGTGCACTTGCAGGGAAAGATTTTATATTTGACGCCTATAAAGAAGCGATTGAAAACAAATACCGCTTCTTTTCATACGGAGACTGCATGTACATCTGCTAATCAGGAATATATTCGATTAAATCTGAAATTTTGCAATCAAAATATTTACATAATTTATTAAGAGTATGAACACTTATATTTATATTTTTATTATTTCTTATCGTCGAAAGTGTTGATTTTCCTATACCTGTCTTATTATTAATATCTTCTGCAGTAGTCCTATGCTGCCAGATTAAGTCATCCAGTTTAAATACAATCATTTTATTATTATAAACGTTAATATTACATGCTTGACTTATTTTATGACTTATCATATATTAAATATTATAAGTCATACGTTTAATTAATAAATCTATATTTGCATATTATGAAAAACAATTTTATATTTAAACATGAGCATAAAGGATTCACACTGACAGAAATCCTGATTACGCTCGGAATTATCGGCGTTGTTGCCACTATGACACTTTCGCCACTGACTAAAAAATATCAGGATAAAATTATGCTTACGCAGGTAAAAGAGCTTATGCAGAAGTAGAAAATGCAGTGGAATTATATGCTGCGCAAAATTTTTGCAGTGATATTACCTGTATTTCTGACACCAGCGGAACCACTGATGAACTAACACAACGCTTATATAAAAGTTTCAAAGGGGCAACATACTGCTCAAAAACGTCTACAGAAGGAGTCTGTAAATATACACTTGTCAAAGGTTATAAACCTGTCAATAATGGTTACGGAGAAACCATATATTCAGACAGTTTCAACGCTCCGTTTATAGTATCGGCATCCGGTGCAGCATACCAGACTCGTCAATACAATGCATGTCCGCGCGCTGTAGAACACAACATTACAGACGAAAACGGGAATTATGTGCTTGATGAAAACAAAAAACCAGTAACTGAAACGAAAATAGATGATGTATGTGCAATTATATATTTTGACGCGAACGGTGTCAACAAAGGACCTAATCAATTCGGTGCAGATGTATTTCAGGTACGCATCCTTTCATCAAGTAACAAATTAAGTCCTCACCTATATCTTTCAGACCTGCTGTACAGCGAAAAATTTACTTACACCCCTCACAGCGTCAATGACAGCAAAAAGTAAACAAGTTCAGCAGACAACACAATATTAATTAGCTTAATGTAAACTTGTATATAAGTCCCAGTAAAAAACACTTGCAAAAAATTTTTGTTCATGCAATACTAAAAAGGTAACCCGATGCGGGGGTAATTCAGTGGTAGAATGCCTCCTTGCCAAGGAGGATGTCGCGAGTTCGAGCCTCGTCTCCCGCTCCA
>CALUVW010000024.1 GCA_944324315.1 Candidatus Gastranaerophilales bacterium | reverse complement strand
TTAATTGAAACTATCCAAAAAACAGTTTCTAAAGGTAAAAAAGTTACATTAGTAGGCTTCGGTACTTTTGAATCAAGGAAAAGAGCTGCAAGAATCGGCCGCAACCCGCAAACTGGCAAGGAATTAAAAATCCCTGCAACTACAGTTCCGGCATTCTCAGCTGGTAAAAAATTCAAAGAAGCTGTTAACAAGAAATAAGCAATTTTTGAGTTTTTCTAAAAGACATCCCTAAAAAAGGGGTGTCTTTTTTTATAAGTGTATGTTATAATATATATAGAAGCTTGAAGAATTGAAAATAAGAAAGGAGTTTGATTTATGGAAAGATTAAGATTAGAAGAGCTGCAAGTACAATCTTGTTTAGAAGTTACTATGCCTGAAACCCTCGGGGGGGGGGCGATTCAGAGCTAATAAGAGGTCATGAAGCCTGGAGGTCAAGAAGTCAAGCAAGTTTAAACACTGTCATCCCGAACTTGTTTCGGGATCTCATAATTAGATGCGAAGAAGCAAAGAGGCATAGATGCGAAGCTAGTATCGTAAAATTTTTCCCTCTCTCAGGGAGAGGGAGTGAAATGTGTCGGGTGCCCCCCTCATCCGGTACTTCGTACCACCTTCTCCCACACAGGGGAGAAGGAAGAAATGCCGCTTCACCCTTCACTCTTCACCTTTCACTTAAACAACGGGCAGCTTTTACTCTTGCAGAAGTTCTCATCACCCTCGGGATTATTGGTGTAGTTGCTGCAATGACAATGCCTGTTATAATTGCAAATAAAAATAAACAAGATACAATTGTAAAAGTAAAAAAAGTTTATTCTGTTATGTCACAGGCTCATCTGCGTGCTGTTACAGATTACGGCGATTATGAATACTGGGATATCGGGCATCAAATAGGGGCAAGTGCTTATTTTAATAAATATTATAAGCCTTACTTGTCTGTCTTAAATACATGTACAGGGACTTGCGGTTATGATTCAACTAGACCTTGGACATCTCCAAACGGTTCACCTTGGAATTATTCTGTTAATGTTGCAAATTACAGGCAGCCATTCTTTTTATCAGACGGAACTTTTATAGTTCTGTCGGTAACAGAGGGTGATCCTAATATTACTGCAAGTAGTTTGATATTTGTTGATATAAACGGTTCTAATAAGCCGAATAAGTTAGGACGTGACACTTTTGTTTTTATAAGAGATAAAGCAGGTGTAAGACCAAGAGGGTATAATGTTACATCGGATATAATTGATAGAAACTGCTCACCACAAGGCGATGGAAGCTATTGTGCTGCAAAACTAATGAAAGACGGCTGGCAGATAAAAGATGATTATCCTTGGTAAAATACAAGTGACTTATCGCAAGATAAGTCACTTGTACTCTGTGTAAATAGAAAAGAAAAGTTATATGGATGATGGAACAGTTTTTATATATTATGTTATAATAAATATGTTCTAGAAAAATGAGGTCAAAAATATGAAAAAGATTGTAAAAAATTGTAACTTCGGGGGGGGGGCACATCTCGGCTAACCGGAGGTCAGGAAGGCAGGATGACAAGAGGTCAAGCCTGTTTAATAAATGTCATGCTGAACTTGTTTCAGCATCTCTTCATTAGATACAAAGATGTCAAGAGGCAAAGATGCGAAGCCAATTTAGAAGGTAGGAAGCTAAGAAGATATGAGGGTAGGCTATTAACGCTAACTAATCCCTTCCTTCCCTTATTAGGGAAGGATAAGAGGATGGGTAACAATCAATACCCACCCCAACTCTATCTTACTCGCTTTGCGATAAACTTTCCTCTCACAAACGATACTCAATCGTTTGTTCGGCAGAGTCACCCTCTGCAGAGCGAGCGCTCCCTAATCAGGGAGGGAGCAGCATGTCATTGCGAGCGACTGAATGGAGCGTCGCAATCGCAAGATAGTGAGATGCTGAAACAAGTTCAGCATGACGTGTTTAGTTTTGTGAAACGCACTTATCGTCCTAACGTCTTGTCGTCTTATCGGCTAAAGAAATCCGCCTTCACCTTGGCGGAGGTTCTCATCACCCTTGGCATAATCGGTGTTGTTGCGGCATTGACTATTCCAAATCTTATTGCGGAACATAAATTAAAAGTCTTACATACTCAATTTCTTAAAACTTATAGTGATTTAAACAATGTCGCAAAACGTTTTGAATATGAAAATGATATGACTGTATATGACTACGATTTGAGCGGCAATCATAGCTCTACTGATGTATTGAAAAAAATTCTATCTTATTTTATCGGAAAAGAAGACGGCATGCGAATTTATTCTGATTATGATGAAAATACGGAGGGGAACTCGTCTTTTGAAAATGCTACAGGGTACACTCCCAAAAATCTTGCAGGGAAAAAAGTGAAAATTCAACCTTGTGACCAATCTATTATAATAAAGGAAGTTGGCGGCAGATTTTTTTCAATGGATGATTCTATTAGTAAATATGAAAATCCACCGCAATACGGACCTAAGATATGTGTAGATATTAATGGCAGCAAAGGTCCTAATATTTACGGATATGATTGGTTTGTTTTTGTTTTTACAAAAGAAGGAGGAATAAAACCCTATATAGGCAATGATGCGGCAAACGTTACTTCTGAAATAACAAATCCGGAAAGAGCCTGTAACTATAATTATGCTGATGTTACTTATACATGCGGGTATTTTGCATTATTGAATAAAAGCCCTGAAAATCCTAACGAAACATATTGGAAAGATTTTTTAAAGTAGTTAATCAACAGAAAAAATTTCTTTGATATCGTCCATTGTAAGAGATTTAACGATATTTCTGTCAACCGAAATTACACTGTCTACAAGGTTACGTTTAACGGTTTTTAATTTCTGGATTTTTTCTTCAACAGTATTTTTTGTAATAAGTCTATAGACAAAAACTTTTTTAGTCTGGCCGATACGGTAGGCTCTGTCTGTTGCCTGATCTTCAACAGCAGGGTTCCACCATGGGTCGTAATGGATTACGTAATCCGCGCCTGTCAGGTTCAACCCTGTTCCGCCGGCTTTCAAACTTATCAGGAAGATAGGAATTGACGGCGTTGAATTAAATCTTTCAACAGCACCCTGCCTGTCTTTTGTTTTCCCTGTCAAATATTCGTAAGGTATTCCTTCTCTTTCAAGCCATGCCTTAATAATATCGAGCATATCAACAAACTGACTGAATAAAAGAATTCTGTGCCCTTCATCAATAATTTCTTCAAGCATTGCTTTGAGTTTTTCAAATTTGCCTGATTTCATTATGTTTTTAACATTTTCTTTATCGTAAAGCCGCGGGTGGCAGCAGATTTGACGTAATCTCAGAAGTGCTGAGAATATTGAAAGTCTGCTCTTTTCAAGTCCGTTTTGTTCAATTGATTTAAATAATTCTTCTTTAGTGCTGTCAAGAACCTGCAGGTAGAAATCTTTTTGTTCATCTGTAAGTTCGCAGTATGCAATGTTTTCCACTTTATCCGGAAGATCTTTTGCAACATCGCGTTTCATACGGCGGAGAATAAACGGATAAATCTGCAACTTCAAACGTTTTTCAACTGTTTTGTCCTGACGTTCCATAATCGGATTTACATATCTGTAATTAAATTCAGAAACGCTGAACAAAAATCCCGGCATAAGAAAATCAAATACAGACCACAGTTCTTCAAGTTTGTTTTCAATCGGGGTTCCTGAAAGTGCCAGTTTATGCGCAGCTTGCAATTTTTTTACAGCTTGAGCTGTCTGCGACATTGCATTTTTAATATTCTGCGACTCATCAAGTATTACGTATCTGAAATTGTATTCTTTTAGCTTTGCTATATCGCGTCTGACAAGCGCATAGCTTGTAATTACAACATCATAATTCGGAATTTCTTTAAACAGTTGTTTTCTGTCAGCTCCCGAGATTTTTAATGTTGTTAAAGTCGGGGCAAATTTTTGAATTTCGGATTCCCAGTTAAATACAACGGTTGTCGGACATATAACAAGTGTAGGCATAGGCCCGTCTTCTTCTTTAGCTTTTTGAATAGCTGCAAGTGCCTGAAGTGTTTTACCAAGCCCCATATCATCAGCAAGAATTCCGTTAAGTCCGTATTTGTACATGAACCAGAGCCAACCAAAACCTTTAATTTGATATTCACGAAATTCTGCGTTAATACCTTGAGGCAGTTCCAGATTTTCAGATGTTGAAAATGTTGACATCTGTTCCCAGAATTTCTGGAATTCGTCACTCAAAACAAGTTCCACATCAAGGTTTTTAAGTTCGTTAATCAAGCCTGCGCGGTATGTTTTTACAATAAATTTGTTATCGTTGTTTCTGTAAACATCAAATGAGTTAAATGCCCTCATCATAGCATAAATATTTTGCGCAGGATATTCTACAAAACCTAAGCTCCTTATCCTGCTGTATTTTTCGCCGCTTTGAATTGTGTCATAAATTTCGTCAAAGTTAATTATTTCATCTCCGACCTGACCGTATAAGAATATTTCAAATGAGTCTTCAGATTCTTCTGAGAAATCAATTTTTGCGCATAATCTGAACGGGTCATCTAGCAGTTTGAAAAAGTTCATATCGTCTTTTTCTACAAATTTCCAACCTTCACCGGCCTGTTTGATATAGTAGTTATAAAAATCTATGGCATTTTCTTTTTCAAGCGCGAGGTTATTAGTCTGCATAGGGACGAACCGGCAGGCTAAAAGCATTTGGTAAGCTTCCTGTTCATGTTTAAGATTTCGTTTAATCCAGTAAACTAAATCTTCTCCAGGTTTTTTAATTGTGATATAAGGAGCTTTTTCTGCAGTTGTTTTTGAATAAGGAACGACTACTCCGTCATATTCAAATTCCAACGATGCTTTTAAAGACTGGTCATAATCAATTCCCATTGTAACAATGTTCAGAGGCGGACGTTCTTCCAACATAAGTTTGCTTATATTGTCTGCAATTTCAACGTCCATAATCTCACGTAGTTTGGGCAGTTCTTCATAAATAAATTTGCCGCCGTCTGCGTCTTTCAAATCGGTAAATGAAGATTTTAAAATATTTTGCGGCAGAGAATTCATTGCAATATTTGTCGGGAAAATAATATTTTTGTATCTTCCCCATTTCAAATGTCTTGAGAAATACCGGACTTCTTCAAGCGGGTAAACATCATCTTTATCAGGACGTTTCCATTCCAAAGATAAAAGAATTGTTCCCTGAGCACCTGTATTAACTGTCAAAACAAGTTTCCACTCTTCATCCGTGAATTTGAGTCTATCTTTTGTTTTTTCGTCAAGAACTTCGTCGGCTTTTGAAAGAAGTGTAAACATCGGCCCGAATTTTGTAATTGGAATATCGTACCAACCTGCTTTTTTGTCCTGTCTAGAAATTGTTAAAAGCTGTTGAAATATTGCAACTTCAACTTTTTGAGAATTATTCAGCTCAAAATTTTTATCCTGTTTTTGCGCTTCAATAAGCGCTCTGAGGATAGGTTCAATTTGTCTTACAACTTTTCCTGTTTCTCTAGAACGTACAAGAACAGAGAAAAAGTTTGCTTTTCGTTTGGAATTAAAATGGAATATATAGTTTCCCTGCGGTTCCTCTGTTAGTGCCGTATTTTCGTCCGGGAAATCAAATTCCATTCCGTATTTTGTTTCAAGCCAATCTTCATAAGCATGCTCATCAATTGCTTTTAGAGCAACCGCAACGGCATGTTTGCACCATTCTTCCTTCAACGGACAGTTGCATCTGGCTTCCACTTTGTTTTTCTTAAAGATTAAATCCGTATTGTAATGATCCTGAAAATTTCCTTTGACTTTTGCCATATAGAAATTTTTTTCAGGGTAATTATCGAATACCATGTCTTTTAGATGATATTCATAGCCTCTGCGCCAACTTCCCGCGCTTGCATTCTCTTTTATATATTTGTAGTTAAATTCCTGCGGTTTAACACTCATTGTGTTTTAGAGTATCTCTTTCTTTCCCTAAGGGTACAAATTATCGGATATAGAATTAAACCTATAAGCCCTTAATAATAACAATAATATTATTACATAAAGAATAAAAAAAGGCAATAGATTTATCCCAACAAAATATAAAAATGGAAGTAATATGCAAACACAATTCCGAAAAGCGCTCCCATAATGACCTCAAACGGCGTATGTCCTAGAAGTTCTTTAAGTTTACCTCCGATAGCCTGTACATCGTGTTTGTAGAAATCATCCATCATACGATTTAAGCATGCTGCGGTTTTTCCGGCGGCACGTCTTACTCCTGCAGCATCATACATGGTTATCAAAGCATATCCCAGCGCAATTGCAAATACGATAGAATCAAATCCTTTTATCAGACCAACAGCGGTTGAAAGAGCCATCACGCCTGCGGAATGAGAACTTGGCATTCCGCCTGTTGTTGTGAAAATTTTAAAATTAACTTTTCTTGTTTTAATTGTAAATATTATAAATTTAATGAGCTGCGCAATAAATGCCGCTAATATTCCTGCTGCTAAAGCTTCATAGCCGGTGTTTAAGATGCTTTTTATCATATATATCCTTAATTTTCCTCTCTCATGTTATTAAAGTATAACATAAGAATGGAATTTTTGTAAAATATATGAATATTACAAATATTATCATAAGTGAATAAGTAAATAGGTCTTTACTGTGCGCTAAAGCGCACGAAAAATTTACTTTCCCTCTCCTCGGGAGAGGGATTAAGGGAGAGGGTTTATTTTTTATGCGGGAACTATGCGTCCCCGCACCCCTCACCAAATATTCTTTTTCTTTTTTGCGATGAAAAGAAAAAGAATATTGGATAAGAAAAAGAAACACGCTGACCGTTTAATCTGCACTAAATTCAACCCGAGCGGATGAACTCGCTATATATTCGTCATGCTGAACTAGTTTGACTGCTTTTGCCAAAATCTATTGATTTTGTGCAAAATGTCAGGTTTCCCGCAGCATTTTTTTACCGCTCAAACAGCATCCGCTTTGCTGCTGTTTCATTAAGTGCAGATTATTGGATTTTTCGTGCGCTTTAGCGCACCGTAAAGAACTTAACGTCCTATCGTCTTAACGTCTTATCGACTTATTTTAACAAGCTTTGATTTTGTTGAGAATTTGTTCAAAAACTTCTGATTTCAGGTTATTTTTTTCTAAAATATTAAAACATCTGTCAATGAGTTTATTTAATTCTTCTTTAGATTTTTCAAGTCCGTAAAGGCTTGTATAAGTTAATTTGCCTTCAGCTTTGTCCTTGCCGATTGTTTTGCCCATTTGTTCAAAAGTAGAGGTTTCGTCAAGGATATCATCAGCTATTTGAAAAGCTACCCCTAAATTTTGGCCGAATTCTGTTATTTGGTTAAGCTGTTCTTCATTTGCATCTGCAATTATTGCACCTGTCCTTAAAGCAAGTTTAAATAAATCTCCTGTTTTATGGGTGTGTATATATTCAAGAGTTTTTTCAAGTTCACTTTTTTCAATATCAATTTTTCCGGAAAACTCAAAAGACTGCATTAATTTTTCGCTTTCAATATCAACTATCTGACCTGCAATAACTCCGTAGGCGCCTGCAGCTTGAAAATATTCTTCCAGAATTTTTATAAGTTTTTCCGCCCCCAGATTTTTTGAATGTTTAAGTATAAGCTGCGGGGCAAATGTTAAGAGAGCGTCACCTGCAAGAACGGCATGTGCTTCTCCGAAAACTTTATGGTTGGTGAGCTTGCCCCGTCTGTAATCGTCATTATCCATACAGGGAAGATCGTCATGAATAAGAGTCTGGCTATGAAGCATTTCTATTGCGCAGGCTGTCGGGATTGCATCTTTATAATTCCCGCCGAACATTCTGCATGTTTCAAGACACATAACAGGGCGAAGCCTTTTGCCGGGCAATGTTACAGTGTATTTCATTGCCTTGAATATTTTTTGCGGATAGTATATCGGCATATATTCATCAAGTTTTTGGTCAATTAATTCTATATAATCATTCATTGTCATTTTCAATATCCTTATAAATCTTTTGTTTAAGTGTATTTCTGGCACTTTGTCTTTTCTTTTCGCTTATTTTTGCGATGTGCCTGTTGTGGACAAGTTTTTTTGAATGTTCTTCTTTTCTTCCTTCATATTTAATTTTTTCTTTGTATTCTTTAGCTTCATTGACAAATTCAAGATAACTTTCATATCGTGTTTCATCAATTTTTGCGATATTTGCAAGAACATTACACCCATCTTCACAGGTATGCAGACAGTCTGCGTATTTACATCCGCTGCGAAATTGCGCTATTTCATCAAATAATAAATCCACATCAGCAGGAAGTATAAAATCAAATTTTACGTTGCTGAAGCCAGGAGTGTCTACAATTCTAGATGTGTCGTTAATTTTTATAATTTCGCAGTGTCTGGTTGTGTGTGTGCCGCGCTGAGTTTTTTCGCTGACCTGTTTTGTTCTGAGGTTTAATTTTGGATTTATTGCATTAATAAGGCTTGATTTGCCGACACCTGAATTTCCGCACAAAACACTTGTTTTCCCTTCAAGAAGTTTTTCAAAATTTTTTATTCCTTTATGTTCTGTTGCAGATGTGTAGACTATTTTGTATCCTAAAGGTTCATATATATTTTTGATTTTTTCTTTAAGATGCTTGTCCCATTTCAAATCTTCTTTATTAAAGCAGAGAACAGTCGAAATATTGTAATATTTAGCAAGTGCAATATATCTGTTAAGCTGATGCAGATCAAGATCCGGTTCTTTAAGAGCGGATACAATAATTACCTGATTAATATTTGCGACACTGGGACGTTTTATAAAGTTTTTGCGCGGAAGAATATTTTTTATAACCCCGTTTTCAAACTCAACAAAATCTCCGACGAGTATTTTTTCTTTCTGTTTTTTTAAAACTTCTCGAATTTTACATTCGTGACAGGCGTTTCCATCGTCAACATAATAGAAATCAGAATGAATTTTATAAATCTGTCCTTTTCCCATACAGGGTTATAATAGCATAAACAACCTGATATCGCAAATTTTTACCAGGGGTAATCATCTTTAATTTTCCAGCCGTCATATTGAATCAATGCGCCGCAATAGTAGCCGTAAGCATTTTTATTACAACCCCTCATGCCATCATTGAACAAAAAATCGCGTGAAGCATTAGAAAAATTGCCATCCAATCCCCAAAAATTTTGTTTAGTAATTGTTTTAGAAGTATTGAGATAATATGTAAAAACATCTCTGCCCAGTTTATTGGGATTTTTATTGCCATTTATATCAACGTGTACAATAACTGCATGCTTATTGCTGTCAATAGATAGAATCAAAGTAGTTCCATCTTGTAAAAATATTATGTAGTGATTGGTTGTATTAAGAAGATCATTATTCATAAAGCTGTACATTTCTGGAATTCTTTTGCATCTTGTTCCACAGTTGTCAGCAACTTTCAAATAAGGTATCATATATGTGTTGATAAAATCGCTTAATGACGCGTTTGTATCATCTGAATCTGTAAAATCAAAATTCCAACCTGATGGATCTCCATTTTCATTTTGAGCCATCTGAAACATCTGGGATATAGTAGTATAACTCTTTTTCAACTTATTTACAGTGACATCTTTTTGGTATTTAGTGATAAGCATTGGCATTGTAATTGCCGCAATAACTCCTATTATTCCGAGTGTTATTAATACTTCGGCAAGAGTAAAAGCTCGTTTGGTATATTGAAAAATATTGTGATGCATGATATCACTACTATGACATATATTTTTTGAAAAGTAAAGCCTTTTGGTTGAAACGCTTATTCTGTCAGGCTTTGCGGGGGGGGGGTGGCTCTAAAAGCTGCTTCTCTATTCATTTCCCAGTACCTCTCATTCCTTAACTAAATTTATTATTTACGATTTTTTGTTATTTGTCAAGCCTGTATTGACGAAGTCAGGCACCCTGTTTTTTGCCTTCTTCATTAGCATATATTGTTCTTTTAATTTTGCTTTTTCTTCAGGGGATGCATTTTGGGCTTTTTCGTTCATTTGAGTGTAAATTTCTTTTTCGGCAGAATTTCCTTTAATGTATACATCCATATCTTTACCTTTTTTAAAGGCGTTTACATTCCCTTGGTAATTAATGTTTGGAGCCTTAAAAAGAGTGTAAAGTAATGCAAAACCACTTACAAATGCAGCAACAAGCCCGCAAAATACACCAATTGTAAGCATAATTTTTTTATTTGCCGAAATATTTTTGTATTGTTTATTTACAATTTTTTCAGCATTTTTTCCGAATATTTCACCTAAAAAATCTCCATCTGCAAGCTCCAGCAAACATCGTGCTCCAATCCCTAATCCGCCAATAAAAGCAGCTTTTGTAAGTATAGCTTTTTCGCCTGTTTTTGATATAGGATTTTGGTTTTTCTTAGATGGTTGTTCTGTAGATGTAAATGAGTAGCTGTTGTTAATTGCGCTTATTCTCATTTACGCTCCTTTTATAAGTATTCCGTTTCCGTTGTTTGCCATCTGTACAGATGTATAATGATTGATTTTTTGATCTAAATCAACATCTTCGTCTTTAACTTCTTTGTTAACTTCTTCCATAATATTAGATTTTAATTCTCTGTCACGGCTGAAAACATCCATCTCTTTTTCGCGAGTAAATGCATTAACCTTTGTATTATAAAGTTTTGCCGGAAGTGTTAATGCCATAGTAATTAAACCTGCTGCTACACCGATTCCAGAGAGTTTTAAAGCTCTGTTTTTAGCACCTGATTTGATAAAACAGCTTCCGATACCTGCTGCCGTAGCTCCTATAAATGCACTTCCGCCTATTGAACCCCAAATAGCGAGTCCTTTTTCTGTACCTCTGTTAATAGGATTTTCGTAACCGTTTTTGTTTGCTGTAAAATTCGGTCTTGACAAATAACCATTAATTGCTGAAATTTGCATGATTCACACTCCTTAGATTTAATTTTATGTTTTTATAATACTGCAATATAATTTTTTTTGCTATTTTGTTACTATTTAACGGTTAAATTGTTACAATTATTTGAAGTTTTTAATGTTTATGATATTATCTGTTTAACAGATGATTATAATTTATATAAAAAGGGGAAAAATATGATTTCAGTAAACGATTTAAAAACAGGCTTAACTCTACAATTAGACAACGGTTTATGGTCTGTTGTTGAATTTTTACACGTAAAACCCGGCAAAGGTGCTGCGTTTGTAAGATCTAAACTAAAAAATGTAGAAACCGGTCAGGTTGTTGAAAAAACTTTCAGAGCAGGTGAAAAAGTCGCAAAAGCTATGCTTGACAGACGCGAAATGCAATATCTGTACAAAGAAGGCAAAGAATATGTTATGATGGATAACGAAACTTACGAACAGCTTCAATTGACCGAAGAACAGATTGGCGACGGAATTAAATATCTCAAAGAAAATATGATTGTTCAAGTTTTGATGCACGATTCAAGAATTATTGGTGTTGATCTCCCTGCTCATGTAATTTTAGAAGTAACAGATACTCCGCCTTCAGAGAAAGGTAACACTGCTCAAGGCGGTACAAAACCGGCTACTCTTGAAACAGGTGCTGTAGTTAATGTTCCGTTCTTTATTTCAAACGGCGATAAAATCAGAGTTGATACGAGAACGAATGAGTATCTTGATAGAGCATAAATTTAAGTGAATGTATAAAACGGATTCACCTATTAACGAAAATGTTACAGAAAGGCAAAATATGAAATTCGATATAGATTATGTTGAAAAATTAGCAAAAGTTTTAGCTGATAATTCTTTAACAGAAATTTCTCTTGAAGACGGAGAACAAGCTATAACTTTGAGAAAAGAAGTTATGGGCGTTACAGCTGCTCCTGTGGTTGCTGCGGCACCTACTTCTCAACAAGCACAGGCTGTACCTGCTCCTGCTGAAGCAAAAGAAGTAAAAAAAGGTAAACCTTTAACTTCTCCTATGGTTGGAACATTCTATTCAGCACCTTCTCCTGATGCTGAACCGTTTGTTAAAGTTGGTCAGACAGTCAAAGAAGGTGACGTTGTTTGTATTGTTGAAGCTATGAAGCTTATGAACGAAATTGAAGCTGAAGTGTCAGGCAAAATTACTGAAATTTGTGTTTCAGACGGGCAGCCTGTAGAATTCGGCCAGGTTTTGATGTATATAGAATGAAGTGAGATGTAAAAAGTGGAGAGTGAAGTGAATTTCACTCTTCACTTTTTACTCTTCACCTTTTCGCTAGAAGTATGAATATTTGAAAAGGGTTTAAAATGTTTAGAAAAGTATTAATAGCAAACCGCGGTGAGATTGCGGTAAGAATTATAAGAGCTTGCAGAGAAATCGGTATTCCGACTGTTGCAATTTATTCTCAGGCGGATGCAAATTCTTTGCATGTTAGATTGGCAACCGAAGCTTATTGTATTGGGCCTGCCTCAAGTGCAAAGAGTTATTTAAGTATCCCTGCAATTATCTCAGCTGCAATTGTTTCAGGAGCTGATGCAATTCACCCCGGATACGGTTTTATGTCTGAAAGAGCTGATTTCGCTGAAATTTGTGCAAAACATGGAATTAAGTTTATCGGTCCGACAGCAGAAGCTATGAGAAAAATGGGCGATAAAGCAACTGCACGTAAAACAATGATAGAAAATAACGTTCCTGTAACTCCTGGAACCGGTATTTTAAAAACTCCTGAAGAAGTTAAAGAATTTGCCCATAAAGTCGGCTATCCGATTATTTTAAAAGCAACAGCAGGCGGCGGCGGAAAAGGAATGAGAATTTGCCGCAGTGATGACGATGTTGAAACAAATATGAATTTGTGTCAGTCTGAAGCGCAAAATTTCTTTGGCAATCCTGATGTTTATGCGGAAAAATATCTGGAAAATCCGCGCCATATAGAAGTTCAAATTCTTGCTGACCAGTATGGAAATGTAGTTCACCTCGGTGAAAGAGATTGTTCTATTCAAAGACGCCATCAAAAACTTCTTGAAGAAGCTCCATCACCTGCTATTGATGAAGCAACCCGTAAGGAAATGGGTGCTGCTGCTGTTCGCGCTGCTAAGGCAATAAATTATGAAAGCGCAGGTACTTGTGAATTCTTGCTTGACCATGACGGCAAATGGTATTTTATGGAAATGAATACCAGAATTCAGGTTGAACATTGTGTTACTGAAATGATTTCCAATGTTGATCTTGTAAGAGAGCAAATAATGGTTGCAGCCGGTGAAAAGCTTGATTTTACTCAGGATGAAATAGTTTTGCGCGGGCATGCAATTGAATGCCGTATTAATGCAGAAAATCCTGAAAAAGATTTTATGCCTAACCCGGGAACTATTACAGGTTATGTAACTCCCGGAGGTTTCGGTGTAAGAGTTGATTCTCATGTTTATCAGGATTATAAAATTCCGCCATATTATGATTCAATGATAGGAAAGCTTATCTGTTGGGGCAGAACAAGAAATGAAGCTCGCCGCAGAATGTATAGAGCATTGAAAGAATACGTTATAACAGGTGTTGAAACAACTCTTCCGTTCCATCAGGAAATCATAGAAGATCCTGTGTTTATGAGCGGTAATTTCAATACCGGCTTCATAGAGGATTTTTATAAAAGAACAGGAAAAAAATAAGTTAAAAAGCCGGTCATTAAACCGGCTTTTTTGTATTGAAAAATATGCGTAAAAGAGGAGCGGGAATATGGGAAATATATTAAAAAAAGTTAATAACCTCGGGGGGGGGGCGATTTAGAGCTAACAAGAGGTCATGAAGCCCAGAGGTCAAGAAGTCAAGCAATTAGTGTCATCCTGAATTTATTTCAGGATCTAGTATTTAGATGCAAAGAAGTAAAGTGGCATAGAAGCAAAGTCTGTAACGTAAACACCTTCCTTCCCTTATTAGGTAAGGATAAGAGGATGGGTGATAATCAATACCCACCCCTGCCCTCCCTAATCAGGGAGGGGATACAAGCATTTCCTCTTCGACCTTCACTCAACGAAAAACGCAAAGCAGCATTTACTTTGGCAGAGGTTCTCATCACCCTTGGAGTCGTTGGCGTAGTTGCGGCTTTGACAATGCCGACACTTATAGCAAAGCACCAGAAACAGGTCTTTGTAAACAGAGTAAAACAAACATACAGCATAGTTTCTAATGCAATGATATCTGCAGTAGCAGCGTATGGCGAACTTAGTACCTGGGATGCGTTTCAATTGTTTGATACATCAGATCCTAATTACTGGCAAAATCATTCCGATCACATGAAAAATGTAGCAACCAAATATTTTAAACCATATTTAAAAGTTATAGGTGAAGGGCAAGAATGGTTTCAATATTATATGGTATTAAGTAACGGAGTTACTTTAACCTTTTATCCTGATGGAGACTATATTGATGATGAAGAAAGTGCTTTTAATTAGCGTATTGTGTACATAATTGGCAGTTTAAATAACAATCATTCACTTTTTCTAAATGAGTCACGTGATTATTCCCGAAAGGATTTTGTAATGGCTTTTGATACACAAAGTCGTGATTATCGTATTAGATTTTTCGGAGGGAATGTTCAAAACAAAGATGATTTTAAAAGAGGTGAATATGCTTGTATAAAAGATATTCCGAAAAATAAACGATTAAATTGCGCGGGTATGCTTTTATATGATGGCTGGCAGATAAAAGATGATTATCCCTGGAAATAGTATTTATGTTACTTAACAAAACAGTTGAAAACCACGCAAAAATATGCTACAATTATAGCAGGTAATATGTGTGTGAGGTTTTTGTATGGCAGGAATTAATTTATTCTATAATTTTACAAATCCTTTTGAAAAGCAAAAAGAACAGCGTCAGGCTCAAAGGGATGCTTTGATAAAGAAAAATTATGATGAAATCTACGCACACGAGTTAGCTCATAAGCGTGCGGGTGGTGCGCTTGCGGGTAGTATTGTAATTGAAAAAAATGCCGATGGAATTCCTGTCGGCGGTCATGTTGACATCAAAATGCCAGCTTTAGACAAAAATAATCCACAAAAAACAATAGATGATGCAAACACTGTGATTAGTTCGGCAATGGCTCCTTTTGATCCGTCAGCCCAGGATTTTCGCGTCAAAGCTCAAGCAGAAAACATAAAGATGCAGGCTCAGGCAATCAAAGATAAAAATGTCGGTCAAAAACTTGATTATAATGCGTAATTTTTTTGTAGTATAATCAAGTTGTATGAGCGTACAATTTAAGTATTATGCTAAAGAACTTTTAAACATTGCCCTGCCGATTATTATGGGAAACCTCGGGTTTATCCTGATTGGCGCCGGTGATGTTCTTGTTGCCGGACACCATTCGACTGATACACTTGCTGCAATTAGTATCGCAACTGCAATTACAAATTGTATTCAAACATTCGGCGTGGGGCTGATTTCTAGCGTTTCTCCTCTTTTGTCAAATTTCAGAGGCGAGAAAAAAAGTGCAAAGAAATATTTTTATCCGACAATCAGATTCGCCATGCTTCTGGCTTTTATTATAATGCTTGCTGTTCTAGCGTTTATTCCTGTTATTGATTATTTACATTTTGCACCGAAATTAGTTCCGATGATTAAGGAATACATGTTTATTACAGCATTTGCAACATTTGGAGCTTATTTGCATTCTGCATTAAAGGAATTTTTGCAGGCATTTGAAATTGTTGTGTTTCCTAATTTAATAACTGCAATTGCTGTATTCTTGAATGTTGCTTTATGTTTTGCTATGGTATTTGGTTTCGGTCCAATTCCTTCCATGGGGGTTGTCGGGTTAGCGGTTGCAAGCTTTATTATAAGATATTTTATGGGTTTTGCACTTCTTATATATTGCTTTACTTTGATGAATTTTAAAGATCATAAAGATTTTGAGTATTATAAGAGTTTAATTAGAATAGGAATTCCGATATCCTGCGCTGTTATGGTTGAATTTATTGCGTTTAACAGTATTGCAATTCTCATGGGAAGAGTTGACGGTGTTTATGCAGCAGCACAAAATCTTGTATGTACCTTGACTACAATATCTTTTATGGTTCCGTTTGCAGTTTCAAATGCTATTGCTGTTAAAGTCGGATTTGCAAACGGTGCAGGAAATATAAAGGATTTGAAAAGATATTCTTTTGTCGGTATTGTAATTTGTACAGGTTTTATGATGTTAAGTGCTATGGTATTCTCATCATGCCCGCATGTTCTGGTAAGATTGTTTAGTCAGGATGCAAATCTTATAAAAATTTCAGTGCCTATTTTGTATATCCTTGCAATATTTCAGGTTTTCGACGGATTGCAAATATCGCTTGCCGGAATTTTTAAAGGAATGAAAAGAACCGGAGTTGTTTTACTTTCTAATTTCATAGCCTACTGGCTGATTTCAATTCCGGTCGGATATACTCTTGCCTTTCATTATCACTTGAATTTGAAAGGTTTTTGGATTGGTTTGGCGTCTGCTGCCGTAATTCTTTGTGTAATCATGTCAGTGATGCTTTTAAAAAGTA
This sequence comes from Candidatus Gastranaerophilales bacterium, assembly GCA_944324315.1. GTDB lineage: Bacteria > Cyanobacteriota > Vampirovibrionia > Gastranaerophilales > Gastranaerophilaceae > Stercorousia. The sequence continues at coordinate 5,676 of CALUVW010000024.1, read as the reverse complement.
TTAAAAAATTAGAAACTATGAAATAGTATAATAAAATAATTCCGCTTTAAAGTATGTCATGTGGAAATTGTCTCACTATTTCAATAGATTCCGAAACAAGTTCGGAATGACGTAAATATTTGTCGTGCTGAATTTATTTTAGTATCTCTTTCAGGGCAGGAAACAAGTTCAGGATAACAATGATAGTAGTAATGATATTGTAAGAATAGATTTTCCCCCTTATTTTTGTGTTATAATAAACTTGAATGGAGGAATTATGCATACAGAAGAAAGAACATTTGTGGCTATTAAACCTGACGGAGTTGTCAGAGGTTGTGTCGGCGAGATTATCAGCCGTTTTGAAAAAAAAGGTTATAAACTTATCGGCATGAAAATGCTTCAGGTAACAGAAGAAATTGCTGCAAAGCATTATGAAGAACATATCAACAAACCGTTTTACCCCAGTCTTGTCAAATATATTACAAGCGGTCCGATTATTGCAATGGTATTTCAGGGATATAAAGCTGTTCAAGGTATTCGTCATCTTTTAGGTGCAACTGACCCCTGCGAAGCAGATGTCGGTTCTATCAGAGCTGATTATGCGCAGTTAAAAGAATACAATACAATTCACGGTTCAGATAGTGTTGAAAGTGCTGAAAGAGAAATTAATATCTACTTCAAGCCGGAAGAATTATGTTCTGATTACAAAAATATGATGGAAATTGTTACTGAGGATATAGATGCGAGATAACGCTCACGAGTACTTTAGTTATGAATTAGTTCATGAATGTAAGCAGACAGGCGCAAGAGCAGGAATTTTGACAACACCGCACGGAATGATTAAAACTCCGATTTTTATGCCTGTCGGGACTAATTCAGCTGTTAAGACTCTTACTTCAGATCAAATTGCTGATACCGGCGCACAAATTATGCTTTCTAATTCATATCATTTGTATTTACGCGCCGGTACAAAGCTTATAAAGCAATTTGGCGGGATTCATGACTGGATGAACTGGCACAAACCTGTTTTAACAGATTCCGGGGGATTTCAAGTCTTTTCTTTAAGTCATTTGAACAAAATTACAGAAGATGGTGTGGAATTCCGCGACCCGAAAGACGGTAAAAAACATTTTATAAATCCGGAAGTTTCTATGGAAATTCAGCAGGATATAGGTGCTGATATTATTATGGCATTTGATCAATGTGCCCCTTATCCTTGCGATTATGATACGGCAAAAAAAGCGATGGAGCGTACACATCGCTGGCTTGAAAGATGTTTTAAAGCTAAGACTAACCCGCATCAGGCTCTTTTCCCGATTGTTCAGGGTGCTTTTTATGATGATTTGCGAAGAGAAAGCGCAGAGGTGATTTCATCTTATGATGCAGTCGGATACGCGATCGGCGGGCTTAGTGTCGGGGAAACAAAAGATATAATGAATCATTTTACGGAATTTACGGCGCCGCTGCTTCCAAAATATAAACCGCGTTATCTTATGGGAGTCGGAACGCCTGAGGATTTGCTAGACGGAATTAAGCGCGGAATTGATATGTTTGACTGTGTATTGCCGACACGTAACGCCAGGCACGGTTCATTTTTTACGTGGAACGGCAAATCAAATATTAAAACTAAGCAATATTATGATGATGAACGTCCGCTTGTTGAAGGCTGTAATTGTTACGCCTGCAAAAATCATTCAAGAGCTTATATAAGGCATCTGTGGAGATGTGGAGAATCAACTGCAGCTACACTTTTATCCATTCATAATATAAAATTTCTGGTTGATTTTTCTCAAAAGTGTCGTGATGCAATTTTAAATGACCGTTTTGGTGACTTTTACAAAGAACATTATGAAAATCTTGTATAACAACCGCGTCTATATGTTACCCTTTACCATTGTTTATATGTCAACGAAGATTCTGAAACAAGTTCAGAATGCCGTATTTTGATAATTAACCATATATTAAATTTGTTGTTTTATTTGACTTTGATTAAAAAATCATTATTACTAAATCAGATGTAATAATGAGGTTTTAATTATGGACAAAATTGAAGATTTGTCAAAAACGGAAAACGCTGCCGGCAAGGTTATTGAGCCTGTAACAATAGATAATGATGATTATGAAACTCTGGATATTGAAGATCCTCTTGTTTGGCTTTATCTAGCGCCAAAAGAAAACAAGGGACTGATAAACGAGGATTTTCTTGAGTTTTTTACTATTTAGTTAAACAGGTTTAACTGTGGAACATCAACTGTCGGTGCATCTGTTGCCTTTTTGCGTGTCGCAAGATTGTTTGAATAATCCTTTTGCATCCTTGTCATTAAATCCTGTGAACGTTTGATAACTGTTTGTGGAAGTCCTGCCATTTTGGCAACCTGAATACCGTAACTTTTGCTGGCACCGCCCTGAACAATTTTTCTTAAAAATTCAATTTCTCCGTTTTCTTCTGATATTGTAATTCGATAATTTTTAATCTGCGGATAAGTTTTTGTCATTACGTTCAATTCATGATAATGTGTCGCAAATATACATCTTGCCTTAATCTTTGTTGCAATATATTCCGCAACTGACCACGCAATTGCAACACCGTCATAAGTGCTTGTTCCTCTTCCGATTTCATCCAGCAATATGAAACTTCTCTCTGTAGCTGAGTTTAAAATACAGGCGGTTTCAATCATTTCAACCATAAAAGTTGACTGACCGAGTGTTAAGTCGTCAGATGCTCCGACACGAGTAAATATTTTATCAATTACCCCGATTTTTGCATAATCTGCAGGAACCCAGGAACCAATTTGAGCCAAAATCGCTATTAAGGCATTCTGACGCATATAGGTTGATTTACCTGCCATATTAGGTCCTGTTAAAATCATAAACTGGGTTGCATCTGTTGAATTACATTTAAGTTCCAGATCGTTTGCAACATATTCTCCGAGCGGCAGAATTTTTTCCAGCACTGGATGGCGGCCGTTTTTAACAATGAAATCGTCGGATTCATCAATAATCGGTTTGCAATAATTATTCTCTGCTGCAGCTTGTGCTAACCCTGTATAAACATCACATTTTGCTATACAATCTGCTATTTCTCTGATTTTTGAAACAAATTCTTTGGAGTATTCTCTGAAATCACAAAACAGTTTGTATTCCAACTCCGTTGATTTGAATTTTGCAGATAAAACATCATCTTCATGTTTTTTTAACTCTTCAGTTATAAATCTTTCACCGGTTGTAAGTGTTTGTTTTCTTATATAACCTTCCGGTATTTGATTAAGATACGAATTAGATATCTCAATAAAGTATCCGAAAACTTTATTAAAACCTATTTTTAGAGATTTAATACCTGTTCTTTCTTTTTCTTTTTCTTCGAAATTTTTTAACCAGCTTTCGCCGCCGGTCAAAAGTTCTCTAAAGTAATCAAGTTCTCCTGATACGCCTTCTTTTAAAATTCCTCCCTCTTTTATGAGTGTTGGGGCATTTTCAGCAATTGTTCTGTCAATTAAAGAGGCATATTCAGATATTTCATCTCTGTATTTGTTGATGCCTGATAATGGATTAAACTCAAGCCTTTCAGCCGCATCTAACAGATCCGGCAGTATCATTAATGAGGTTTTGAGGCTTAGAAAATCTTTTGGATTTGCGGAGTTATTTGACATTCTTGTTGAAAGTCTTTGTATATCATAAATTTTTTCAAGCAAATTTGATATATTAATTCTTTCATCAGTTTTTTCAACAAGTTCGGTTATACAGTTTTGGCGTTTAAGAATATCGTCAACCCGTTTTAATGGCTGGCAAACCCAGTTACGAAGCAATCTGGCACCCATATTAGTTTTTGTCTTGTCAATTGACCATAAAAGTGAACCGTATTTATTTTTATCACGTAAAGTTTCAGTCAATTCAAGATTTTTTCTGGTGCTGCCGTCCAAAATCATGTATTCTGATAGTTCATACGGCTCAATCCTGTCAAATTTAGGTACATTTTCTTTAAGAGTTTCCCAAACGTAAGCTAACAAGGCTCCAGCAGCCCTAAAACCAATTTTATACCTGTCATAACCAAAAGATTCAAGACTGTTTGCTTGAAATACGGCTTTAAGATTATTTTCTGCAAAATTTGTATCAAATACTGAAGATGGAACTTTTGAACAGTTATAGTTTTTTGTAATTTCCTCAGGCAAATCAATTTTTTCATCAGGAACTATCTGGAAAGGCATGATTTTTTGTTTAATGGAAGGACCAACAACTTCAGCAGGTGATATTCTTGTCAACTCTGCCATAATAAGTTCATAAGAAGCTTGAGTGACTTTAAATTCACCGGTTGAAATATCTGCATAAGAAAATCCCCACATTCCGCTTTTTTCGTCTTTAAAAAGTGCACAAATATAGTTATTTGAGTTTTGTTTGAGAAAGTCGCTTTCAGTCAGAGTCCCTGATGTTACAATTCTGGTTACTCCTCTTTTTACAAGCCCTTTTGCAAATTTTGGATCTTCAAGCTGGTCGCAGATTATAACTTTGTAATTTTTTTGAACAAGTTTTTCAAGATAATTATTTACAGCTTTTGCTGGGATACCAGCCAGAGGGATTCTCCCAAATTTTCCCTGTTCTCTCCCTGTAAGAGTGAGTTCAAGCTCTTTAGACATGATTACCGCGTCTTCAAAGAATGTTTCGTAAAAGTCCCCGAGTCTGTATAAAAGAATCTTATCAGGATTTTGGTGTTTAATTTTCACATATTCCTGCATTGCAGGTGTTAAGTCCTCGACCTTAATGTCAACCGTATTGATATAATTGATTTCTGCCTTTTTCATAGTTATAATAATAGTATAACATGAGAAGGATTTCAACATGGGATGTTTAAAAAATATTTTACGAGCAATAATCCTTACCCTTGCTGTTGTCGGGTTTATGTCTCTCGGCGGAAAAGAACTTGTGAGCGGTTTAATAAATAACTATTTACATCCTTCTAAAGATACTTTATTAGAACGCGCTCAAAAAGTAGGAGATTTTTCAAAGATAAATGAAGAATTTGAGATTGAACAGGCAGCCGGTATAATGGGGTATAATGCGGTTGTTGCGGAACATAAAGCATCCGGACAAAAAATGTTTGTTGTTGATTCCGGTGAAAAAGAACTTCTAACTGCGGACGATATAAAGTCGGATAATATTGAAGAAAAATTAAAAAAAACTTTGAGCAAAGTAAAATATCAGTCTATATCTATAGATGATTTAAAAGTTACAAAACATGGAACTATGAACTCATACGGGCATCAAGTCCCTTATGTGAAATTTGAGGCGCGTGTGAAGAAGCTGCCAATAGGTGATGTCGGCGGTATAGTTTCTGTCGCAACTACAAAAGACGGACAAAAACGTATTTTGATATCGGCAAATGAAAAAAATAAGTATTCTCAGTTAATTTCTGATGAATTTTTCAGGAAAATAAAATAGGTTCTACGGATGTAACCATGCTGATAAATATATTTAATTTAGATATATTGCTTTCTGATATAGACAGATTGGATTTTTTGTGTTATTTTAAAGTTGCTGATATTCAGCCATGTCGGAGTGGTGGAATGGTAGACACGTACGTTTCAGGTGCGTATGGAGAAATCTGTGTGGGTTCAAGTCCCATCTCCGACATTTAACTTTTTAGAGCCTTTATGAAGAGGCTCTATTTTAGTATTCAAGCCTTTTTTACGGGTTCCAATCACT
>CALUVW010000023.1 GCA_944324315.1 Candidatus Gastranaerophilales bacterium | reverse complement strand
AAAAATCAAGATATATTTGAAACACACCCCTATTAGTTCAAAAAAATTAAATTCCTGCAATGTCTGTCAAACCATATCAGCTATATTAAGAAAATCTCAATCTATCCGTACAGTCCGAAAAAAGTCCAGTTCGGCAGTTTGATTTTTTGGGAATACTTAAAATTCCGACCTGAAAACGCCCTCACAGTGAGGGCTGTCCAAAATAATCAAAGTATCCGTACAAATAAAACCGGTCGTTAAATTACACTCACAGTTGGTTTGAGTCTTAACCTTAAAAAACTCAAACATATAAAAAGACTGGTTTATACCAGTCTTTTTATATGTAAAAACTCCCCAGGTTGGACTCGAACCAACAACCTACCGGTTAACAGCCGGTTGCTCCGCCATTGAGCTACTGAGGATTATATAATCCGCAACTTAAATTAGTTGGGGCTTATGTAATTTATTATAGTATAAAAATTTTTATTGTAAAGTACTTTTTTATTTTTTTTATTTTATTGATGATAATTCTATTAAACGTTCAAAATCTTTATATCGTGATGATAAGTCATCAAAGGTCCCAATATCAACTATTTGTCCGTCTTTCATATATACAAGTTTATTGCATGACCTTAATGTAGATAATCGGTGTGCTATTGATATTATAGTTTTTGATGTATTTATTTGTTTTAAAACCTCTGTTATTTCATGCTCGACTTGAACATCTAGTGCAGAAGTCGCTTCATCCAGAATTAAAATTTCAGGATCTCTATATAGTGCTCGTGCTATTGCTATACGTTGTTTTTGCCCTTGCGAAAGTCCGTTTGAACCTATTATCGCTTCGGAATTAATCCCTTGCGGGTATTGTTTTATTACATCATAAATTTGTGCTGCTTTAAGGGCTTTTATAACTCCTTCTTCATCAATTGTTTCGCAGCCCCAGGCTACATTTTCTTTAAAAGACTTATCCAGAATATTAATTTGTTGTGGGACATAGCCTATAATTCGGCGGAATTTATAAAAATTAGTCTCATCAAGTTTTTGTCCGTCAATAACTATTTCTCCGGAATCTATTGGGAGTAAACCTGTTATAATATCTGCTAAAGTGCTTTTCCCGGCTCCGGAAAGACCTATAATGCCTATGAAATCTCCTTTATTGATGTCAAGAGATACATTTTTTATTACCTGTTTGTCGGAATTATATGAAAAATTGACGTTTTTTAATTGTATTTTATTCTTAAAGGTTAATTTCTTGGATGTATAATTGTTGTATTTTTTGAAGTTTCCAAGATCACATTTTTCATATTCATCATTGATTTTTTTTACAAAATCTCTTGTTGCATTAATATTTATTATAGAAGTTTGAATCCTGTTAAGAGCGGGTGCTATACGAAACAGAGAAGCTGCAATAATTGCAAATGACGCAATAAATTGCGGGTTGTTTCCTTTTGCTTGTATTGATAGAAAGTAGGCTAAAATCAATAATGATAAGACTGTCAATATTTCTATAATATATGGAGGAATTGCAGAGTAAAAACCTTGCAGAATTTGTGTATTTCTATAATGTTTTTCATTCTTCAAATAGTTTTTATAGAAAATATCTTCAGAAGAAAGTATTTTTAACTCTTTTAAGTTTAATATATTGTCCATAATGGCATTTTTATATTTGCGGTATTTTTCAGCCATTACATTAGCTAAATCGGTTGTGCGTTTTTTAAAATATTTATTTTGCAGAGCAATTGTAGCTGTCACAAATATAAAGGTTACAATTGCAGGTACAGGAAATTTTATAAGCAGCAAACTTATAACCATTAATACTATAATAATATTAGTTAAAAGATTTAGACCGCGTAAAATAAAACCGTCAACAGCTACATTACAAAGAATTTCTATTGTGTATAATTTGTCGCTGCTTGAAGTTGTCATTATATTTTTATAAGGCGCATAAAGATAATATTCCATAAATTTTGATGTTATATCTTTTTTCCAGTTACAAACAAATTTTGTTTGTATGTATTGTGTAAAAATCATATAAATATTTTTCAATAGGAATATAAGTAATACCGAAAAGCCAATTAGTAGCCCAAGTGAAGTATTGTTATTTATTTCAAACGGAATATATTTTTCAAATGTATCCGGAGTAATTATCAACATTACAAAAGGATAGACAAGTGCGATTCCTACAAATTCCAGAGTCCCTGCAATTAGTGACAGGCCAGTAAATCCGGCTAATTGTAAATATTTTCTTTTCCCGAAATATCTTATAAATTTTCTAAAATTTTCTAAAAACATGTTAAACCTTATAAAAATATTAAGATATAGAATATTTTTGTAATATACTATATAATCATGGTAAAGGAAGGAGTTAATTATGTCAAATCCTATATTAAATGAAAACAGGTTTTCTCCAAAAGAGCGCATTCTAGATGGAGAACCAATGACAGTTCAAGGAACTGTGAGTAAAATTTTTATGCTTTTTGCGTGTTTGATTGCCGGTTCTGCAATTAGTATTTATTACCTTTTCACAAATCCTGCAATAGTCAGCGGATTAATGATTGGCGGGGCGGTTTTAGCATTTATTTTTGTTCTGATTGCGAGCTTTAATATTAAAACGGCTAAATATCTAGCAGCCCCTTACGCTCTACTTGAAGGTTTGGTGCTCGGTGCTTTTTCAATGTTTTTTGAAGCTCAATGGCATGGTATAGTTTTACAGGCTATTTTAAGTACTTTTGCTGTATTATTCGTAATGTTAATGCTGTATAAGGCAAGGGTTATAAGATATACAGAAAAATTTCAAGCAGTTTTGATGACATCAATGTTGTCAATTTTGGCTATATATTTAATACAAATGGTTGCTTCATTTTTCGGTCGTGGAATACCGGGGATATTTGAGGCAGGCTTAATCGGTATAGGTTTTAGTTTGTTTGTTGTTGTAATTGCCGCAATGGCTTTAATTCAAGATTTTTTCTTTATTGAAACTGCATCTCAAAATATGTTAAGTAAGGATTATGAGTGGTATGGAGCAATGGGGTTAATGATTACCCTTGTTTGGCTGTACACTGAAATTTTGAGATTACTTGCAAAGTTGAATAGCAGAAATTAAGTTGAAGTCCCCTGAAAAGGGGACTTTTTGTCTATTAATTGCGGTCGCGGTATACTTGAAAAAATCTGTTAAATATATTATAATAATAAATGATATTAATAAGAAAGTAGTTAAAGTTATGAAAAGCATTACGAGTTTATCGGGGGGGGGGCGCATCTAGGCTCAAACTCCTTATTTTCTGGATTTACATTAGCGGAGGTTTTAATTACCCTTGGCGTAATTGGATTAGTAGCTGCTTTAACAATGCCGAGTTTGATAGCCCATTACCAGAAGAAGGTTCTAGTTACACAAATAAAGAAAGCGTATTCAACCTTAAATGAAGGTTTCAGGCAGTCTTACTAGCATGATCGAATGAGGTTGTTCTAAAAAAGGTAATGGTGAAAAATTATTATTTTTTTGTCTAGAACGTATTATATTGGATGGCTGGGAAATGAAGTATTAATGTAAATATTGAAAATATAAACAAAACATGTTAAAATAAAAAAGTAGATAAAAAGAAGAAAGGAATGATATATGAAGAGATTTATTATGTCTGAAACACGCGGGGGGGGGGCGATTCCGAGCTTTTAGAAAATAATTTATCTAAGAGGTCAAGAAGTCAAGCAAGTTTAAAAAATGTCATCCCGAACTTGTTTCGGGATATCATAATTAGATACAAAGATGCAAAGAGGCATAGATGCGAAGCTAGTATCGCAAAATATTTCCCTCTCTCAGGGAGAGGAAGTGAAATTTGTCGGGTGCACCCCTCATCCGGTACTTCGTACCACCTTCTCCCACACAGGGGAGAAGGAAGAAATGCCGCTTCACCCTTCACTCTTCACCTTTCACTTAAACAACGGGTAGCTTTTACTTTGGCGGAAGTTCTCATCACGCTTGGAGTAATTGGTGTGGTTGCGGCAATGACAATGCCTGTATTGATTACTAATTATCAAAAGCATGTAACAGTAAACAGATTGAAAAAATCTGTTTCAAGTTTGAGTCAAGCTATGACGCGTGCTCAGGCTGATTACGGTGATATGTCAGGTTGGGATTTTTTACAAGCAGGGGATAATCTAACGGAAGATGTCGAATCAGTTAGAGAAAAAAGAGAAACTTTTGTAAAAAATTACATAATGCAATACATGCAAATAGCTAAAGACTGTGGACCTAATAATATAAATAAGTGTTATGATTATTCTGTTTCGTCATTAGACAGGAGTTCTTTTAAAATGATGATGAGTTATGGACGTATGTTTTTAACAGCAGATGGTGCTTTATATAGTATAGCAGTTGATTCTACTATTACAACTGATGATGATGGAAAACCTATTTCTGTATCAACCGGAGATTTATTAGTAAATATTGATATAAATGGTGCGCAGGGACCAAATTTGTTAGGTCGTGATGTCTTTTTGCTGCAGCTGGATCCATCTGATAAAAAACTCAAAATGTTTGGAGCAGGTGTTTCTCGTGATGTGTTGAAAAATGATTCCTGGTGGGGATGTAACAGCAGAACATCTAAAAGATATTATTGCGGGGCGCTTATTGAACATGACAGCTGGCAGATAAAAGATGATTATTTATGGAAATAATTTATTTAACTATAAAATAAAAATCCCGCTTAATATTTAAAAGCGGGATTTTTATTAAATTATTCAAATATCCATCCGTTTGTAAGATCAATTTTTATTGGTTTAAGTAGTTTAAGATATACAACGCCTTCAGGTTCAACATTCAATTTTTCGCCTTTCAATGTTGCTCTTACTATTTTCATAAACCAGTTTCTGTATTTTGTAACTTCCGCAGTTCCGGGGAACGATACTGTTTGGTCGTTATTTGTGGTTAAAAGAGAGTTATCAAGTACAAGTACTCCGTTTCTAACAAACCATTTACCGCTTCTGACGTCTAAAAGCTGTCCTTTTAGATTTGATCCTTTGTAGATTAAAATATATTTATCTTTTGTTATGAAATTTTCAGGAGCGTAGGCCGTATAAATTTCTCCTGATTCTGATGTTTGAGAACTGATGTACTTGCTTAATTTTACAGGAATAATTGTACCAGCAGGAATTGTGCCTATGCTTCCCTGAACAAATGCACCTTCAATAACATAACCGTCGCCGGTTTTCTTTCTCATAGCCTCTGCAAGTTTCGCATTAGGATTTAGTTTTGCCTGTTCCATCATATTAAATAGTATGGCAGTAACTTCGGCTCTGGTTGCGGGTCTGTCTGCTTCTATTTTAGCCTTGTCCTGTGACGGAATTGTGACCAGCATGTTTAAAATTTCAGCTTTTCCGGCAGGTATCAGAAACCATTCAGGGACTTTGTTTGCATCAGCATATTTTTTAGAGAGAACTTCTTTTGCTTTAATATTGCTGATTTGTTCTGTTGTAAGAGCATTTACTGCAACTGAAATGGATTCGCCTCTTGTCACTGTATCATCTGGTCTGAAAGGTTCTCCTTCACTTGGGCACGAAATTAAATCAAAATATAATGCCTTTTGTATCGCATCATAAGCCCAAAAACCGGGTTCAATATCTGTGAATTGCACCGGTTGTGCTATAGTTGTATGTTCTTGCCCTAAAGCTTTAATTGCCATAGATGCAAATTCTGCTCTGCTTACATTATCGTCAGGTTTAAAGGTTCCGTCAGGATAGCCTATAATCACCCCTTTTTCTGTTAATTCTTTAATCTGTTTTGCTGCCCAATGATCAGATGCAACATCAGGGTATGCAATTGCAGGAACTGTAACAATTATCGCAATAAGAGCAGACAACGCAAGTTTTAATAAATGTTTCATTCTCAATTCTCCTATAATAAAATATTCCATTATTATCATAACATTTGTATTTATTTACCGGCAAGTTTTTAATAAAGTTATGTAAAATATTCTTCATGGTATAATATGGCTGATATGACAAACTTTTCACGAAATGATATTGTTGAAATATTAAAAGATGACAGAGTAAATGATAAGCTTTTTGAGTCTGCTGATGAAATCAGAAAACAATACGTGGGAAATGATGTTCATCTTCGCGGATTAATTGAATTTTCAAATATTTGTAAGTGTCATTGTAAATATTGCGGTTTACGTTCAGATAATAAATCTGTGAAAAGATACAGAATGAGTCCAGAGGCAATTATTGAATGTGCTCGTAACGCTGTTAATTCAGGATACAGAACTATTGTTCTTCAGTCAGGAGAGGATAATTATTTTTCAAAAGATATTTTGTGTGAAATTATAAAAGAAATAAAAATTTTTGATACTGCTGTTACACTTAGTCTGGGTGAAAGAACTTATGAAGATTATAAAGCTTTTAAAGAGGCTGGAGCGGACAGGTATCTTTTAAGGATAGAAACAACTGACAGGGACTTATATAAAATTATGCATCCGGGTTCTGATTTTGACAACAGATTAAGATGTTTAAAGGACTTGAAAAAACTTGGTTATGAAACTGGAACAGGTTGTCTGGTAGGTTTACTGGGGCAGACTCCGGAATCGCTTGCTGATGATATTTTGTTTTTTAAAGAGATTGATGCTGATATGGTTGGTATAGGTCCGTTTATACCGCATCCTGATACTCCGCTTGGAATGTACAGGCATGGCGATTTTATTCTTGCTTTAAAAGTTATGGCATTAACAAGAATTGTATTGAAGAATGTAAATATTCCTGCAACAACAGCCATGGAAACTCTTAATCCAAACGGGCAAATTTTAGCATTACAAAGCGGTGCAAATGTTATTATGCCAAACGTTACATTTGACGAATACAAGGAAAACTATGAAATATACCCTGATAAATTCAGATCTGGCGACCGACTTTCTGTTGAAGAAAAAATAAAATCCATAAGACGTACAGTTGCACAAGATTACGGTTTTAGAAAACAATAAGCCGATATGGAGGCTCGAACTCCAGACCTACTCATTACGAATGAGTTGCTCTACCAACTGAGCTATATCGGCTTAACTGTTTTCATATTATATACGTTTTATGCTTTTTATGTCAATAAGAATTAAATTTATTAAATCTACTTGACTGATAGTTACTATCAGACTTTATAATACTTGTATAAAAATTTTAAGTGGAGATTTTATGAAAAAAATATTGTTTGTATTGCTTGGTTTGTTAGTTATATGCGGTGCTGTTACTTATGCAGTAATGGCAAATTCAAGAAAGGAGATTGATATGAGTGATAAAAAAGTTTTAGTAGCTTACTATTCTTATTCAGGCAACACTGAAAATGTCGCTAAAAAAATTCAAAATATTACTAACGGGGATTTATTTGAAATAGTTCCTAAAAAAGCCTATTCAAAAAATTATAATGAAGTTGTAAATATAGCGCAGGAAGAAAAACAGAAAGATATAAAACCTGAACTTGTTGATAACGGTAACGTAAAAGATTATGATATAATATTTGTGGGAACTCCCGTATGGTGGTACACAATGGCAGGGCCTGTCAAAACATTTTTGAGCAAAAATGATTTTAAAGGAAAAACAATTGTTCCATTCTGTACACATGGCGGAGGCGGTGCATCTTCAACGTACGCTGATATACAGAAATTGGCGCCTGATGCTAAAGTTACGGAAGGTTATACCTCTTATGAAAATTCCGCAAAAGATTCTGAAATCACGGAATGGATAAACAAATTAAAATTATAAAAAGGAAATTGAACGATGAAACGCAGAGAATTTATAATTAATTCGGCACTTGCACTCGGCGGAGCAGCATTGTTGTCAGGATGCACAAAAAAAGAAGTAAAAAAATCCGAAAAACAAGTTATAAAACGCAAATTTAACAATCTTGAAATGCCTTTGATTGCATTGGGATGTATGAGGCTTCCAATGCGCGACGGCAAAATTGATATGGTTGAACTTGACAAAATGGTTGAATATGCAATGGCTCATGGCGCAAACTATTTTGATACGGCATATATGTACGTTGAAGGCAAATCCGAAAATGCTATCGGCGAAATTTTGAAAAAATACCCGAGAGAAAGTTTCTTTTTAACGGATAAAAATCCTGCTTATCTCGTAAATTCTCCGGAAGATGTGCACAAATTATTCAACGAACAATTGAAAAAGTGTCAGGTTGAATATTTTGACAACTACATGGTTCATAACATCAACAAAAGCAGTATACATAACTATCGTGATAATGACATGTATGGAGAACTTTTGAAACTTAAAAAAGAAGGAAAGATTAGACACTTAGGATTTTCGTTTCATGGTGATCCTGATATGTTGAGAGAAGTTATAAAAGAACATAAATGGGATTTTTGCCAACTTCAAATCAATTATCTTGACTGGGAAGTTATAAACGCAAAAGAGTTATACGAAATTGCGGACGAAGCAAAAGTTCCCGTTATAGTTATGGAGCCTTTGAGAGGCGGAGGACTTTGCAATCTGCCCCAAAAAGCTGTTGAAAAACTTAAAGCGGAATGCCCCAATGATACACAGGCTTCATTCGGGCTGCGCTGGGTAACAAGCAAACCGCGCGTTTTTACTATTTTGAGCGGAATGAGCAATTTCCAACAGTTGAAAGAAAATGTTGATACGTTTACAAATTTCAGAGAATTTACTCCCGAAGAAGAAAAAATCGCAAACGAAATTGCTCGTATTATACAGTCTCAAGGGGCAATAAACTGTACAGCCTGCCGTTATTGTACGGAAGTATGCCCGAGAGGAATTAATATCCCTGCAATTTTCGGTTTATATAATGTTTATAAATCTAATGGCAACGGATTTATGTTTAAAGTAAACTATGAAGCTTTAAAGGAAAGCGAGAGAGCAGATAAATGTATTAATTGCCATCTCTGCTCAAAGAATTGTCCGCAGGGGCTTGATATACCTGCTCTTTTGAAAAAGGTTGAAGCAGAGGTAAAAAAAGCAGGCTAGCGCCGGAAGATAAGAAGATAGGAAGTTAAGCAGTATAAGTATAAAATGAATAAGAAAAATTTGTACAGGATAAGATTAACAATTGCAATAATAGTATTTATAATTGCTATAACAGGTATACTCGGAATATTTTATCCTGTGCGGATTTTTGATATCCAGCTTATGCCTTTGCTGCAAAGGGTAATAACTGATTTTTCAATAATAGCATTAATTTTACTATTACTCATTGCGGGATTAACTTTTCTATACGGTAGAATTTACTGCTCGATTATTTGTCCTTTGGGGATTTTACAGGAAATTATCGGATTGTTAAAAGAAAATTTGAAAAATATACCTCTATTTAAAATGGAGGGGAACCGCTTATGTGATGGAGGATTTGTTTTGAACAGTCCGATAAAATATTTTATCTCCGCAATTCTTTGGGGAATATTTTTTGGAGGAACGGTCGTTGCCGTTAGATATCTAGATCCTTACACAGTATTCGGTTCTGCCTTTACATTAGTAGCAGCAGGAGTGATTGTGCTGGTCTCAGTTATTGTTATCGTAATTTTTAAAGACAGATTTTTTTGTACCAATATCTGTCCTGTCGGAACAATTCTCGGGCTTATATCAAAAATTTCTTTGAATAAAATTTATATAAACAAAGAAGAATGCGTTTCCTGCGGTAAATGTGAATATAATTGCCCTTCCGGATGTATAAATTCAAAAGAAAAAGCTGTTGACAATGAGACTTGTATAAAATGTCTGAAATGCCTTGAAGTATGTCCGAAAGGCGGAATTAATTACGGAAAAATCGCTCAAAAAATCAAATTTAGTCTGAAAAGACGGAGGATAATTATTGCATCAGGTGCAATTTTGTTATTCGGCGGTATGGTAAAGACTGGTTTGTTGTTGAAAGAAAGAATTACAGAAAAACTAAAAGATGTAATTTTACCTCCAGGAGCTGTTAATAAAGAACGTTTTATTAATAAATGCTTAAATTGTAATTTGTGTGTAGAAAACTGTCCGCAAAAAATTCTGGTAAAAGCTGATAATGAATACGGAGCAGTGCATATTGACTATTCAAAAGGTGTCTGCAATTATGACTGTCATAAATGCTCAGAAGTTTGTCCTTCAGGTGCAATAAAAAAAATTACTCTGGAAGAAAAACAAAAAACACGAATAGCAATGGCAATGATAAATAATGATAAATGCGCAAAGTGCGGTTTATGTTCCGAAAGTTGTCCTGTGCATGCTATAATTAAGACTGATGATAATAAACCTGTTTTGAATGCTGCAAAATGCATTGGATGTGGAAATTGCAGAAAAGCCTGTCATTTTGGAGCAATAGAAATTTTCGGGGTAAATGATCAGAAATATTTATAATAAATAAAAAGGAGATATGAAATGTCATTAGGTTTTACGGAAATATTACTCATACTGGTTGTAATTTTACTGCTGTTCGGCGGAAAAAGAATCCCTGAAATTGCAAGAGCATTAGGGCGTGCATCTTATGAATACAAGAAAGCAAAAAATATTTTACAGGATGAAGCAAAAGGTTTGAAAAATGCAATAGAAGATTCAATAGATAAGCCGGAAGAATTTGACCCTGCAAAAGACAAGGAAAACCCGCAAAATTAACTATGGGCGATGAAAAAGAAGAAAGTTTAATTTCACATCTTGAAGCACTGAGAGAAACTCTTTTGAAATGCTTGATTTCTTTATGCATTGTTTTCCCTTTCATGTTTTTTGTGGCTCCTCCTGTTTTAAATAAAATTATTGATATAGTAATTGGCTCAACAGGTATTAAGTTAAATTATTTTTCGCCTATGGAAGTTTTTTTAATTCAGATTAAAACGGCATTTGTTCTTGATTTAATTGTGTGTTGTCCGTATATTGCAAAAAAGATTTGGGAATTTATACTTCCTGCGCTCTATGATAATGAAAGAAATTTTATAAAATCAGTTGTTTTTATATCAAGTTTGCTTTTTATATCAGGTGTTGCATTCTGCATTTTTGTAATGCTTCCGTTTGTTATAAAATTCGGTTTGAGTTTTTCGACCGCGAATATAAATCCTGTGTTTAACATATCAAATATACTAAATCTTACACTGATTATGTCGCTTTCATTTGGCTTAATGTTTCAAATGCCATTGATTACGCATGCGCTTATCAAATCTGGAGTTGTCTCTTATGAAACAATAAGTGATAAAAGACCTTATGTGATTGTAATAATTCTTATAATTGCGGGAATTTTAACACCTCCTGATGTTGTGAGTCAGATTACACTCGGACTGCCGACATATCTTTTGTTTGAACTTGGCTTAATATTTTCAAGAAAAAATCTTGACTGATACTTGCTATCAAGGAGTAAAATAGTTTTATGAAAAATGAGAAATATTCTGATTTAGGATTTGCAAAATTAGATTTAGAAAGGCAAAAACGTAGAGGTGCTTCTGAGGCGGTTTTTTGTGAATGCAAAACAGATGAACAGTTAATCAAAATATTTTCTGAATTTAAAACACAGGGACAGAATGTAATCGGAACAAGGGTATCAGTTGAGCAGGCAGAAATTCTGAAAAAAGAATTTGAAGGAATTAACTATAATGAATGCGCCCGTGTTATAACCCTGATTCAAAAACCTGTAAAAAAAATCGGAGAAATTGCGGTTTGCACCGGCGGAACAGGAGATATTCCCGTTGCGGAAGAAGCCTCTGTGACTGCCGAATTTTTTGGAAGTAATGTCAAAAAATACTATGACGTGGGAGTTGCAGGGATTCATCGTTTGATGTCAAATATAGATGAAATAAGAAAAGCAAATGTGATAATTACTGTCGCTGGTATGGAAGGCGCACTCGGCGGAATTATTACAGGTCTTGTTGATGTTCCTGTAATTGCTGTTCCGACATCTGTTGGGTATGGGAGTTCTTTTAAGGGACTTTCTGCATTATTAACGATGTTAAATTCATGTGCCGAGGGCATGACTGTTGTTAATATAGATAACGGTTTTAACGCAGGTTATAGTGCAAGTCAGATTAACAGAAAGATTGCAGGAGAATAAAATATGGGAAAAAGTTTATACTTTGAATGTAAATCGGGAATATCAGGTGATATGTCAGTAGCTGCGCTTCTTGATTTGGGTGCTGATAGCGAAAAACTTGATAAAGCACTTGCTTCAATGAATTTGGACAGTGAATTTACTTATAAAATATCTAATGTTTTCATTAATTCAATCAAGGCAACGGATTTTGATGTTATTATTCCACATGAACATCATAATCACGAGCACCATCACCATGAGCACAGAAACCTTGAAGATGTAAATAAAATCATTGATAAAGCAGATATGACAGACAGCGCACGTGCACTCGCTAAAAAAATATTTAAAATCACAGCTGAAGCAGAAGCCCAGGTTCATTGCAAAGATATAAATGAAGTTCATTTCCATGAAGTCGGGGCAATAGATTCTATTGCTGATATTGTAAGTTTTGCGGTACTGTTTGATGATTTGAATATTGATAAAGTCTATTTTTCAACACTCACAGAAGGTCAGGGGTTTGTAAAATGCCAGCATGGAGTTTTGCCTGTACCAGTGCCTGCGGTTTGCAAAATCCTTGAAAAGTATAAAATCCCTCTTAAGATAACCGAAAATGACGGTGAAATGGTTACACCAACTGGTGCGTCAATTGTTGCTGCACTTTATGGAGGTGAAAATCTGCCTGATGAATTTATCATAGAAAAAACAGGTTACGGAGCAGGTAAAAGACCTTACAAAAATCCTGTATTGAGAGTTATGTTAATAAAAGAAAAAAGTGAAAATGATTTATAAAAAGGAGATGAAACTATGCATTTAGGAAACGGAATTATTTGTCCAGTAACAGGGATCCCGATGTTAGCAGTTGCTGTAGGAACTGCTTTTTACGCATACAAAAAAGCAAAAAAAGATTTCTGTAAAAATAAAATCATGTCTGCCGTAACACTTACAATGCTTGTGTTTGCTTTGCAAATGATTAATTTCGCAATACCGGCAGCCGGTTCAAGCGGGCATATTATCGGAGGAGTTTTACTGGCTGTATTAATAGGACCTTACGCGGCATTTATTGCTATGTGTGCAATCTTGCTTGTTCAGGCTGTATTTTTTGCAGACGGCGGTATTCTTGCTTTGGGCTGTAACATATTTAATATGGGCTTTTTAGCTTGTTTTATCGCATATCCGTTATTGTACAAACCGTTAGAACAAAAGAATAAGCCTGTTACCGGTGCAATTTTAGCATCTGTTGCGGCATTACAGCTTGGTTCAATTGCGGTTGCGGCAGAAGCTGCTCTATCAGGTTCAATAACTGGAAATTTGTTTAATTTTGTTGGATTGATGCAATTAATTCACATGCCTATAGGTATCGTGGAAGGTATTGTAACAGGAGGCGTAATACTTTTAAGCAGATATGTAAATTCAAAAAATTTATCTTACATTTTCGGAAGCACATCTTTTATTCTTGCAGGAATTATTTCTCAATATGCATCAACAAAACCGGACGGACTTGAATGGTCTTTACTGAATATCTCAGATTCAGTTGTTACACAGTCTCAATATGCGCTTTATAATTTGTCAGAGGTAATTCAGGCAAAATCTTCTTTATTTGCATCCATGCCCTCCGTATCAGGAAACATTGCAGGATTATTTACAATTAGTGTGTTAATGTATTTTGTGTGTAAGATTATGAGCAAAAAGACGGTAAAAGTTGATGCAAAATAAATTTAAAAAACTGAAAGAATATTTAAAAAAACAGGGAAAGCAAGGCATTTGTCTTGCTTTTTCAGGCGGAATAGACAGCATGGTCTTGCTTTATTTGTGTAAAGAAGCTGATACCAGAGTTGTTGCTGTAACTTTCAGATCAGAATTTCAAAGTGATGCTGAAATTGAGTTAACAAAAAAACTTTGTGAAAAATATAATGTCAGACAGATTATAGCAGAATATGATATACTATCTAATCCTGTTATTGTAAATAATCCGAAAGACAGATGTTACCACTGTAAAAAAGTGATTTTTTCAAAAATGTTAAAAATTGCGGATGAATATAATCTTAGATATGTATTGGATGGAACAAATTTTGATGACATTCATGAATACAGACCCGGGTTAAGAGCATTAAATGAACTAAACGTTATATCTCCGTTTGTGAAATATGAAATAACAAAGGCAGAAATACGCGTTTATGCAAAAGAAAAAAATATTGAAATTTTTGATAAGCCTTCAACTCCCTGTCTTGCAACGAGATTCCCATATAATACAAAATTGTATAAAGAAAAGCTGATGCAGGTGGAAAGTGCTGAAAAATTTTTAAAAAATAACGGTTTTTTAAATTGTAGAGTCAGGGTGCATAATGATATTGCACGAATTGAAATTTCTAAGGAAAAGTTTATTGATTTTATTAACTTAAATGATGACATAATAAAGGCCTTAAAGCCTCTCGGTTTTTCATATATTACATTAGATATAGAAGGCTTAAGAAGTGGAAGTATGGATTTAATTTAGTTACTTATAAAAATTCATTAAAAAATAAAAAAGACAATTTCTTTAGAAATTGTCTTTTTTATTTGGGCAGGGGTGGATTCGAACCACCGTAGTCTCGCGACGGCAGATTTACAGTCTGCTCCCTTTAGCCACTCGGGCACCTACCCTTATTAAATTTTCAAAAATTGCCTTTGACGGGATTTGAACCCGTGGCCTCTCCCTTACCAAGGGAGTGCGCTACCCCTGCGCCACAAAGGCTCAAATGTTTTTCTTTGTACCAAGGGAGTGCTTCTACCCTACCTCCACTCAACAACACTTAGTTGTTTCGCGGAGCCTTGCCACAAAGGCTCAAATACTATATAATGGTCTATTTTATTTTCAATAAAAATGCCGACTATAGGAATCGAACCTACAACCTACGGTTTACAAAACCGTTGCTCTACCATTGAGCCAAGTCGGCGAGTCACATGTACTATTTTATTAAGAAAATATTTAATTGTCAAGACTATCTTTATTTGATGTATAATTATTATGCTAACAAGATTAAAATGTTTGAAAGGTGCTTTAGTTCGATGACAAAATATTTTACTCCGATTTTGCTTTTAACAATATCAAATGTGTTTATGACATTTGCCTGGTACGGACATCTGAAGCATAAATCAGCAGCTTTATGGGCTGTGATTCTTATAAGCTGGGGAATTGCTTTTTTTGAATACTGTTTTCAGGTACCTGCTAACAGAATAGGAAGTTATGTTTATTCTGCAGCTCAGCTGAAAACTATTCAGGAAGTTATTACATTACTTGTATTTAGCGTGTTTTCAGTATTGTATCTTAAAGAAGAATTTAGATGGAACTATCTTGTCGGATTTATTTTTATAATTTTTGCCGTATTTTTTATTTTTAAAAAATGGTAGACGGGACATTGTACTTGTTTTTAAGCATATCTAATGCATTTGTGGCTTGTTCTCTTACTTCAGGTTTTACGGCACCATTGTTTTGGGTTTTAACAAGCAGTTTTATACATCTTATATCGTAAGTGGCTGCAAAATAGCCGGTGTAAAAATCTATAGATTCTTTGGTTTCCAGATAGTCAGCTTCATTTAAAAATTTTTCAGATTTTTCAACTGATTTAGATGCGTTATCAACAGCTTTTTTTGTTTTAGCGGAAATTTTTAATTTTTTCCATTCTGATACAAAATCTTTATTTTTATCGTCTTTTATAACTCCTGTTAAAAATCCTGTAACAGCGGTTTTATGTTTACCAAATTCCATAATATTTAATCCTGACAGATTCTGAAGGATTGTGGGAATAACAAGGATGTCTTTTGTTTTATAATAGTTCCCCATCATGCTGTCAAGGTTATTAACCATTTCTTTGGCAGTAAGTTGATGAGTGTTTGCTGATATTATTACAGGAAAACGTAAATAAAGTTCTCTGGCTGAAAAATAAAATACTAATAAAATAATTAAAGTAAAGAATATGTGTTTCGCTGTTATTTTTTTCATATATTAAAGAGTATGCCCGTTTATTTTATTACTATAACATAGGGTAAATTTTTGATAACAAAAGCGGAAGACGGGACTCGAACCCGCGACGTCAACCTTGGGAAGGTTGCATTCTACCACTGAATTACTTCCGCGTTTGTCTTTATTTTATTACAAAAAAATTTTTATACAAATTTTTAATATCTCAATTAATTAAAAAGACCCACCATAAGGTGAGCCTTTTTAATTAGCGGGAGACGAGGCTCGTGTCTTGCTCGGTCGCGTGTAACGGCATTCCGCGTTTTGCTAATGTGATTTTATCTAAAAATCAAACGAATATTATTCATCTCAAACCAAAATAAATCAAATTATTGCTCAGAGATGCAGGGATAAAAATATACCACCGTATTCCGCTCACGAATTTAGACACCTGGCTGTTGATACCGCTTTTCGTTTGGCAAGAAGCGGGCGTGATATAAAAGCTATTTCCCAAAATATTGGTCATACACATCTTTCTACTACATTAAAACAGTATGCCAATATGCAGCCGCAGGAATATATGCAGATTATAAAAGGACTAACGTTTAGAATAGAGGAGCAGGCAATGGTATGCGATTTGTCAGATGATGCCCTTATTGAAATTCTTCATTCCAGAAAAGAGCGAAAAGTCAGAAATAATTTCTGACAATATTCTAACATTGACGGATTTTGAATACAAATGGTATAATATACTAGCACCACTCATTTTAGCCGAAAAGTAAATTTTAATATTTAAAGATACTGCCAATGTATCTAGCATTATTATGCTAAAGGAGTGATGCCTATAAGATAGAAATTGTAAACATAAAAACGATAAAAATAAATAAATTCAAAATTGAAAAGTAATAGCCGAAATAAAAAAGCACCTGATATATAGTTCTCACTGCTTTATCTTTAAAATTCATTTTGAATAATAATCCTGGAAATTTTTTCCGTATATATTTCTCAACACAAAACAATATCAACAAAAGAATATTCAAATACATTAATAATGAATAAATTGAACAAAGTGTTTGTATTGACATATAAAATTTCGGGAAAATTTTCTCTATAAGCTTATAGCCGCAGTATACGTAAAGTATCCCTGCAACAACAAAATACGAATTGATTGAAAATAAACTTAACGAAATATATTTATCTAAACGCATATAACATTTATAACATAAGGAGGACAATAATGAAACAAAAGAACAATATAAATCCGTTTAACTATGCGGCTAAGAAATACAACAACTATATATTTGATGCAACTACTAAATACCAAAAACAATATGGTTTTGATATTGGAACAGGAGCTCATGCTACATGGAATAATGAAGCTGATGCTTTTAAACATACTTATATGCAAGCACAACTTGCATTGTGGGCGGGAAAACATGCTGCTAAATTTGCCGGAGATTTTCATGAATGGCAGGGTAATAAAGACATGGGGCAATCCAAGGGCGAAGAAAATATGGACAAATGGAATAACGCACAGGGTAGAGAAATTGCGAAAGAAATTATCCTTGAATATGGAGCTGGAGCAACGGTACCTTCCCGAAAAATTAATGATATTATTGCTAGAAAAGTAATGGAACGTATGAGAAGCGGTAAATTAATTACTACTCCTAATGATACACGAATTTATGAAGAAGGAGTGATAACCGGTAATGCAGCACCAATTCAACAATCTTTTACACGTGAACAAATAGGCAGTATGCCCCCTGATGAATTTCAGGAAAATCTTCCGCTAATTGAACAGCAGTTGAAAGACGGTCTAATAAAACCGCAAGCGCAGGATTATTCAGGTTATTTAAATCCGGTCAGCGGTAACAGCAAACTTTTTTCAAGAGAATTGATTTCACAAATGTCTGGTGATGAATATACGGCTAATGAATCTGCTATTATGGCACAATTACAGGCAATCGGAATTCCGACAGATAACGAACTTCAAACAACAAGTCTGAGATGCGGAACAGTATATGTAAAACCATATACAAGAGCTGACGGCACAGAAGTCCGCGGATATTACAGATCAGTATAGTAAAAAAAGCAGGTTCAATACCTGCTTTTAATTTGTATCTTTTCTGGAATTTTATATTAAATAAATGCACTACTTTGTGGCATTTGGTGTAAAAGAAAGGAAAAGATATGAAACATTTGGTTGAGCCCATCAGGGATAAGAAAAAGATTAGAGCTGTTGAAGATTATCTTGCAAAAAGAAACAAACGTAACAGGTTATTGTTTGTGCTTGGCTGTAATTCAGGGTTAAGGGTTTCGGACATACTTGCATTAAATGTAAAAGATGTCAGGAATAAATCCCACATAGAACTTAACGAGAAGAAAACAGGGAAATGCAAGCGGTTCCCGATAAATGATAAATTAAAAAAGCTTATCAATGAGTTTGTAAAGGATAAATCAGATGATGAACCGTTATTTTTAAGTCAAAAGCAGATGCGATTAGACCGTTCGCAGGTGTACAGAATGTTGAATGAAGCGTGTAAAGCTGTCGGAATTGATGTGAATATCGGCACACACAGTATGCGCAAGAGTTTCGGTTATCATCACTATAACCAGTTCAAAGATGTGGCGATGTTACAGATGATATTTAACCACTCATCGCCTCAGATAACCTTGCGTTATATAGGGATAAATCAGGATCAGATTGATAACAGCTACCGCCAGTTTGAGCTGTAAATGCACCATTTAAAAAAAGCATTAAACTATTTATTTTGGTGTTTTTCCAACCAATGTTCATATAATAACATATTTTGCAACATGTATCAAGTGAAGTATGTAATCAATATGATGTATTTTTTATTGATTCGAACAAAACAATTAATCTTGAGAAGGTTGATTTATCTGCTGTTTCAGCATAATACACCAAAATAAATATTATGGTGTATTAAATAATAAGAAGAACGGAGAAATCATGGAAGAAAAATGTATTTGTCCTTTATGTGGAAATGATGCAAGAAAGGAAGTACATAAAAAATGCACAATATTTAATTGTTTGAATTGCCATGAATTTGAAATGAATACATTTGAAAATGAAGCTTTTTTAACAGAAGAAGAAAAATTGATATTAAGTAACTATTTTTCTAATGCTTCGCAATTTAATTCTTTTAGAAAAATCATAATTACTAGAAATAATTACAAGGATTTAATTAGTAAAATAAGGAATTAATAACGTGAAAAATTATATTATGTTGCTTATAATTTTATTATTACAAGGTATTTGGTTGGAAACACAAGCACAAACTACAGTATCTACATCGTCTGAGCTTATTAACGCTCTTGTCAGTGCTACCGGAAGTAATGAGATATTACTGCTTAATAATATTGATTTAGGTAGGTTGAGCATTGGTAATCTGGGTAAAACTTCTATTACAATTAACGGTCAAGGCTATGGAATATCTGGAAGCGGATCGTATGTATTGAATATTCAGAACGGGAAATCTTTAATATTACAAAATATAGGTTCATATGATGATAACGGAAATATTCAAAACAGTTTTTCTTTTAATTCAACAAGCCCGGTAATTACAAATAATGGAATTTTATCTATTGACAATGTAATTTTTTCAGACAATACAATAACAAATTATAACTATCCTGTTATATATAATTCTTATAACGGAGTAATAACACAATTAAATGCTGATTTTATAGGCAACAAAGCTTATTCTTTTTCTGAAGCAAGAGGTGGAGCAATATATAATGCCGGAACAATAGAAAATATAACAGGGAATTTTATAAATAATTCAGCTTATTTCGGAGGAGCTATATATAACGAAGGTGCTTCATTAGTAATAGCAAACAGTAATTTTATAAATAATACTGCAACATCTTCAGGTAGTGCAATTTATAATCTTGGGGGCTTGGAAATAGTAAACTCTTCATTTATTAATAATGAAGGAGATGCTATTAGTACGAGGGATTTATGTATAAAAGCAGATAATGGTACAACTATATTTACAGGAAACGGTAGTGCCATATATATGCAAAGTGGTGATAATAAGACTGATTTAACTGCAATTAATAACGGGGAAATTATCATTGATGATGATATTAATGGTTTTGATATTTTTTACATAAACATAGATGGAGATTCATCTTCCAACATTCAGTTGAATGGGTCTATAGGGGCTAGAGGAGTAGTAACTTTAAACAATACAAATTTATCTTTTGGAACAAATACTTTTGATTATGGGACATCTTTGAACGTCGAAAGCGGTAATGTTGACTTAAATAATGAATTAATAGAAAATTATAATATATATAATTTAACTTCGTCGATAAATGCTGATTATAGTATTGATGTTGACCTCACAGGAGAAACCGCAGTTTCTGATAAAATTATTACTAGTAATAACCCGAATTTCTATACAGGTTCTAGTGGAGTTATAAAAATAGATGATATAAATATTATAGGAGATAAAAAAGATTTTACCGTTCAAGTGCTTGAAACTGCGCCAAATCCTGGGATGCTTGGTAGAGTAGAAACAGAACTTTCATTATCTGAAAATTTGTTAAACAAATACAACACAACCGAAACAGAAACACTTGTAACGAGTGATGATATAAAATCAGATGTCAACTGGCAGGATAAATTTTATACCTATGAACAAGAAAAGAAAACAACTTCTTCTATCGGATTAACTACAACAAATACAATAAATGATAGTATTGAATATAAACTGGAAACATCTTATGGTGAAAAAAAAGCAACAGGTAACCTCGGCGATACCTTGACTTTAATAAACCAATATCAAACATCTGATGAACGAAATTTCAACTTTGACACCTCAGGGGATGTATATGAAGTAAGCTCAGACCTTGGAACAACTTCAGAAGGTACATTGAATATCAACGGAGTTCTTGCACCTGTCCCCGATGGTAATAATGAACGTTCAACAATCAACGGAAACAATCACTCATTATTCAGATTGGATAATGAAACAACTCTGAATATGAATAATATTAAAATCACAGGTGCAAATAACGTTGTAACAGGAACTAATAAAGATGCGGTTGTAAATATCAATAACTCCGAAATTTCAAACAATGCAGAAGGTATAACAACTGCAGGTTCTGTAAATATTTCAGGCAACTCAATAATAGAAAATAACGGAAGCGGAATAACCGTAACATCTGATTCTTCCGTAATCACTCTTGATGCAACCGATGCGGAAATTACACTCCGTGACAGACTTACAGGTGTTGCGGGTGCAAGATTGAATATTAACAGAGGTACGGTAAACTTTGAACAAAAAATTTCCGCACTTGATGTAATGATGGAACAGGCTAATGTTAATGTGGTTTCTGACGATTTGTTTGACGGAAATAATATGACAGTAAATTCTGCCTCAAACCTTAACATGGCAAATAATGCAGTCGGAACAATGCATCTCAATAACTTTACTCTGAATGACAATCTTAATATGTCTGTAGATGTAGATTTGGCAAACAAATCTATGGACAGACTCACTGCAGACAGCTACAATCTCGGAGATAATAATGTAAACGTCAGCAATATGAATTTACTGACAAGTACAGACCGCTATAAAACAGATATACTGTTTGCAGATGAAGGATTAAGAAACAACGTAACAACTTCAATATCCGAAGTAGCTTATTCACCTATCTATAAATACAATGTAGCCTACGAAAAAGATACAGGAAATTTCACCTTTACAAGACCCGGAGTCGTACCACCGACTCCGGATAATCCTAACCCTGTACCGGATAACAGCTACAATTCATATAACCCTGCTGTAATGGCTTCTCCTGTTGCATCACAACTCGGCGGGTATATGGCAATGCTTGATACGTATAACAATGCTTTTACGCATATGGATATGTACATGCTTAGACCTTCCACAATAAGACTTGCCGAACAAAAAGAAAACCGGTATGCAATAACTGATACAACAGGTTTGTCATATAAATCAAATGAGATGAATTCCAAAGGGATATGGGTAAAACCGTTTGCAGCATACGACAGTGTAGGCTTAAAGAATGGTCCTAAAGTGAATAACTTTTCTTACGGCACATTCATCGGCGGAGATACTTCTATTCACCAGTTTAAAAATGGCGGCGAAGGTGTCTTGAGTGCACATGTATCATATCTTGGAAGTCACCAGAATTTCGCAGGCAACAGTATTTACCAGAACGGAGGCAACCTCGGATTAACCGGAACT
The DNA here is from genome assembly GCA_944324315.1 of Candidatus Gastranaerophilales bacterium. GTDB lineage: Bacteria > Cyanobacteriota > Vampirovibrionia > Gastranaerophilales > Gastranaerophilaceae > Stercorousia. The sequence goes on along the minus strand of CALUVW010000023.1, from coordinate 2,454 downwards.
TACTATAAAGGGAATTTCTTCACAGGTTTAACAGTGAATGCAGGAGCAAGTGTAGCAGATGCAAGTACACGCTATGGCAGTGAGGATTTCCCTATGTTTATGGCAGGTGTTGCAAACAAAACAGGCTACAATTTTGAATTTAAAGACGGCAGATTTATAATTCAGCCAAACCTTATGCTCAGCTATACTTTCGTAAATGCTTTTGATTACACTAATGGTGCAGGGGTTAAGATAAATTCAGATCCTTTACACGCACTACAAATAACGCCTAATGTCAAATTTATCATGAATACTAAAAACGGCTGGCAGCCATACTTAACAGCGGGAATGAACTGGAATATTATGAACGATTCACAGTTTACAGCCAATATGACAACTTTGCCTGATTTAAGCATGAAACCTTATGTTCAGTATGGTTTGGGTATCCAGAAAACGATTAACGATAACTTTACGGCCTACGGACAAGTCTTGCTCCGCCATGGCGGCAGAAACGGTATTGCAGCAAATGCTGGGCTAAGGTATATTTTCGGGCATGAAACAAAACTCAGCCAACCTGAACAAACTTTATAAAAAAAGTTATAAATTCGGGTAAATGTCTTGATATCTGTTGCTTATTTTAAGAATTACAACTCTGTTATTATGGAGCCGATATGCAATCAGATATTGACGTGCAATATAAATTTTAACATCTTTTGATTTTATGGACTCTCTTTTTAATCCGAGAGACGGAAATCTTAATAAGTTTTTGCAAGCTCCAAATAAAAATTCAATAGTTTCTCTTGCTGCTCTGGCCTTTACTTACAATTAAATTTATTATAATTTTCTTTCTAAATAAAATTTATTAAAAGTTTTCTCAAAAAATTTTTATATTAAATAGTAGGTAAAATATTTAATAAAAAAAGAGGAGAAAAAATGCACGAAATTCAAGGAAAAGAAATGGAAGACACAGTTACAATTAAACAATCAGCTCGTATTCTTGGAGTTCCATATGCCACTGCGTACAAGTGGATTGTCTTGGAAAAGAAAATTAGCCATATAAATTACGGCAAAACAAAAGTTGCTCTTTTAAAGGCACTATTAGAATTCAAAAACTCACATATTGTCGAAGGTAGAGCCTGATGTCAGTGCGTAAGCGTAGATTAAAAAGCGGTAAAGACTCGTGGGAATATTCTATTGAACTCGGACGGGATTTTTCCGGTAAGCGTTTGCAGGAGAAAAGAAGCGGCTTTGCGACAATGAAAGAAGCTAAAGCCCCTGAACGCTTGCGTTTAAATGAAATAGAATCAGGGAAAAAAGCAGTCAAAAAGCTTGCATTTCCATATGCTTGTGAACTTTATATGCAAAATGCCAGATTACACTATGCCGGAAATACGTTAGATAAGTACGAACGTTATATAAAAGACTATTTTGATATATTTAAAAATCAAAATTTCCATGAAATTCGTATTGATTTAGTTAACCGGTGGAAAAACCGAATGTTGGAACAAGAAAAATCTTCTAGTGTTATAAATGACTGTATAAAATTATTAAAGGCGATTGGCAGCTATCTTTGTTCAAATGAATATGCTGAACGAAATCCGTTTGAAAATGTTCAGAAAATTAGTATTCCTGCTAAAGAAATTAAGGTGTTCAATTTGAGGCAGATAACACGAATGTTAAGGCGTGCGAAAAAGAATTATCCCGATTATATCCCTTGCTGTATACAGCTTTGTTTACGGGGATGAGGCAGGGGAAATTGCTTGGATTAAAATGGTGTGATATTGATTTTGAAAACCGTAAATTATATGTAAGAAGGCAGTTTACAAATGGAAAAATTAGTGAACATTTAAAAACGTCTAGTTCGAAAAGAATAATTGATTTGGAGGCAGGGTTAATAAACTGTTTAAAGGAACACAAAAAGACTGTCTGCAAGCAGCATGAATTTGTCTTTTGCACCAGTATTGGAACGCCATTGTTAAAAGAAAACATTCGCAGACGATGGTATTATCCATTACTTGAAAGTTTTAAATGGAGAGGGTATCGTTTTCATGATTTGCGTCATACCTATGCAAGTATGATGTTATCTCAGGGAATTTCATATCTCTATGTATCAAAACAGATGGGGCACTCAAAGCCTACAACCACTCTGGATGTGTACGCTCATTTTATCCCTGATATAAATGACCATTCAGTAGATTTGATTGGAGATAAATTTCGACGTGAAGCTTTGGCCTTTGAACATAAACTTAATAAGAGAAGTTCTAAGATTCCTTGATGTGCTTCACCCAATAAATTAATCGCTTCCCCTCTGAAAAAATAGAGGGTATTTTTTATATAAAATATGGTGAACATTTTAGAATTTTTATTAAAATCAGACAAATAAAAAAGAGCCTGAAATTCAGACTCTTCTTTATGGAGCGGGAGACGAGGCTCGAACTCGCGACATCCTCCTTGGCAAGGAGGCATTCTACCACT
>CALUVW010000022.1 GCA_944324315.1 Candidatus Gastranaerophilales bacterium | reverse complement strand
TTTTTATACTTTTATAAATTTTTACAAAAAATATGCACCTCGAAAACTTAATATCCTCGTGTTTATTTAATGTTGCCTTAAAACGGCAACTTTTTTTTATGTTAGAATTAAAAAGTAATTTGGAATTAAGATGTGGAGAATACTAATGAATAATGATATTAGTGCAATAAAAAAAGAAGCATGTACAGGTTGCATGGCATGTTACAATATATGCCCGCATAACGCTATAACAATGGTTGAAGATAAAGAAGGTTTTAAATATCCTGTTATAGATAAAGATAAATGTACAAACTGCGGCTTATGTTCATCGTGTTGTGCTGAAAATGCCCCCCCCCCCGAGCTTTTCAACCATTGGTTATGCCGCCATTGCGCATGACAACAGTATTTTAAGCAGTTCCTCTTCGGGCGGTGTATTTAGCACATTTGCTAATTACATTTTGGAAAATAACGGTTATGTTTGTGCAGCTGCATTTGACGAAAATTGGGCGGTTAATCATATCATAATTAATGATAAAAAAGATTTGGATAAATTAAGACGTTCTAAATATGTACAAAGTAACATAAATAAATGTTATTCAGAAATAAAAAAATTATTAAATAATCAAAAACTCGTTTTCTTCTGTGGAACGCCATGTCAGGTTGACGGACTAAATAAATTCTTACGTTATAAGAAATATGATAATTTACTTACAATGGATATTTATTGCCACAATGCACCTTCACCGTTAGTTTACAGAAAATTGCTGGAAGAATGCGGCGGTATAGAAAATATTACAGAAGTAAATTTCAGAGACAAGTCCCGCGGCGGCTGGAAACATTTTGACTTTATTATAAAGAATAAAAACGGAAAAAACTTTTATAATGATAAATATATGACAACATTTGTTGACGGATTTTTTGCAAGAGAATGCTGCTACAATTGCAAATACGCAAAATTGCCCAGAGTCGGAGATATTACTGGTGCTGATTTTTGGGGAGCACCTGAAAAATTTGATAAAGACAATAAAGGAACATCAATTCTTCTTATTAACAGCAAAAAAGGAGATGAGATACTTAATAAAGTTAAGAATAAATTTAAAATACTTGAAAAATTACGTTTAAAGGCATTTGGCTGTAACGGACTGGTAAAACAGCACAAAAATTTTTACAGAGGCGATTTTTTCAGGGATATGGAAAAAACATCACTTTTTGAATGTCTGGACAAATATACAGATAAAAAGAAAAAAGTTATTGTATATAATTTATGCTATGGAGAAAACTATGGTGCCATATTAGTTGCTTATGCAATGCAAGAAATTTTAAGATCTATAGGCTATCTTCCGTATCATATAAACGGGAGACCAGCTTCTGATTCAATAGCCGGTACGTTTATTAATAAATATATTGCTGTTTCATTAGCTGACAGCGGCTGTACCGAATATTTGCATAATGAATATGATACATTTATTGTCGGTTCAGATCAGGTATGGAATTTCGGCGGTGTTTTAAAATGGTATAACAAGTTGAGAGGCAGCCACATATTACCGGATATTTCTCCTGACAAAAAGAAAATTGCCTATGCTGCAAGTTTTGGGGTTCCAAGCCTGCAAAAATGGAAGAATGACTATGAACTAAATGCAATGAAATATTATGCAAGTCTTTTTGACCATGTGTCCGTAAGAGAATATGACGGAATAGATATCTGTAAAAATGAATTAATGATTGACAGTATCAGAGTGCTGGATCCAACACTTGCCGCAGATAAAGAAATTTGGGATAATATTGCCCAAAATTCAAAATTTGATAAAAAAGAAGAAAAATACATTGCAGCATATATTCTGGATGAAAGTGAAGATAAAAGTAAAATTTTGTCAACTCTTGCTGAAAAATATAATTATAAAATTATCTATATTGACATATTTAAAAATAAACAAACTCCAGAAGATTTTGTTGCAATTATAAAAAATGCCGAATATGTTGTAACAGATTCATTCCACGGGACTTGTTTTTCTCTTATATACAACAAACAATTTTTAACGATATACAACAAAGAAAGAGGACTCAGCAGGTTTAAGACTCTGGAACAATTATTCAATATTAACAGTCAATTTGTTGCCAAATTCACAAATGAAAATGATGTAATTAACATTATCAATAATAAAATAGACTACAAATATATTAAGTATAGAATTAATGAAGAAAAACAGGCTTCAATTCAATGGCTAAAAAACAGTATTGAAACTCCAAAAGAAAACAAGCCGCATCCTGAATACTATATGTTTGAATATATGCGTAATGAAATTGTTCATGATTTATCGGTATTGGCAAACAAAAATAAAATTTTAAGGAAATATCAATTTTATAAAATTCTAAGCAGAATAACTAGCGGAGATAAACAAAAATATTACGAAGAAAAATTCAAAAAATATAAAAAACTAAAAAGAGAACTAAAAACTTACATAAGTTCAAAATATTTATAAAAAAAGAAGATGCATAAGCATCTTCTTTTTTCTAAACAACAGTTTCTGCTTCTTTATGAGTTTCAAGATATTTAACAGCATAAACAGCACCTACAGCACCATCTGCGGCTGCTGTTATAACCTGCCGCAATGGTGTTGTTCTGACATCACCGACAGCAAAAACACCTTCAACAGATGTAGCCATCGTATCATCAGTAACAATGAACCCTCTTGCATCTTGTTCAAGTTGTCCTGTAATTAATTCCACATTCGGTGTAATACCTATATAAGGAAATACCCCATTTACCGATAAATTTGAAATCTCTTTTGTTTTTACATTTTCTAAAACTGCGGTAGTCACAAGATTTTCACCTTTAATCTCTTTCACTACAGAATCCCAGATAAATTCGATTTTTTCATTCTTAAATGCTCTTTCCTGAACAATTTTATCAGCACGGAGTTCATCTCTTCTATGAATTACATAAACTTTATCCGCAAATTTTGTTAAATACATTGCTTCTTCAACGGCAGCATTTCCTCCGCCGACAACCGCTACAACTTTATTTTTATAAAACGCCCCGTCACAAACAGCACAATAACTTACACCGCGTCCGACAAATTCTTTTTCTCCGGGGACACCCAGTTTCATTGGTTGGGCACCGGTTGCAACAATAATAGTTTTGGCATGAAATTCATGTTCATTTGTAATAATAGTTTTAGATTTTAAATCTATACTCTGGATTTCTTGCATAGGATATTTATGAACTCCGAATTTATCTGCATGTTCTTCAAATTTTTCCATCAAATCAAATCCGCCGATTACTTGAAATCCCGGATAATTTTCCAATTCCAAATAATTTGACGGCTGCCCTCCAAGCATATTCAAATCAATAATAGCAGTTGAAACAGCTCCTCTTGCTGCATATATAGCTGCAGAAAGCCCCGCAGGACCGCCGCCTAATATAATTGTATCAAAGTTTAATTGCTCCATATTATATCCTCATTTTCCTGTAATACTTGTTCCTGAAATCTTTTCCCCTTTTAATAAATATATAGCACTATCCTTTTTAATTAAAGAATTGTCATGAATAGAAAAAGTTTCTAATGTAATATAATTTACTCCCGTGAAAGTATTTCCGTCAAGTTTTAAATCAACAGTATCAGTTAATTTTTTATTACCATCGTACTCTCCCGTTTTTGTAAATCGTATAATATTTCCCTCAACATAATCCAGTTTAACAGAAGCACTCGCACCTGTAAACGGATTGTTTAAATTTATGACGTCACCTGAACGGGATAAGTTCCATATATCTACAGTAACAGGTTTAAAATATATATTCCCTGACTGTTTGTCGATTTTAGCTGACACACGCCAAGTGCCGTAAAACGAATTTGGAACATTATCAATTTTTACGACTCCGGCTTTTAACGTTTGAGCCGATACAGAGAAACCACATATAAACAGTAATAAAACTATTATTATTTTTATAATTTTCATAATAATTTGATAATAATTTATAAGTTAAAGTCAAATATTAAACAGATGCCATTTTTTCTTTTAAAGCCTGAGCGGATTCTTCGTAACCTGCTCTTCCCATTAAAGCATAAGTATAATTTTTTGCCTGCTCTACGCCGGGCTGATCAAATGTATTAATATTATATAATTCACCTGCAATTGCAGTTTGAACTTCAAACATATAAAGCAGCTGACCGATATAGTAACCGTTCACTTTCGGCATATTAATAGTTACATTAGGTCTGTTATAATCTGATAACGCAACTTTTGTTGAATCAGCCTCTGCATTAATAAGCTGATTAACAGTTTTCCCTCCGAGATAACCAATCCCTGTGTATTCAAAAATAGGAGGTATTTCAAGTGTATTATCAAATTCTCCAACTCTTATAAAATTAATAATTTTATTATTCGGTCCCTCATTATACAATTGAATTTGAGAATGCTGATCTGTCGCCCCTAATGCCTTAACAGGCGTCGGTCCGATATTTACGTCATTACCGTTTTTATCTTTATTTTTTCCAAGTGATTCTGCCCATAATTGAGCATACCAGTCAGCAACGTATTTCAATCTGCTTGAATAAGGCATCATTACAGAAATGTTTTTACCTTTTTTGGTATCAAGAAGATAATGAATCAAAGCATTTTGCGCAGCAATATTTTCACGAATATCGGTATTTTTTAATGCAAGATCCATATCTTTAATCCCGTTTGTAATTTCATCAATATCAATTCCAACTAATGCAAACGGTAAAAGCCCAACAGCAGAAAAAACAGAAAATCTTCCACCAACATCATCAGGAACAACAAATGCTTTATATCCCTCCTGTTCTGCAATCTGCCGTAAAATACCTGTTTTTTTATCTGTTGTAGCAACGACATTATATCTGTAATCAGCACCCAATTCCTGCTCAAGAATATTTTTCACAATCATAAATTGTGACATAGTTTCAGCAGTCGAACCGGATTTTGTTATAACATTTACGAGAGTTCGCTTCAAATCCAATATATCCAACAAACCAGTAATCGTATCCGGATCAATATTATCGAGAAAGAATATTTTTGGGAAGCCGTTTCTCTGTTCTTCAGACAATAAATTCCAATACGGTTTTAAAAGTGCTTCAGTTACGGCAATTCCTCCGAGAGCAGAACCGCCTATGCCCAGGACAAGAATATTATCAAATCTACCCTGAACCATAGCTGCATATTCTTTTACATACCAGAGAGTTTCCTCATTATACCCGAGATTCATCCACTGAAGCCATTGTCCGGGTTTATCTTTTCGTTTATTCAAATCGGCGATAATATGAGTTATAGTATCCTTATAGTTTTCAAATTCTTCTTGAAGATGTAACCCGTTGTCCTCTCCGACAATCATGGCATCAGAATTACTATAATCCAATGTTATCATATTATCTACCCCTCTTAAAATAACCTTTCTCTCTTACATGTAAACCTTATACTAAAATTATATGTACTAAAGGTTATATTACAAGACATTTAAGGATTTTTTAATAATTATTTACCAAGCATGATAAACTTTATAAATAAAAACAAATATTAAAATTTAGCTCAAGCACTAAAAGGCTAGAAAGTAGGTTTATTTATTCTTACTTAAGCCGTATCTGATAATTAATCTTAACTTGCAAGCTTCTTGTATTATCTTAATAACATCACACAACCCGATGCCATTTTTAACAAAAACTTTAAGGAATTTCAACTTTAGGTTTGATACGTCTTTGCTGTTTAATTTTTTCTTCAAGTCTTTTTTGGTTATATCCGTATGCCGCATAAATTGCAATACCCATCAATAACCATAACGGGAAATATAAAGAAGAAGTTGATAAAAATTTCATTGAATATACCATCAATCCTCCGCATGTAACAATTCCCAAAATAGGGAATAACGGGGATAACGGAACTTTAAAAGGTCTTGGTCTGTCAGGATCTGTTTTTCTCAATATCAACACTGCAATACAAATTATTATAAATGATGTAAAAGTCCCGAAATTACAAAGCTCTGCAGAAATATTCAAATCCATAAACAGAGTACAAACAATCACCACAACACCTGAAATCCAGGTGAGAACATGAGGCGTTCTGTATTTTTTATGAATTAATCTCAATGATTTCGGTAAAAATCTGTCTCTGCTCATAGCATATAAAATTCTTGTCGTACCGAGTTGATAAATTAATAAAACAGAAGTCAGAGCACATAAAGCTCCTATTGAAATAAGTCCAGCAAACCAGTCTTTACCTATTGCACGCATAGCATGAGCGATAGGTGCCTGAGTATCAATATGCCCGAGCGGCACATTACCTGTCAAAACAAGGGCAACACAAACATATAGCACGGTACAAATTATCAGTGTTCCGAGAATTGCAATAGGCAGATCCCTTTGAGGATTTTCTGTTTCTTCTGCTGTTGTTGATATAGCATCAAAACCAATATAAGCAAAAAAGATTAGAAATGCTCCCATGAATACTCCTTCAAATCCATTTGGAGCAAAAGGAACCCAATTTTCAGGTTTTACGTAAAAAGCACCAACTACAATGAATGACAAAATCATAAACATATTAACGCCAACCATTATACTTGCAAATCTTGTCGACTCTTTTACACCTTTAATCAAAAGAACAGTCAAAAGCAATACAATTACCATTGCGGGAATATTAACAGCAACAGGAATTTTATCAAATAAATACGGCATCTCTGTATGCGGATCAAGCCCGAATTTATCGCAATACGCAAACATATAACGGTAATCTGTTCTGAGCCATAACGGGAAATTTACAATAAAATCAGGTAATATATGCTTAAACCCTTTTAAAAATTGGACGAAATAACCTGTCCAAGCACAGGCAACTGTAATATTCCCTATTGCATATTCAAGCATCAAAATCCAGCCGACCATCCAAGCCATAAATTCACCCATGGTTGCATAAGTATAAGTATAAGCACTTCCTGCAACAGGTATCATCGCAGCAATTTCAGAATAGCAAAGTGCCGAAAAAACACATGCTATCGCAGCGAGAACCATTGATATTATAATCGCAGGTCCGGCTCCGGCACTTTCAGGTCCGCCTTGAATTGCAGTACCGATTATTGTAAAAATCCCCGTACCTACAACAGCACCAATACCGAGAACTATTAAATCAAAAACGTTCAGAGTCTTTTTTAATTCTGATTTTTTGCTTACTGCTATTAATTCGTCGGGGCTTTTCTTTTTTAAAGCGTTAGATATTATATTTTTAAATTCCATTATTTCATCATTTCTTGTTTTTTAAGTTCCACTTTTTCGTTATGAATTTTATTTTCGTTAATTCTATTTTTAACAAATCCGTATAACAGATAAATTATTGCACCAACCCCAAGCCATACAGGGAATAGTAAAGCTGAACCTGACGGCTGCATTGATTTATAAACCATCAATCCGCCGCAAATAATTATGCCGAGAGCAGGCGTAACCGGCGAAAACGGAACTTTAAAAGGTCTTGGCCTTTCCGGATCTGTTTTTCTTAATATCAACACTGCAACACATACTATTATGAAAGATGTAAATGTTCCGTAATTACACAACTCTGCGGCAACATCCAAATTTAATGTTAAAATTCCAACAACAGCCAAAATCCCGACAGTCCATGTTAAAAGCGCAGGAGTTTTAAACTTTGGATGTAATTTTTGAAATCTCTGAGAAATAAAATGATCTCTGCTCATTGCATATAAAATTCTTGTAGCAGCCATTTCAAGTACAAGAAGAACAGACGTCAATCCTGCAAGCGAGCCTATTGAAATTAATCCTGCAGCCCAATTCATGTTTAACAACGACATACAATAAGCCATCGGAGCCTTCAAAAAGCCGATAGGAACTGCAGAACTTGTATCCTGCAAACCTGTCATAACAAGAGCAACAGAAACATATACAATCGTTGTTATTATTAATGAGCCTATAATTCCGACAGGCAAATCTTTCTGGGGATTTTTACATTCTTCTGCAGCAGTAGCAAGAGCGTCAAATCCGATATAAGCAAAAAATATTAAAAATGCACCTGCAAAAATCCCTGCTGCACCGTTTGGAGCAAAAGGCGTCCAATTTTCTGGTTTCACAAAAAATATTCCTGCAAAAACAAATAATGCAATAACAGCAAGTTTAATAAATACCATCAATCCGGCCATTTTTGTCGAATCTTTTGTACCTCTGACGAGTATCATTGTAATTAAAAGAACAATCACAATAGCAGGCAAATTAATACAAAAAGGAACTCCAAAAAGAGTAGGAATATGAACTGAACTATCATCAGCAGCTATTTTTAATGCTGAAAATACATCATTTACAAGCCAAACAGGCGGATTTGCAATCCAGGCCGGTAATACTTTTTCAAACCCGCTCAAGAATTGAACAAAATGGTTTGACCAGGCACATGCAACAGCAATAAATCCGATAGCATACTCAAGCATCAAAACCCATCCAACCATCCATGCGGCAAATTCACCCAGTGTCGCGAATGTATAAGTATAAGCACCGCCTGCAACAGGAATCATCGTAGCAAATTCTGAATAACAAAGAGCTGAAAATATACATGCTATTGCCGCAATTACCATTGAAACAATAAGTCCAGGCCCGGCACCTATAATAGAGCCATCGGCACTGCCGGCTGCAGCAATACCGACAACAGCAAAAATACCGGAACCTATAATTGCACCGACGCCGAGTATAATTAAATCCCAAACGCCTAAAGTTTTTTCTAATCCTTCTGCCTTTGCTTCAGCTAACATTTCGTCAGGATTTTTAATCCTTGTAATAGTTTTCAAAAAATTGCGAGTAAATGTCGCGCGGTGAAATTTTTCTGCCATTTATTTTATTTTCTCCATTTTTTCCTCTGTATGAAACGAGGGTTGGGGGTGAGATTTCAACCCCTGATAATTATTTACAAAGAGGAAATCCCATTTCTTCTCTTTGCGCTACGTACAGTCTTGCAACAGCAGAAGCCATTGTTCTGACTCTGTTAATAAAATTAATTCTTTCATCTTTGCTGATTACGCCTCTGGCATCAAGTAAATTAAATGTATGAGAACATTTCAATACGTAATCATACGCAGGCAAAACAAGTTTTGCATTAACACAATTATCTACTTCTTTTTGATATAAATCAAACATCATGAACAAAGATTTTGCATCACTTACTTCAAAATTATATTTAGACTGTTCAATTTCATTTTGAAGATAAATGTCGCCATATTTTAGGGTATCATTCCACATAATGTCATAAACGGATTCTTTGTTTTGAAGGTACATTGCAATTCTTTCAAGCCCGTAAGTCAATTCAAGCGCAACTGGTTTAACTTCAACTCCTCCGACCTGTTGAAAGTATGTAAACTGTGTGATTTCCATACCATCGAGCCATACTTCCCAACCTACGCCTGCTGCTCCAAGAGTCGGAGATTCCCAGTTATCTTCAACAAATCTTACATCGTGGTCTTTCAAATCAATACCCATAGCTTCAAGACTCTTTAAATAAAGTTCCTGAGCGTTATCCGGTGAAGGTTTCAAAATCACCTGAAACTGAAAATAATGTCCCAGACGGTTTGGATTTTCGCCATATCTTGCATCTGTCGGACGTCTGCAGGGTTCAATCATTGCAGTATTCCAAGGTTCAGGCCCCAAGGCACGCAAAAACGTAGCCGGGTTCATTGTAGAAGCACCTTTTTCAATATCATAAGGCTGTTGAATTATACATCCGTAATCAGACCAAAATTTTTGTAAATTAAAAACCAATTCCTGAAAGTTTAAAGCCATATCAATTTCCAATATATTGTACTATTTACACTAATTTTTGCATGCAGAGCAATATCGGCTCACACGTGCTTTTTTCATACTACGACCAACATAGCAAAATTGCAAATTTTATGTTTAAAAATATTAAGCTTATAAAAAATATTACTCTATCAGATATTTTGCCGAGCAGCAGCCGCCTGAAACAATTTCGCCATGACCGCCCGCACCTGCAAAATAATCCATAGTTTCAGCACCAACATCTTTTGAACATTCGCATTTATAACCATTTATTGATTTATCATATGTTCCTTCTGCTCCAAGCGGTAAGATTTTCTTATCACGTACTGATATTTGAAAAAAATCACGTCCTATCTGATTTGGCCCTTTAGCTGCGCTATTTACGTCAACAGATATCCACGGTCCGCCATGCAAATCTCCAAGATATACAACACTACCGTCTTTTAGGAGAAATGCCATGTTATAAAAATTATATCCTGGAACATGTATATATGGTTTCTTTAACGTCCCATAAATAGTAGCAGTAGAGTTTGCGGAAATTCCGAACCACTTCCCTTTTTGATCCTCATATCCATAGTTATCGCATTTTGGTTCTATCATCTTATAACATTCGGAAACAGGAGCAAGAATTTCTCTAAATTTATCAACAAATTCTTCAGAAAAATTAAAATACTGGTTACCATATTTGTTAGAAGAGCCGGCAATACTTATACATTTACCGTCAAAAATAGGATCCGGACTTTTTATCGAGCCATTTCTGCATACCGATATGTCTTCTGAGATTACTAAATTATATGCATTACTTACTGTTGAATAAGCTTTTTTCCATCTTGCTATATTTTGTCTGTTCTGAATTTCAGGGATTACAACAGACAGTGTTAACACTGCAACAACACCGATTATTCCAAGGGTGATTAGAACCTCTGCCAAAGTAAAAGCGGCTTTCGGTTTTAGTGAAGGGTGAAACGTGAAGCGTGAAGAGAGTTTATTTTTTAGTTGATAAGACGTTAGGAGATAAGGGAGTTTCGAATTAAAATTGTCATTATGAGACTGCGTAGCACTCTTAAGATTACATGACAAATTCTGACATGAATTGTCTAACATGTCTACGTGCGTAGCACCCTCCCTGATTAGGGAGGGCAGGGGTGGGTATTGTTTGATACCCATCATCTTATCCTTCCCTAATAAGGGAAGGAAGAACAGATCCTGAAATAAATTCAGGATGACTTTAATCGCTTGACATCTTGCCTTCCTAACCTCATAACCGCCGGTTAGCCCTGAAGTGCCCCCCCCCCGAGTACTATATTTGTAGTAGTCTCTGTATTATTAGCGTACTTTTTTAATAAATCTTTTAAATTTTTCATACTATCACTCCTTTATTAGTTTTTCTTATTTTAAAGAATACAATATTTACAAAAAATATGCAATGATGTAACATAATTTTTATAAGGAGAAAAATATGGCAGATAAAATAATAATATTTTCAGGCAAACAATATTCAGGCAAAGACACTGTTGCCAAAATTATGCTCGCTCAAATGCAAGATTATAAAAGATGCGCAATGGGGGACATCATTAAACTAACTTACGGAGCCAAAAAAGGTCTTACTTATGAAGAAATAGAAAAAAACAAACCTCTTTATCGTCAGGATTTAATTGATTTAGGCAACTGGGGACGCGCACAGGATCCGGATTACTGGCTGAAAAAAATCATTGAGCAACAAGGAAATATCATGGTAACAGATGTACGCGTTCCGCATGAATATGAAGTGTTTAAAAATGCCGGAGCTATTGCAATTCGTGTTGAAGCATCAAGAGAAACCCGAGCATCAAGAGGAGAATTGATTGGAGAAGGCGACATAACAGAAACCGGACTTGATGATATTAAAAACTGGGATTACATAATTGATAACAACTCGGATTACGAACATCTTCAAAAACAGGTTGATAAAATCATAGAAAAATTAAAAGAGGATTAAACTTAATCCTCTTTTTTCATTTATAAAATTAATTCCAGTAATTAATTTCCCAGCCTTCCGCCATAATTCTTGCTGCACAAACAACACCCCCAAGTGATGCGCTCTGGTTACACGCATTAGTAACGGACGCATCTTTTAAATCATCAACAGACCAAGTATCGCCGTAAGGCTTCACAAAACCGTTACTATTTATATAATAAAAAAATAAATCCTTTCCTGCTACATTAGGCCCATTTTGCGAACCATTTACATCAATCATAAAAAACTTGGAATGGTGATTACCTAAATCAGGATTCAAACCTATACATATACCATCTGCCAGCTTAATAGATGCTGTTTTATTTGCATAAAATGGTGTTGATATATGTGTATTTTCAAGCCAATTATATTCATGCCCCGAATAAGCTGTAGATGTATTTGTTTTAGATGTTCCATCATAACACATTGCAGTCCCCCAGCTTTGTGCTTTGCCAAATTCTTTTGCACCGCTTAAATAAGGTACAAAATATTTATGCAGTATAGCCTCCGCATCATTCCACTCCGGCCAGTCATTTGCCGGACCGTAATCGACTTCAGCACGCTTTATTGTCTGCTCCAAAACAGAATAAGATTTTTTTAACTGTGCAACAACCTGCTGCTTTCTATAATTATTAATCAATGATGGCATTGTCATTGCTGCAACTACACCGATTATGCCAAGCGTAATTAAGACCTCGGCAAGAGTGAAAGCGGCTTTACATTGCTTGTTACTGGTATCAACATGTGCTGCGTTCTCTAAACGCGTAAATCCGAATATTTTTTTCATAAACTCTCCATTATAATTGTGATGATATATATCACTATTATAACAGATTTTTTGACCTTTGCAACCCCTTAGAATAGTTTTTGCTATATGTTTGAGTGAAGGGAGAGTATCTGATTTCCCCTCCATGATTTGGGAGAAGACAGGGGGGAACGTAGCCGTTTCATACAAAATACTTAAATTGTTTATCTTTTCTACGTTAAAGACTTCGCATCTATGCCTCTTTGCGTCTAGGCGTCCGAAATTATTACCCATCCTCTTATCCTTCCCTAATAAGGGAAGGAAGAACAGATCCTGAAATAAATTCAGGATGACATTTTGTAAACTTGCTTGACTTCTTGACCTAAAGATTTTCTGACCTCTTGTTAGCCCTGAATCACCCCCCCCCCGAGGGTTTCAGGCATAGCTGCAAATTTACAATATTGGGCTTGCTGCTCTTTAATTCTAAATCTTCTCATAAATCTGACTCCTTTCTAATTATTTCTTATTATACCAAATTTGCATAATAATTTCAATATGTTTTCATAGAGTCCTGTTTTATTAAACACTGATTGAACAAATACAGATAAAAATATTAAAGTCATCCCAATATAAAAAGACAAGCTTAATTCTTGCCCTTCGCCGAGAAATAAAACAGCCAATAAAATTCCATATACAGGCTCAAGATTTGCACATAAACTTACAGTGAAAGCAGACAATGTTCGCAAAGCTTGTATTTGCAAAATATAAAGTCCGATTGTACAAAAAAAAGTCAGCACAAAAAGGTAACTTAAATTCATTAAAGACGGAAATTCAAAATTCATTCTTCCGGAAAATATAAAAATTATAACAACTACAGAAAGAAAAAATGTTCCGCCGAAAAGTTCATAAAACAGCATACTTTTAGAACTCTTATTAATACCTATAACCTTATTTAATATTGTATATAAAGCAATAAGAGCAGCAGAGACTATTCCAAGCATAATCCCGAAACGGAAATGAGTATCTACATGGAATATTAAACTTATACCGGCTACAGCTAAAAGACTATACAAAATATCATCAATCGAAAATGATTTTTTTAATATCACCGGTTCTAAAAGAGCTGTAAAAAATCCCTCCAGAGAATAGCACACAACCCCTATTGCAACATTTGCATATTTTATACTGGCAAAAAAGAATAAAAAATGCAGAGCCAAAAGCATCCCGAGCAAGCTTATTTTTATAGCTTCTATAAAATTTTCCTTCGGCAGTTTCTTAAAAAAGAACAAAAGAATATAAAACATTACAAACGATAAAAACATACGATACCATACAAGCAATACCGCATTCATTGTTATCAATTTGCCTAAAATTCCGGTAAGTCCTGCCAGCATAATTGAAATATGCAGCTTCAAATATTCTTTGCATAAATCTTTACTCATGATAACATTATGCACATCTTAAATATTGAGACAAATAACAATAATATTAACTTGCCAAAGTTTTATACATATCAAGATAAATTGTCGAACTTTTCTTCCATGAAAAATCTGCTTCCATTGCTGTTTTTCTCATTGCATTAAATGTATATTTGTCTTGATAAACACGCATTGAACACTTTATAGCTTCCATCATATCCCAGCCTGAATAACCCCAGAATTTAAACCCTGTTGAATTATTTAAAGGATAGCCGGTTACTGTATCTTCTAATCCGCCTGTTGCACGAACTACAGGTAATGAACCGTATCTCATTGCTATTAACTGACTTAATCCGCAGGGTTCAAATTTTGAAGGCATTAAATAAAAATCACTTCCTGCATAAATTTGATTTGCCAGATCTCCTCGATAACCTATGTAAGCTCTTACATTAGATGTATTATTTGACAGCCAGATTAAAAGATTTTCGTAGTCTTTTTCTCCGGTGCCAAGAAATACAAAATCAGCTTCCAGATTCTTCAACTCATTTTCACACTGTCTTATCAAATCAATTCCTTTTTGTCCGACAAGACGTGATATCATAACATACAAAGGTCTTTTTGGATTATATTCCAAACCAAATTCTTCACAAACTTTTTTCTTGTTATCTTCTTTATATTCTATAGAATTTACATCATAATTTTTAATTATTGTTTTGTCTGTTTTAGGATTGAACACCTCATAATCAATCCCGTTCAAAATTCCTACAAGTTTACCCTGATTCATTCTTAAGGTATAGTCCATTCCCTCGCCGTATTCACCGGTCAATATTTCTTTTGCATAAGTCGGCGAAACAGCAACAACTTTATCGGAATAATTAACAGCACCTTTCATCCAATTTACTTTTCCATAGTGCTCAACTCCCCATTCATTATATACAATATCCTTTCTCATATTAGCAAAATCAAGCACATCATCAAACCAGACACCTTGATAAGCAAGGTTATGAATTTCAAAAACACATTTAGTATTTTTCCAGTAATCATCAAATCTGTAGTTACTGTGAAGATATACAGGAATCATTGCTGTATGCCAGTCATTTGCGTGAATTATGTCAGCTTTAAAATTCAATAGTTTAGCATACTCCATTGTTGCAAGAGAAAATGCAATATATCTTTCATGTTCATATTTCGGATCAAGCCATTTCGGATAAACTTCTTTAAAACACGTAAAATACCAGTCATTATGAACAAAAAAGACATTTATATCAGTTCCCGGAAGTTTGCACATAAACAGACGGAATTTATGTCCCATACCGTTAAATGTAAGCCATAGAGAAGAGTTTTCAAGTTCTTTTATTCCCCATTTATTCACGTCAATACATCCATGTAACGGAGTAAATATAGCAATTTGAGCATCTTTTTCTATATATTTAGGTAAACTGCCTACAACATCAGCTAATCCCCCTGCCTTTGAAAAAGGTGCAACCTCTGCTGCTGCAAATAAAATCTTCATAACCCCTCGCTTCCGTTAGTCAAATCAATATTAACATTTTCTTCATTCGTTTCACTATCATCTGGCAGTAAGTAGTGCTCTATGTTAGTGTCAAATGATATATTTATACCATATTTATCAGCAATATATTTTGCATGACCAATGCATATTTCAGCTTTATCATACTGTTTTTTATACATCATAACTTTAAACATATTGTATTTGAAAAGCATTAACAAATAATTACTTGTAGTGTTATTTCGTTCAAGCTGAATCAATGAATTGTTAATTATACCGTATGCAACCTCAAGGTTATACTGTTTCAAATTCAATTCACTCATAACAAACCAGGCAAAATATAAAAGTGTAGTCATACCTTTTTCATTTGTTGTTTTAATAATTTTATAAATAATCGCCTCAGCTTTTTTATAAGAACCAAGTTCCATATACGAATAGCCGATTAAAAGATCCGCGAATAATTCAACCTGATAAAGATATTTCTTTTTAGCTTCAATTTTAACCTTATAAATTAATTCGGCAAAACTTTTATAATCACCTGTAAACAACGAGAAAGCATTAAGCAATGCCAATAAAACATTCCCAAAACTATCGGAATCAGATATGTCTAAAACTAATCCGCTTATGTTCTTTCCATGTATCAAATCCTGAAGCTGAATGAACAAATCATAAGATTTCGGGATAAAATTCAATTCTTTTCGAACAATCTGTAAAAATTCTTGAACATTTCCGCATAACAAAAGCACATTTGTAAGAGCAACATACCCGACCGAATTTACTATAAGAAGTTTAAAATCATCTTCTGGCATATAATCAGGTTTTAAAGAAGCTATTGTCTGATTGCTTACAATATTCAACACTTTATATCCGATGTCAAGACAATCTGCAAGAGCGCCGATATTGAAAAGAATCTGGATATGAATAATAGACATTAAGAAAAAGTAATTATTGAAATTCGGATCCGCAGGATTCAAAGATGACGGCGGAAGTAATGCCAGTACCTTATGTGTTAACTCAAGAGCATGAGCATAATTGCCTGTATTTAATGAACCGTTAATCATTTTATTACACAGTTGAATAATTCTTTCCACGTCTTTAGTTTTTTCTAAATTTTGTAATGCAATTTCTGCAATACCGGACGTCTTTTCCGGAATATACTCATAAAGATTATTGGAAATGTCATCGTACAGTTGAGACTTGTAATTTTCAATTTCTTCAACTTGCTCAGGCTCCTTATTAAGATCCAATAACTGCAAAACTTTATTTGTACAGTTAAGATAGGAGCTGAAATCACCTAATGAAAGATTGATAATAGAAAGCTGTTCCCATTGAAAACGTTCATTATCAACATCTTTAAGCAATCCGTAAAGGTATGCTTTAACAGTACTTGGCATATCATCATTAAATACTTTTTCAAATAATTCTGCAGCAACTTCTTTTAATGAAATTTTACTTACAGTTGTTAAAAGATTTCTCCTCAATAAATTATAATTCGGGAAATATATACAGTTATTATACCTGAAAATATATCCCATCTGCTCAAGCTTATCAAGTATTTTATCTTTATTTGAATAACCAAGAGCATCTATTGTCCCCATATCAATACGGGTTCCAAGAAGAACAATTGATGTTAAAAATTTTGTAGCATCTTTATCATCTTGAAGAAGGTTTAACCGCCGAGCGACTAATTTGTCTAAACTTGAAGGGATTATTATAGTTTTAGGGTTAATCATTTCTATACTATCGTCATCAGCAGAGAAAACTCCCGACTCTATCAAATATTGAATTGCAATATCAATAAAAAGAGTACTGCCGCAAGCATATTTGGCAATTCTTTGAAAATAAAAATTATTTAATATATTACGATAATAGATTTTGTTGTCTTCTATCATTTTCTCAAAACTAGCAGGTTTGAGAGTAATTTCCGTATAATAAGATTTATTCAAAAGAAAATGACAATCCCGATGTAACGAAAAATTCTTATCGTACGTAACCAGAAAGCTTATGTCAAGCGACTCAAAAGATTCAAAAAGATATTTCAAAACATCGTATGAACTAGAATCTATCTTATCAAAATCTTCAACATATATTAAAGTTTTCGGAATAATTTGCATTAACGTCAGAAAAATATCAAAATAAATATATCTTGTATCCTCATTATTATTAGTTTGACGTTTTTGCAAAGAAATCAAATCTTTAATTAGACCTTCAGGATCAACGGAATCAAACATTGAAAAATCATTTTGATAAAATAACTTTTGAGAAACTGTATACTCAAAGATAGCAGAAACCAAATCTCTGAAAAAAGCATACGGCGAATATTTCATTTCATCATAACAAGTTAAACAAATAATATTTGAAAATTGTCCAGTACCAGAAGCTGCATTGATTATTTTCAGAGAATAAGGTTTATACATTTCGGCTGTTCTTATCGCCACAATTCCACGCGGTATAGTTTGGAATTTATTAACAATATTTAACAGAACATCTATATTTTCAATTCTCATAAATTCACAATTAATTTCATCAAAATCAATTGTTTCAATATCGTATATTTCATCAGGATCAGCAAGATCAATATTATTTAAAGCATTTCCGTCAAGCTTATCCTGTTCAATAAGCATATTTTGAACAAAATTCGGAATTTCAATTTCTTCCTCTTCTTCCTCCTCAGGAAATTCAACTTTAACATAAGGACGCAAATCAATTTCGTAATACATAACCATCTCGTCATTAACAAGAACCGAATTTAAAGGAGATAATTTATACTGAGCATCTATAGAATCACTTACTCTGTCGTCTGTCAGAACCTGAAAAGTATTAAGAATTTTGTCTTCTTTTTTCTTTGCATCCTGATTTAAAAGATTTATATTATAACCGCTGTCAATATTATTTGGATCATCATTAATATTTCTCTTTAATAAAAACATATTGCATCTTACTGTTGCATTTTTTTTCTTGGTAAGTTTGCAATTCATCGCGGTTACTTTATTTAAAATTTGAATAGCAGCATTTAATGCTGTAGAAGCTGATGCATGAAAAGAATAGTCCTTATCACACCTTATTACATAGGTTTTTCCAACAATTTGACGACGCAATCCTATTGATTTTGCATAATCTGCAATTATCTTATCAACATTAATTTTAAATTTGTTTAAAAGTCTTGCCGAACCGAAATAATTTTTCATCTCATCAATGTTCGGAAATTCTATGGTGAGCATAACGAAATCATCAGTATTTGACTCGTTCATTATGACACTTTTTTCAGTATCATATCCGCATTTTTTACACTTTTTTACTGCTGTTTGATTAATTTTTCCGCAATTATGACACTTGGCAAGAATTACATACCCGCACTTTTTACAGGTATTGGTTTTATTAATAGTTTTACAAATCGGGCAGACTAACTTGAGCACCTTTTTGCAATTAGGGCAAACCATTGTCTTGTCATCAATTTCAAAACCGCATTTTGGACATTCCATACGTTGATTATACCACGCTAAACGATTATAGACAAGGATGTTTACTCATACGAATAACGTATTTAGCAAAAAACTAAAAAGCATCTACGAGCATATCCGTTGTAAATTTCTATATAAGTCTCGTAGATGAAATCTTGACAAATCATGAAAAATCGTAAATAATGTAAAAAAACATGGAGGTTGAAATATGTTTAATAGAGACGCTTTGAGACTGCCCCCCCCCCGCAAAACCATCGTATAGCAAGGGAAAGACAGGGGTTTACACTTGCAGAAGTTTTGATTACTTTAGGAATAATTGGGATTGTTGCTGCACTAACACTACCCTCACTAATAACAAAATATAAAAGACAAAGCGCAGAAACAAAACTTAAAAAATTTTACTCAGTAATAAATCAAGCGCTACAAATGTCAATCACCGAATACGGAGAAATTGATGTTGATTTTGACAAAAATTTAAATACTACCGAACATAACAAGGAAGTTGATGACTTTTGTAAAAAATATATTACTAAATATTTGGTGAAAATAAAAGATGAAAGATTTAACGAGAACTATTATGATGTAGTATTTCTTGATGGATCAGGATTTAGACTTTATATTGCCAATGATGTATTTTATGTATTCTACCGGTTAAATTACAGAACAGAATCATCAACTAAAACAAATCTGGATGGAAAAAATGAATTTTTATTCGGATATTCGAACGGCAGAGTTGAACCTATATGGAAAAATAATAGTATAAACAGTTTAAAAAGTAATTGCTATCAAACCGGAGATGTCCAAAGGCATGGATGTGCAACATTAATAATGAAAAACGGATGGAAAATCCCTGATGATTATCCATGGATTAAATAAACTTTTTGTGCTAAAATAAATCAGTAAAAAGCTTTATGAAAGGATAAGGGATATGAATAAGGTTGTAGTAGGCGCGCAGTGGGGCGACGAAGGGAAAGCAAAGATTACTGATTTATTAGCTCAGGATGCGGATTTAATAATAAGATATCAGGGCGGATGCAACGCAGGACACACTGTTGTTGCACATAACAAAACTTTTAAATTTCATTTGATACCATCGGGTATTCTATACAAAGGGAAAAAATGCTTTATCGGGGCTGGAACTGTAATTTTGCCCGAATATTTTGAACAGGAAATTCAAGGACTTATTAAAGAAGGGATTGATGTTTCAAATCTTAAAATCAATCCGCTTGCATCTATTACAATGCCTTATCATACAGAAGTTGACGGGTATTCTGAAAGCACAGCAGGCAAAGGGAAAATCGGAACAACTAAAAAAGGAATTGGCCCCACATACACTGATAAAATGGCCAGAATAGGACTTAAAGTTCAGGATTTGTATTCTCCTGAAGCTTTAAACGAAAAACTGGACATTATTTTGCCTTTAAAAAACAAAACTCTTGAAAAAGTCTACGGACTTGAACCTTATACAAAAGACTGTATTCTCGCGCTTTGTGAAAAATATGCCCGAATTTTCAAACCTTATGTATGTTTTGACTGGCAAAAAGAACTTGAAGATGCTAAACGCGAGAAAAAAGCAATCCTTTTTGAAGGTGCTCAAGGCGTAATGCTTGATATAGATTACGGGACATATCCTTTTGTAACCTCCTCAAATCCGATAGGCGGCGGTGCCGCAACAGGCTCAGGCTACGGCCCTACTATGATTGATGAAGTAATCGGCGTTGCAAAAGCTTATGTAACACGTGTTGGAGAAGGGCCTTTTGTTACGGAATTAAAAGACGAAACAGGCGGCAAAATAAGAGAAATTGGGCACGAATACGGTGTTACAACTGGCAGACCCAGACGCTGCGGATGGTTTGATGCTGTTACTATGAAATACGCTGTTTTAGTCAGCGGTTTGACATCTATTGCTTTGACAAAAATTGATGTATTTGATACTTTTGATGAAATTAAACTCTGTACTGCATACAAAGATACACGCGACGGAAAAATTTATACAAGCTATCCGACAGATGTATTTATCCATAAATATTTAGAACCGGTTTACGAAACTCACAAAGGCTGGGGACAAGATATTTCAGGTATAAGAGAATATGACAAATTACCCGAAAATTGCAAAAAATATCTAACACGTCTTGAAGAACTTCTTGAAGTACCTATTTCAATCGTAAGCGTAGGACCTGACAGAGAACAGACTATTTTCAGATAATACTTGTCATTCTGAACTTGTTTCAGAATCTTACAAATGTTATTTTTCATGCCCTTGAAACAAGTTCTGGGGTACATATTTGTTTTTAAATCATTTATAAACATAGCAATTTTTTTATTCTTCATGTTTTAATATACATGTGGTTAAAATAAATTCTATTAATAGTGTAAATAATTATCAATACAGCAACAAGCAGGTTTTCAAGGGAAACGAAACAGTTCAAACAAATCCGCAAATTGAACAATTATCAAATATACAGCCTGATTTTGCGGTAAAAACTCCTATGGCGTATACAAAAACAGGAGAGATGAATTTTCCTTACGACACAAAAGCATACTGCTACAAACTTGCGAACGGTCAAAGGGTAATTATTGTTCCGCAGGAAGGTGAAACTGTTTTAAGGACTTATGTAAATACAGGTTCTATGAATGAACCGGATAACTTGCGCGGAATAAGCCACTATATTGAGCATAATTTGTTTAACGGCTCGCAAGGACTTGAACAGGGAGATTTTTTCAAACAGGTTGATAAAATGGGCGGTTCTACAAATGCATCAACAAGCTTTGCAGAAACCAATTATTATATAAGTTCTAACCTTTTAAATGACGGGGATCTGGAAAATAAAATAAAGCTTCATGCATCAATGCTTGAAACTCCGATATTCGCAGCCGAAAAGCTTGAAAAAGAAAAGGGGATTGTAAATTCAGAAATCAACATGATTACACAAAATCCCGAAAATCTGGCCGTTAACAGAATGCTTAAAAATTTATACAATATTAAAACGACCTCAACGGACATGATTGGCGGAACAACGGACAATATTACAAATCTTTCAAGGGAAGATGTCGTCAACTATTACAACAATAATTATTATCCTGCCAATATGGTTACTGTAATAACCGGAGACGTAAATCCGGAAGAAACAATAAAATTGATTTCGAAATATTTTACATCTAAAAAACAACCGGCAGGACAAAGACACTTCGAATCGCTTACCCCGACTCAAAAAACAATCCGTGAGGATTTAATTTCTGATAAAGCAACAGCAACATCAATTGTTCTGGGTTTTAACGGACCAGCATCAAATAATACAAAAGAAAGAATTTATCTGGAAGCTCTTGATATTTTATTGGTAAACTCAGCTACAGCAAGGATTTCAACAAGATTAAAAGAATTTGGAACAGGCTGTGAAATGGATACAGAAAAACTCAGCACAAATCCATCAGAACCTCGTGCTGTAATTTTTGTATCATCAAGCACTGAAAATAACTCCGAAAAAGTTTTAAAACAAATATTTAATGAAATAGGCAATATAGAAAACAATCCGCCGTCAGACGAAGAAATGCTGATTATTAAGAAAAAAATGTTGAACAGCTTCCCGACTATATTTGAATCTTCTTTTGGGACAAACAATGCAATAGGAACATCTTTTTTAGAAAATAATCAGGATTACCTTAACAACTATGAACAAATAGTCAAATCTATGACTGCACAGGATCTTGTTAATACTGCAAAAAAATATCTTGATATCAATAAAGCCTCAGTAACACTTGTACATCCTGCTACAGCAACAGCAGAAAGTATTAAACAAAATTATAAAAATACAATATCATTCACAGGAGCCAAAAAAGAGCCTGTTAATATAGACTCGGTTAAACAATATAACCTTTCAAATAACTACAGAGTTGTTCTCTCTAATTCTAAAACAGACAACGCCAAAATAGCTTTTCAAATTTACACAGATAAATATTTCAATAATAATAAACCGTCTACAGCACTTGTTCTCGAACAATTACTTAGAGAAGAAGCATCTATGCTGAAAGATCACGATGAATTTGCAAGTTATCTTGGTAAAAACGGAATAATCAAAAAAACAGCATGCGACGAAAATTCTTTATCATATACGTTGAGCTGCAACGTTGAAGATATGCAAGCTGCTGCGGATGCAATTAAAGAAACATTAGAACATCCCAGATTAACAGAACAAGAGTTTGTCGTTGCCAAATATCTTTTAAAAGAAAAATTAATGAGAACAGAAAAATCTGCGTTCGATAAACTTGCAACGGAATTATACAAAAATTTGCCCGTAGGTTATACAAAAGAAGAAATCCTCAAAGATCTTGATACACTAAAATTCGACGATGTAAAAGAACTATACAGCTATTTATTAAATAATGGGAAAGGCGAAATTGTAATATCAGCACCTTTTGATAAAAATCAGGAACTTACCAAACTGGTATTTAATAATTTTAGTACCCTGCCTACGGTTAAACCATATTCTCAAAAAGTATTAGAGGATATATACACCCCCGTTGAAAAAACAAAAGTTTTGACGGAAAAAGGATTTACAAATCAGGCAGAAATCATTCAAGCATACAAATTTAGAATTAACGAAAATATTAAAGATTTAGTAACAATAGCACTTTTAGATACAATTCTCGGCGGCAACCCATCATCAAGATTATTTAATGATCTTAGAGAACAGAAAAAACTGGCTTATCAGGTAAAATCATCATTTGAAACAAGTAATAACCAAGGAATATTGTTATTAAGGATTAAAACAACCACAGATAACAAAGATACAGGCGAAAAAAGTTTTGATAATATACAAAAATCAATTGAAGGCTTTAACAAACATATTGCAAAAATCAAAACCGAAAAAGTGACAGAAGAAGAACTAAACAACGCAAAATTGAATTTAAAAAATACTGTTTTAAATAACAATAACTTTGCATACGGGAAAATGAGCGGATTTTTACTTGGTATTAAATCCCCGTATGGAATTTCACGTGATAATCAAATATTTGAAGAAATTGATAAAATTACAGCAGATGACATTTATAATGCAGCAAATTATATTTTTTCAGGGAAACCTGTTTATTCTATTTACACAACACAGGAAACCCTTGATGCAAACAAAAACTATTTGCAATCTTTAAGTGATAATTAGCATTCTATAAAGAAAAATTCAATCCGTGTTTATCATATAAAAAGTTAACAGGGATAATAACTTCCTGCCCGCAAGCGTTAACTGTCCAATTTTCACTCCAGTTACCGGCAATAAATTTCCCGCGTTTATTTACCAAAAGATTTGAAGGCTCTGCTGTAACTTCAGTGTTTGTAAGCATAATTTTACGGCATCTGTCAGTAGACCTCGAAGCACTGCCATAAACTTTTCCTATCACCATAGCTTGCATGTCAACAGGGACAAGCGTATTGCCAACAACAGGTATAGGTGTTCTCATATACTGTTTACTTGCAGAATAACAAGAAAGCCCGACCAACAAACAACAAAATGTAATAAAGAATTTTTTCATAAAACCTCCAAAACTTTTTTATATTATATAATATTTTTCATAAAAAAACATCCCTCAAATTGAGGGATGTTTTTAATTGCTTTTTCTTTTCAAATTATAATTTTGAAGCAACCATCAATGTAGTTTCTGCCAATCTTGTAGAATAACCCATTTCGTTATCGTACCAAGAAATGATTTTAACCTGATTGCCGCCCATTACACGAGTTAACAAAGCGTCAACAGTTGATGATTGAGATGTTCCGATGTAGTCAGAAGATACTAACGGTTCTTCAGTGTAGCAAAGAACGTGTCCATCAGCACCTTCTTTTAATGCTGCGTTAACTTCTTCAACAGTAACATCTTTTGAAAGTTCAAATACAACGTCTACTAATGAAACGTCAGGAGTAGGAACTCTCATTGCGAAACCGTCCAATTTACCTTTCAATTGAGGTAATACAAGAGCAACAGCTTTAGCAGCACCTGTTTTTGTAGGAACGATGTTTAAAGCACCGGCTCTAGCTCTTCTAGGATCTTTGTGGCCTGCATCCAAAATTCTCTGGTCACCTGTGTAAGAGTGAACAGTTGTCATCAAACCTTTTACAATACCGAATTTTTCATCAATAACTTTAGCTACAGGAGCCAAGCAGTTAGTTGTACAAGAAGCCATAGAAATTACATTATGTTTTGCAGGATCGTATTCTTTATCGTTTACGCCTAAAACAATTGTAATATCTTCATTTGTTGCAGGAGCAGAAATGATAACTTTTTTAGCACCTGCTGTAATGTGAGCTTTTGCTTTTTCAGCATCTGTGAAGAAACCTGTTGATTCAACAACAACTTCTACACCTAAATCTTTCCAAGGTAATTGAGCAGGATCTTTTTCTGCGAAGAATTTGATTTTTTTACCGTTTACGATAATACCTTCTTCATAAGCTTCAACAGTACCGTCAAATTTACCCATAACTGAATCATGTTTGAATAACAAAGCTGCTTCAGCCGGTTTCAAGCCGGGGTCATTGATTGCTACATAATTAATTTTGTCAAAAATACCTTCTCTGATAGCGGCACGTAAAGTGTTACGGCCAATTCTACCAAAACCGTTAATTGCTAC
>CALUVW010000021.1 GCA_944324315.1 Candidatus Gastranaerophilales bacterium | reverse complement strand
ATACGGCATATTCTCTTTCTGATATCCATAAATCTCATTGAAATATCTTCAAATACCGTATCAGGCTGTTCATACATCAACCACATAATCTTAGCAGCATCCATCGGAGAACCTCCGCCGAGAGATATAATAACATCCGGCTCGTAAGGTCTCATAATTTCCATAGCCTGATTAATTGTTGATAATGTCGGGTCAGGTTTTACATCAAAGAATATCTGATGGTCAATACCCACTTCATCCAATACATTAACAATATGGTCAACAGCACCTGAATTGAACAAGAATCTGTCAGTTACAATAAAGGCACGTTTTTTGCCTTGAAGTTCACGAAGTGCCAAATCAACCGCACCTCTTTTGAAGTAAACTTTTGGCGGAACTTTGAACCAGAGCATGTTTTCTCTCCTTTCTGCAACTGTTTTGTAGTTCAATAAGTTTTCAACACCTATGTTACCTGAAACGGCGTTTTTACCCCATGAACCGCAGCCAAGTGATAATGACGGTTCAAGTTTGAAGTTGTACAAATCACCGATACCGCCTTGAGCTGATGGTGAATTTATCAATACACGGCAAGCAGGCATTTTTTCAGAGAATTTGTCAATTCTTTCCTGATGACGTGTATCTGTGTAAAGGTCTGCAGAGTGACCTGCTCCGCCCTTTGAAACAAGTTCGTAAGCCATTTCAGCAGCTTCATCAAAATCTTTTGCTCTGTACATTGTCAAAATCGGTGACAATTTTTCTCTTGAGAACGGATCTTCCCAATCAACAGCCGGTCTTTCAGCAAGCAGCAATTTTGCAGTTGACGGAACCTTAAAACCTGCCAACTCAGCAATTTTATGAGCACTTTGACCTACAATTGCAGGATGAGCAGTACCGCGTTTCGGATCAATGAAAGGAAGATCTATTAATTTCTTTTCATCCGAAGCGCTTAAAAGATGAGCACCTCTATAGATAAATTCTTTTTTAACTTCTTCGTAAATTTCATCAACAACGATAACAGATTGTTCTGAAGCACAAATCATACCGTTATCAAAAGTTTTTGACATAATAATTGAAGAAACAGCCATTTTAATATCAGCAGTTTCATCAATAACTGCAGATGCGTTTCCAGGACCAACACCTAATGCCGGATTTCCAGAAGAATAAGCTGCTTTAACCATTCCCGGACCGCCTGTTGCCAATATACAAGAAATTGATTCGTGTTTCATCAACTGATTTGACAACTCGATAGACGGAACATCAATCCAGCCGATAATATCTTCCGGAGCGCCTGCTTTTACAGCAGCATCCAAAACTAATTTTGCAGCTGCAATTGTGCATTCTTTTGCTCTCGGGTGTGGTGAAAAAATAATAGCATTTCTTGTTTTCAATGCAATCAATGCTTTAAATATTGCAGTAGAAGTCGGGTTTGTTGTAGGAACAATACCTGCAATAACACCTAAAGGTTCTGCAACAATTTTAATTCCGTTAGTTTTATCCTCTTTAATAATACCACAAGTTTTAGCGTTTTTATGTTTGTTATAAATGTACTCAGAAGCAAAGTGGTTTTTAATAATTTTATCTTCCAATACACCCATACCGGTTTCTTCAACAGCCATTCTTGCAAGAGGAATACGAGCTTTGTCAGCAGCAGTTGCTGCGGCTTTAAAGATTGCGTCAACCTGTTCTTGAGAATAAGTTGAATAAATTTTTTGAGCTTTCTTAACTCTTTCAATTAACAATTCCAATTGTTCAGCGGTTTCAACCTTTGTAGAATCGCTTTTCAAAGCTTTTTCAAGGTTTTCAACCGTTTTTTTGCTTTTTGTTGTCATAGATTTATATCTCCTTTATTAATTGTGATTTATTTCACAATTACATTATAAAATAAAATTCATTTAAAAGCAAGTGTATTTTTTACAATCTTTATACAAATTTAATATTTGCATAAAGTATATTAATTATATTTACAACAATTCAATAATATAATATATTAATATTATGAATATGTTTCAAAAAATTATATATTTTTTTCTGCAAATGCAAGAAAAAGCCTTAACGAGAAAACTTAATAAGCATTTGAAGGTGGCTAGTTCCAATTCAACATCAAAAACAGTGATTTCAAAAGGCGTAACTATGACCCTGTCCGCAGAAACTGAAAAAAATAAAGAACTTGTTAAAAAAAATGTTTCTGATATTGTTAAAGCCTGCAACAATGATCCAGACAAACTTTTAGCTTATATTGCAAGTAAAGGTACTAAAGTTATTAAACTTGATAATGCAGACAAAATTTTGTCTTTAATAAGAGAAGAAGAAGGACTTATAACTGCTCTTGAAGGCATTGAGGCTTTTTATATAAATGTTATGACAGATT
The DNA here is from genome assembly GCA_944324315.1 of Candidatus Gastranaerophilales bacterium. Classification (GTDB taxonomy): domain Bacteria; phylum Cyanobacteriota; class Vampirovibrionia; order Gastranaerophilales; family Gastranaerophilaceae; genus Stercorousia. The sequence continues at coordinate 27,548 of CALUVW010000021.1, read as the reverse complement.
CAGGTTTTTCGTTTAAATCCAAGCCTATGTTTATAATGCGTAACGGAGAAATCGATCCTTATTATATGGTTCATCAGTTTTACAAATGGTATTCGCTATATATGGGACTTCCAGGGTTTGATTTTATGTCGCAAAAAATATTCAAAATTTCATTAAACGCTGATGTATCAATGCTTTCCAGTCTCAATCTTGATGAAATGACAGGTTTACGGGAAGCTGTTGCAAGAGACAGAGAAGCTACTGAATTTACGCTTGAGCTTGCGAAATCAAAAGAAGGCGCAAAAAATGTCCTTGATAAAATTAAAAACAACGGTGGAGCTAACATATAGATACTAGAAATCCAGCGTATCCCAGTAACCTTTTGAGTCATCATCAGGATTTCTGTCAATCATTGCGTAATATGTGCACGCACGACCGTTATATGAATTTGTAGATGTTTTTGAGCAATAAGTCGCTGCATCCGTTGACCAGCTTGTCAAAATATCTTTTTTGGTATCCACAACAAATAAAAATACATCATATCCAACACGATTTGGGCGCTTAAGACCGTTGATATCAACGAGAACATTTAATCGTCCGTTATTTTTTAATACAGTAATAGCACTTCCATCGCCTAAGACAACATATCCAGGATAAGCACCAAGTCCCATTGTGGCAGACTCACTATCACTTGGTTGATTTTTATTATATGGAGCAAATTTAAAAATGTCTGTTGACTCTTTTAAGTCAGCAGCAGGAATTAAAAACTTATAAAATGTGTCTCTAAACAATATTGCCCCAGAAAATCCTGCAGGTTCATCTTTAAACATTTCATGTAAATTCCCGCCTAGTTCTATAGAAGTTAAAGTTAAGGCCTGTGATAAAACACTATAAGATTTTTTAAACTGATTTTTAAGGACATTAGTACGATACTTATGTACAATAACAGGCATTGTTATAGCAGCAACCACACCGATAATGCCAAGGGTGATGAGAACTTCCGCTAAAGTAAAAGCTGCTTTACTTACCCTCTCCCTTAATCCCTCTCCCGAGAGAGGGTAATATTTTTTTACGTTACAGACCACGCCTCTCTGCCTCTCTGCATCTTCACATCTAATTACTAGATCCTGAAATAAATTCAGGATGACATTAATTGCTTGACATGCTGCCTTTCGGCTCTCTGGACTTCCGGTTAGCCGAAAATCGCCCCCCCCCCGAGTTGCTTAATAAATCTTAATACTTTCATACAACTTCCTTTCCTTATCGGGTTTATATTAATTTCTTCACTTATTTAGTATAACATATTTGATACGGTTAGTAAAGTGCATGAATAAACTTTGAACTATTTTAACTTGCAGATGTTGTAAAACGAAAATCTTCACTCCAAGTTTTAAAACCTCCCTCTAAAAGCATAACCGGATAATCATATTCAGCAAGAATAAGACATGCTTCAGCTCCGAGGTGGCACTGGTCATTATAACAATATATTACTGTAATTTCATCTTTTGAAAGCTTTTCGGTATTATCTGCCAATTCATCTTTAGGAATTGAGATTGCACCTGGAATATGCGATATTTCATAATCCGCAGCAAGTCTAACATCAACAAGTTTGACTTTATTTTCTTCTAATAATGATTTTAACTCAACAGGCCCGAGAGTGAAAGCCAGTATCTTAGAGAAAAAACATCTTGCTTTTTCAGAGTTAAAACGAATTTCTTTAATTTTTTGGTTCATAATTGAATATCCTTTCTGTTATATACAGAAAGGATAAATCAATTTATTAAATAATTACTTAGCAACATGGTTATAGACAATGAAGTAAGTTTTCGGGGTTGGGGTAAACTTACGGCAGAGAGCCGCTTCAACATTATCCTAAGAAAGAAATATGTTTAGGGCTTTTGCTTGCTCTGTCGTAATCAGGTGAAAATAGTATATTATAAGTCTTGCGGAGCTTAACACCTAAAGCATTAAGCATATTTGGATTTTGAACCATATCCGCTTTTTGTGTACGATTTAAGTCATTTTCAAAGTTTATTTTAGCATTTGGATTTTGGAGAGCTAAAATTGCAATACTTGGAGTTAAATTATTCAAATTACCTTCACCAAAAGTAACTTGTTTTACTGTATTAAATTTTACTGGATTTACTGTAATCATTTTCGTCCTCCTCTCGTGAGGTTTTTATTAAGTGTTTAATTAACACTTCATCTAACACTTTTAATATAAACTATAAAAAACATTTTGTCAACCCCTATTATAAAGTTTTATTAAGGCGCCCTGAAAACAAGGTATATCAATACATTTAGCATAAAGTGCAAAATCTACACTTAATATATTTAAAAAATATTTTTATTTATAGAAGCATGGGTAATACAATTATTTTTTTATAGGTAAAGTGGTTAAACTAAAATAAAACATCTGGGTAATTGTAAAAATAACACTTATTCTGTTTAATATAATCATTAAATCTTTTTCATACTTCCAGCTATTCTTAATTCCAACAGGGAGCTATACAGCTCCCGTTTTTTTTATTCCATCAGATATTTTGTTTTGAATATTTGGGATGACACATTGTTAATGCTAATACCGCGTCAACACCAGTTAAGCCAAGAGTGTTGAGAAGTTATGATAAAGTAAAAGCGGCTCGACGAATATTGTGAGAGTGGGCTGCGCCCGTAGCACTCTCCCTTATCAGGGAGGGGTTAGTGGTGGATATTAATTTAGTTACTTTGAAATCGCTATCCATCCTCTTATCCTTCAATAATAAGGGAAGGAAGATTGGAGTTAACAGCCTGCCATTATATCTTCTCCTACCTTCTAAATTCCCTTTGTTTCTATGCCTCTTCGCATCTTTGCATCCAAATATGAGATGCTGAAACAAGTTCAGCATGACATTACTTGCTTGACTTCCTGACCTTTGAACCTCCGGTTAGCCCCCCCCCCCGAGGGTTTTATTTCTTAATATTTCTACCATACGCTCCAATCCTTTTTATTAAAGATGTTGCTATATGTTAGGTAAGTCACCTTTTACTTCGGCAATTTCCGTACTTTCAAGTTCAAAGACTTTATGCAGAGCTTTTACAGCCTTTTGTGCCTGCTCTTTATCCACTAAACAACTTATTTTAATTTCACTTGTCGAAATCATTCTGATATTTATACCCTGCTGTGCAAGCGTTTCAAACATAGTAGAAGCAACTCCCGGTCTATCAATCATACCGGCACCTACTATTGAAACTTTTGCGATATTTTCATCAACTTGTATTTCACCTGTTGCCTCTATTTCAGCTTTTAAAGCGTTCAATGCAGCAACAGTTTTAGTCAAATCTGCAGCATCAACTGTAAAAGCTATATCATTAGTATTTGAAACCTTTCTTGCATAGGATTGAATAATCATATCAACAGAAATATTTTCTTCAGCAAGTTTTTTGAATAATTTTGCAGCAACCCCCGGTTTATCCGGAACATCACAAACTACAATTCTAGCCTGAGATAAATCTGCCGCTACTCCTGCAACCGGTTTATAAATTTCCATTTTGTCAACTCCTAATATTAAAGTACCTAAATTATCAAGTTTAAAACTGCTTCTCACACGCATCGGGACATTAAACTGTTTTGCAGTCTCTACACTTCTCGGATGAAGCACATTTGCACCTGCATGAGCCAATTCCAACATTTCTTCATAAGAAATCTCATCAAGACGTGAAGCATTCGGCACAACTCGCGGGTCTGTTGTATAAACACCTTCCACATCCGTATAAATATCACACCTTTCAGCATTTAATGCCGCGGCAAGTGCAACAGCCGAAGTATCGGAACCGCCTCTGCCCAGTGTTGTAATCTCGCCGTCTTCTGTAACTCCCTGAAAACCGGCAATTACAATAATTTTACCTTGTTTTAAATTTTCTTTAAGTTTATCAGTTTTTATATCAATTATTCTTGCTTTGGCATGAACATTTTCAGTCATTATACCTATCTGCATAGCGTTAAAACTGACAGCATCATAACCTTGGGCTTGAATTGCAATAGCCAAAAGCGCAATTGATACACCTTCTCCGGTTGATAGAAGCATATCCATTTCTCTGCCGGAAGGATTAGGATTAAGTTCCTTTGCCATTTTAACTAAATAGTCTGTTGTATGCCCCATCGCAGAAACAACTACTACTACATCGTTTCCGTTTTCTTTTTCTTTAATTACAGTCTTAGCGACATTTTTGATTTTATTTGTATCGGCAACTGAAGTACCGCCGAATTTTTGAACTATTATTTTTCTCAATTTTATTCACTTTCCGACTTATTCTGCAAAAAAGCTTCCAGTTCCGCCTTCTGCTCGGGGTATTCAAACATTCCCGGGGCAACAGATTCTACTTTTTGTGCAATTGCAAGTGTTTCTTTTACATTATAGTCACAAAGGTTTTCTTTGACAAGTATGTAACTTGTATAAAACATTAAATTTAAAAGGGAAATATTTTCTGGTTGTGCTTTTAACCCCTTTCGTAATTTTCTGCAGGCTTCTTTATAATCATTCCGCGCTATAAGATATTTTGCATAATCAATAAAAACAGCAGCTGACTGCGAATTATGCAGTATTGAAGCTTCGTAATAATCTTTTACTTTTGTATCATTTTTTAACTTTTCATAACATTTTGCCATATAATGACAATTAATTGAATCCTCATCATTACTTCTCAATAGAGTTAGAGCTTTTTCTATTTCATCGTTTTCGTATGCAATAATACCTAGAGCCTGCTTGACAACGAGATTTTCAGGTTCAACCGACAACACTTTTTCTAACAAAGGTGAAGCCTCTTCAAACTCTTTTCTTGTAACGCAGCATAAGCCTAAATATGCCATGACTTCAATATTTTCTGGACTCATTTCCAAAGCTTTCAACAGCTTTAATTTTGCATCATCAAAATATTCAAATTTTTCAAGAACCTTGCCCCATTCAAGATATAAATCAGCAACAATAAGCTCTTTTTGTTCCGCCATTTCAAAATATTTTAAAGAATTGGTAATATCAAATTTTGATGCATATATTTGCCCGAGAAGAATATACGCCGGCAGCATATCAACATTATAATCCAATGATTTTAATGCATAGTGAATGGCACTGTCATAATCATTTTTTATTGCTTTTAATCTTGCAAACTCGAATGTATTATTTGCATTCGGACAAACATTTGCAAGAAATGTAAGTTTAACCTCTGCTTTATCATACATTTCAAGCTTTATTTCAGAGACAGCACCCAAAAATACCGCTGAAAAGTTATATTTATTAATCTTAGCGGCCTGAGCAAATTTTTCTCTGGCTTCCTGATATTTTTTCTGCTTAAAATAAGCCATACCCCAGCCAGTAAATGTATCTGAATTACCCGCTTGAATTCTATTTGCATTATCAAACGCCTTCTCTGCCTGTTCATATTTTCCTGATGACACGAGACAAAATCCAAGACGCTGCCATATTGTCTTATCCTGCGGATCTAAATCAGCAGACATCTGATAATTTGTAAGCGCATTTTGGATATCTCCCAGCTTTTCGTAAGCAGCTCCAAGATATTTATGCACCAGAGAATCTTTTTGGGGTAGTTCAAGAGCTTTTAGCAAAATATCTTTTGCTTCTTCAAATTTATCCTCCATTAATAACTTTTTGGCACGGTTTACATAAGTATAAGAAGGCAGTGACTGTATCAAAGTATCTTCTTTATACTTGTCTATTCTTTTATTCAATTCCCTTACTTTATTTATTATATTTTTTAACCAGCCAGACAATCCGCTACCTCTCTAAAAGCTCCCTCTCCTGCACTATTTTCCGTTATTTGAATCCCTTCAACTTTTTTAACTTTTGAAACCGCATGCGGAACAGTTATTTTATATTTGGCAAAATTCAAACATTCTATATCATTAATATCATCTCCTATATAAAGAAATTCTTCTTTTGAGAGATTATACTTTTTTATTATTTCTTTCAATACATCAATCTTCACACGTATATTCTGATGAACCTCTTCAACATTAAATTTTTTTGCAATAATTTCAATTGCCGCATTTTTTTCACCAGAAATTATACCTATCATAAAACCTGCTTTTTTCAAAATAGAAAATGCCATAACATCTTTAAAATTAACCCTTCTGCTCATAGAGAAATTATCGTTTATATACACGCAATTATCAGTCACAACTCCGTCAAAATCTGTTATGATCATTTTTATTGTGTCAGGTAATTTAATTTTTGCCATATACAAAACGCCCCTTATCTGGTATAATTTTAACATAAAGAGAGGTAAAAACAAATGCTTTGGTATATTTTAAATTTGTGCGTTATTCTGGTATTTATCATACTATTTCTTATTGCAAGGCAGACAAACAAACGCTGGTCAAAAATTAATGATTACTTAGGAATGGTTACTAATACAGTTAATTCAGTAAGATACGGGAATTTATCAACAAAAATAGATGAATTAAACCATCCTACATACCAGAATGTCACAGACAGTATTAATCGCATGGTAGAAACATTAAATGACAGAGAGAAAATGATTGTAGAATACCAAACAGAGCTTATGCGACAGAATAAACTGCTTGAGTCTGTTATTAACTCATTATCTGACGGAATTTTAATCATAAATGACAAATATAATATTCTACGTGTTACCCCTCAAGTCGGAATCTGGTTCGGCGTAAAAGGTCATGAAATTATAGGTAAAAATATTTTTGACTATATACAAATAAGCGATGACACACCAATAGAAAAAGTAAAAGGTAAAGATATTTTTATTACGCATACCCCGACTAACAATTTTGTTATGAATACGATAAAACTTTCTCTTGACGATGATAATAAAAGACGCTACGTGCTTTTAATAAAAGATGTTACAAAAGAAAGAGAAATAGAAACTTTGAAAGAAGATTTTGTTGCAACTCTTACTCATGACCTGAAAGTTCCTATAGTTGCAGAATCAAATATTATAAACTTTCTTCTTGACGGGAAATTCGGAGAAATAACAGAAAAACAGCAGTTTGCTCTCTTGAATATGAAAAACTCAAATCAGGAACTTGTTGAATTAGTTCAGATTATCCTTGAGACATACAAAATCAAAGAAACCGGTATAAAATTATTAAAAGAAAATATTCTTCTCAACAAATTTATCTCAGATATTGTGGAAAGTATGCAGCCTATAGCAAATAATTCAGGAATAACAATTTATTTTACACCTTCCCGCAGTATTAAAGTTACAGCGGACCCTATGCAGCTTGAAAGAGTAATAAAAAATCTTATATCTAATGCAATATCACACAGCAATACAAAAGACAGAATAGATATAACTACAGGAGAAATCCCCGGTTACATAACCATATCAGTTATTGATTACGGGCAAGGAATTCCTGCAGAAGAACTCAAACTGATATTTAATAAATATTATTCTGCAGCAAAAAAATTCCGTAAAATAGGGACAGGCCTGGGATTATATCTTTCACAGCAAATAGTAAAATCCCATGGAGGAGAAATTACTGTTGAAAGCGAAGAAAATGTAAAAACAGAATTTTGTGTAAAACTTCCTTTATAAAAAAATGATTGAATATTGAAAAAAGTAAAAAAATATGTAATAATATAAAAAAACATGGAGGATGAAAAATGAAGAGATTTAAAGCTTTTAGGATTGCCCCCCCCCCGTAAAGCTAGAATTAGACTGGTTTTACAAAAATTTTAGTCATCATTTTCGTTATAGTAACGTAAAAAAATTGTTCCCTCTCTTGGAAGAGGGATTTAGCGAGAGGGTAAGCAAAGATGTATTTACTCTCAACAATGTTCGTCGAGCTGCGTTTACTCTGGCGGAGGTTCTCATCACCCTCGGCATAATCGGTGTAGTTGCTGCTTTGACAATGCCCACACTGATTACAAATCATCAAAAAAAAGTTACAGCAAAAAGATTAGCACAGGCATATTCAATTGTATCAAATGCATATCAACGAGCTAAAGTCGACTACAGTGATCCTGAAAATTGGGATACTCCGACTCAGGATATTCAAAATTCTACTATAACTTATGTTGATAAATATTTTTTGCCATATCTTTCTGCTCCAAAAACATCAGGCTGGCAAACATATCAAAATTACTATGGCGTTGAAAATAGCAGCAGCGCTTCAGATGCAACTTATGGTGGTTATTTTGTAGAATTAAAAAACGGCACCCTCTTAGTTTTCTATTTTGGGTCAAAAACAGGAACAGACGGGACTCTCATTCCTACAGAGTTAAACGTAAATGTTGATATAAATAATTTACAAGGACCAAACAAACCGGGGAAGGATAGATTTACATTTATTATATCCAATAATAGAGTAATTGCATCAGGAGAAACCGTACAAAACACACATGATAGAACCAGACTGCTTGAGCTATGCAAATCAACATATCCGCTTCAAGCATGCTCTAAACTAATTATGATGGATGGCTGGGAAATAAAAGATGACTATCCCTGGAAATCTTTGTAGTATAATTTTGTTATGCTGGAAAGATTAGTAAGCCTTCTTGACTGGATTTATAAAAAGAAATGCTACTTTTGCAGAAGTTCAAAAGAAGCGGTTAAAATGTGTTCTAAATGTTATGAACAACTAGACTTTTTACCAGCTAAAACAAATAGAATTGTATTTGGGAAAAACGTTTATTGCGCAGGAGTTTATTCCAAAAACCTGCAAAAACTTATAAGAGGGTTAAAATATCATAAACAGAAAGATTTAGCATATTATCTTGCAAAATTTATGGCAGAATATTTTGAAAAAATTTCAGACAGCAGAGTATTTGAAGTAATACCTGTACCGATCTATCCAGCCAGAGAAAAAAAGCGAAAATATAACCACATGAATATTGTCGGAGAAGAATTTTGCAGAATGACTTCAAACATTTTGAACACCTCTCTGATAAAAAGAATTAAAGATACAAAACCTCAATATAAATTAAAACGCAACGAACGTATAAAAAATCTTCAAAATGCTTTTGAAGTAAACAAATCAAACTATAAGGGCAAAACATTACTCCTTATTGATGATATTTGTACAACAGGCTCAACATTTGAAGAAATGATAAAAGAATTAAACAAAAACGGCATAACTGACATAGTTTGTTTTGCTGCAACAACACCGTTTGAATAACAAAATACACTAAAGGTAAAATGATACTAAAAGAATTTTCAAAATATTTACAAAATAAAAATAAAGATATAATAAACGGTAAAACCACAACTACAAAGCTGCTTTGCGAATGGATCAGATATGTAATATACAAAAATCCCAAAAATCATGTTGATAAAATTGTTCATCGCGAAATTATGCTTGCCGAAAATAAATCCGGAGACTTCTTAATTCTCGGGAAATCTGATAGCGGCAGGGTTCTTGTCAATGCACTATATAACTATGCACTCAGTTACGAACATTATATAATGAGTAAATGGCTCGAAAACAAAAAACCTTCCGACTTTGAACATTCATAAAAGTTTTAACACAATTACCCTATAGGAGAATTTCTTTTTAATATTTATATACATACAATATATATAAATTAAATAAGGAGTTGAAAACTTTATATGAAAAATACGATTTTCCAAACACCGGTGTGCCGGCTAAAAGAACTGAACAATCTTTTTATTGAACTAACCGAAAAAAATTGTAATCAACACTGCAAACATTGTTATATTGATTTTCCGCTGAGTAAAAATGTTAAGGATTTTATTTCAGTCGATACAATAAAAAATGCAATCATTGATACAAAGTCAGAAAACATAGAGTGTATTTATCTTACAGGTGCAGAGCCAATGACACATCCTGATTTTAACACAATTTTACGTTTGTGCCTTAAGCGTTCTAATGTATGTATATTTACTAACGGAACTTTTATAAATGAAAAGAAAGCTCGTTTTCTTAAAAGAGTAGAAGATGACAGTTCTTTTGAAATAATTTTCAAACTTAGCATAGATCATTATGATGAAGTTAAAAACGATGATATTAGAGGACGAGGTTCATACAGACAAACATTGTATGCAATAAAAAGTTTGGTAAAATACGGCTTTAATCCTATTTTGTGCATAACAAATTATTATAACGAAGATAAACAAACTCTCGTGAAAGAATTTAAACGTATATGTCAAAAAACAGGATTTGATGCTCAAGACAGCAATATAACAATAAATATGTGGTTTGATAAAAATAGCCGTTTACAAGAACCTGTAGAATGGTCATGGGATAGTCTTGATTGTGAATACGGAAGAATTTTGACAGCAAAAGGAGTCTATTCATGCCCATTTCTGGCTAACGATCACAGAGGTCGCTGTGGTTCTGACTTTAAAGATTTTGCGAAACACAATCCTCTTGAAACTTCAGCATGCACAGTGTGTATAAATAATAAAAATAAGTTATTCGGTATAAACTATCAACTTTTCCAATAAAGTATTAAAGCATAGCCGCTATTGTGTTGCTTCTGGAGAAACACCACCCGCAGTAGCAGGTTGTGGAGAAGGAATTCCTGAAGGATTGTCAGGATTTGCTGCAGGTTCTGCAGCCGGAGCTTCCGGAGCCTGTGTCTCAACCCATGCATCTTTTTGTGCATAAAGTTTTAATTGCAAGTTGATAAGCAATATTCTTTTATTTTTTTCATACGGAGTAATCTCTATTGATAAAATATCAAGAAAATGCTCATGTTTATACAAGTCTCTTAAAAAGTTCTCAAAATTAGTGTATGTAGCAATCATTTCTGCGGTAATTTTGCAGACATGATATTTCGTCGGAACATTTTTTACAAAATTGTCATCTTTAGGGTCATATTCATACTGAACAGATCTTGTTTTTATCTTGTTTTCACGTAAAAGCTGCAATATTTCACCAAATTCATCGGAAATTGAAGCCTCAGCGTCTAAGCCTTCATTAATCGGTTTAAAGAATAATTTTAAAGCAGTTTCGTTTTCTGCTTCTTTTCTCGCAACTTCAGCTTTCAAATTTTCTAACTGACGTTCTGCATCAACAAGAGCTGAAGATTGAGTTTTATATTGTTCTTGAAGGTCAAAAATTTGTTGCACAAGAGGAACAGTTTTGTAAATTAAAAAACCTGCCAGCAGGAGAGCTGCAACAAAAATAATAACTGCTATTTGAAATTTTTTCAGATATTCATTATAATTGCCCACAATAATCCTCTCCTATTATCTTTTACCTTTTGCCTTCGCGGCAGCTTCTTCCAACAATCTTTCACCCGGCAATTTTATTGCATTGACATCAGCATCTGACATATTAGTAATTTCAAATTTATAATCAGAAGGCGCATTTAGATCTACTGTAACAGCATCATCAACGGAATCTGATTGCATTTCCAATTTATGCAGTCTGAGTTTTGTATTTATTAATGAATCTTTCATATTTCTAAAGAATTTATAAATATCCTCGACATTCATTGCATCGCCGCGAATATCAAATTTGCCGTCATCTTTTGCTACAAAATAAGTAAGCCATAACTGTTTTGGAACAGATTCACCTAAAGCCGTATATGCAAGTAACTTAGATCTGTTATTACCCAACACTTTTTTAATTTCTTCATTTACATCAAAATTATTCGTTTTCTTTTGTTCGTCCTGTATTCGTTTTATTTCTGCATTAGTTTGATCTAAGCGGGAATTAACATCGTCTAAAAGCGCCTGCTTTTGGCTGACAATCATAGGGACACCAAAATATGCGCCTAAAACAGGAAGAAGTAACAAAATAGATATCAATAAAGATATATTTCTTGCAGCATTGGGAGAAATATCAAACTCTTTAGATCCGAGTATTACATGAATAGGTTCATTAGGATCAACAGCAGCTCCCTCTGTTTTAAGCCCGCTCATAAAATTAAATTTAACAGGCATTGATACAGCATTGCCAACAGCAACACCTATTGCCTCAAGAGAAATTTTATGCGCAGTCTCTTCCAAAACTTCCAAACTTACAGGTAATGCATCTTGTTTTTTGAAATCATTATTATCCCAGTAGCTTATGCTTGCATCAATCTGCATTCTTTTTGCCAGAAGTTCGGCACTAACCATATCCGTTTCAGAAATTATATAAACATAATTTGCAGGATAACTCATTAATGTAATTTGAGCAGATGCATTAATTGCATTATAAATTTCGTCTCCTTCAAAAGATTTAATAGCAAGAGGTTCTTCATAATAGTCAATAATATTTCTGCCAATCATTGAAACAATTGAATAACCGCTCTGAGTTATAAGCATTAAATTCCAGGAAACGTTATCTTTCATCTGCTCTTCAGCCAAACCGGTAAAAGACAAAGCCTTTAACAAAGAAATTAAAGAAATTTCTATACCTGCAAGTTTTATACCGAGTTCAGCCAAAGCATTTGTGATATCATCAATAGTATTTTTTTGAATTGCAGAATAAAATAACTTTCTTGAATCTCCGGATTGAATATTATTCGAATCTGCCCAACTTACAACAGGTTCATATCTCCTAAAAATATAAGACTGTTCTACTTCTGAAGTCAGAGCTTCCGTAACGGCTTCATCTGCAAGAAGTATAGGCAGTTCTTTACTGCCGAAAAGCACCATCGGAAGATTAAGAACGATCTCACTTTTTAAATTTATTTTTAATTCCTCAAATAAATCTGATACAGCATTTTTAAAAGCCTCCATATCAGTAATTTCTCTTAGAGATTCATTATATTCTAAAGGGCGGAAAGAGTAATTCTTAACAGTTCTTGCTGAGACATCAAGTTGAATAAGTTCCAGCCCGACTCCAGGCGTTACTGACAAATATACAGTATCTTTCTTACCGCTTAAACCCAATTGAGATAAAATATTGTTTAAATCCATAATATCTTTTTCTTAAATTTATTTACTCACTTACATTTTTATTATACAATATATTTTACAAAGTACACATACTTTACATAAATTTACACTAAATGTAGGAGAATTTACCCGAATGGATAATCTGACAGAAAAGATTAATAAGCTGAAAAAAGAAAAAAATGCCATAATTCTGGCACATTGTTACCAGAATGCAGAGATAGACGAAGTTGCCGATTACGTAGGTGACAGCCTATACCTAAGCCAGATGGCCGCCAGAACAAATGCTGATATTATACTGTTTGCAGGTGTTTACTTTATGGCTCAAACAGCAAAAATTCTCTGCCCTGACAAAAAGGTTCTTCTGCCTAATATTAAAGCCGGATGTGAAATGGCTGATATGATAAATTTGCAGCAACTTAGAGAATTTAAAAACAAATATCCGGATATTCCGGCAGTTTGTTACATAAATTCAACAGCAGAAGTTAAATCAGAATGTGACATCTGCTGTACAAGTTCAAATGCTGTCCAAATTGTTGACAGCTTGAAAGCTGAAAAAGTTTTATTCCTCCCTGACAAAAATCTGGGAAGATGGGTTGAAAAATGCCTCGGAAATACAAAAATTATTACATACGACGGATATTGTCCTATTCATCACAATATAACTGTTGAAGATGTTTTAAAAATAAAAAAAGAAAATCCTTATATTAAGCTTCTCGCACATCCTGAGTGTAAAGAAGAAGTTTCATCACTGGCTGATTTTGTGGGCAGCACAACAGGTATTATGAATTTTGTAAAAAACAATTCTGACAAAAAATTTATTATTGCAACCGAAAAAGGAGTTGTTGACAGATTAAAACGCGATTATCCCCAAAAAGAATTTATAATCATTAAAGAAAATCTTATCTGTGAAAGCATGAAATTAAATACTCTACAGGATATTTATACTTCATTAGAAAATGAAACTTTTGAAATAAAAGTAGATAAAGAAGTTTCTGAAAAAGCACTAAAATGTATTGAAAAAATGCTTGATGTTTCTAAAATCGGAGCAGCAAAATAATGGAAAATATAATTTTTGGCAAAAATGCGGTTATGGAGGCTCTTGCAGCCGGCGAAAGAGAAATTAACAAAATTCTTATCTCAAAAAATATTCACTCAGACAACAAACTGAGTAAAATTAAAGAGCTCGCAAAAAACAAAGGAATAGTCTTTCAGTTTGTTGCGAAAGAAAAATTTCTCCCGTATGCCGAATATAATCATCAAGGAATAATTGCACAAATATCACCTGTCAAATATCAAGATCTAGACGAATTTCTGGAAGAAAGACATGAAAACTCTTCTCTTGTAATTCTTGATGGTATTGAAGATTCTCATAATTTGGGCGCAATTATCAGAACCTGCGTATGCGCAGGCGTAAGCGGAATTATTATCCCTTCAAGAAGAAACGTTCAAGTTAACGCAACCGTTGAAAAAACAAGCGCAGGGGCTATTAATCATATTCCGATAATTAAAGTAAACAGTCTTGTGAATGCCGTGCAAAAATTAAAAAATTCCGACTGGTGGGTAGTTGCAACAGATGCAAGCGCAGATGATAATTATTATGATATAAATTACAATGATATGAATTTTGCCTTAATTATGGGCGCGGAACATGCAGGAGTGTCCAAATCTCTTCTGAAACTTTCTGACTTTGTTGTCAAAATTCCTATGCTTAAAGAATTTAACTCTCTGAATGTTTCAAACGCTCTTAGTGCCATAATATTTGAAACTGTACGGCAGAAACTAAAAAAAGTTAAGTAAAATTACAAACATTGAATTTATTACAAAAATATGTTTATAATTATTTGAGCATTATGGAGAGAGTTTAATATTATGGAAAAAGAAATTGAAAGATACAGCCTCTTACCTGACGAAATTTCAGATGAAAATGTGAATTTTCATGATTTAGATATTCCAGAAGAAGAAGATGTATTAGAGTCTGTTGAAGACCCGAAAGTACAAGAAAATTTATCATCCGTAAATTCTGATGACAGTGTAAGGATTTATCTCCAGCAAATCGGGAAAATTCCTCTTCTGTCAACAGAGCAAGAGCATGACTTAGCTAAAAAAATATATGAAGAACATGACGATTTTTCAAAAAACCTTCTTGTAAACGCAAATTTAAGGCTTGTTGTAAGTATTGCAAAAAAATATATAGGCCGCGGTTTATCATTTCTTGATTTAATTCAGGAAGGCAATATGGGATTGATGAAAGCTGCAGGCAGATTTGACTACACAAAAGGGTATAAATTCTCAACTTATGCAACATGGTGGATTCAACAGTCAATTACCCGTGCTATAGCTGATAAAGCAAGAATTATAAGACTTCCTATACACATGATAGAATCATTAGGTAAAATCCGCCGTGCGACAATAGATTTGACAACAGAACTCGGACACACTCCAACCAAACAAGAAATAGCATACCGTCTCGGTGTTCCTGTTAATAAACTTACGCAAATAATAAAATCAGCTCAGTCTACAATAAGTATGGAAACTCCGGCGAACTCATCGGAAGATTCCTCAAAAATTGCTGATTTTATAGTTGATGAAGATTCTATAACACCTGACAGCAGAGTTTCACAGGAAAACCTGTTTGATGATATAAGAAAAATGCTTAACCAGTTAAGCCCGAAAGAACGCGATGTGCTTATTTTACGCTACGGGCTTGACAGTAACGGAACTAAAAAAACTCTTGACGAAATAGGTTCACAATACGGTGTGTCGAGAGAACGCATAAGACAAATTGAAAACAGAGCAATTGCAAAACTCAAAAAACTCTGTAAAAATAAAAAACTCTCAGTCGGGTTGAAAAATTACTTTGGAGAATAAAAAGGAGATTAATAAATCTCCTTTTTGTTTAAGGCAGGCACTCAAAATATCGTTTATTTTCATCATAAGGGCACACATCCTGAAGTGCATAATATGCACAGCCAATACCGTTTCCTTTTAGATTTGAAGAAAGATTACAGGGACTTCCGAGCCTATCTTCAGTAAGAGCGCTATCAGCATCTTCCTTCGGTTTTGCTGCATAAGTTACGACGTCTTTCTTTGAATCAATCGCAAGTATAAAAATATCATGTCCCAACTTATTAGGTGCTTTGCCTCCGTTTGTGTCAACAACAATATAATAAAATCCCTCTATTATCCATTGATTAAAATATGATCCGTCAGGTAATGCATTTGTATAAAACAAGGCATTACCTATACCTAATAAACTTGACGGTGTTACCTGCTGCTTTGAGTTATAAGTCATTATTTTATCATATTCTCTGCCAACAGACATTTTAAACGCAGGATTAAAGGTTTCTTGCCTGCTTCCTAGCATCATTATATTTTTGTATAACGCATCTGCACACTCCGATGCATTAACATAATCTCCGGGATAAGTAACACAATATTGAGCATAATTATCAATACCAGTATCGCTTTTTGTTCTTAATACAGCTTGCGATATTACTGAAACTGATTTTTTAAATTGTGTTTCAAGAACTTTGTTTCTGTATTTATGTATTATGTTTGGCATAGTCAAAGCGGCAACAACACCAATTATTCCAAGGGTGATTAGCACCTCTGCCAGAGTAAACGCAGCTCGACGAATATTCTGAGAGTTGGCTACGTGCGTAGCACCCTCACTGATTAGGGAGGAGGTAGGGGGGAACGTAGCCGTTCCATCCAACATATTAAGATTGCATCTTTTTTTAGGATAAGGATTTTTGCTTATTACATCGTTACCCATCCTCTTATCCTTCCCTAACAAGGGAAGGAAGGGGTTTACGTTACAGACTTTGCATCTATGCTTCTTCGCATCTTTGCATCTAATTATGAGATCCCGAAACAAGTTCGGGATGACAGTGTTTAAATTTGCTTGACTTCTTGACCTCTGGACTTCATGGCCTCTTGTTAGCTCGGAATCGCCCCCCCCCCGAGGGTTTCAACATTAATAAATAATTTCATATTCTGCTCCTTATAAAAATTATACAACAAATTTATTATAACATATTATTAAAATATTTTCAATAGATAAAGCACCGGTAAAAACCGGTGCTTTAATATATAACTACAAAAATTAATTATTCAGCATCTTTATTGATATCTTTTATGCTCAATGCAATTCTGTGTTCCTGCGGAGTGAATTTCTTAATAAGAACTTCAACGCTGTCGCCAACTTTGAATGTGTTGAACGGATTAACGTTTTCTTCAGCCATTTCAGAAACAGGCAGCAATGCTTCAACTCCCGGGAAAATGTTAATAAATGCACCGAAACCTGTTACTTTATTAACAGTCCCTGTGATAACCTGTCCTTCTTCAAACTGGCCTTCAATCTGATGCCATGGATCTTCACCCATTCTCTTCAAAGACAATGAAATTCTTTTTAATTCGTTATCTATTTTGATAATTTTAACTTCAATAGTTTCACCTAAAGAAATTACATCAGAAGGGTGTTTAATTCTTGACCATGAAATTTCAGATATCGGAAGAAGTCCGTCAATTCCATTGATGTCAACAAATGCGCCGAAATCAGCAATTCTAACAACTTCACCTTTTACAATCTGACCTTCTTCCAATTCTGACAAGATATTGTCTACAACCTGATCTCTTTGTTCCGCAACAGCCTGTCTTTGAGAAAGAATAAGTTTATTTTTCTTTGGATCAGCTTCCAATACTTTTACTTCAATTTTTGTATCAACTAAACCGTCAAAAGGTGTTCCTGTTCTCAATTGAGAAGACGGAATAAAACCTTTTAAATCAGCAACATCAACAAGCACGCCGCCTTTAACGATTGAAACAACTTTTGCAAGGATTGTATCACCTTGAATTTTTGCATCGTTAAGCTGTGCCCATGCTTGAGCATTAGCAAGTCTTTTTAGAGAAAGAACCATGCCGTCTTCATCATTTTCTTCCTTTAATACATAAAATTCTCTTTCATCGCCGATTTCTAAAGATTCAGCGCCTTCTGATGAAGAGATTTCTTTCAAAGGTAAAAATGCTTCTGTTTTAGCACCTTTAACACTGATTAAATAACCGTCGTTTTCTTTTTTCATAACAGTACCTTCAACGATATCAGCTACTGAAAAAGATTTTGAAAAAGATTCTTCTAACAATCTTTCAAATTCATCTAAATTTGTTTTTTCCATTGTTGTTGTCATTATTTTATTTTTCCTTTCTTAAAATTGTTTTAATTTATTTAAAACTGCTTCTATAATATCCTGCGGGGTAGAAGCGCCTGCAGTTACTGAAATCTTATTTGATTTTTCAATTAAATCCTTGTAATTTACAAGTTCTTCTGCGTTTTCAATATGAATTGTATTTGTAATATCTTTCAAAATCTCTGCCAAATGTGTTGTATTAGCACTTTTTTTAGAGCCGACAACAATTACAAGATTACTTTCTCCTGCAAGTTCTTTTGCTTCAGCCTGACGCATTGCAGTACTCTGGCAGATTGTATTTGCAATATGAATTTCCTTTGCAACAGAGGTTAGATATTCGACAATTGAATTTAATGTAGTAATTCTCTGTGTGGTCTGTACAACGACTCCGACGCGTTTATGAGCTTTAATTTTGTCTTTATAGGGTTCAAGCTGTTCGGGATTAGCCGCAACAATAACCTTATCAGACCACAATTTTGCATTCGCTTTAATAGCGATGACTTCTGGATGTTCTTCTTTACCGACGATAACCACAAAATACCCGTCTTTTGCAAGTTCTATTGCTTTTTGCTGAACTTTTTTAACGTCAGGACAGGTTAAATCAACCGGCTCAAAACCTGCTTGTTTAATTTTTTCGATAACTTCGGGGCTTTCGCCATGGCTTCTGATAACACAAATACCTTCACCTATTTCAGGTATTTCAGTCAGAGTTTTAATCCCTAGTTTTTCAAGTTCGTGTATAACATGGGTGTTGTGAATTAATTCACCCAACACAAAAACATTTTTGTCAGGATTTTCGCATTTTAATTTTTTAACTGTTTCAACGGCTCTTTTGACACCGTAACAGAAACCTGCGTATTTTGCTAATTTAATATCTTTTGCTATTTTTTCGGGCAATTTAAAATTGTCTTCTTTCAAATGAACTTGCGATTTTTCCTTGAAATAAATTTTTGGAGATTACTTTTATCAAATTCTAAAACACGGAGGGAAATCCGACGTTCAAAATGACAAAAATAAAAATCGCTGTAAACACATTAAAATATAAAAAACATAAAAAATCAAGTACAAAAGGCCTCTTTTAAGAGAGACCTTTTGCTTTCACACCCACAAATCTCGTACCTTAAACCATCAAATTACCTTTTCTATCCTTGAGAAATTCCTTTGAATCAAAACCATAAGGATTTGTAGAATATAAACCTTCTTTAGCAACAGTGTTATCTGCTTGAGCGTAATCTTTAGCAACATTCATGAATGAATTATCTGAATTTTTCTTTCTTTCAACTACCGCTAAAATTTTGTTATCAATTTCTGATGACAAATGCATATCCAATACAGTTGCAGCAATATCAGCATCATTAATCATTCTGTTAAACAAATCGCTGTTTGTACGGGCAATCATTCTATATATACTTCTTTTTTGCGACTGGCTGGAAATAGAATTTAATAATTTTAACTTTTCATTAGGAGGTAAATTTTTAAAGAAATTAGTAATATACTCACGTTTTTGAGCTGGAGAGAGAGATGCATATTCTTGAGTAGATAATTTTGCACCTGATGCGATTTTTTCTTTAATAGATGCTCCATCTTTTGAAGAGACATCTATAATATTAAGCACATCAGGGTTGTTATCAAGCGTTTTAACACATGCTTCAGTAACAATTTTCTGGAAATTCTGTTGAATAACATCTGCAGATGCTGTATTTGACAAACTTTCGACAGCAGCATCAATAGCTTTGTCATTATTTGTAGCATAAACAGAATCTAAAGCTTTGCCTTGCACAGCAGGATCATAATCTTTAATATTAGCAGCTGCATGTTCCTGCACTTCGGAATACTTAGACTGCATAATATCATTGTGCATAGTAAGTTGATTGTCTTTGTCGCAATATTGAATTTGATCTGCTAATGCCTTTGAATATTTTATTGCATCATTTTCATTGAATTGCTTATTAATAAATGAATGCGCAGCCTTAAAAACAGGTGTTTGAGCTGTTTTATCCAAATCTTTAATTATATTATTTTCAGCGACATTTGCCGTTGCAGCTTTACTTTTTTCCATAGCACCGATAACAACATCATCTTGAACATCTGCCATGAATAAATGGGCTTTATTTGTAGTATCTATATGTACTTCATCATTCGCATATTCACTGTTTGTTATAAAATTTTGAGCTTTAAGCTGTTCTTTAGCATCTGTTATTGTAGCATTGACAGATGTTGCTTGCTTTAATCCTTCCGTGTTATCTATGGAAGAAGCTACTTGTGAATAATAAACTTTTCTGCTGTTAAATTCCGGGCGCTTATTTTCCGGACGTGCCAAAATCTGCCCTTTAGTTACAAGAGCAGAAGAAGCTTCTTGAGTAAAATAAGCATCGTTAGAATCATAGGCTCTTTTTATTGCAGCCATATTTTCCTTGGATTGAGCTTCTGTCGCCTCTTCTTCACTTAACGCTGCAACCCCCACTAATCTTTCATCTCCCCACATGTCAGGGAATTCTTTAGCATAAGCGGAAAAGACCTTAGTTGATGCAGCACCGTTATAAAAAGTTAAAACAGATTTTATATATTCTTTGCGTTCAGAAGGTTTCATATCTTTAGTTTTTGTCTCAATCATTGCCATCAACGCAGCACTTTGAGTATCTGCACCTTTTACATGATCTTTAATCTGATTATTGAAAACATTCAAATCTTCAACAACAACCTTATCCATCTCTGTCTTTGGTTCAGGGAGTTTAACTCTTTGTTGTAATTCTACAAATTGGTTATAATCATTTTTTTCTGTTTCTGTTAACTGTTCTCCGTTATCTATCTTCGTTTTAAGTTCTGCATAATAGTCAGACGATGACAAATTTGCGAGTTTTGCTTTATCAATTTGCCTTGTCATAGCAGGTGAACCCATAAGTTTAATAAAATTTTCCTGTCCAGAACTCAAAGTCTGACCATTCATCTGCTGTTTCTTTAGAGCGTTGTATATAAGTTCATCTTCATTTAAATTATAATATTTAATAAAATCTCTGGTATCTGAATTGCACATTTCGAAATTTTCAGGCAATTCTCTCCTGTCTTTTACATAATCCAGAACTTCAGATGAAATTATATCCCAGGTTTTAATATATTGTTTATCGCTTTCGTTTAAAAAATCTTTGTTATTACCTTCTTTAAAGTACATATCAACAAGATCTAAACGAAAATTTTCATCAAGTTGAAGAAATTCGAAATAAGACATTTGTGAGTTAGTTGCAGTTTCTATGCCACGCATTACAGTATCTGCAATTACAGAACGTTGTTTAGAATTTGTTTTTGAAAGAAGAATTTCTTTAAGATCTTTTAATTTTTCGTTGTTATCAATATTCTTTAAAAATTTATCAACGTATTCCTGCTTTTGTTCCTGAGTAAAGTTATTCCATTCTTTTTCGCGTTGTAAATACCCATCTCCTGCTTCATCTTTTTTTCCATATATATAATTGTTTCTAACAAATTCGTTTATACAAGCATTAATCTTTTCATCTGCTGACATCTTATTATATTCAGCTTTATTAAAACCTGTTGTAGTTAATTGTTCAACATCTTGATTATTATTTTCTAAATCAACAGCTTTAGTCTGAGCTTGTTGCTCTACTTTAAAATTTTTCACCAATTCTAATTTGGCATCCAAATTTAATTTGTTAAAATCAGGATATTTTTCTAACAAACACTTATACTCTTCAGCACTTATATCAAGTTGTTTTAAAATTTTGGCATTTTCTGTTCCTGAAAGAGATTTTTGAAGCTCTGCAGAAGTAGAAACATCATTAGTATTTCTTTGTACATTAGAAGTAGTACTTACTGATGTTAAATTTTTATTTATTAATATTTCATTATTTATATCTAATGACATTTAAGCTCTCTTTTTAATATAACACTATACATGTAAAAACAGCTTTATTTTTATATTTTCAATAAGCCATAAAATTTTTACATTTGTTAACATTAATTTTTAATAACAAAAATGCTAAACTAAATTTTAATATTTTAGCCACAGTAACCATTAAGTTTCAATATTTTATTAATATAAATCATAAGGCATTAGCACACCTTTAGCAGTTGTTGCATAAACTTGATTGTCAAGAACATCTACAGTAACATCTAGATTTTTAAATCCTTCATGATTTTTATATACATTATACAATAAGTTAGTTAACTCTTCGTCTATATAAAAATAAGGATCATTCTTGGCATCACCGACAACTGTCATAACTAAATTTATTTTTCTCGGATCAGGAGTCTTTCTGTTTATATCACAACCTATAGAAGCAAGAAACCAGAGACGCAATTCCGGACAGCCTTCTTTTTGAACAGTCATAACTTCTGCGTTATCCAAATTGTCATCTGTTGAATAATATCTCAAAGTATATTTACCCCCTTTAAGCTCTACAACATTTGAGCCTGCAGGTTTTCCGAAATATTTTTCAGGCACAGCACTATATATTGCAGAATCTGCGACATTCTGCAACTTATATGCAGGGAAAGCAACTCTTAAAGTTCTGTTATAATTTTTAATAATATCTTTGCCTTTGTAATCATCAGATGTCAAAGCCGAATACACATAATCCATGACATCTTTTGGCAGATAACTTTCAAATTCATTAGGTTCGCCGGGTTTTGAAAAATGATATCCTTCCGATACAGATTTAATATTAAATGTTTTAGCTGTAGATCCGTCACTTGACTTAATCTCAAAATTTATATTATTTAACTGAGTTATTTCTTTGTCTCCCTCATAAGACATTAAACGATCATCTATAGGGAAAGTATGTATATTAATTTTATCGAAACCATCATCTGTACCTTTTGTATTTATAAGTTGTACCTGACGCCTCCAATTATATTCTCCTGTACGTTTATAAAAATCTTTAGTAGCTACAATTTTTTCATTTTTATTATCATTTATATTATCAACCGCCTCAATATTATTAGTATTATCAATCATTTCCGAAGAATTTGCTGGTAAACTGCTCATAGGACTCATTGCTAAAACAGTAGCTGCCAATGGCACCGCAAGACGTTCACGGGCAGGTATTGATATTCTGTTTGAGAATTGTTTATCTTTCTTTTTTCCTTCAAATCCTAATTGATTGTTAACACCAAACTTTACTAAACTAACAGGTTTTACTGACATATTTTTTACCCCACTGACTTTTAGTTAATACACTTCCATATTTTTTATTTTTTTTATAAGGCAAGCACAAAATTTTTTTTGCTAGCTTATTTATTCATTAATCCCTTATAAGCTTATTATAGCCGGTCATTTGAGGTTTTGTAAAATAGTATATACGATATTAATAATTCTTTACACTTGCGTCGTTTTTTTGTTTGTTGTACTTTACATGTGTACATAAACAGAATGTTTAAGCTACACTGGAAATTTAAACAATATCTGACAGATGTCAGGAAATAGTATAAAAGAAGGAGAACTCAAATGAGTGAAAGAAAATTAGTTGGAACAGGAGAAATGTTCAAAAAAGCACTCGCAGGCGGTTACGCTATCGGTGCTTACAACGTTAACAACATGGAAATTTTACAGGGTATTGCAGAAGCTGCAGAAGAAACTCAATCACCTATTATCTTACAGGTTTCTGCAGGTGCAAGAAAATATGCTAACCAAACTTACTTAATCAAATTGGTTGAAGCTGCTCTTGCTACTACTACAGTACCTATAGCTTTACACTTAGACCACGGTGCTGATTTTGATATTTGTAAAGCTTGTATTGACGGCGGATTTTCATCTGTTATGATTGACGGTTCTAGATTCCCGCTTGAAGAAAATATCAGAGTTACTAAAGAAGTTGTTGAATACGCTCACAAACACGGCGTTTCTGTTGAAGCTGAACTCGGAAAATTAGCAGGTGTTGAAGATGATGTTAAAGTTCATGCAAAAGATTCAACATACACAGATCCTGAAGAAGCTGCTAGATTTGTTAAAGAAACAGGCTGCGACTCCTTGGCTGTTGCTATCGGAACTTCTCACGGCGCTTACAAATTCAAAGGCGAAGCTAAATTAGACTTTGAAAGACTCGCTGAAATCAAAAAAGCAGTTAATGAAATCGTTGGCTATGATTATCCGTTAGTTCTTCACGGATCTTCATCAGTTCCGGCTGAATTCGTTGCTAAATGTAATAAATTCGGCGGTCAATTGCCTGATGCTCAAGGTGTTCCTGAAGAAATGCTTAACTACGCTTCTAAACACGGCGTTGCTAAAATCAACATTGACACAGACTTGAGATTAGCTATGACTTCAACAATCAGAGAATTCTTTGTTGAACATCCTGAAAAATTCGACCCGAGAGAATATATGGGACCGGGCAGAACTGCTGTTAAAGAAATGGTTATGCACAAAATGCGTGACGTACTCGGTACAGCCGGACACGCAAAAGACTAGGAAGCGTAGCCGCTCCACCCACCAAACAGGGGTTGCACATAAAGTTTGCAATAACTGGACTAAAGATGGAGCACAGC
Organism: Candidatus Gastranaerophilales bacterium; assembly: GCA_944324315.1. GTDB lineage: Bacteria > Cyanobacteriota > Vampirovibrionia > Gastranaerophilales > Gastranaerophilaceae > Stercorousia. Next base: position 3,066 of record CALUVW010000021.1, on the reverse strand, counting down.
CGCTTTCCAAGCAAAACTTTAGATAAAACCAAACAAAAAGACCGCTTTAAAAAGCGGTCTTTTTATTATTTAGTTAAATTTAAGCTACTTTGCGAAGTTTAAGTTTATCGCCCGGCATCAACATCGGATCAGGGTACCAGTGATCGTCATCAAATCCATATTTATTATCTTTCATTATTTGTTCAGCTAATTCTAGGATTTCTTTGTCTGTTGGTTTGTAATTCGAATCATCTTTATGAGCTTCTATCAATTCTTGTTTTGCCAAGCCCCAGAAATGATCACCTTTCTTAACTGTATATTCTTCATATTCAGGTTCTTGATCAACTACTGGCTCCGGTTCCGGCTGCGGTAGTGTTACAACCGGTGTAGGCTGTTCCGGTACAGTATCTGCAGAAACTGTATCTGTTGGATTTGCTGGAGTTGCTGCAGGTGTTTCCGGTTCAACTGGGCCTGGGGCAGGAAGTCCCGGCTGCTGCTGAGGAACTTTTTCGTCTTTTTTACCACCAAAGAGGGCAATTCCTCCGCCAATCAATGCTGCGGCTCCTGCAGCTATTAATGCAACTTTTCCTTTTTTACCTTTCATTGCATTGCCAACTTTTGAGAAGAATCCGGTTGATTTTGTCTGTTTTGCATCTTTTGCGACGTCATCAGCTATATCGTCAACTATATTAGCAGCATCATCTGCGGCATCATCTATGGTATTTGTTACAATTTCTGCGGCTGCTTTTTGTTGATTTCTTGCAATAATTTCTTGAGCTCTTCTGTCTGCTTCGATACCACCAAATTTTTCCGGAGCTTTATATTGAGTACCATGGGCTTCATGATATTTTGCCCAAGTTTTTGGAGTTGAAGGCGTATTTGTTTTCGGTATTGCTTGTGTTTCAGCAGGCGCAACTTTAATATTTTCTTTTAAAACATTATTGAATAAAGCCTTATCATTATCGCCTCTAAATTTCGCAATTCTTTCTTCCAAAAGTTTTCTTTCTTCTGGTGTTTTAGCTAATCTTGCTAATTTTTCAATTTCATCTGCAATCTGTGCCTGTTTTCTTTTCCCTAATTTATCAACAGAATTCCCGCCTGCTGATTTGTATAGCTGTGATTTTTTAAACTCACTTTCAAAAGTAACATCAGGTGCAATATTACCTAATGAAGCAGCACTTCTTAATTGTTCGGGAGTTCCAAAATATGTTGTTGAAGTTGCTCCATCGCCCAAATCTGCAGTTAGTTTCTGAAGCTGTTTTTGAGCATCTTCAAATTTTTGAGTAACTTCATTCGGATTCATAATACCGTAAGCCTGCGGATTTTTTGCAATTTCTCTACCGACTTGAATGTTACCAGGTTCTACCTGCATTTTTTGTTGTAAACCTTGTGCATAACGACCGAGTTGTTCGTTAACCTGTTCAGCTGATAAACCTAATTTACCTGCATTTGCTCTTAAATAAGTTTCATAATTTCTGTACCTTGTGTAATAATCCCCATTTGTTTCAATTTGCCATCTTGCCATAATCTTAATTTCCCCTTTCGTTTTTTCTTAAGCTGAAAACAATAACTCGAATATTATCTATATCTTGGCAGATTTATCCGATCGGCAAATAATTAATTTTACCGTTCGTTTACATCTTTTCTTTTTCGTAATTTGTAATATCCCCTATGCTTTTAATAAAAATTTTTGAAGAAAAAAATTGCTAGAAGGCTCACCCATCCTATCCTATCCTATCCTATGAGGATTATATCAAGGGTTTCAGCCATGTTAAATACATTTTTACATTTCGTAATAATTAAAACATCACTCTTACTCTTTATTTTATAAAGAGAAGGAGAACCGATTAAAAAATCGATTCTCCTTCTATCTTTTTCATATTCCAGTTTTGTTAGTGTGATATCTATATAACTGTCGTAGTTTATGCAATCCGCCAACTAGCGAAACAGCACAAACGAACTACTTTTTCAAAAAGTCGGGAATTTCAATATTTGTAAAACTTGGTGAAACTTCCGGCATTGAAGTTCTTCTTACTGTCTGTTGAGGTTGTGAAAATGAAGAATTGTTTGAGGAATTAAATGTTCCTGCAAAGAAATCAGATGCACTGAGCTGTTTAACATCCGTTTTAACTTCCTCTTTTTTATTATTAATTTCAAATCCTGTAGCAATAACAGTAATTTGAATTTCACCCTGAATATTTTCGTTAACAGCCGTACCGATAATAACTGTAGCGTCGTCATTAACAGCATCATGGATAATATTAGCTGCATCAGAAATTTCATGTAATGTCATATCAGGTCCGCCTGTAATATTAACAATTACGCCGGTTGCACCGTTAATTGAAGATTCAAGAAGTTGCGAGTTAATTGCAATTTCTGCAGCTTTAACAGCTCTACCTTCTCCTTGGCCGCGGCCAATACCCATAAGAGCTGAACCTGAAGCCTGCATAACGCATTTAACATCGGCAAAGTCAACGTTAATAAGTCCTGGAACAGTGATGATATCAGAAATACCCTGAACACCTCTTAAAAGAACTTCATCAACAATGATAAATGATTCAGTCAATGAAACTTGTCTGTCAACTACCTGTAACAATTTGTCGTTAGGAACAACAATTACGGCATCAACAGCTTCTCTCAGTTTTTCTAAACCTTGATTAGCCTGATTTTGTCTTTTTCTACCTTCCCATGTAAAAGGTTTGGTAACAACTGCAATTGTCAAAATACCAAGTTCTTTTGCAATTTTTGCAACAACCGGAGCCGCTCCTGTACCTGTACCGCCGCCCATTCCGGCAGTAATAAATACCATATCTGCACCGTCTAAAGCTTCTGTAATTTCCTGCTGAGCTTCTTCAGCGGCTTTTTCACCAACAGAAGGATCACCGCCTGCACCTAAACCATTTGTAGATTTAGCACCCAGTTGAATTCTGTTTTTTGTCTGACCGTATTCCAGAACCTGTAAATCAGTATTCATAAGCCAGAACTCTACTCCTGAAAGTCCTGCTTTAATCATTCTGTTAACAGCATTACCGCCGCCGCCGCCGACACCGATAACTTTAATATTTGTAGGATTTATTGGAGACCTTT
>CALUVW010000020.1 GCA_944324315.1 Candidatus Gastranaerophilales bacterium | reverse complement strand
TAACTATAAAGAAACTTACAAAGAATAATCCGACTATGCAGAAAAAGTTTGAGGAGGCGAGACTTATTGTGAAATAGCGGAAACAAGAATTAAAAAAGTTAGAAAAAGAGCAGTGAAACTGCTCTTTTTATTTGTTTCTAAAAAGAAAATCCAAGCACTTCTATTATCTGATTGACAACTTTTCCACAATAATAAGTTATGTGCTTACTACTACAGACAAACCTAAACAGAAATTGTTCAAAGATTAACCGAATTAGGCGGGTATTCCATATAATATTCCTCCTCATCTATTTTGGTAAATGTTACATATCTATTTCCGTATCTATCTAAATCCTCCAGAGTTACCGGGGCTCCAAGAGGAACTCCTAATTTTCTTCGGAAATACTCACCTAGTTCACTATTATTATTTGGTGTATGAATAGCTTTGTCCCCTTGTTGGGCAACAACGCAAATAAAAGGAAAACCATCTTCTGTTAAAACAGAGAATTGCTCTCCTCGTGGTGGAAAGAACTTAGAACGTGCTATGCTACTTGGAATACCAATATAGGCTTGATTAGGTTCCCGCCCATCCCTTTGTCCCCAATTTAATCCACTATGGACGGGAACACGATTATCTCTGACCGAAAACAAAGGTAGTTTTACACTATTTGTCGTATCAATAGTTACAGTTTCATCTTGTACTTCACTTTGCCGTAAACTAGGTCTTTGTTGTCTTTGCGGTTCTACAGCCATATTACCGGCTTCGTCACAAGTACAATATATTGAATTACCGATTTTAGAATTGTAATAATCATAAGCTTCCAATGGATTACACAAACAAGCGACCTCGTCTTGCTGTCTTTTAAACCCTGTTAATGTATAGTTTGCAGAAGCAAGAAACGCTTGAGTCGGCACGTCATTCTTTAACCATGTATATAACTTTGTGTGTATAGGGAAAGAGTCCAAATTTATATAAGAGCATTCAAACAACCCATTCCTATCATTTACTAATTTAATAAAGTTTTCATGGTGGGGTTTAGATATTCCGTTTGGAGTCATTCCTATAATAAGTTTTAGCCGCATATTGTCAATATCATACTTTTTCTGTACAGCTTCTAAGTGGTGAGCAACCATAGACGGTGTAGCAAATCCTGAAACTATACACAATGTATCACAATCCCTTGCAGGCTTAACTAATATTTCATCAAATAAATGTTCTTTTAATATGATTGAAGGCACTAAATCTTAGCCTCCATTGTTTCATAGTCATTACCTGCAATCGAGTTCAATAAAGCTTCAAATATAACTTTAATTCCACGTGGAGGTACAGCCATGCCTATTTGTTTTCTGACACTTTCTTTAGACCCTGCAAACACGTAATCATCTGTAAATGTTTGTAATCGAGCTCTTTCTCTATTAGTTAAAGCACGGTTTTCTTTGTAGTGGTAAACGTGCGTTCCGCCACCGCCGCTTCCTGTGATTGTATAAGATGGTTCATCCGCCTTTAATCGTTTGTAAATCTGGCTTATTTTGGCTCCTTTTACATTCAGTCTTAAATGAGGCGGTAAATTTGCTGTAAAAGCATTTTCACCCTCTTTAATGTGTTTTAGTCTTTCAACAACGACAGCAGACTGTGCTGTTATTTCATTGTTCGTTGCATTTGTTGGAATGTTACTTAGGGCAGTTCTAACTGAATTGTCAATACTTGAAAAAGGATGAGTTGATGGTATTTTATATACAACATCTATGTCATTCCTTATACCAACAATAATAACCCTATGCCGTTTTTGGGGAATGCCATAATCTTCAAAATGGTATAGGTTAGGATATAACGTATAGCCCGTTTCTCTAAATGCTTCTAATATTTTATTTAATGCATTCCCATCATTTGCATTTCTTAGACCACTGACATTTTCTGCAACAAAATATTTAGGCTTGAAAGTGTTTAATGCCTTTACGCAATATTCGTATAAACGCCCAAATGCCCCATGAAGTCCTTTTTGCTCCCCAACGGTGCTAAAGTCATTGCAAGGGAAACCGAAAGTAAGACAATCTATCTCGCCATATTTCAATAATTTATCAAAGTTTAGTTTTCTTATATCCTCACATATAATAGCTTTAGGGTGTAAATTACTCTGGTATGTCTCACAAGAGTCTTTATCGTAATCTGTCGCCCATACATGCTCAATCTTTATACCAGGGACATCAGCAAGAGAGGCACCTAAACCAATTCCTCCAGGTCCACAGAATAATTCAGCAAGCCTTATTGTAAGCGTCGTTTTATTCGACTGCTTTTTATCTTCTTCAACACAAAGCGGCATTCCTATCATTCTCCTTGATACGAATATATCATAAACAAACATATAATGCAAAATCTATAGATATGTTAACAATTTACTCCATTTCTTTCCATTATTGTATTACAATACTTATATGGATAATCTGACTAAAGAACAGCGAAAAAAGAATATGCAGGCAATAAAAAGCAAGAATACTAAAATGGAAAGTATTGTCTGTAAAGGATTATGGCATAGAGGTATACGTTTTAGAAAGAATGTTAAAGAGTTACCAGGAAAGCCAGATATAGCAATCAAGAAGTATAAAATAGCAATATTTTTAGATTCTTGTTTCTGGCATAAGTGTCCTCTGCACTTTATAAGACCAAAGAGCAATAATGCATATTGGGATAATAAGATAGAAAGAAATATTAGACGTGATAAAGAAGTAAATAACTTCTATAAGCAGAACGGATGGCATTTGTTAAGGGTTTGGGAACATCAGTTTAAAACTAAGGATAGTCAGCAAAAGACATTAGATGAAATAATTGCATTTATAGAACATATTATGAAGTAAAGCAAATTTATCAGAATACTAAATCTTGTTGATAGAGAAATTTTCTTTGTGTAATTTAAGATTTAATATTTAATTTATATGTCTTTTACAAATCATTACAAATTGAAAAAAGTTAACCTTATAGTGTATATTAGTTGTCATGAACACAGAAAATAAACTAGGTAAAAAGATAAAAGAATTACGAAAGTCAAAAGGTTATACGCAGGAAAAGGTCGCTGAACTTGCCAACATTGATGCAAAACATTTGTCTAAAATTGAAAACGGAGTTCATACACCGTCATATAATACACTGAAAAAACTTTCAGATATTCTTAACTTTAACTTACGGGATATAGATTCTGAAACACAAACGGAGAATGCTATTATACAATCTCCGTTATATGGAAAATCCCTTAAAATATTAAACTCTGCAAAATCAGAAAAAGAATTACAAAATTATTATGATGTCCTGAAATTAGCAAACAGACTGATGAATAAGTAAGTTAACTTCCGCTGTTTACTTGAGTTAATGTAACATCAAGGGTTATATCCTCTCCAGTAGTAACCATTGGATTATCTTCATTGCTAGCTTCTGCCCCTGTTGTTTCGTCCGCTATCTGATAAACAAAACGCATACCACCCTGGTCGCCTATAACTTTTGCCTGGTAACCCCCCGGAGTTTTTTCAACAAACATTAATTGTCCCATTTGTTGAGCTTCGCTCAGATTATCATTATCAACTATATATCCATATGCCGTAGCCCCAGAGGTTCCAACATTTAATGTAATGGTGTATCCTTCCTGTGTGAAGTCTGGAGTAATGTTAACAGTAGTTCCAATAGTGCCTGTTGTGGTTGTTCCAAGTAAGACAAAGCCATTAACCAAATCTGAACAAGAATAATATGTTATTTTTTCAGGGGGAACTGATTGCGAGAATAACCCTAGTGCCCCCATCATACCTACCGCAACAAATTTACCATTATCATCTTCAAATATAAAATTAAGTAAAACTCCAACAGCAGGTAAATCAAATACTGGGGTTATATTTGTACCCCCTATGTCCTCAAGTATACCTGATATGTTCACCATGTCTTCAATATCACGCGGAAAATGTACTTCAACATCAGTACATCCGTCAAGCATAAAGTCGAATTGCTGGTGTCCTTGATAAATTGTTCTCGCATCTAATGAAGGGAAAGAAAGTGTTTTTAAACTCGTACAATCTTGAAAACAGGACATTAAACACGCCCTCGAATCAATATCTCGTAAATTACTTAAATTAACGGATGTTAAACTAATACATCCGCGGAATGCATCCATTAATACTTGTTCCTCTGCCCGCTCCAAGCCACTTAAATCAACAGAAGTTAAATTAGTACATCCAGAAAACGTCTCTTGTAATCCATTCGCATTACTATATGTTAACTTGCTTAAATTTACTGAAACTAAGTTCGTATTATTGGATAAGAGATTGGAAGCATAATAGGGTTCTTCTATTCTAGTCAAATTCGTACTAACAATAAAAGGTTCTTCAGGTGAGGTCACACTCCCGTCAGCAATATCTTCTAACAATATTACAGGGTAATTTTCAGGTAATACTCCAGCTTCTCCATTCAACTCATCAACAACACTCTGAAAAGCTGCTTCAATATCAGGATGAATAAAAATATCAGCATTCTTTTCAGCAGTATTTTCAGTGATTTGTATACCGTCTCCTGCAACTAACTGGTTTTGTTTATGTTCTGTCCTTGAATTGACAAGATTTATAATTGTATTACCTAAAGTCGTAAAAGTGTCTGAAAGTGCCATATAATCTTTCTCCCCCGTTTCGTTTATCCAATTCAAAGAAAAATATAACAGCAAATACTTTAGTTAAAGAAAATAAAGATGTTGTTATACATAACAATATTTATAAATAATAAAGTTGATGAACTCATCGTGTATATTAAAGTCTGTTTTTTGGAGAATATGAGTAATCTGAAGGAAGAAGGAAGTTTACAAAATTTTACAAAACTTTAAAAATATTAACCAGACTTGCATAGGAAAAATAAGAAAGGAGTATAGTTAGGCTTAACAAGTTTCTACTGAAGCAATTTTGTTAAGTACATCAACTTTACATATATATGAAAATAGGCGAAGCATTAATAAAACAATTTAAAACTATATTTGACATGCTGGACGTTCTTAAAACGAATAAGGACTGTATAAAATTTTTAGAAGAATTAATCTGGGAAGATGTTCCCGTAAGTCCATTTGACTATACGTCAAAAGTATACAAGTGTAAGAATGGTCGCTATAAGTGCAAAAACACGAATAAATATTTTAATATCCTTACTGGAACTATATTTGAAAATACTAAGATATCGCTTAGATACTGGTTTGTAGCAATATATGAAGAGCAAGTCTCCAGAAAGGGCATAGCATCTACTGAGCTTGCAAAAAGGCTAAATATCACCCAAAGTGCAGCCTGGTATATGCTACAGAAAATAAGAAAATGTATGGAGAAAGAAAATTTCCAAAAACTTAAAGGGACAGTTGAAGTTGATGAGTTTCATGCAGGCGGTTCTCTGAAAAATATGCACTATAATAAAAAATTGGAAGCAAGAGAAAAGGGTATATTCCAAAATAAAACTCTGTTACAAGGATTTGTAGAACGCGGTGGAGATGCTGTTATCTGCTTAATTCCTGATAAGACAGATAGTACTTTAATTGCCGGCATTCTCAGACATGTTGAACACGGTTCAACCTTGTATAGTGACGACAATCCAAGTTACCAAAAGGTTCCTCATCTTTATAATCAGGCTAATGTCGTTCATAGTAAAGGAAATTATGTGAGTAAAGATGATAAAAATGTACATACAAATACAATAGAAAGTGTTTGGGCTACACTTAGCAGAACAATAGAAACATATATACATGTTTCTAAAAAGCATACGCAAAATTATGCAAATGAAACAACTTTCAGGTATAATACAAGAAAAATGGAACCAATAGATGCACTTATTTGGTTATTGCAAAACCTTACAAATACAAGGATAACAAGGAAGGAAATTCTACTTGGGATATACTAGAAATATAATTGAAATCAAGAGAGGTATTATTAAAACATGCTGTGAGTTTATAACGGAAGCTATTGCTACACACCCCAAATGCGAAGATTTATATCAGGATATATTCACGTTATACGGCTTACACTATGACACTGAAACTATAAAGCAGAAACGTGTCTTTGTAGCGGCGGCTACAGAGTATTTCATTGTGAAAAGATGTGGTTTTAAAAGGATAGGGAAAGATAATAAATATAACTGTAGTAAAAGTGCCAAAAATAAGAAAGCCATTATTAAAACGATAGATACATATTTTGAAATACGACAAGAATGTTCAGATAGTTATTCTTTTAGAGAGAGATTTGCAGAATTTTACAAAGACGAAGTAAAAGATTTTTCTGAAGAAATAAGTATTAACAGAGATGATACTCTGTCTGATTTTGCCAAAGCTGTTGAGAAACTGTATTATTTTAAAGATGAAGATTAGTTTCTGTATGTCAATGTAAATAATTATTAACGGGATTTTTTAATTTAGTGTAAACTGCGATATAAATCCCTGGCGAATTAATCTTGACAAATCCTGAAAAATCGTAAATAATGAATTTAGTTAAGAAGAAAAGGAGTTTGAAAATGAATAGAGAAGATGCTTTCAGGATTGCCCCCCCCCCGAAAAGTTAAACGTAATCACATTTTTCAGAGATTTTAGAGATTATTTTTGTTTTAATATCTTCCTTCCATTATTAGGGAAGAATAAGAGGATGGGTGACGATTTTAGACGCAAAGCAGCTTTTACTTTGGCGGAAGTTCTCATCACTCTTGGCGTAATCGGTATAGTGGCAGCAATGACCATGCCTGTTCTAACTGCAAATTACCAGAAAACCGTTCTAAAAAATCAATTTAAAAAAGCATACTCAACATATCAACAAGCATTATTAAAAACAAGTTTTGACAATGGTGGTGACATTAGCTGTTATTATAATGCGGATAATAGTGGAGATAAAGTATTAACAAATTGCCCGTCTTTTTATGAGGCATTCACAAAAGAATTAAAAGTAACAAAAATATGTGAAAACAATACAGAGTGCAATACTAATTATTCTGGTATAACCTACACAGGCGGATGCTCAACCTCCCTATCATTACAAAGCAAGCAATATGTTTTAGCTGATGGAACAATTATATTTCCATATACTGACGGAATAAATTATCCTTTGTTTTTTGTTGATATAAATGGTCTAAAGGGACCAAATAAACCCGGTTATGATCTATTCAGCTTCATGATCATGCGGAAAGAAAATAGTGATGCTTATTTCTTTAGCAGTACAATCGCAGGATGTCTTTATGATTCTATTGACGAAAATGGATTTAAAAGCCTTACAGATATATATAAATAAAATATGGAACTTGCCGAAGAATTTATCTACAATTTTTTAACTACTGCATCTATTAATCCTTTAAATAACGGATGCGGCTTTTCAGGTCTCGACTTAAATTCAGGATGGAACTGGCAGGCTACAAACCAATCAAGTTTTGGGAGTTCAACGACTTCCGCAAGCATTCCGTCAGGAGACATGCCGGAAAATACCAGCCCTGCATCTTCAATCTGCCTGAGATACTCGTTATTAACCTCATATCTGTGTCTGTGCCGCTCTGAAATTTTTTCTTTACCATAAGCTTTTGCAGCTTTAGAACCTTTTTTCAATATACAATCGTAAGCTCCAAGACGCATTGTTCCGCCATACCCGTGAACATTTTTCTGTTCAAGCATCAAATCTATAACGGGATTTTGAGAATTTTCATCGAACTCTTTTGAATTTGCATCTTTAATACCTACGACATTACGCGCATATTCAATTACTGCACACTGCATCCCCAAACAAAGTCCCAAAAACGGCACATTGTGTTCTCTTGCATAGCGGATAACATTCAATTTACCTTCAATACCTCTCACGCCAAATCCGCCGGGAACAACAACAGCCTGAACATCTTTCATTAGTTCTTTACAAGAAGAATAATCAAGGCAGTCTTCAGAATTTATCCATTTAATTTCCACTTTAACATCATCTGCATAACCTGCGTGCTTCAACGATTCAACCACAGAAATATACGCATCGGAAAGTTTTGTGTATTTACCTGCTATAGCAACTTTTACTGACCCTTTGGGATTTTTGATTCTTTCAACAAGTTTTTCCCAGCCCTTTAAATCAGCTTTTCTGTTATCTACCCGCAGCATATCAAGAATTACAGCTGCCATATTCTGTTCTTCAAGAGCCAGAGGAACTTCATAAATGCTTTTCATATCGCGGCATTCAATAACGGCTTCTTTAGGCACCGAGCAGAAAAGAGCAAGTTTTTCTTTTTCTGTTTTCGGGATAGGTTTTGTTGTACGGCATACAAGAATTTCCGGCTGAATACCGTAACTTCTCAGAACCTGAACACTGTGCTGCGACGGTTTTGTTTTCAATTCACCAGATGTCGGAAGATAAGGAAGCAATGTTGTATGAACAGAAATTGCATTACCTATACCCACTTCGGTTTTAAACTGTCTTATAGCTTCAATAAACGGTAAACTTTCAATGTCACCGATTGTTCCGCCGATTTCTATAAGTTGAAAATCAGGTTTAAACTGTTTTGTTGCCCCCATAATTCTTGATTTAATCTCATTTGTGATATGCGGAATAACCTGCACCGTTGCTCCAAGATAATCTCCCCTGCGTTCTTTTTCGATAACCGTTTGATAAACACTGCCTGAGGTAACATTATTGAATTTACCGAGAGCCGTATCCGTAAACCTTTCATAATGTCCTAAATCAAGGTCAGTTTCTGCTCCGTCATCTGTTACAAAAACTTCTCCATGCTGAAAAGGACTCATAGTACCGGGGTCGACATTTATATAAGGATCAAATTTTTGGTTAATTACAGAAAACCCTCTTGATCTTAACAATTTACCTAAAGAAGCAGCGATTATACCTTTTCCTAAAGAACTTACAACACCACCTGTTATAAAAATATATTTTGTCATTTTTTATCCCTTTCCAACAATACAGAAACTGTCATTCTGAACTCGTTTCAGAATCTTAACCCCTTGCTGTTTCGCTTTATAAAGTTACCACTTTAATTAATTTTCGGCACCTTAAAGAAGCCGTTTTCTTCTTCAGGAGCATTTGCCATTAAGTCTTCTTTGCTTATTTCCTGAACAACTTTATCTTCACGCATTACGTTATAAAAATCTATAACCTGACACATAGGTTTTACATTTGTTGTATCAACTTCATTCATTTGATCAACATACTTTAATACATCACCCAGCTGCTTTGTATACAATTGTTTTTCATCTTCTGTTAATTCTAATCTTGCTAATTTCGCAACATGTTCTACATCTTTAATTGTAATCATTTTCTCTTCTCCGTTATTTTTATATGGTATCACAAAAATAGTACATGCCTTAAAATATTACATAAATTTAATGATTTCATAATTAAAAAAATTATGCTATAATATCAGAAGATTAATGGAGATAATTTTGTTGGAGAGCAAAGAAAAACAATCAGATGACTTAGATTTGCAGATTCTTGCTTATAAAGACTGTAAAGATGAAAAAAAGAAAAGAATGCTGCATATCAATATTGTCGAAAACGGAATGATTCTTGTAAAAAAAATTGCAGGAAATATTTCGGCGCAATCAGGTATTCCAAATGAGGATCTTGTTCAAGTTGGTTGTATCGGATTGATTAAAGCCATTGATTTTTTTGATCCTGATAAAAATACAAGATTTAAAACTTATGCATCATATTTTATAAGAGGAGAAATAAAACATTATTTAAGAGATAAAGCCTCTATTATTAAAGCTCCAAGAGAATTGCAAGAGCTTGTTTTTAAAATAAGTTCTGCAGTTAAACTGCTGAAAGAAAAGGGACTAGAAGAACCGACTGAAGATCAGATTGCCGACGTTGTAGGCATTCCTGTAAGTAAAATTCATGAAGTTATGGAAATTGAACTCTGCAAAAGTACTCTCTCATTGGATCAAGCTCTTTCTACAACCGATGACGATGATATTACATTGATAGACAAAATCCCGTCCGGCGACTATCAAGAATTTATGAATTCTTATGAAGATAAAATTATGCTTGCTGCGGCAATAAAAAAACTGCCTCCAGACTTGCAGCAAATAATTGAAATGAGTTATTATCAAGATCTTAACCAGCGTGAAATTTCGGAAAGAATACATATTTCTCAAATGCAGGTTTCAAGAAGGTTAAAAAAAGCTTTAAGTAAAATGTATGAAATTATTAAACTAAAAGATGAAAATTAAAGGAGACATAAAATGGGCGCACTAATAGTAATTTTAGCACTCGTATTTATAACAGGCTTGTGTATAGGTAGTTTTTTAAATGTTGTAATTTTAAGAACTCTGTCAGAGGAATCTATAGTGTTTCCTGCTTCAAAATGTCCCAAATGTCAAACGCCTTTAAAATGGTGGCATAATATACCGGTTCTTTCTTATATATTTTTGAAAGGGAAATGTGCTTTTTGCAAAGAACATATAAGCATACAATATCCTATAGTTGAACTTTTTACAGGTATAGTATTTACATTATTATTTATGAAATTCGGAGTCAGTTTAGATACTGTATTTGCTTGGACAGCAGCATCTTTGATGATAGTGATTGCTGGAACGGATATTAAAGAAAAAGTTGTTTATGATTTACACACTTACATACTCATTGGAGTCGGCTTAGTATATGCAATCATTGTAACAGCTATGGCTATGACGCAAATACATCAGGCAGGAACTCCTTTAGAATTTACTAAATACATATTACTGAATAACCCTGTTACAATGTCAATTTTCGGTATAATTGCCGGTGCATTAATTCTTGAAGTTTGTGCAAGAGCGGGTTATCTTCTGGCAGGAACAAGGGCATTCGGTGAAGGTGATACATTTATTGCGGCAGGTCTCGGAGCACTTTTTGGGTGGAGAACTTTACTTGTTGTTCTGGCTCTTGCAGTTGTTATACAGGTTATTATATTTTTGCCGATATTTATTAAAGGACTTGTAAAAAACAAAGACTGGAAAACTCTTATTTCTTTCGGAATTTTTGTTTTATTCGCCATTGTATTTTACTCCTTACAACATTTCAGAGTAATAACCGTTGAAGATATTGCTATGTACACTATTGGAGCAATAATTCTGGCAATTCTCGGAATAATTTCTTGTGTGTTAATATTCAAAGGTTTGAGAGAACATCCTGAGAACAGAACATACATGCCATTCGGTCCTGCAATGGTAGCTGCGGCATTTATCGCTCTGTTACTTTAGACAAAAAATTACACAGACAAAATCTTTAATGATTCTTTCAAAATTTCTTCAGCAGTTGCTTTTTCATTTAATAGGGCAACTGCTTTTGATATAGCATCCTGAATTTCTTTTCTTTCATAACCCAAAGACACAAGAACCATCTGCGCATCTTCAACAGCTTTGTTATCAATTTTTGAAGGCGTTATTGATGTAATTTTTATAGGTTCTTTTGTTTGATAATTCATTAATTTGTCTTTTAATTCCAGAATAATTTTCTGTGCCAGTTTGGGACCGACACCCTTTGCACGGGTAAGTTCTTTGTAATTACCCTCAATTACAAAACCGATAAGCTCTGAAGAGTCAAACTCATCAAGTAATGTTAAAGCCATTTTCGCTCCAACGCCGGAAACTGATGTAAGAATATTAAATATATCCCTGTCCTCTTTATGGAGAAATCCGCAAAGACTCATTTTATCCTCTCTGTGCAAAAGAACTGTATAAATTTTTATATCACCGGCAGGCATTTGAGAAAAATCTCTTGTCGTAACCTCTAAAAGATAGCCTATCCCTGAAGTTTCAACAGTTACATAAGTTCCCTTTGATGAATTTGTCTTGTTTGTTAATATTCCTTTTATATAATCATACATAATATTTTTCTTTCTATCTATTGTAATAAAGGATATGTGTAAGTTAGCATTTGTGAGATGCTGAAACAAGTTCAGCATGACAGCTTTATTTTTCCAAACTTCGCCTTATTGTGTAGACAGCATTTTCAAGTTCCTTATTTGTTCTGATTTCATCCCTGATTTTTTCATAAGAGTAAAGCATTGTTGTATGTTTTTTCTTGAAAAATTCCGCGATATTTTCAAAACTCTTTTGCGTAAGCTCACGTGCCATATAAACAGCCACATGGCGTGCAGAAGATACTCTTTGATTTCTGGCGGCGCTTAAAAAGTCATTCAATGAAACACCATAATATTCACCAACAGCACGGGCTACTTTTTCAATAGTAAGTTCCTCACGCATTGCCTCACAGTTCAAAACTTTTTTTGCAAAAGCTAGGGTGAGTTCTGTTTTTTCAATATCAGCATAGGCACTTACCTTATTAAATGCGCCTTCTAGTTCTCTTACGTTATTAACAAAATTCTTTGCAATATATTCGAAAACATCAAAATCAGCATTAACATTTGCCTGTTCGGCAAGATTTTTCAATATTGCAACTCGGGTTTCAAAATCCGGCGGCGTAATATCGACCATCAACCCCATCTCAAAACGTGTCCTTAATCTGTCAGGAAGTGTCGGAATATCTTTGGGCAGCCTGTCAGAAGTAATAACTATCTGTTTGTTTTTGTTGTGCAGACTGTCAAAGGTATGGAATATTTCTTCCATAGTGTATGTTTTGCTTTCCAAAAACTGAATATCATCAATCAAAAGAACATCGACATTTCTGTATTTCTGACGGAACTTGTCCATACGGGCGTTTCTGTCATTGCCTCCGCATTGTATATTTTTTATCAATTCATTAACATATTCTTCTGTTTTAATGTACTTAACTTTTAATTTCGGCTTATTAAAAATAATGTAATGCCCTATAGCCTGCATAAGGTGAGTTTTTCCAAGTCCTGATGCGCCGTAAATAAACAAAGGATTGTATTTTTTTGCAGGATTTTGTGCTACTGCAAAAGCTGCTGCGTGAGCAAAACGGCTGTTTTCACCTACAACAAAATTTGAAAATTTATATTTCAAATTCAAGTTTGCAGAAGATTGCATCTGTGCAAGATTATCCAGAATCTTTGACTCTTCAGTTTCCGGCAGAGCCCGTTTTGTTTTTTGAAGTTCTTTTTTCTTTTCCTTCTGGTATTTATCTGCAAGTTCAGAGTCAAACGTAATTTGATAACCTACACTTTTACCCGTGACTTTTTTCAAAGCTTCTAAAATTTGACTGTCATAATTAGCCTTGATAACCTGAGGAGCAAGAGAATGAACAGTCAGAAGCGAAAATATATTTCCATCAAAATCTGCCGGTTCCAACGCATCCATCCACATATTGAAAGCAGGAGCAGGAACGTTTTCCTTCAAATTATTTTTAACTTCACTCCAAAGATTTTTAACTTCCAAAATATCCATACAATAATTTTACTATAAAAATAATTTGTACAACACTACAGCGCATGAAACAGATAGATTCAACGACTCAACATTGGATGCCATTTCGATTTTAATCTCTTGTGTTGAAAAATTAATGAGTTCGTCTGAAAGCCCGTCAGCTTCGGAGCCAAACATCACAACAACAGGTTTATTAACGCTGAAATTTTTCAAAAATTCTTTTGCTCTGGGCAGAGTTGCAACACGTTCATAATCACCAAAAGCAAATTGAAGCTCTTTAAAATCTTCAATATAAACAACTGGGATTTTCCATAAATTTCCTACAGATGAACGGACGCATTTGGGGTTATAAATATCAGCACATTCTCTGCCGTACAAAATGACCGCATCGGCTCCAAACGCCGTTGATGTTCTCAAAATAGTACCGAGATTTCCCATATCTTTAATATTTTCAAGCAAAACAACTTTTTGGGCGCCATTCAAATCATTAATTGCATAATTCTTTTTGAAAGCAACAGCAACAGCATCAGGCGGAGTATCAGTTGTAGAAATCTTCTTCAAAACAGGTTCGGTTGTAAAAATAGCCTTATCTGCAAGAAATGCGTATTTTTTTACATCAGACACAAATACGTATGCAATCTCAATTCCCGCATTAAAAGCCTCTTCAATACATTTAAAGCCCTCAAGGAGAAATTTGTTCTCTTTATCACGGTATTTTTTTTGCTGAAGTTTTACTGTTTCTTTTACCAGATTGTTATTTACGCTTGTAATTTCCTGCATTTATAAAACCTCAAATTCTTTGAGCCAATCTTTTTCCTGCTCCGTCAAAAGGGAGAAGTCAATCAGTTTTTTCTCATAATTCATGTGTACAAAAGAATGAATTTTTCCGTCTTTCATATAACATGAATTTTCAAGTCTTACACCAAAATGATTTTCATTATAAAGACCAGGTTCAATTGTAAAACACATATTATCTTTAATTTCGACTTTTGCCATCTCGTTTTTGCTTAAATTCGGCGGATATTCGTGAACGCTTATACCTATTCCATGTCCGAGCCCGTGGTTAAAAACAAAGCCTTCTATTTCATTTTGAGAATAAATTTTTCTTGCAACAGCGTCGATACTAAATCCACGTAAAGGACTTTGCCTCTTTGCATCTTCGCCTCCTTGCATCTTAAATGCATTCAAAAACATCTTCAAAACTGTTGTATAAACTCGTTTTTGAAGTTCTGACGGTTCCCCTTTAACAAACACTCTTGTGATATCAGTTGCAAGCCCCTGTTCATAATATGCTCCGCAGTCAATCAAAACAAGGCTGCCGTCTTTTAAAATTTCATCTTTAGAACATTTTGAATAATGAGCCAGAGCCGAATTTTTATCTTTCGCAACAATTGATTTAAAGCTTAAACTCTTTGCACCAAAGCGTTTAAATTCTTTTTCAAGCTGCTGTGCGATATCAAATTCTGAAATATTGTCGTTATTTTCTATATAATCTCTTATTGCTTTGACTGCCAGATCAGTACGTTTGAAAGCTTCTTTGTAATGTTCAATTTCCTCATCCGTCTTAACAGATTTCATTAACTTTATCGGACTGTCATCAAGAATTTTTACTCTCTCTCCGATTAAATTATAATCATAAGCATTGATTGATGATTTATCAACAAAAATATTTCCCTGATAACTTTGGACAAAATCATCAATATCGTCCAGTAAACGTGCTCTGCCTGCCAAAATTACAGCTTTCCCGCGGATTTTACTCGAATAATTTTTTGAAAAATCGCGCAGGTTGAATAAATAAGAAACTTCTTCTGAATTTGTGATTAAAACCGCACCGTCATAATTTATATTTTTAATTTTTTCTTCAACCGGGGCACCGTCTACATTTACAACGTTTGCAGTGTCAGAAACAGCATCTTTTGAAATAAAATCATTGTCAAAATATTTGAGTTTAACACCTTTGTTTACAAGATATTCAACACGTTTTTGCGAATTTTTCTTTGAAAAAATCCCGAGAGTTTCATCTTCAGGAATTTTTTTGATTAACTCATCCAAAAACGTCTGACCGGTTTGAAGTTTTACAACGGTTACAATACCTTGATTAACCTCTAAATCAGCCTGTATGTGATATCTTCCGTCAACAAACAAATATATTGTTTCTGGCGTTACAAGCGCATCTCCAGTTGAACCTGAAAAATCAGTCAATAAATACCTTGAATTTTCTTCCAAAGGTGTATATTCTTCCAAATATTTATTAGCGGAATTTACGAGCAGGTATTCAATTCCATGCTCCTTCATAAATTTTCTAACATTTTGAACAGCACTAATCATCTATCATGCCTGTTAATTGAATTAAATGCCAGCCGAATTGTGTTTGCACAGGTTCAGAAATTTCACCGATTTCTTTTAAAGAAAATGCAGCATCTTCAAACGGTTTTACCATGACTCCGCGTTTAAAAAAGCCTAAATCACCGCCGTCGCGACCTGAAGGGCAGAGTGAAACTTCTTTCGCAGCATCTGCAAATGCCTTGCCATTTTTTATTTCATCTAACAATTTTTTTGCTTCATCTTGAGTTTTTACGAGAATATGGCTTGCTCTTACTTCTTTTAACATTATATATCTACTCCTATATTAATTAATACAATTTAATAATAACATAAAAAGATAAAAAAAAACTTGTCGAGCGGGAGGCCTGACAAGTTACATATCAAACATAGAGTCTGTTTATGAAAAGTTTGTTAAGAATTTTTTTGGGAATAAGCTTGCTATATTTTAAACCAAACCGCAAAAAGAAAAATCTTGTCGCAACCCCGAAAAAGTGCCTGGATATAACAAGCTTACATATATATGATAACTGTTTTAGCGAGGAATTTCACCACCCCGCAGAGTGACTTTTAAGCAGTTTATCTAACCCTAAAGAAGTAATTCTATAGAATTAGATTATTTAATAATTCATCTGCCACCCTTCAAGAATAATTCTGTCCAAACAATTCTTACCGGGTGCTGATGAATTTGAGTCGACAGAACAATATAATCTTACCCCACTAAGGTAATCTTTATTTGAGTTAGGGTAATCAACATCTTCATAATATGCAGGAGAATACAAAGGAGTAACTGTACCACGTTTTACTAAAAAACCCATGAAAATATCTCGGCCAAATATATTCGGACCTTTTAAGCCGTTAGTATCAAAATAAAGAATCGGAAATTGATAACCCCAAAAGGTTGTTTTGCCAAAAGATACAAATGCGCCATCAGGTGTTGTACCGATAAAACTGTTATTACTTCCTATAGGATACTTAAAATGGGCATCTTTTCCGTTTAAATATCTTATAAAATAATTATATTTACTATCCGTATTGCTATAAAGTGACTCTGTTTGTACATCTGAAAGTTTAAAGGTTGTTATTATTTTATTACGATTTTCATCATTATAAATTGCATATTGAAAAGCAGCTGGCACACCAGCATCAAATTCAGCAACCAAACCCGAGCAGAGCATATCAGTGCAGCCATCATTGACCATAATTTGACGAAAACCTTCATTCAAGGTTGCATAAGTTTTCTTTAGCTGATTTAACCATAATGTTCGTTGATAATTAGCAATTAATGACGGCATTGTCATTGCCGCAACAACACCGATGACACCAAGAGTAATTAAGACCTCTGACAACGTAAAAGCGGCTTTATTTACCCTCTCCCTTAATCCCTCTCCCAGGAGAGGAAAATATTTTTTTACGTTAAAGACCCCGCCTCTATACCTCTTTGCATCTTCGCATCTAATTACGAGATCCCGAAACAAGTTCGGGATGACTTTTTGTAAACTTACTTGACTTCTTGACCTCTGGGCTTCATGGTCTCTTGTTAGCTCAGAATCGCCCCCCCCCCGCGTGTTTCAGGCATAATAAATCTCTTCATACATCATTCCTTTCTTTTTTTATACTACTTTTTTATTTTAACATAATTTTGGATTTTTCTCAAGCGTGAGAGTAATATTTTTACAATTAACATTCTTTTTAAATTATTCCATGTATAACAGAATTATTTATATATTTTATTTTTTAGATATAATAATAAATATATAAGACAATAAGGAGTATCAAATGAGTTTACAAACAGCAGAACAGTTTGAAGAAAATGAACAGTATACACAGGCTTTTGAAGAATATCAAAAACTGTATAACAGAAATCCAAAAGATTTAAGCCTTCTCGAGCGATTAGGGCATCTTTCTATGCTTCTGGACAACAAAGAACAGGCTGCTGAATATTACTCAAAAATACTTGAAGCAGATGCAACAAACATTCTGGCTTACGAACAGTTAATGGATATTTATGTTACAACCGACAAATATAAATATTACATTTATCGCGGCAACATGCACACAGTTGAACATAAACTTGAACATGCAATTAATGATTACAAAAAAGCTATAAATTCTGCTAATGAGGATAAAGAAATGCTTTCTGCAAGATTTGTTCTTGGAACACTATACGAACAAGCAGGCAACAACCTTAAAGCAATAGATGAATATTTAAAAGTCATTGATCATGAGGGAACACATCAAGAAGTATTTATAAGATTATCAAATTTATACATTAAAGAGAATGCCGTTCCGAGCGCTATAGAAGTTCTGGAAAGAGCACGAAAATCAGGATTTGATACAACAGATATAAAAGAATCCCTTGCTGATTTATATCTCAAAAATGGAAATCCGGAAAAGGCACTAGAAGTAACTTCCGATGAATTAACAAAAGTAAAATGCCTCCTTGATATGGATAAAAAACAAGAAGCTTTTGATAAATTAAAGCAAATGGAAGGACAATATAACCATATTCCGCAATTTTATTCACTAAAAGCGCAGTACTATTATATGAACAGTGAATTTGACAAAGCACTTGAATGCGTTGAAGAATTTGACAAAGCAGAAAAAAATTCTCCTCTTACATACCAGATGAGAGCGCTTATTTATGAAGAAAAAAATGACGATTACAACGCACATATTAACTGGGGTAAATATAATTTGGTCAGAGGCAATAAAGATATTGCAATTAACGAATATCTAAATGCATATCAAATCAAAAATGACGATATTGAGCTTTTAAACACTCTTGCAATGTTATTGGAAGAATCCGGCGACAGAAACCACGCAATGGAATTTTATGAAAAAATTTCAAAACTTGATGAAAACGACAAAAAATCATTACAAAAACTGGCAGAATTCAGAGAAAGTATCGGAGATTATAAAGCAGAAGCTGACTATCTTTTAAAGCTTTATCATCTTGACAAACGAAATGCCGCAAATGTCAAAAAACTAGCCGAAACTTATGAAAAACTACGCAATAAACCTGCTGCTGTTGAATGTTACGAAAAATATCTTGAAATCGGCAAAGGCAATCCTGATTACTCAAAAGTACAACACAAACTTGAAAAGCTTAATAATACTGAAATGCAGGAAGAAGAAGGATTTATTGACAAAATAATGAAGTGGTTTAACCGAAATTAATTTTTTAATAATACTGTAAGATCCAGAAACAAGTTCAGGATGACATGTTAAAACAATGATCCGAGCATTCCTGCATACAACTGATAAAATGCAATGGCAATAAATAAGACAAAACCGCCCATTATCACAATTACCACAGGTTCAAAAAGTTTTGTCAAAGCTTCTAATGCCATATCTACTTTTTTATCCATAACATCTGCTGCATCATGAAACATTTTTCCTAATGTTCCGGATTTTTCACCGGCAGCAATCATGGTCATTAACGCTCCCGGTAAAACTCCGGTTCGTTCAAAAGATTCTGTAAGTGTTTTTCCCTGCTTGACAAAATTTACGGAATTTGTAACCTGCCTTCTTATAATATTATTCCCGACAGTTTTATTAGAAAGCTCAAGTCCTGACATCAGCGGCAAACCTGCATCATAAGATATATGCAGCACAGTCAAAAAATTTGATAAGTTTATATACCTGATAAAATCACATATAACAGGGACTTTTAAAATAAATTCATCCCATTTTCTTTTAAATTGATACTGCTTAAATAAAGATACCAGAAAACCGCATGCTCCTGCTATAAACATTATTAGCAGCCACCAGAAGTTATTGACAAAATTACAACAATCAATCAACATTTGAGCCAAAAACGGAACACTTCCTCCGCCCATTTGTATAACACCATAAAATGCAGGAAAAATTACTTTTGAAAAAAGAATAAGAACACCAAGCATTAACAAAAGTAAAACAGAAGGATAAATAGATGCACTTATTATTTTTCCTTTAATTCTTTCCTGTTTTTTTAGCAAGACAAGCATACGTCTAAGAGTAGCCTCAAGCTCCCCTGAATCTTCACCTGTTTTTACTAATCCTGTATAGATAGCGCCGAAAACCTTTCCGTACAGACTTGTAAGCGCCTGAGCAAATGTCATACCTGATAATATTCCATTTTTAATATCTGCGCATATAATTTTTAATTTGTATTTAGGACTATTATTTTCGATAGTAGTCAAGGCCTCTATAATAGGAATACCTGCAGAAAGCATTACTTCAAGTTCGGAAGTAAACATTATTTTTTCCTGTAAACTCAAATATGATATCCTTGAATTTTCTGTAGTAGTTAACGAGATTGTTTCATCTTTAAATTCAGCATCTTCACTATATACCTTGGTGGGTAAAAAGCCCAGTTCACGAATTTTTTCTCTTGCTTCACGTGCATTACGAGCTTCTATCTCTCCTTTTACAAGGTCTTTATTATCTTTTAATGCTGTATAAAAATATTTAGCCATAACCTGCTACCGATATATACTTTAATGCATTTTATTAAAAATATCAAGAACTATTTATATTTTATAACTTTTTTATCAGGCTTAGGCAAAAAATCCATTTCAAAATTTTTCATATCTTTATAGTTTAAGCATGTATCGGTTTTATACGAATTAAAAGCATTTGTTCTGTAAACACGACCGTTTATATCTATCATAGAGAAAGTACTCCGTTTGATAAAAGACATAAACTTGTTATCACTAATATTTGATAATACGTTACTATCAAGCATTTCAAAAGATACTAGTAAATCTTTAAAAGAATCCAGCAATCGTCCAAGATGTTCTAAATGAGTATCACAATGCAAAAGGCCTCGACGCACAGCATCATCAATTAACAATAAATCTAAATTGGATTTAACGTACTTTTGCTGTCCTGTATAATCCTGAAATAATTTCTTTTTAAAATCAGAATAAATTTCAGATACAAGTTTTTTGTAATCTGATTTTCTTACTCCGTCAAACATTTCGCCTTTCTGAGAATCCGGGAAACTCCTTGCTAGTATATGAGCCCTATCGTTTTTGAAAAGCGGAGAAAACGTAAACAACGCATTAGACATTCTTTCTACATATATTTGTCTCAATTTTTTTGATTTTTCAATCTCTCCAGTTTTGCCAAACTCCAACGATTTTGCATAAATTCTGTGAAATGGATTAACTGAAATATTTATAGCATGGATTTCTGTTGAATAATTTTCCTTATCGGAATAATATTGAACAAATCTTTCCATTCTCTCTTGTATGGATTTATTTCTGACATTCCACCCAGCTGTATCAAACAACCCCGGAACACCGGTAACTGAATATTGCATTCTGTTTAATTCCGGAAATTCATGAATATTACCATGTTTATCTCTCAAAAACAAATCAGAACCGTCTGAATCATAGAATAAACCGACATATTCATTTCTATTCAACTTTTTTTTTGCAAAATCAACTTGTAAACGTTTATTTAACTCTCTATGACCATCTATAAATGATTTAAAATCCTCAAAAGATGCCCTTACAACATGAGGCTGCGCACTCAGATAACAATGAGTACAATTGTTATGACATCCTCTTACAATAGGGATATACAACAGATCCCGTAAATTAGATAAGATTTGTCTTGCAGACAACCCGTCAAATACTTCTATACCGTTTTGGACACCTTCAAGTTTTAAATAATCAGGATTTACAAAATTTTTTAATGATTTTATATACTTCTCCTGAGTCGTTTCACCCACTATGTGATGAAATTTATCAAAAAAAGATGTAAAAGTAACATTACTTTGACAATTATCTTTATTTTT
Source organism: Candidatus Gastranaerophilales bacterium (assembly GCA_944324315.1). Taxonomy (GTDB): domain Bacteria; phylum Cyanobacteriota; class Vampirovibrionia; order Gastranaerophilales; family Gastranaerophilaceae; genus Stercorousia. The sequence goes on along the minus strand of CALUVW010000020.1, from coordinate 9,026 downwards.
ATATGTAATATTTTTATTGCATTCTTTGTAAAAATTGATAGGGTAAATTTGCATATTGAATTTAAAACCTGTAAATAAAAATTTTTGCGTCTAAAGTATTCAAATATTTATATACTTTTACCATAAAAAACTCCCTTTAAAAAGGGAGTTTTTTAATTACTGAACAACTTCTGAAGGTTCTGATTGTTCTTTTTTACTCCGTTTTGACTTTTTTTCAAATGCAATCTTGTCATCCACAAGTTTTATAACAATAGTATCACCCGGAGCGTATTTGCCTGAAAGAATTTCTTCAGCAAGCATATCTTCTATTTTACGCTGAATTAATCTTCTCAGAGGTCTTGCGCCATAAGCTTCCGAGTATCCGTTTTTAGCCAGATGATCTTTAACTTCATCAGTAACCTCAACAGACAATTCTCTTTCTGCCAGACGTTTGAACAAGTCTTTTAGCATCAAATCAACAATTTGTCTGATTTCTTCCTGTGACAGGTGAGAGAATACGATTGTTTCATCAATACGGTTCAAGAACTCAGGTCTGAATGCTTTTTTCATTTCTTCAGTAACAGTTTCTTTAAGTTTTTCGTATTTATCTTTAGATTCATCATCACTTGTTGAGAAGCCGAGTTTTGATGTTGTAGTAATCATGCTTGCACCAACGTTAGATGTCATAATAATGATAGTATTTTTAAAGTTTATATGACGACCTTTTGCATCGGTCAAACGTCCATCATCAAGAATCTGAAGCATGATATTAAATACATCAGGGTGAGCCTTTTCAATTTCATCAAAAAGAATTACGCTGTAAGGCTTTTTGCGGACAAGTTCTGTCAAATGACCTCCGTCATCATAACCAACATATCCTGGAGGAGAACCGATAAGTTTTGCAGTTGAATGTTTTTCCATAAATTCAGACATATCAACTCTTATCATGTTATCTTCGGAACCAAATACTGCTTCTGCAAGCGCTTTTGCAAGTTCTGTTTTACCAACACCTGTAGGCCCGCAGAAGATAAAGCTTCCGATAGGTCTGTTCGGACTTTTTAAACCAACACGTGCACGTCTGATTGCTTTTGAAATAGCCACAACAGCATCGTGCTGACCAATAACCCTTTCATGAAGTGTATCTTCAAGTTTAAGAAGTCTTTCGCTTTCACCTTCAGTCAATTTGGTAACAGGAACACCTGTCATTGTTGAAATAACTTCAGCAACATTTTCAGCCGTAACAGTAGGCTTGTTTGCTTCATGCTCTTCTTTGTATTTTTGAGCCATTTCACGAATTTTTTCTTTCAAATCAGCTTCGTCATCTCTTAATTGAGATGCTTTTTCAAATTCCTGATTTCTAATAGCATTTTCTTTTTCTTTAATTAAAGCTCTCAATTCTTTTTCAAGTTCTTTTCCCTCTGGGGACAAATTGGAAGCTTTTAATCTTACTTTTGACGAAGCCTCGTCTATAACATCAATAGCTTTATCAGGCAAAAATCTGTCTGTTATATATTTATTTGACAGTTTGACAGCCGCAGTAATAGCTTCATCTGAAATTATTAATTTATGGTGTTCTTCATATTTAGGTTTCAACCCTTTGATAATTTCAATTGATTCTTCCTCCGTTGGCTCATCAATTATAACAGGCTGAAAACGGCGCTCCAGAGCAGAATCTTTTTCAACGTATTTTCTGTATTCATCAAGAGTTGTCGCACCGATAACCTGAATTTCACCTCTTGATAAAGCAGGTTTCAAAATATTAGCAGCATCAATTGCACCTTCTGCAGCACCTGCTCCGATAAGCGTATGCATCTCATCAATTACAAGAATAATATTTCCTGCCTGACGGATTTCATCCATAATTTTTTTCAAACGTTCTTCAAACTCTCCGCGGTATTTTGTACCTGCAACCAAAAGCCCCATATCAAGCTGAATAACTTTTTTACCATCAAGAATATCAGGGACTTCTGCATTAACAATTCTTGTTGCAAGCCCTTCAGCAACGGCTGTTTTACCAACTCCGGGTTCGCCGATAAGTACAGGGTTATTTTTTGTACGTCTTGCAAGAATTTGAATAACTCTTTCAATCTCTTTTTCTCTGCCGACAACAGGATCTAAACGTAATTCCTGAGCGGCAAGTGTCAAATCACGTCCAAATTCATCAAGACTTGGAGTTTTTGTTTTCCCGCCGGAAGTTGAAGAACTTGACGCCCCTGATGAAACAGTTTGCGGCTTTGACTCTCCAAGCATTTTAATAACATTACTTCTGATTTTATTCAAATCCACACCGAGATTTTCAAGAACTCTTGCAGCAACACCTTCACCCTCTCTGATTAATCCGAGTAAAAGGTGTTCCGTACCTATATAATTGTGCCCGAGCTGCCTTGCTTCATCCCAGGAAAGTTCCAAAACTCTTTTAGCTCTCGGTGTAAATGGAATTTCAACAGCTACAAAACCCGAACCTCTGCCTATAATTTTTTCAACTTCTGCTCTTGCATCTTTGAGTGTCACACCCATTGATTTCAGAGTTTTTGCAGCAACCCCGGTTCCTTCACCGATTAGTCCGAGAAGAACCTGCTCAGTACCGACAAAATTATGTCCAAGCCGGCGCGCTTCTTCCTGAGCTAACATTATAACCTTTATAGCTTTCTCCGTAAAACGTTCAAACATTTATATATTTACTCCTATCTCTCTCTAAGTATATATATATTTTACATAAAACACAAAAAAGTTTCAAGGTGTAAAAAAAATTAAATAAAACTGTTGACATTTAATTTTGCTTCATGTAGAATTGAATTTGTCGAAAGAAATAAGCCCCCATCGTCTAGAGGCCTAGGACAACACCCTTTCACGGTGTAGACAGCGATTCGAATTCGCTTGGGGGTATTTTTTATAAAGTAACCTATTTGGTTACTTTTTTAATGCGCTTATTCTGGTGTCTTGAATTCGAATCGGATATATTTCGCCTGTCGGGCGAAATATACTGCGATTTTACCCGCTGGGCATCCTGCCTCGTAAGGCTCGTGACGCTCGCCTACGATGCAAGAGAATTCGCTTGGGGGTACCATTTAGAAAAAGTGATGACCTGTTGAGGTCATTTTTTTTTGCGCTTATTCTGGTGTCTTCAATTCGAATCGGGTATATTTCGCCTGTCGGGCGAAATTATATGTGCTAATAAAATTTAGGTACAAGAGTAAATACAGAGGGACTATATAAATAGTTGAAAAACTTGTACATATAATATATAATATATAAAAAGGAGGATAAAAAATGTTTAAAAGAGACGCTTTGAGTTGCCCCCCCCCCAACAGGATACTGATGTAACAAGGGTTTGCAGGTCTTTAAAGAGACTAGAATATCGAGAAACCAAGACTCCAAAAATTTTTGTTGAGCTTTTTCCCTGTCTCGTGAGAGTAACGTACTCTTCACTTAAAAAGACATATCGCTTTGAGCCTTGTAGCCTGAAAAAATATGTTGCTTTCACTTTAGCAGAAGTATTAATCACTCTTGGTATAATAGGTGTTGTTGCGGCTATGACTATTCCAACTATAGTAACAAACTATCAATCAAAAATGTTTGCTACAAAATTAAAACATGCACATTCACTGTTACTAAATACCTTAAATTTATATAAATCTAAAAATAATTGCGATAATTTATTGTGTCTTGCCGATACTTCAAAAACTTCAGAACAGGTTGCAAATGAGCTAGCAACTGTTATTGACGGAGCAATTATTTGCAAAACAAAAGGTTCAAAATACTGTACCCCATACTCTATAAAAGAAAATAGACCAACATACAAAGAAAACGGCGTTTATGCTGCGGCTTATGCTATGTCCTGGCAAGGTAGAATGTATTTGAAAAACGGATTAATAATTTCGATTGACCAGCATGATGTATGCAAAAAAACTTTGACATCACCTGAAAGAGATGAAAATGGTAATGAAACAGGCGGAACCGTTAGTTATAATGTAGATAGGTGTGCCCAAATTACTATTGATACAAATGGACAAAGCCTTCCAAATCAGATAGGCGTTGATATTATGCGTTATGATATAAATTCCGAGGGTAAATTAATTTGTTCACATCAAAATTTACTAAATAACGCCCTGTTATATGATAAAGTAGAATATACACCCTATAATTTTGGTGATGAGATAAAATAAATATTTCTTAAAACTTATATACAAGTTACGCAAAACAACATTTTACACATAATTAGTACAAACTATGTGATATAAGTCACCCATAAAAACTCTTTACAAATAGTTTTTATGGGTGTATAATAAAAGCATGCAAAATAGAACACGACGAATTGTAAGACTTATGAAAGGTTTGTTTTAAAAACATCTTACTTTTGTCGTAAAAAAGTTTTTATTACTCGACCTTTCCCCCCGAAAGGTCTTTTTTTTATGTTAATAAACGTTAAAATAATACAAATTTATGGCAAGAAAAAATATTCAGTAGGTTTAATGAAAAAGTGGAAGGTAATTTAATGACAAAATTAATCCGACGAAACTCAATAATAAAGGCAAATACCCCAATCGTCAAATTAATGAACTTAATTTGGGGTCTGTAGTTTTTAATTTTTGAGTGACACAAAGTTGTGTCCGGAAAGGAAAAAATGATACCCGCAATTAGTGCTAGCACAGTATATTCAATATTAGGAAATAATAACTCCCTTGTTCCAATGGCTATTAAAGATGTTGCAAACAGCCTAGGATTAACAGCAGGTTCATATATTACGGGAGATAAATTAGAAGGCAAAGACAGATTTTTAGATGAATTTGGAACTCAGGCAATATGGCTTTTCGGTATTCCGGTTTATAAAAAGTTCATGGATTATACCATGTATAAAGCCCTGAAAATTGATCCGAAATTCGATGTAAGAAACCTTTCTAATAAGAGAAGCAAAATTTTAGAGAAAACAATTGAATATGCGGATGAATCAATCAAAGATAGTATTAAAGCAGCCAGCAAAAATCCAAAATATACAAAAAGTCTTGCTATGACAAAATTTGTTGTATCTACGGCTTTGACAATAGCATCTTATGCAGGACTTACAAAATACAGACATTATAGAACAAGAAAAGATGCAGAAAAAGAAATTCTTGCTGAAGTTGCTGCAGAAAAGAAAAATAAAGACAGCTTTATTTATACAGCACCTTCATCTAAAGCTTTCAACGATATAAAACTAAAAAAACAACCTTCGTTTACCGGAAGCATACAGGATTTTATGTACAACCCTGTTAAAAACCTGATGATACTTGACGGTGCAATTACTGCAGAAAGACTTGCCGAATCAAGGAATAAACAGGAACTATTCGGCTATACTATCAAAGAAGGCTCTGTATGGCTATTTATGTACTTTGCCAGCAAGCCAATACAAAAATTCCTTGAAAACGCAGCGGAAAAGAACAAAAAGAAACCGGCATCTATAGATTTAGATGCAAGAGTAATAGAAAGCCTAGAACTTAAAGAAGCTTTTGAAAACGGAAAACTTTCAGCAAGCAGCAAAAAAGTTTTATCACTAAAAACACAGGAAGAAATGCTTGATTTTATTCACAATAATCCTGATGATTTTGTTGTAAAAATGGCTAAAAAATCTGATATTTTACCTGTTCTGAAAAAATCAACACAGGCTGACAATGTGGATTATAGAAAATTTATTGACTTTGATGAGTTCAGAGGAGTTGCAGAAAAATTGACTAAACTTCAAGATAAATTTGAAGAATTTAAAACCACAGATTTAAAAGATAAAACTCTTGATGCATTCCTGAAAAATGTGAAAAAATTAAAAAGAAAATCAATATTGAAAAATATGGGAGCATGCATTGGTGCTCTAGGAATACTTGCTCCAGCTATTATGATTGCATTCAGAAAATTTGACAAAGACAACAACGCTTTTCAGGTAAAAGAAGATCTGAAAAAAGAATTAGCAGCCAAGGGTAAGATTTAAAGCTTGAGCAGCAGCAAAACCTGTTGACCAACAGTTTTGCAAATTAAATCCGCCGCAAAAGCCGTCAATATCCATAACTTCTCCGCAAAAATATATTTTCGGTACTAGCTTAGATTCCATAGTTTTAGGGTTAATCTCTTTTAAATCAATTCCTCCTGCAGTAACAACCTCTCCGTCTGGAATAGGGCCGATAACGGTCACCTCGAAACAATGAAGTTTATTCATAATACTATCGCGTGTTTTACCGTCAATTAAATGGCATTTTTCATCAGGATTAATACTCAATTCTTGCAGACAAAATTCTGCAAAAGCTTTAGGAACATACTCTCCGAGTAAATTTTTAATGCTTTTATGAGGATTTGTATTCAATTCGATCTGCAAATCAATGTCATCAATAAAATTAAAAGTTAATTTATACGGAAAATTATCTCGGGCTTTTAATGAGGATATTTTATATACTTCAGGTCCTGAAATTCCTTTGTGAGTAAACAAAACTCCATTTAATGAAATTCCACTTAATGTTGAAAAATCCTCCATTGTTTTTAAACCTACAAGAGCAGGTTTAGGTTCAATAATATTATGCCCCAGCCTCTTTATGAAATCATAAGATGCATGCCCTCCTGTAGCAATAACAACATAATCCGCTTTATGAATTCCCATATTCGTAACTATTGAAAAGCCATCATTTATTTTCAAAACTTCTTCTTTTATAAATTTTACTTTTCTTAGAGAGTTAAGGAATTTTTTTCTTACATCTTGAGAACTGTTTGAAAGAGGAAAAATTCTCATATCCTCTTGAACGTAAGTTTTTATGCCTATATTTTTAAAAAATTCAACAGTTTCAGCCGTCCCGAATTTTGAAAATAGAGAGTACAAAAATTTTTCTCCGCGTGGATAATTTGATGCAAGTTGTTTAAAATCATATTCTGCATGACAAATATTGCACCTTCCTCCTCCTGTGGGCAATAAAGTTTTTAAAGGTGCATTCTTGTCAAAAACAATGACTTCAAAGTTATCCTGCAAAAAATACGAACAGATACATCCAGCAGGCCCGCCTCCGATTATTGCTACTTTATATTTCGACTCTTGTTCCATACAAAAATACCATTTCGGGATTTTCTAAATCATTGTGTAATTCTGTAATAGTTTTATGCAAAACCGGATGCTCAAAGTTTGGGATTAATTCCAGAAGCGGAACAAGAATAAAAGCTCGCAAATGAAGGAATTTATGCGGAATAATAAGATTTTCGTCATTAATAATTTCTTTACCGTAAAATAAAATATCAATATCAATAGTTCTGTCAGAATAGCCCGAACTATCAGCTCTTTTACGTCCGAGTTGATGTTCTATTCGCTGACATTCTTCCAATAGCTTTTGCGGGGAAAGAGTGGTTTTCATTTCTACTACAGCATTTACAAACCAGTTTTCAGAATCCATTCCCCAGGGTTCTGTTTCATAAAAAGCCGAAGTCCGGATAAGAGTAATTCCATCAGCTGCATTCAATAAACTTGTTGCTTGCTGAACAAAACCTATACGATCTCCACAGTTTGAACCTAAACTTAAATAAACTATTGCCATACCAATATTTTATGGTTTTTAAATGGGGTTGTCAATATAGATTTACACATATTTTTGTTATATAATTCGGGCATGTTTATTTATCGAATATTATCAACAATTTTATTTTTAGCTGCTCTGCCGATTTATGCAGCAGTTAGAGCCTGCCGCGGGAAATTTCTCCCGGGCTGGAAAGAAAAACTCGGCAAATTTGATGCTCCTAAACTGGGTAACAAGGTAATCATGTTTCATGGCGTTTCTGTTGGAGAGGTAATTGCGCTTGAAAATTTAATAAAAAAAACAAAAGAAACTTTTCCTGATTATAAAATTGTTGTAACAACAGGAACAAAAACAGGACAGGAAATTGCACATAAAAAATATGATAATATTGCAGATTTTATAACTTATTTTCCGTTTGATATTACAATTTGTGTGAAATCCTTTCTTGAAAAAATCAGACCAAGCGTTGTTTTAATAGCAGAAACTGAATTGTGGCCGACATTTGCTGCTTACTGTAAACAAAGAAATATCCCGCTTCTTGTTATTAATGGAAGAATATCTGATGCAACATTTAAAAGTTACAAACTGCTAAAAGGATTTTTCAAAGAACTTTTCAAAAATTACACTGAGATACTTACCCAGAGTGAAGAAGATAAAGAAAAGTTTATTGCAATAGGTGCGCCGGCCGACAAAACAAGCATAATGAAAAATTTAAAATTTGATGTAAAAAGAATTGATGCAAATATAGAAATAGGGAAAGGGAATAATCGTATAATAATTGCAGGAAGCACTCATAAAGGTGAAGATGAAATAATTCTTGACTCTTTTGTTAAACTCAAAAAACAATTTCCTGATATAAAACTCTTACTTGCACCAAGACACCTTACAAGAGTGAATAACGTAACAGAACTCGTCGAAAAAACAAAATTACCGTACGATTTGCGGTCTAAAAATGCAACTTTTGTAAACAATGACATAGTTATTCTTGACACTCTCGGAGAATTAAGCAAAATGTACCAAATATGCGATTTTGCATTTATCGGCGGAAGTTTTAATAAAACAGGCGGACATAATCCGCTTGAAGCTGTAGTATATAATAAACCTGCAATTTCCGGTCCTTCTATTCATAACTTTAGAGATATATACTGGATTTTGTCACGTACAAAAGCCGGAAAAGTTGTAAAAACACCTGAAGAATTAACAAATTATATGCATAAATTACTTGCTGACAAAGAATTCTACGCACAGAGCTGCGAAGACTGCAAAACCGTTTTTCAATCTCAACAGGGTGCAATGCAATTTGTTATAGATGAATTAAATAAAATTATAATGTAGTCTAAATTGCGTATTTATACCGGTTTCACTCATATAAATAAATGATATTTGTTAAGAAATATTAAGTTTTTTGCTATAATAATTAAAGATTTGTTTTTATTGTGCCGTACATGAAAACACAAGGAAACAAATGAGAAAGGAAACAAGTCATGGGTATGGCGGCTTCGCAGGCCAGATTTTTAGGGCTGACTGCAA
>CALUVW010000019.1 GCA_944324315.1 Candidatus Gastranaerophilales bacterium | reverse complement strand
GCTGCCCGACGAATATTTTGAGAGTAGGCTACGTGCGTAGCACAAAATTTTGAAAATAAGGAGTTTGAGCCTAGATGCGCCCCCCCCCCGATAAACTCGTAATGCTTTTCATAACTTTAACTACTTTCTTATTAATATCATTTATTATTATAATATATTTAACAGATTTTTTCAATATTACTTGCGATTAGCAATATATAAAAATAACATTCTTTAACATTCAAACTTTTTGAAAAATGACTGTGTTAAAATTTTACTATGGACAAGGATACTCAATTTGTACCGCTTCACCTGCACAGTGAATTCTCACTGCTTGACGGAGCAATAAAATTAAAAGACCTTTGTGAATTTGCAAAAGAACACAACATGCCTGCTGTTGCAATAACTGATCACGGTGTTATGTACGGGGCATTGGATTTGTATCTTGAAGCAAAAGAAGCGGGGATTAAACCTATAATAGGCTGCGAATTCTATGTTCATAACGGAGATATTTCAGAACACGACCCGAACAACAATCCGCGCTATCACTTAATACTTCTTGCAAAAAATAACGAAGGCTACATGAATCTTGTAAAGCTTGCATCTGATGCTGCATGCAAAGGTTTTTACATGAAGCCGAGAATAAATTTTGAGCTTTTGAAAGAACATCATGAAGGAATTATATGCTGTTCAGCCTGTTTAGGCGGAGAAGTTCTTCAAAACCTTTTAAAGGGAGATTATGAAGAAGCAAAAGCTGTTGCAAAACGCTATAAAGATTTGTTTGGAGATGATTATTATATTGAACTTCAGGATCACGGGCTTGAAGATCAAAAAAGAACTAACCCCGATTTAATCAAAATTGCGAAAGAACTCGGGATAAAAATGATTATCACAAACGATTCTCACTATTTGAGAAAAGAAGACGCCGACTGGCATGACACACTTTTATGCATGCAAACTCAATCTATGAAAGATGAAGAAAACCGCTTTCATTTCCCGAATAACGAATTTTACGTCAAAACAGTTTCTGAGATGCGCGACGCCTTTAAATGGCTAGATTCAGAAACATTTGACGAGTGTATTAAAAATACTGTTGATATTGCAGAACAATGCCACGTAACAATTAAATGGGAAGCTCCGCTGCCTGATTTTCCGGTGCCGCCTAATCATACAACAGATTCTTACCTTGAAGAACTTGTTCAACAGGGTTTAAAAAGGAAATACGGCGAAGAAAATATTACCCCTGAACTCAAAGAACGTGTTCAATATGAATTAAGCATTATTGAAAAAATGGGGTTCTCAGCATATTTTCTTATAACATGGGACTTTATACACTATGCTAAAACCCATGATATCCCTGTAGGTCCCGGAAGAGGTTCTGCAGCGGGTTCTGTTGTCGCTTATGCACTGGATATTACAGATCTTGACCCCATACGCCACCATCTGTTGTTTGAAAGGTTCTTAAACCCCGAACGTTTCAGCATGCCTGATATTGATACAGACTTTTGTATTGAAAAACGTGGAGAAGTTATTGACTACGTTGTAAAAAAATACGGGGAAGACAAGGTTTGCCAGATTATTACATTTAACACACTTGCAGCTCGAAATGCATTCAAAAGTGTTGCAAGGGTATTTGGCATGGAATACGCAAAAAGCAATAGAACAGCCTCATTAATTGAAGACACAATTGAAGGCTCAATGATTGAAGGCTCTGAGCTTAAAAATCTATACGACACTGACCCTGAAATTAAACGCGTAATAGATACTGCAAAATGCGTTGAAGGTATAAAATGCGGTATCGGCATGCACGCAGCAGGGGTTATTATTTCGTATAAACCGCTTGACCAGATTGTACCTGTACAGCCGTCAAAAGACGGAATTATCATAACCCAGTATCACAGAGAAATCTTAGAGAAAATGAAGCTTCTGAAAATGGACTTTCTCGGGCTTCGAAACCTCACAATGATTCACAAAACAGTAAAACTTGTTAAAAGATGTCAGGGTATTGACGTTGATATTAACCATATTCCGCTTGATGATAAACCGACCTATGACATGCTTGTACGCGGAGAAACAGTCGGAGTATTCCAGCTAGAATCTTCAGGCATGACAAGTCTGGTTAAGAAATTAAAACCCGACGTATTTGAAGATTTAGGCGCTTTAGTTGCACTGTTCAGACCAGGGCCTTTAGGTTCCGGAATGGTTGATGACTTTGTAGAAAGAAAACACGGACGCCAGGCTATCACATACGCTCACCCGAGACTTGAACCTATTCTGAAAGATACCTACGGAACAATGGTATATCAGGAACAGATTATGCAAATCTTTCAGGTAATGGCTGACTACTCACTTGGTCAAGCTGACCAGGTACGCCGTATGATGGGGCACAAAGATCCGGTTGCGATGGCTGCTCAAAAAGGGAAACTGGTTGAGGGTTCAGCAAAATACGGAATGAAAAAAGAAGAAGCAGAAGATCTGTTTGAAAAAATAGAAAACTTTGCGCAATACTGCTTTAACCGTGCCCATTCATCTGCTTATGCATTTGTAGCTTACCAGACTGCTTATTTAAAATGCCACTATCCTGTTGAATATTTATCAGCACTTTTATCAAGCGTTGCAGGAGATCAGGATAAGACTCAAGCCTATATTGAAGAAGCCTTAAAATACGGAATAAAAGTGCTTCCTCCGGATATCAATAAATCCTATCTTGAATACGCACCTGACGGACACAATATTCGCTTCGGACTTGCTTCAATAAAACAGGTCGGTGAAGGCGTTATTGAAGAAATTATAAAAGAACGGGAAGAAAACGGCGAATATAAATCAATTTATGATTATATAAAACGTCTGGATACAAAATGCTCAAATAAAAAAACTCTTGAAGGGTTAATTAAAGCAGGCGCATTTGCATCAATTGAAAAAAGCCGCAAACAACTCTGGGATAATATTGAATATATTACCGCAACAGCTTCTAAAGAATCAAAGGCAAAAGAATCCGGTCAGGGCAGCTTATTTGACATGTTAGGAGATACCGCGGAAATTGATGATGCAAAATTTAAACTTGCCGGCTCTGATGAAGAATATGATGCGAGAACACTTCAAAATTTCGAAAAAGAATTTCTGGGATTTTATGTAACAAGCCATCCATTATCTACTATCAGGGATAAATTACCTTTCTTAATGACTCATAAAATTTCTGAAATTCCGGAATTACCTAATGACAAAATTGTAACAATCTGCGGTCTTGTAACAACAATGAGACAAATTCCGACTAAAAAAGACCCGACAAAATTTATAAGATTTTTAACAATTGAAGATTTGTCAGGAAAAATCGAAGTAATTGCCTTTAACGGAAAAATTGCGGAATACGGAGATATTTTACAGAGTGAACAACGCGTAATTATATCAGGTAAAGTAAACAGAAGATCGGATGATGAACCGCCTTCAATTATTATAGAAACGGTTAAAACAGTTGATAACTCTAATATTTTTACAATTACCTTAACAGATGATTTTAAATTTGAAGAAGTTGTGTTGTTGAAAAATATATTATGCCAACATTCTGGGTCTGATCCTGTCATGTTTAAACTTAAAGATTTTGACGAAGATGTGAAAATATTAACAGCTTCAATTTTCTGGGTACAAAGTACAAATGAACTTGTTAATCAACTGGAAAAACAATTTCCTCATAGGCTCAAAATAGATGTCCGATCAATGGATACAAACGATGCAGATGAAGCAGCTACTGTTTAAAAATAATATTTAATACTGTTAGTTCTCTTGCAAACTTTGTTTGTTGTATAATTTTATTGATGAATTTAGACACAGCCATAGATACATTTTTATCACCAATAGCCGATAAAATTTCAGGGATTATATTCAGTTCAGTCACTATTCACGGGGTCAGAATTGAATTTTTGGTTGCCCTTTTAATGATTGCTGCGTTTTATTTTACGATTAGAACACGTTTTATCGGTATCTGGGGATTTAAACACGCTTTAAAACTTATTACCAAAAACTACGAACACAAAGAAATACGTATAAAAAAGAAAAAAGGAGAAGTTTCATCTTTTCAGGCACTTACTGCAACAATTTCAGCATCTGCAGGAATAGGCAATGTCGCAGGTTCTGCTGCAGCTGTATCTATCGGAGGTCCCGGCGTAATTTTTTGGATGATTATGGCTGGATTTTTCTCTATGGCATTAAAATTTGCAGAAGTTTTACTGGGACTAAAATTCAGAAAAGTTAATCCTGACGGAACAATAGCCGGCGGGCCTATGTATTATATAGAAGGAGCACTCAAAAATAACAAGTATATAGGCAAATTTGCACCGCACCTGTCAAAAATTTACGCTGTATGCTGCATTTTTGCGATGATAGGCGGGTGGAATTTATTTCAGATAAATGCAATGACAACTCAAATAACAGAAGTTACAGGAGGCGAAAACAGTTTTTTTGCACACCAAAGCTGGCTTTTAGGACTTATCGTTGCAATTATAACTTTCTTTACAATAATCGGCGGAATAAAAGCTATCGGGAAATTTACGTCAAAAGTTACGCCGGTTATGTGTACACTATATGTTCTAACTGCATTTGCAGTTTGTATTTATAACATCGGACATGTCCCTCATACATTTAGCGTAATTTTAAAAGAAGCGTTTCATCCAAAAGCATTAGCAGGCGGATGGATAATGTGCATGCTCTGGGGATTTCGTCGTGCGATGTTCGCAAACGAAGCAGGGCTTGGCACAGCACCTATCGCGTTTTCTGCTGTTAAAACAAACAATCCGGTAGCTCAAGCCTTTATTGCCATGCTTCAGCCGTTTGTAGATACTGTTATAGTCGGTTCAGCAACAGCTTTTGTTATTGTTGTATCAGGGGAATATCTTCATACAACAGGGATTGCGGGGATTGAATTAACTTCAAAAGCTTTTGGCACAGTTTGTCCGTTTTTCCCGATTTTGTTAACAATTATGGCAAGCTGTTTTGTGCTCTCTACAATGCTTTGCGGCTCATACTACGGAATTAAGGCGTGGAATTATTTATTTGGTGATACAAAATTGACAACACGGGCTTTTCAGGTTATATATTGTATATTCATTATTATAGGTTCTGCCATGAACTTTAAAAGTATAATTAATCTATCTGATGCATTTACTTTATTCTTGGCTGTGCCAAACTTAATAGCAGTATTCATGTTATCCGATGTAATCATGAAAGAATTAAAAAGATACTGTAAAAAATATAATGTAGGATTATTTAAAGAGGAGAGAGACGAAAATGAAAAAAGATTGTCTGGAGATAGTAAGATCAAAGTGTGAAAACTGCACAGGATGTGCACTTGCCAAAAGTCGTAAAAATGTTGTTTTTTCAGATGGCAATCCTTCAACTGCAAAAATTGTATTTATAGGTGAAGCACCCGGTGAAATGGAAGATGAAACAGGCAGACCATTTGTAGGTCGTGCCGGACAGCTTTTAAATGAATTTCTTGCAGAAGCAGGTATATCAAGAGAAGAAGATATTTATATTATTAATACAGTTAAATGCAGACCTCCGGAAAACAGAGTTCCTACAGAAGATGAACAAGCAGCTTGCCGCAAATTTTTAAATGCTCAAATAGATATTATAAACCCAAGAGCAATTGTACTTTGCGGTGCTACAGCTTTAAAAACATTTGTTCAGCTCGATAAAAAACAGACAATCTCTAAAGTCAGAGGCCAGTGGATGACTATAAATGTTGACGGAAAAGATTACAAAGCTATAACAATATTCCATCCGTCATATCTTTTAAGAAATCGTTCAATGGATGAAGGTTCTCCGAGGAGATTGATGCAAGCTGATTTAAAAAATATTAAAGATACTGTTCTTGCTGATGTAGATCACTTCAACGATACAATTAACGTTGAGTTTATGGAACCCAAAGAACTGGCAGTAGTGTAAAAATAAATTTAATTTTATACAAAAAACACTATTTTTCACAAAATAGTGTTTTTTTCTTGACAAATTAAAAAAAATCGTAAATAATGAATTTAGTTAAGAAGAAAGGAGTTATAAAATGAATAGAAATGATGCTTTGAGACTGCCCCCCCCCCGCAAAACTACCGTTTAGCAAGGGAAAATAAGGAAATTAAAAATTTTTATAAGCATTCAAAAGGTTTTACTCTTGCGGAAGTTTTAATTACTTTAGGTATCATCGGTGTAGTAGCGGCTTTAACTTTACCCTCACTTATTCAAGATCACAGAAAAAAAGCTCTTGAAAGCGGTTACAAAAAGGCATTATCCGTTATTTCTCAAGTAGTCATGTTTGCAAAAAATGATCTTGGAGTTGATAATCTTTTTCAATATTGTACTCAATATAATGCAGGTGTATATATTAATGAAATAGAATGTTCAAACAGTTTAAACAAATTTTTGGGTAATGGTCAGATTATAGACAGACTTTCTGAAAAAATATATACGTACAATAATGAAATTACTACTAAGTCCGCTCTTGCAGCATCTGGAAATGCCTTATTCGGAACAAGAGCTATGAATGACGGAAGTTTTATCAGTTTTGAAATTCGTGAGTATACTCTATGGTTTGTGGTAGATACAAATGGGAAAAAAGCGCCGAATAAGTTAGGCCATGATATTTTCATATTCACTCTTAACAATAAAGATTTTATATCCGGTCTTGTTCCAGATGAAAACATTTCAGAAGAAGAAATTCTAGAAGGGATTGAAAACGGAGCATACCCGAGTGAATGGCAGCAGCAGCGCGCGGGAAATCCCTGCAACCTAACGACCAAAAGAAAAGGAAACGGTATAGGATGTGCGTATTATGCCTTAATGGATAAATGTCCTTATGATAAATCCAGACGCTATTTTGAATGCCTGCCGTAAAAACTCCTTGCCGTAATGCATTTTTTATAGTACAATAATGCATATAAGAAGGAGAAAATTATGGGATACAAAATTTTATCAAAAAAAGAACTTTGTCCCAACCAGTATGAAATAACTGTTGAAGCACCTTATGTTGTAAGAAATGCAAAAGCAGGACAATTTATTATATTCAGAGCAAACGCAGATAGTGAAAGAGTTCCGCTGACTATTGCCGATGTTAATAAAGAGAAAGGAGAATTAACTCTTGTTTTTATGGCTGTTGGTTATTCAACAAAACAACTCGCAGCATTAAATCAGGGAGATGAAATTCACGACATAGTAGGGCCCCTCGGACAGCCTACACATATAAAAAAATACGGAACAGTAGTCTGCCTTGCTGGAGGTTACGGCGCAGCTCCTTGTTATTTGATTGCAAAAGCTTTTAAAGAAGCCAGAAATAAAGTATATATGATTATGGGAGCCCGAACAAAAGATTTAATTTTCTGGCAGGATAAAATGAAAGATGCCTGCACCGAATTATTTATAACAACAGATGACGGTTCTTTAGGAGAAAAAGGATTTGTAACTCAGGTTCTTGAACGCATAATTGCTCAGGAAAAAGTTGATTACGCAATAGCCGTCGGACCTATGCCAATGATGCGAGCAGTGGCGGATTTAACCCGTGATAAAGAGATTTATACTGAAGCCAGCATGAACCCGATAATGGTTGACGGAACCGGAATGTGCGGTGCATGCCGTATCACAGTCGGCGGAGAGACAAAATTTGCATGTGTTGACGGTCCTGATTTTGATGCACATAAAATAGATTTTGACGAAGTTATTAACAGAACAAAAATATATAAAGATCAGGAAAGAAAACGAGATGAAAACTGCAACTTGTTAAAACAAGCAGAGCAAATATCTAATAAGTAAGGAGAAAACAACAATGGCAAAAGATATTCCGTATTGTCCGTTAATGAGCGCAGGTTCAGACATAGATAAAGTTTGTACGCTTGACAGCTGTGCATGGTATGTACCGAGCGTAAGAAAATGTGCATTATATATGTTAGCATATAATGCATTACTCGAGACAAATGCAAGACAAAAAGCCGCACAACAACACAGATAAACGGGGTTTATATGAAAATACTTGTTTGTATCAAACAGGTTCCGGACACAACCGATATAAAATGGACTGAAAATAATACGATTCAACGGGAAGGAGTTGAAAGTGTTATTAATCCATTTGATGTTTATGCTATTGAAGAAGCACTGAAATTAAAAAACACTATTCCGGATACAGAAATAACCGTATTAACTATGGGACCTTTTCAGGCTGAAGAAATGCTTAAAAAAGCGATTGCTGTCGGATGCGATAAAGGTATATTAATCTCTGATAAAAAATTCGCCGGTGCAGATACTTATGCAACAGGAAAAACAATAGCCGCGGCAATTAAAAATAAATTAAATGATTTTGATTTAATTTTATGCGGTCAATTCGCTGTTGACGGTGACACTGCTCAAACAGGTCCGAGTATTGCAAACCAGCTTGAAATTCCACAGGTAACTTACGTTAAAGAACTCAACAGATGTGACGGCGAATGTATTTATGCGGTCAGAGAAATTGAAGAAGGAATTGAGACCGTAAGAGTAAAATTTCCTGCTTTGATATGTGTTTTAAAAAATAATTATGAGCCGACAAGAGCAAAAATTAACGGAATTATAAAAGCAAAAAATACAAAAATTACGGTCTATAATATGGAAGATATAGGTTTATCACCCGAACAAACAGGAATTAAAGGGTCGCCAACCTTTGTAAGTAAAGCTTTCCGGCCGCAAACAACAAGAGATAATTGTGAATTTTGCAATAATTGTGACACTCTTGCAGATAAAATAAAAGAATTCGGAGGAATTTCCAATGAGTAATATTATGTTGTATGCAGAAGTTACAAAAGAAAATTACCTTCACACTGTTTTATTTGAACTTGCAAATAAAGCAGTTGAACTTTCAAAAAAATTAGATAACGCCTCAGTTTCAGCTCTTTTGATTTGTAAAACGGGCTTGGCTGAAAATTTCAAAGAAGCTTTTATTAATTCCGGTTTTGATTATGTATATATTGCAGAAAATAACAGATTAACGCACTATTCAACAGAACTTTATTCAAAAATAGCTGTGGATATTATAAATGATGTAAAACCCGATATTATTTTAATTGGCGCAACAACTCAAGGCAGAGATCTTGCACCGAGGATTTCTTCATCTCTTCATACCGGTTTAACAGCAGATTGTATCGGACTTGATATTAATGAACAAGGCAAACTCGCGGCGACAAGACCTACATTTGGCGGCAAATTAATGGCAACAATTTTGTGCAAAACATTGCCTCAGATGGCGACAGTAAGACCTAAAGTTTTTAAACCGGCAGCCGAGAATATAATAAAAGACACAAAATTTATATATATAAAACCTGAAATTGACAATATTGAAAAAAAAGTTGACTTTATAGAATTTGTAAAAGGATTAAATACATCAATAAATGAACTTGACAGTGCAAATATTATTGTAGCGGGCGGAAAAGGTTTAAAAAACGAAGCAGGATTTGAATTATTAAAAAATTTTGCAGAAAGCATTGGAGCCTGCGTTGCAGCAAGCAGAGGCGCGGTAGATATGGGACTTGCTCCGGCAGATATACAAATAGGGCAGACAGGGAAAACCGTTACGCCTAAATTATATATAGCCTGCGGGATTTCAGGAGCAATTCAGCACATCGTCGGAATGCAGGACAGTGACAAGATTATTGCAATAAATATAGACGAAAAAGCTCCTATTTTTCAGCATTGTGACTGCGGAATAGTTGGAGACGCATTTGACATTCTTCCAAAATTAACAGAAATATTTCTTAAATAAATAGCAAAAATTTTTATTTATAATTTTTAAGAGACGATTTTAGATATTTTTAGTGTAAACTTCGATATAACTCCCCGATTATTACTCTTGACAAATCCTGAAAAATAGTAAATAATGAATTTAGATAAGAAGAAAAGGAGTTTGAAAATGAATAGAGAAGATGCTTTCAGGACTGCCCCCCCCCCGAAAAGTCAAACATAGACGCACTTTTCAGGAATTTTAAAAATTATTCTCGGGGTAATATCATCCTTTCCCTGGCAGGGAAGGATAAGAGGATGGGTGATGCTCAATACCCACCCCGCTCCTCCCGAATAAGGGAGGATGGTATGCATGTAGACACCTCTGGCAATATTCGGCGCCCAGCTTTTACTCTTGCAGAAGTTCTTATCACTCTCGGCATTATTGGCGTTGTTGCAGCGATGACTATTCCGACGGTCATGACTAATTACAGAAAATCTCAGATTGAAGCCAGATTGAAAAAACTTTATACTGTCATGAATCAGGCAGTTACACTTTCGATAGCTCACGATACTTGGACGGAACCGTCTGTTCAGGCTATAACACCCAGTGGAGGTGACAAGACAGAAATGGAAAAATGGATGCAGTCTGCACTTATTCCATACTTAAACGGGGCAGAATTTCCTGCACATTTTGACTACCCGCTTGCTAACTATAATGATGAAACATCTTATACAAAACTTACTATGAGTGATGGTACAATATGTTTCTTTAATCCCTGGAAACAAATACATGTTACCTGCGATATAAACGGAATTAAAGGGCCTAATAAACAGGGAGTAGATCTCTTTTATTTCTTTCTTGACTATAAAACAAGCAGGCAAGGCGGTATGCGCATGGGATATTTTTATCCGGCCGGATTTACTATGTATGACAATGAAGATGGTGATTATACAGAAGGATATATTTACGGCGACAGAGACAAAATGATTAAAGGATGCAAGCAAGACGAAAGTAATGAAAATTACAGCATTAACAGTTGTGCTCTTCTTATCATGTTTGACGGATGGCAGATTAAAGACGATTATCCGGTTAGATTGTAAAAATTTTACAACAAAACTGCAGATTGAGTATTTAGCCTCTGATTTTCATAAATTATATCAATCATTTCTTTCAAAATGTTGTTATAAGGTGTCGGGATATTATGTTCAAGCCCTAATTTTATCATAGTACCCGCAAACATATCAACTTCTGTTTTTCTTCCTGCTTCAACATCTTGAAGCATAGAAGTCTTTCCCTCCGGAATCATTGTATTAAGATGACTTATAGTATCCTCTATCATTGTTTCGGTATTTTTTACACCTTCTGCCTTTGCAACAGCTTGAACTTCTTTCATTATATTTACTGCGAAATCCATACATTTTGTATTACTCAACATTTCACCAAATGTTAACCTTAAAACAGCTGTTGTTTGATTTGCTGAAACATTCAGCATATATTTCAGCCACATTGAGCGTATAATGTCATCAGGAATTTTATAATTTATTCCTGATCTTTCAAAATACTCTTTTACACGTTCAACGTTTTCAAAATCTGCGGAATTTTCAGAACCGTAAACAATAGTGTTTACATCATCATGAGTGATATTTCGACCTTCTCTCACTGCACTGTGCCCTATAAAATATGAATAAAGGAGTTTTTCACGGCCATACACGGCAGCTATCAGTTTTTCACTCGTAACTCCGTTTAGTAATGAAAGAATTACAGTATCTTCATCGACAAAATTTTTGATATTTACAATTGCATTATTCAAACCTTCAAATTTTGTTGCAATTATTATCAAATCAGCTTTAAAATTTGTTTCATCAGGCAGAACATAATTAAAATTAAGAACCCTGTCGTTGAAAATAGTCGGGTTGTTCTCATATTTTATTAAACGCTCTCTGTCTACAAGAATCCTTAAATTATCAGGAGAAAAGCGTTGGATTTTATCGGCATAAATACTACCGATTGCTCCTATACCACAAATTAAAACTTTACTTATATCTTTCATAATTTTATTTTATCACGTGTACAAATATCTTTTTTATTTCTTAATATATATTTAATGTAAATATGTTAAAAATTAGACACATAGGCAATATTTTCTGCAATTTTCAAAAATAAAAATACTTTATATATAAGTAGTGTAGTTTTAGTAGTGGAAATAATGGGATTGGAAATTCAAAAAACGCTTAGTGTGGGCGCAATACAACCTAATATTTACGTAAACCGGAACAATTTACCTCTATATTTCGGGACATCTTCAAACGGAGATACATTTGAAAAAACTTCCGTCAAAAACTTTACGACAGAAGCTGCAATTAACAAAATGCTTCTTGATAATCCTGAAATAAAAAAAATAACCAGAGATTTCAACCCTGAACTAAAGTTAAATCTTGAAGAATTAGACAAATTGCTGAACGGACACTCTAAAGATACTCAACAAATTGCAAAAGGCATAACTGACAATTTACCGTTTTCATTAAGATATAAAGTTGATACAAAAGCCATTGATCAAGCTGCCTATTTACATGACATAGGCAAAGTTTTAATACCTAAAGAAATCCTCAACAAAAACGGGAAACTTAATGAAACTGAAACCCGCATTATGCACAAACATTCGGAACTAGGTTATGAAATGCTAAAAAAAACAAACCTTGATAAAATTACTTTAAATTTAGTCCGCAATCACCATCAAAATGCTCAAAAAAGCGGATACCCCTGGGTTAGTAATGACTTTAAAGCAGATATAAATCTGCAAATACTTACTGCAGCTGATAAATATTCAGCCCTTACAGAAGAAAGAGTTTACAAAAAACCGATAGATAAAACTCAGGCGCTTACTATAATATATCAGGACGTAAAAGAAGGGAAATTACATCCGTTTGTATTTAAAGCACTTGTAAATTATGTGAATAATAACATATATTCTAAAGTTTCCTAAATTAAATCCTGGATTTGACAAATTTATAAAAATCATTAATTCAAATAGAGGATACGAAAAAATCCGATTATATGTAAAATAAAATCGGAGGAAGGTTTTATCTAAAGGGTAGAAAAGATGTTCTCAGAATTTATTCAAGGTTTATTAAATACAGGCGGACAAGCTCAAGCCATGCAGCGTTATGCCCAAATAACAAACAAAGTAAATAATTTGACTGCAGCGAATACCCCCAATCCGCTTGATACGATTTATCCGAATAACAAAAATATAAACAGCCCTTCTTTTGAAAAAGTTTTACAATCAACTACAAAATCAAATTTTGGTACCCTACTTTTAGATCCACGCTTAAAGCAGGTCAATGCGGATATAATAAGCACTTCACCCCAAATTAATCTAACAAGTGCTCTTCAAGAAGCTGCCGCCATACAGTCTAATACTCAAAATGCAACAAAATCCCAAATACTGAATGTAGTAAATCAAATTGCAGAGAAACATGGAGTAGATGAAAAATTAGTACAGGCACTCATTAAGCAGGAATCAGGATTTAATCCGAAAGCAAAATCCAAAGCAGGCGCAATGGGATTGATGCAGCTTATGCCGTCAACAGCCAAAAATTTAGGAGTTCAAGATCCTTACAACATTGTTCAAAATGTTGAAGGCGGCGTAAAATATCTCAAATCAATGTTAAATAAATATAACGGAAATGTTATTCTGGCACTTGCTGCATACAACGCCGGACCGGGAGCTGTCGATAAATATGACGGAGTTCCACCTTATAAAGAAACTCAAAATTATGTAAGAAATATTCTTGCTAATTATCTATAACCAAGGATACATCTATAATTCATACTATAAAACCTTTTTCAATGCTTCTATATACATCAATTTCCTGATATTTTGCATTAATTTGTTGTTTTTGCTACAATAAATATAAAATTAGGAAAGGCAGCAAATGAAATTTTCATCATCATTTAAAGTAGGGCTTTTAACATTAATCGCATTAGTGCTTTTAATCGGAGTTGTCTTTAAAGTTAAGGGGCGAACATTCTCCTCGGCAGACAGAGTAGAAATAAAATTTAAAGACGTAAACGGCATGCGCCCAGGAGCCGGAGTACAAATGATGGGGCTTCGTGTCGGGCAGGTTGAAGAAATTACACCTGTTATTGATGGTGAAAACAGCTATGTTAAAGTTAAGTTTGTAATAACAGATCCTTCTGTTGAAATTCCTAAAGCATCATTCTTTTCTATTCAACAATCAGGGCTTATCGGAGAATTATTTTTGGAAATTACTCCGCCTAAAACAAGAACCGTCTATATTCCGATGATAAATAAAGATATTCTGTATAAAGATGATGATGTTCAGATGAAACTGGACGAAAAATTTTATGATGTCGGTAAAATTAAAAATATAGAAGTTGTTTCAAAAGATGTCGTTCCATATAATGTAAAAGACAGAATTAAAACAAATTATGCTTACAAAATTGATTATGTTGTAAATTTACCGGGACTTATTCTGCCAGAATTTTTAAAAGGTAAAGTTGTAAAAGATAAAGGTCAAAATAAACTCCTTATATCAACTCTCGATGATATTACACTTCCTTACCCTCAGCAAACCAGTCCTTACACAATAATAGAACCTATGAGAATTGCAGACTTTATGGATTGGCAATACAGGGCAGCAGAATCTCTAACCGAAACAAACAAAAAAATTAATGATTTGTTGTCTGATCAGGTCATTGCTGAACTTAAAATGTCCGTACAAAATATCAATTCTCTAACGAGTCAGACAAGTGTAACTATGACTAAACTTAACAATCTCATTGACGATTCAAGCAGCGACTTGAGACAACTAATGATAATGATGGACAAAGCTACAACTGATTTCAATATGCTTTCTTATAATATAAATAATATTATTGGAGATCCTCAATTTAAAACTACAATGATGTCCACTGCAAATTCCGTAGACAAACTTGCACAAAATCTTAACAAGATTATAGGAAACGAAGAAGAGGCTCAAAAAATGGCTGAAGATTTACGTGCCATAACTCACAATGTTAATGAAATCAGCGGATATGTAAATTCTCTGACAAAAGATGACCAGTTGAAAAAAGACATCAACAGAGCGGTTGCAAATGTAAATACAGCAATGGTTGATATTTCAACAACTCTTGAAACAGTTAATAAATTGACACCTGAAAATAAATCCGAATTGCAGTCAATTGTCGAAAATACAAGAGTTACAACCTGCAACCTCAGAAAATTCTCTGAAAAATTAAATAAGAGATTTTTACTCTGGAGATTGATGTTCTAAAAATTCTTTATCCTTCGCCCCTTGTGGGAGAAGGTGCCTAAAAGGCGGATGAGGGGTAATTTGAATATAAAAACTGAAATTACAAAAATTCACTATAATAAAGATTCAAAAGGTTTTATTGTAAAACTGCTGGAATTTGCATCACTATTTTATGGAATTGGAAGCGGATTAAAGAACCTGCTTTATGATAAAAATATTCTGCAGCCCCAAAAAGTTGATGCTTTTGTAATTTCTGTCGGAAATATTACAACCGGCGGTGTCGGTAAAACTCCTGTAGTATCTGAGATTGCAAAATATTTTATCTCGAAAGGAGAAATAACGGCAATAATTTCAAGAGGCTATGGCGGAAAACTTTCCAATAAAAATATTAACGTAATATCTGACGGTAAAAATATTTTCTATAATGCAATACTTGCGGGGGACGAACCTTTTTGGCTTGCAGAAAATACTAAAGGTGCAATTGTTATAACTTCAAAAAACAGATATAAAGCTGCAAAATATGCTCTTGAAAAATTCGGGGTTACAAAAATTATACTCGATGACGGATTTCAGCATAGAAAACTGCATCGCGATTTAGATATTGTTTTAATGGACAGCGACAAAGGTTTCGGCAACGAAAAACTTCTTCCGGCAGGGCCACTACGAGAAGGTATGGAAGCTTTTAAAAGAATCAACAGACTGGTTGTTGTAAGCAAAAATATTGACCACACAAGGGCTGCAAAACTGGTTAAAATAATGTCAAAAAAAATGAAAGTTTCAACGCAGGTCTGCTATACAGAACCTGATTATGTGTACAACATAAAAACTCACCAACATTTACCGGCAGACGTTGAAATAACTGCACTTTGCGCTATTGGTCAACCGGAACAATTTTTCAATTTCCTTAAAAATTATAATATAAAAGAAAAAATTGTATTTGATGATCATCACATTTATACAGAAGAAGAACTCCCCAAAGGCATAATTATAACAACCGAAAAAGATGCGGTAAAAATGCTAAACTTTAACCGTTCAGATATTTATGCACTAAAATTAAAAACCAATATTGATGTTGAAGGAATTTTAAATGAGTCAAAAAACTGATATAAATATTGACAAAATAGTCGAAGCCTTAGTAAAGGCCAAACAGCCGCGCCGTGAATTTGTACAGCTTATGGAAGAATTTAAAGATCCTTATCTGGTACTTATTGCCTGCATTTTGAGTTTAAGAACAAATGATTTGACAACATATCCCGCGACACTAAGAATGCTTGAAATCGGGAGAGAACCAAAAGACTTTGCATATTGTAATGTTGACAGATTGTCAAAAGCAATTTATCCGGTTGGATTTTATCAGAACAAAGCACGCCAGATTATTGAACTATCAAAAATAATTGTTGAACAGCTTAATAATAAAGTCCCGGATACGATAGAAGAATTAATAAAATTTAACGGTGTCGGCAGAAAAACAGCTAACCTCGTCCTTGCAAAAGGATTTAATATTCCGGCAATATGTGTGGATGTCCATGTCCATAGAATTTGCAACCGCTTAGGTTATGTAAAAACCAAGAATCCGGAAGAAACCGAATTTGCCCTGAGAGAAAAATTACCGAAAAAATACTGGCTTGATATAAATACGCTACTAGTAACTCACGGACAAAATATTTGCAAACCTATAAAACCAAAATGTGATGAATGTCCTATAAAAGATTACTGCAAAAAATTAATCTAAATTAATATTTGTTCACATAATAGCAACTTTATTTATTCACAGTATTTATACAGGCACAAAGGAGATAAATAATATGAAAATTTCAAAAATTTTTAATAAAATTCAATCAAACGTAGCTCAAAGAAAAATAAATAAACAAGATGCATTAATTGACAAATACATAAAAATTCATGATGTTGACACATACGGCGATTCATTTGCTCAAATGTATGATGCAAGGAAAATACTTGCGAATTTTGCAAAAGAAAAAGGTGTTTCAATTGATATTTATGATGGCCAAAAAGTATTTGAAGATACGATATATGTTAATCCTCAATTAAAGGAAAGCCTTGTCGATAAGCTTCATGTAATTGTTACAAATCTCGTAAACGGTAAATCCAAGTCAAAAATTGTATCGGCAAGAACGGATATGAGCTATCCGAAAGTTGCAGAGAAACAAGTATTAATGCCGATACCGCAGGATGGCCTTGAAATCGGCAGATCTGCACGAAGCACTACAGAAGATAGTTTCCTCCGCAATTTGTACAGAAATATTGAAGAATTAACCAAAGAAGTAACCGCACGCAACAGGAAATAACTTGATTTTAAAAGCTCCTTGTGTCATAATTCTGTTAAGATTGTATACTTTACACATTATCCTTTTCTATATTTATACAATCGGGGTTAGTCAGACAGTTGAATACATAGGAGTTCGAAATGAGTGTAGAAAACCCTCATAAAATCGATACTAAAAAGTTAGACGAAATTATGGCTTCTTATGACTATAAAAAATCTAACCTGATAGCGATTTTACAAAAAGTTCAGGAAGTATTCCGATATCTTCCAGAAGATGCAATGATTTATATCGGAACAAAAATTGAAGGGTTATCCCCTGCAACAGTTTTTGGTGTAGCAACATTTTACGCACAATTTTCACTGGAACCGAAAGGTAAGTATGAAATAAAAGTTTGCGATGGTACAGCTTGCCACGTTAGAGGTTCAATGCCGGTTCTTAATGCAATAAGAGCTAAATTAAATATACCAGCAGGACAACTCACTAGCGAAAATGGACTGTTCTCGTTAGAAACAGTTAGCTGCCTTGGAGCATGCGGACTTGCGCCGGTTGTTGTAATAAACGACAAAGTTTATCCTCAAATGACCTCTGATGCTATAACAATAGTATTGGATACAATTGTGAAGGAGGAAAACTAATGGAAAAAACGGCATTAAATATAAATATTCAGGAAGAACAGAAAAAAGCCCAGGGACTTATAACTAATCAAGGGCTAAGAGTTCTTGTATGCGCAGGAACAGGATGCGTTGCAAACGGTGCATTGAAAGTTATAGAAAAATTTAAAGAACTCGGAGCAGATGTTTCAACTATGACGGATTATGATAAAATGACAATCGTTCCGACAGGCTGCCATGGTTTTTGCGAACAGGGAGTTCTTGTTGCAATTCCTGACAAACATGTAACCTACGTTAAAGTTAAAGAAAAAGATGTAGAAGAAATCTATGAAAGTCACATCAAAAATGACAAACCGGTAGAAAGACTTTTATACATTGATCCGAAAACTAAAGAACGTGTGTTAAATGATGAACATATTAATTTTTACGCAAAGCAGACAAGAACAGCCCTTGCTAACTGCGGAAACATTAACGCAGAAAGTATAGATGAAGCAATAGCTGTGAGAGGTTATGAAGCTCTTTCAAAAGTTCTTGAAGAAAACAATCCTGATGCAGTCATTGATACTATTGAAAAGTCCGGTTTAAGAGGAAGAGGCGGCGGCGGTTTCCCCACAGGGCGCAAATGGAGATTTACAGCAGCCAATAAAGGAGGTAAATCTTACATTGTCTGCAACGGCGACGAAGGTGATCCGGGCGCATTTATGGATAGATCCGTAATGGAAGGGGATCCGCATAAACTTCTTGAAGGTATGGCAATCGCTGCCTTTGCAATCGGCGCCGATGAAGGCTATATATATGTAAGAGCTGAATATCCGCTTGCTATTAAACGATTAAGAAAAGCCATAAAAGATGCCGAAGAAAGAAACTTCTTAGGAAAAAACATTATGGGCAGCAATTTTTCACTGGAAATTCATATTAAAGAAGGCGCAGGAGCATTTGTCTGCGGGGAAGAAACAGCCCTTATTGCATCTATCGAAGGTGAACGCGGAATGCCTAGACCTAAACCTCCATTTCCGGCTAATAAAGGGCTATTTGGCAGACCGACTTTGATTAATAACGTCGAAACGCTTGCCAATGTTCCTTTAATCATCTTGAAAGGCGCTGATTGGTTTGCCTCTATGGGAACAGAAACTTCTAAAGGCACAAAAACATTCGCTCTAACCGGTGAAGTCAACAATACTGGTCTTATTGAAGTTCCTATGGGAACAACGTTAAGAGAAATTGTTTTCGATATCGGCGGCGGAATGAGGGACGGCAAAAAATTTAAAGCCGTACAAATCGGAGGTCCATCAGGCGGATGTTTAACAGAAGAACATCTTGATATCCCGATGGATTATGACAACCTTATAAAAGCCGGTGCAATGGTAGGTTCTGGCGGTTTGGTTGTAATGAGCGACAAAACATGTATTGTCGAAGTTGCAAGATTTTTTATGAACTTCACCCAGCACGAAAGCTGCGGCAAATGCGTTCCATGCCGTGAAGGTACTAAAAATATGTTGAAAATCCTTGAAAAAATTGTTGCCGGTAAAGGTGAAATGAAGGATTTGGAAACTCTTGAAGAACTTGCACAAGCCGTTAAAGACGGCTCCCTTTGCGGGCTCGGTAAAACAGCGCCAAATCCGGTTCTTTCAACTCTAAAATACTTCAGAGATGAATATATTGCGCACATTAAAGATAAAAAATGTCCTGCAGGCGTTTGTACTGCAATGAAAAAGCTGGTAATCAATGAATCAGCCTGCAGAGGATGTACAAAATGCGCCCGAATTTGTCCTGTCGGCGCAATTGAAGGAACAATCAAACATCCACACCACATTAATCAGGACAAATGTATTAAATGTGAAGCATGTATGCAAAACTGCCCGTTCAAGGCAATAGTATTGGAGTGAAGAAGTGAAACGAATTTTCACTTCATTCATCAATCTTCACACTTTACGATAAATAAAGGAATAACAAAATGACAGATAAAAAAACACTATTTATAGACGGAAAAGAAGTTGAATTTACAGATGAACCCAACCTTCTTGAAGTAATAAGAAAGGCAGGAATGAACGTTCCAACATTTTGCTATCGTCCGGATTTAACATCATTCGGAGCCTGCAGAATGTGCGTTGTGGAAGTTGAAGGCAGAGGTATTCAATCATCCTGCACAATGCCGCCTGAAAACGGTTTAAAAATTCACTTAAACACAGAAAAAACACGAAGAATCAGAAAAACTGTTCTGGAACTGCTTCTTGCAAACCACGACAGAAACTGCTTAACATGTGAAAAATCAGGCAATTGCGAACTGCAGCAGTATGCAGAAGAATATGGTATAAGAACTATACGTTATCCGGATAAAGAACTTGACGAATACCATTTGATAGACGCATCAAGTCCCTCTATTGTAAGAGACCCGAATAAATGTATTTTATGCGGCGCATGCGTTAGAGCGTGCACGGAATTTCAGGGACACTCGGTTTTAGGTTTTGCAAACAGAGGCTCAAAAACCGTTGTTCAGCCTATGAACGGCAGACCGCTCGGGCAAGTTGACTGTGTAAACTGCGGACAATGTGCTGCAGTATGCCCGACAGGTGCTTTGACAATAAAATCCGATGTTGAGCAGGTGTGGTCAGAAATTACTAACCCTGAGAAAAAAGTAGTTGTTCAAATGGCACCTGCAACCCGTGTTGCAATCGGTGAAATGTTCGGACTTGAACCGGGTGAAAATTCTATAGGAAAAATGAATGCAGCACTCCGTAAAATCGGATTTGATTTGATATTCGATACGAATTTCGGAGCTGATTTGACAATTATGGAAGAAGCAACAGAATTTTTATCACGCTTAAAAAGCGGAGAAAATCTTCCTATGTTTACTTCCTGCTGCCCTGCATGGATTAAATATCTGGAAACAGAACACCCTGACATGCTAAATCATTTATCCAGCTGTAAATCACCGATGAGCATGCTCTCGCCTGTTTTAAAAACACTAGTTCCGGAACATTTTAATATACCTAAAGAAAATCTTGTGGTTGTTGCAATTATGCCTTGTACCGCTAAAAAATATGAATGCAAACGGCCAGAACTAAGTCATGAAGGTCATCCAGATACGGATTATGTATTAACAACTCAGGAACTCGGTCGTATGATTAAAGAAGCTGGAATTAACTTCAATATTCTTGAACCTGAAGCTCCGGATTCTCCGTTCGGGGAATATACAGGCGCAGGTACAATCTTTGGTGCATCAGGCGGTGTTGCTGAAGCTGCTGTTAGAACCGCTTATGAATTTGCGACTTCAGAACCACTTAACGACGTTGATATCAAGCAAATGCGCGGAACAACAAACAGATGCCGTGATATTGAACTTGATTTGAAAGGAACAAAACTTGTCGTAAGAGTTGTTTCAACGCTCAAAGAAGCCGAAAAATCTTTAAGAGAAATAAAAGAAGGCAAAGCTCAATTCCAGATGCTTGAAGTTATGGCCTGCCCCGGCGGCTGCATTAACGGCGGCGGGCAGCCGAGAAGCTGTGATGATTCAAAAATTAAAGCGGAACGTGCAGAAGGTCTTTACAAAGAAGATGCTTCACTTCCTTACAGAAAATCACACTTTAATCCTTCAATCAGAAAACTTTATAACGAATACCTTGAAGAACCGAACTCACATAAAGCACATGAATTATTGCACACTATGTATACAAACAGGTTCACAGGCTCTTATAAAGATGTATAACTACTATTCTGAAACATGCTCAGAATAAGCACTATTAGATAAATTTTAATAAAAAAATCCTGCCTCTACAAAAAAGGCAGGATTTTTTTATTAAAAAATTTTTACTTAACAGCTTTTTTAACTGCATCAGTAATATCAGTACCGCCATAAAGAACTACACCTTTAGCAAGGACAATATCATATCCTCCTGCTTTTGCCTGTTCTGTAATTTTGGCAGAAATTGTTTTATCTATAGCTGACAATTTATTAGCATAATTTTTTTCCATTGCTGTTCTTTTGTTATTAAGTTCTTTTGTATATTTTTCTTCTAGAGCTTTCTTTTTCTTAACATCAGTTGTCGCTGCAACATCTTTTCTTGCTTTTTCTACAAAAGAAACAATTTCTTTTGTTTTAGCCTGCTGCTCTTTCTTTAAAGCCTGAACTTGAGATGAAGAATTTACAACCTGCGGAACATCAACTACAGCTATTTTGGATGGCACATCTGACAAAGCGAAATTACCTAATGCTAAACCAGCCGCAAAAGTTAAAACTCCAACTGTAAAAAATTTCATTGTTCTTTTCATATTTTCTCCCTTATACACTTACAGTACTATATTTTTGATACTTGCTACATTAAAGTATTGAAATTTTTAATAACACCTTTACAAGCACACTTATATTTTATATAATAATAACAGGTAAAAAGAATATATGCGAATAAATTAATTTTTGTTACTATATTGTAATAAAAATTAAAGATTTGTATCTATTTTTATAAATATGCGCAAAAATAAAATCGGTCAAACTTAATATATATATTAAATCCGAAAGGTGAATAAATGAAAAAGATTAACTCGAGTAAATATATTTTAAAAACAATGCTGTGTTTTGCATTGGTAGTTTCTGCATCATTAACCCCGGCTAAAGCAGATCCTCTGGGTGGTGCAACAATTTCTCCTCAAATGATACAGGAAGTCGGAGCTCAGGGCGGACTGAATCAGATGCACGACTCAAACTATCTCAGAGAAAGATATCAAGACAATTACAGAAATGAAGACTATAACTATTATCAGGAACGAAAGAAAATAGAGAAGGATCCCAATGCGGGAAATCAAATTATACAGAATTATAATGGCGGTTCAATTCAACAAGCAACAGTTGAAGAGCTGAATACTAAAGGTGTGTTTGTTAATTCTGTAGAAGTTGCTCCATCTGAAATTTTGACAAAGGAAGAAATTAACAATCTTGTTCAGCCTATAGTCGGTAAAAATGTCTTTATTGAAGATATTCAAAAAGTAATTGACAGCATTAACAATTTATACGCTGAAAAAGGCTTTGTTACAGCTAGAGCATTTCTGCCGGAACAAACTGTTGAAAATGGAAATATTTATATAGCTCTGACAGAA
Source organism: Candidatus Gastranaerophilales bacterium (assembly GCA_944324315.1). Taxonomy (GTDB): domain Bacteria; phylum Cyanobacteriota; class Vampirovibrionia; order Gastranaerophilales; family Gastranaerophilaceae; genus Stercorousia. The sequence continues at coordinate 11,520 of CALUVW010000019.1, read as the reverse complement.
AGTAAAATCGGAAGCATCACGGTATCAGAAAACAGATGGACAAAAGACGGATACATAACAAGCAGATTACCTCAAAAAGAAGGGGAATTGTTTGATATCGTTGAATTAGAAAAAGACGTATTAGATTTCAACAGATACAATGAAGGCGTAAAATTATCTGCAAACCTTAAAGCTGGTCAAAAACCGGGAACAACTGATATTGAACTGGTTGCAGATGAAAGATTCCCGTTTCATATAATGGGTATTATGGATAACGCAGGCCGATACAATACCGGCAGTATCAGAGGCGGAGCAATGATTTATGCCGACAGCTTATTCGGACACAGAGACAGAGTTTCTTTAGGTTCGTATTTTTCCAGAGGCGCACAGAGCCCGTTCTTTGATTACAATTTTCCAGTAAATAAAAAAGACGGACGTGTAGGATTTATGTTCTCATCTACATTTGCAGATGTTAAATATGGTCCTCTTACAGATCTAAAATTAGGCAGTAATGCATATCAATATTCATTATATTATACACAGCCGCTTATCAGAAAACCTGGTTTTGAATTGAAAGCATACGGCGGATTAAACTACAAAAGAGCAAGAACATTTACCGACATCAGGACAGGCAGTGCATATTGGGATTCTGCGCTGAGAGATGCTATTGACAGCACTGATAATATAACTTCTGCTGAAATAGCTTTGATGTTAAGAAAAGATACTAAATATGGTATTTGGTACTTAAATCAGGACGCATATTATTCATTCCCGATATTCAACAGCGACAGAGATAACAATTATTTTAAATACAGCGGCAGCGTTGTAAGATTGCATGATTTTTCTCACGGCATAATTGGACAATTAAGAAGTAATTATCAAATTGTCCCGGGAGACAAAAGAATACCTTATCTGGATCAAATGCAAACAGGTGGTTTGGCAACGGTCAGAGGATACTCGGAAGGTATGATGATTGGTAAAAACGGTTACTTCATCAGCGGTGAACTTATGTTTCCATTATTACCGCGAGAAATTACAAGTCCGAGATCAGGTGAAAAAATTCCATTTATCGGTAAATACGTAAAAGGCGCAATATTTGCAGATACAGCCGGTATTTTCCCGACAGCTAGCGAAGATATTTACGGTGGAAGCTACTTTGCAGCATCTGTAGGTATGGGGTTAAGGGTACAACTTCCCGGAGACTTGAGTGCAAGATTATATTGGGGCTATCCTTTAGTCAGCAACCACTGGGAACCTGACAGAAAAATGGGAAGATTCCATTTTGAACTTACACTAGCACCAAATATTGATGCATTGCTTGCTACAAGAAGTACAGCTCCAAAAACGCAGTTCCAGAAGAATGTCGAAGCTGAATATGTTAACAACTACGATGACATAAGACACTATGACTACTTCCGTGACGGCGGCGGCGGATCGCTGTAATTAAATATTTTATTTGACATATTGCCATTTTGTCGTTCACAGTCATCCTGAACTTGTTTCAGGATCTGTTTAAGATACTGAACTAAATTCAGTATGACAAAATGGCAATATAATAGGAGGCAGAACTTGACTAAAGGGATATTTATAACAGCAACAGGGACAGATATCGGTAAAACCTACATTTCAGGCTTAATTGTAAAAAAACTGCGAGAGTGCGGACTTAACTGCGGCTACTTTAAACCGGCGTTGAGCGGAGCTGAAATAGTTGATAATAAAATTGTTCCGGGAGATTGCAGCTATGTCTTTAAACACGCAGGAATTCCTCTAAATCCGCTGAATTATGTGTCATACATTTATAAAGAAGCTGTATCTCCCCACCTTGCAGCAGAAATAGAAAACAATCCCGTAAAACTTGATAAAATCTTATCTGATTTTAACAGGATAAAAAAAGAATTTGACTATCTTGTTGTAGAAGGGGCAGGAGGGATTTGCTGTCCTTTTAATATTAAAGAAAAACTTATGCTGCCGGATATTATTAAAGCGCTGAATTTAGATATTATTATTGTCGCTTCAGCTGCACTTGGGACTATAAATTCAACATTATTGACAGTCGAATATGCAAAAAATCACGGTATAAATGTAAAAGGAATAATCCTTAACAACTATGATGAAAATGATTTTATGCATAAAGACAATAAAAAACAGATTGAAGTTTTAACCGGAATTAAAGTTGTGTCAACAGTTTCAAATAACGCAGAAAATATTGACGATATGTCAGAATTATTTAAAGAGGTATAAATGAACAACTGGGCTGAAAAAGATTTAAAATACATCTGGCACCCGTGCTCACAGATGAAGGATTACGAAACACTACCCCCGATTGTAATAGACAGAGGAGAAGGAATTTATCTTTATGATACTGACGGGAAAAAATATTATGATGTGATAAGTTCATGGTGGTGTAACCTTCTCGGACACTGCAATCCACATATTAGCAGTACCTTGAAAAAACAGGCTGACAAACTTGAACATGTGATATTTGCAAACTTTACCCATGAACAGGCAATAAGACTTTGTGAAAGATTAACTCGAATTTTGCCGGAAGGATTGTGTAAATTCAATTTTACGGACAACGGCTCATCAGCAATAGAAGCAGCCATGAAGGTAAGTTTTCAATACCACAGACAGACAGGCAATCCTCAGAAAACTAAATTTATGGCGCTTACAGAAGCTTACCATGGAGAAACAATCGGCGCGCTTTCTGTCGGGGATTGTGACTTGTATACAAAGCTATATAAGCCGATTTTAATGGATATAATAAGAGTTCAGGGGCCTGACTGTTTCAGATGTCCTTACGGGAAAAATCGCGGCAACTGCACTTGCGAATGCTTTGAACATGCCGAAAAAACTTTTGCGAAGCACGGACAAGAAACTGCAGCAATGCTTGTAGAGCCGCTGCTGCAAGGGTCTGCCGGAATGAAAATTTATCCGCCTCTATACCTGAAAAAACTTCGTGCGCTATGCGACAAATATAACGTACACCTAATTGCCGATGAAATCGCCACAGGCTTTGGCAGAACAGGAAAAATGTTCGCCTTTGACCATGCCGGTGTTTCACCTGATATAATGTGCCTTTCTAAAGGTTTAACCGGCGGTTACATGCCGATGGCAATATTTGCCACAACTCAAAAAATATATGATGCATTTTATGATGATTACAATACCGGAAAAGCATTTCTGCACAGTCATACTTACAGCGGCAATCCTCTGGCATGCTCTTGTGCTAATGCTGTTCTTGATATACTTGAAGATGGGACTGTACTAAAACAAGCTCAAGAAAATGCCGTTTATTTTAATGAAATAATAAAAGAAAAATTCCTTTCTCACCCGAATGTCGGCGAAGTTCGCCATATCAGCCTTATAAATGCAATAGAACTTGTTGAGGACAAACAAAGTAAAAAGCCTTTTGACGGCAGCCTCAGGACAGGATACCAAATATACAAAAAGGCTTTGAAGGAGGGAGTTATACTTAGACCGCTCGGGGATGTCATATATTTTAATCCGCCTCTTATTATGGAAAGAAAAGACATGGATCTAGTAACTGACATTTCCCTCAAATGTCTTAATGAAATTTTACCAATGACAAAATAATGCGTTAAAGAATTAACGTATATCATACACTTTTAAAACCGGATACTCACACACTTGGCAAAATTTTTACGACGAAAAAAGGAACTCTCAATCAAATACTTCGTCTAAAATTTTAAAAGGATTTACCCTTCTGTTGTTAATTCTTCCCAGATACTTGGTACTACGATTAACGCAGTGTAAACAATAAATCCGAATAGAATTAAGTTAATAGCTTCCATGATAAACTCCTATCTGTTAAGCTTTAGCGAATTTAAACGACAAAATGTAACTCGCTACATTTATATTATACCCATGCCCTATAAAAAAGTAACATTTTTTAATAAAATTTAAAATATAATATTAATGAGGATTATATGAAAAAGAAAATAGAAAAATTATTTAATAACCTTTGCTGTTCACAATGTAAAAACAGCTTTGATGAAAATTCAGTAACCGTAAAAAGAGAGGAAGAAGGTTTAACTGTTATAAGCCTTGAATGTAAACATTGCGGCAAAAATTTCGGTATAGCATTTGTCGGATTTACTGATATTGATGTAAAAAACTATGAGCCGCTCGAAGTTCAGGAAGGTCCAGAACCGATTAACTATGATGATGTTATAGATGCACACAGATTTATCCAAAGTCTTGAAGGCGACTGGCAGAAACATTTACCTAAATAAGTTTACCATTTATATTCATCAGTAATTTCCCATCCGTCAAGCATCATAATTTAATAAAGCTCCATTTTCAATTATAATTTTCTTTACGTTAGAAGCTGTAATACTACCATAATTATCACAATTCGTTTTAGTATCTTTACAATATGAATGGTAATCAGAAGGGAAAGAGGATGAATCGTATTCTTTAATTATTTTAAAATAAGGTTTTATATAACGCTCATAATGTTCCTCATTCTCAAGAGAATAATCCCAATCAGAAACAGGGTCGTTGTCAATTTCTGCCATCTTAGTGGCCTGCTGGAGAATTGCATAAGTTTGCTTTACTTTTACGGATGTTTGCTTTTTCTGATAATTTACAATTACTGACGGCAAGGTAATTGCCGCAACAACACCTATGATACCTAATGTAATTAACACTTCTGATAATGTAAATGCTTTGTTCATAATAGACCTCCTTACCTAAATATAATACAAAATGGATTTTAAATCCATTTTGTAACAAATTATATAGGATTATTGTTACATGAACGACAAAACCATTAATATATTTCTCAATAATCTTAAAAGACTCCGCAAAAGATACGGCTGCTCATGTAAACAATTGTCAGAACTTCTCGGATGCGATTCCTCTTATATAAGCAAAGTTGAAAATGGAAGAATAATTCCACCTCTAGATAAACTAATAGCGATTGCAAATTTTTTCGAAATTGAATTTATTGATCTTTTTAAAGAACAAAAAATTAATTAAACAAGATACCTGCTATAGCTGCCGACATATAGCATGTTAAGGTCCCGCATATTAACGCTCTAACCCCAAGCCTTGCAAGATTTTTACGCTGGTTTGGCGCGAGTTCTCCGATACCGCCTAATTGAATAGCAATTGAGCCAAAGTTTCCAAAACTGCACAGAGCAAAGCTAGCAATTAAAAAGCTTTTATCAGACAGTGCTTGAGGTAAAGTGGTTAAATCAAAATAAGCAACCATTTCATTTAAAACAAGCTTTGTTCCCATAAGAGAGCCGACAGTAGTTGCTTCATGCAACGGGACTCCCATAAAGTAAGCAAATACAGCGAATATTTTACCTAAAATAAGTTTTAAAGAAAGATGAGTTAAATCAAAAGATACAAAATTTATATGAAGGTATTTAACTATTAAATTTCCCGCACATCCTAAAAACCAGTCAATCATAGCAACGAGAGCCACAAGCGCTAAAATCATGGCAACAACATTAATTGCAACTTTCATGCCCTCAGATGCTCCTGCAGAAATTGCATCAAAAACGTTTATATACGGTTTTTTCCTTTTACTGTAAGTAATCTTAATATCTTCACTAGTCTCGGGGACACCGGTTTCGGGGTAAACAATTTTTGAAATAACAAGAGCTCCGGGGGCAGCCATGATAGATGCAGCAAGAAGATATTGAGCAGGAATCCCCATACCTATATAAATCGGCATGGTAGCACCTGAAATACATGCCATACTTCCTGCCATTGATGCAAGGAGTTCAGAACGTGTGAGTTTTGCAAGATACGGTCTTATCATTATCTGCGCTGCAATCTGCCCGACAAAAGCACTCGCAACATTTGATAATGCTTCTGCCCCGCTCACGCTCATTAATTTATTCATGGCTTTTCCGAAAAGAGGAACAACCCGTTGCATAATTCCGTAATAGTAAAGTATATTTACCAGTATCATCATAAAAATCAATGACGCTACAAGCTGCAGTGCAAATACCTGTGCACCTTCTCCAAACACTGCTGTTATTTTATGTTCAGTCATTAAAGGTCCAAAAACAAAGGAACCGCCTTCCTTTGCAAATTCAAGAATTTTTTGAATAAACAAACCTATATTAAAAAATATAGCCCTCCCTATAGGAACTTTGAATATAAAAACTGCAAGCAAAACCTGTAATAAAAAACCGGTGCCGACTGTTTTATAATTAATTGCTTTACGATTATTGGACATCAAAAATGCTATTCCGAATATCAAAATAATCCCAAAAAATCCAAAAAATCTATCCATATTTAACCCTTTTAATACTTTTTATTCAATTTTACTTAAAAATAATCTAAAAAACTTTAATTATTAAAAAAAACTTTACTTAATATTTCTTAATATTTAAGAACAAAACTATTGAAAAAAAATATGCTTACGCTTTATTATATAAGGCGGGGAAAAATTTTCTGCTAAAGAGTTAAAAGTGTAGTGTTATATAGTTAAACGGATAGGATGTGAAATATGCGTGTTTATTCAGTAATGCCAAAAATTCAATCAAACAGTGCCCAAACAAGAATTAAAGATACGTCATCAACGTATCAGGCTAAGCCTTCAATAACGCCCCCCCCCCGCGATATGCAAAGCTATTTAATAACCTTCAGCGGAAATGCAGATAAAAATATAAAACAAGGGCTTTCTGTCTCGGTTGAAGACAGCTACATCGGACTTGGAATGTATAAAGCAGGAGGAGCAGGGCAGGTCGCTGATCAGTTACCGAACGCTCTAAATAAAGCTGGTTTTGACTTTAGGCATGTTGTTCCGTATGTTTCATATAACAATCCGGAAGGCGGGATTAAAGTCCTTATAGTACCTAAAGGAGATGAATATAAAGAAGCACTCAAAAAGAACAGAATGCCTGAAAATTTGTTTATAAAAGCTTCTATAAACGATACTAAAGAATCTATTGCTAAAAGACTTAACATACCAAATTCAGACTTGGACAGAATTAAATTTGTAGTTCAGGATACACCGGAATTACCAAAAGCAGGTGATGTTAAAGTTCAAAATATGAGAATATCTGCATACAGAGAATTGATTCCGACAGAAGCTTCCGGTGTTATACAAAGAATTGATGAAAATAATCTTGGAAGTTTAAAATCAATTCCTTATAAAGTCTATCAGATGATTTTGCCAGATAAAAACAAAAAAGATATTGTATATTGTGTACATGTTGGAGATCTAGCAAAATTCCAGAAAGTATACACATATTCACCGGATATGAAAGATCATCCGCATGTAAATTTATACACAAGAGACTTTCAAGAAGCAACTGCGGACATGCTTCCCAAATTAAATACTAAAAGCCAGGGGAACTTTGCTCCGGCAAACATAATTGGTCACTGTAGAACCGCTTTTCCTATAACAGAAGCTGTTATTAACCGTTCTGTAGATGACCCTTACTACAGAGGGATGAAAATTGTGGATATTTTCCACAACCCAATGTCAAATTATCAGGGAACAGTCGGAGATGCTCTGGAATTTCTCAGATATAAAGCAACTCCTGATGATTATAAAAAACTTGCAGCCTTACAGGAATTCCCTGAGTTGTTGGAAATAGACAAGCACAGATTAGAACACAAACAATTATCAGCTGACGAACAAAAAATTGTTGACAAAGTTATTAAACCGTTCTTGCAGCATTATATTGACGACAACGGCAACTTTAACCAGTCAATAGCTCCGCTGATTGCTAGAAAAGCAAACCCGTATAATGTATTTGCAAATCACGTTTCACATACATTCGCGGATGAAGTTATTAAATATCAAGATATGGCTAGAGGTCTAACAACTTTATTCAGAGAGGCTGATAAAGAAGGAGATAAAATCAGAGGTATTCCAAACGGATGTAACATCGAATTTATGAAAATTAATGATCCGAAAGCAACAATGGGATCTGGTAACGGACTATCTGCCGATATGAGCTGGTATACTCCGTATGATCCGGCAAAAGATAGCGGTGAAAAAATTGTAAAAGCAAAACGTGCAAATACAAAAGCTTTTCTTGATATGGTGGGAGAAGCAACAGAAAAAAGACTTAATGATATACATAATTATACAAATGCAAGTACAGACGATGCTTTAAATAATTTATTCTTTGCTAAAGACCTAATTGAAAAGAAAAAATATGTACTCGGCGGATTATCTAAATTTGATGAAAAAGATATTCTATGGGCAGGATGGGGACGTTCTGATGCCCAAAAGGGATACCCAATTACTCTGGAAGGCTTTTTAAAGTTTCTACAAAACAAATCAATTCCGGAAGAAATCAGATTACACTCAAAACTTATATTGGGCAGCGGACCGGATCCATGGAAAATGGATGATGGCGGCTGCGGTGACTTCCATTTGATAAAAGATCTGCTGTACAAAATTCAAACTCTTGATGGAGGTAAATATAAACAAAATGCCTGCTATGTAAACGGATTTTTCCCGAACAGACTAATAACATGCTGTACATACGGAATATTTACATCAAGAGGTGAACCGCAAGGTCTGTCAGCTCCTGAATGTTTACAAAGTGCAACACCGGCAGGTTCTTTGAACACAGGCGGTGCTGGAGAAATGGTTATTACAACTGCAAAAGACGCAGAAAAAGCAAACGGCTTTTTAACAAGAGATCCTTTTATGGTAGATGTTAAAAATTTACCATGGCCAAAAGATACAGATTTAACAAAACTTTCAGGAGATCAAATTGATGCAATGCGTATTGAAGCAGCATCTGATGAAGTTGCAGATATGTTTGCTAAAATGGCTATGACATATCATAATAATCCAGAAGTTTACAAAACAATGGCTGTGAATGGAGGTCGGTCTAAATTCGACTGGCATAATAACAACGCTTTAAACAACGGAAGATCTACAATACAGCTTTATACCGAAGATGCTTTTGAAATTCCAAAAGGCATGGAAGCTAGAAATCAAAAACCTCTAACACGTCTTGTTGGTGAATTTAACGGAAAGATTGAAAAACTTAAACGTGTAGTAATAGAAAAAGCTCAAAAAACTGCAGATACGGTTAAGGATGTAACTGTTAAACTTTCTGATACGACAAAACAAACTGGAAATAAATGGAGTAAAATTCTTATAGGAAGCGCAGTTGCAGTAATTGCAGCAGGGACTGCTGCTTATGCTTATATGCATAAGAAAAACAATGCTCCAAATACAGCAGGAACTAAACCTCAAGAACCGGATAAAACTGTGAATAAAGCTGCTTAATTATTATTTAAAATATCAATTAAGTCATAAATTACGATGAATCTTTCAATAAGTTCATCGTAATTTTTTACTTTCAGTAACGATTTAAACAAAAAGCCAAATCTCAATGGTCTTTTTTGTCTGAGAGCAATAACTATAACATTATTTCTGTATGAAAAATCAAAGCCCTTTGCAGTATAAGCCTCCCCGAGTTTTTTTATTGCATTCCAAAAATCGGGAGTTATAAAATTAATATTACCTGCCTTTTTTTGAAATAAATCCAAATAACGATTTAATTCAGGTATATCCGATTTAAAAGCGTGATAAGGATTGGCTTTTTTCTCATTTTTAGACATCAAAATTACATGATTATTGATTGATTTATCAAATTCTAATTGTATAATAATACCCTTGAATAAATCTGGTTTAACAGCCCCTTTTACAGGCATTGTCAATTTTGTATCAGAAATAATAATATTAGTATTATTATACAAGCCAAAAAAACTGAAATTTTCTTCCTGAGTATCAAAATTATAAAATAGCAAAGATTCAATAATATTTTCTAAATTTCTATCTTTAGGCCATTCCGTAAAATGCGCAACAGGCTCAAAAAATAAAGGCAAAACTCTTTGTTGTAGTTTGTCTTGAAAATCTTTTCCAGCGACAATAAGCACTATTATGCTTTTAATAAAGCAAACATACATCAAAAATAGTACTATCGGAGAAAGTATATAAATAAACCTGTCGTAAAACATAATAACAATAAATAAAAAAGTGAATGCAATTCCCAAAATTAAAAATAACAGAGATAAAAATGCAGTTTTTAAAACCGTTTTTTTTCTCATTTTTTCCAGGGGCAAAACCAATGGCAATATTTTTTCTTCAAAATACTTATAATAAATTTCTTTTTTATCTTCCATAAAACTTATTTTATCACAACATTAATCAAGACAATAACAATTTATTTTTAAATCAAGAGGTGCAATTATTTTATACTCTTTATTGTCTAATGGTAAAACATAATTGAATTTGTATTTAAAATCATCTGTTTTAATAGAAACAACATTTGTAAAAAAGTCTAAATCCCTTGAAACAATAGCAGGTCTAAAAAGTTTATCACTAAATGCTGTTAAAGCGATATAATCACCCTTGCATATATTTTGAGGAGTAAAATAAGTTAAGGAAGTAACTGCAGCATCAGGAGATCTTTTTAAAGGCTCGGGGTTTCTAATTTCGGCATACCATTCAAATGTCGGAGGTATAGGAACATAAACAATATCTTGAAATTTTGACAGTTTTACATACTGATCCCAATTAATATTATATAAATCACGCCTTGAAAAAGAGAGTAATGACGCAAAAATAAGAAATAAAGTTATATATTTGTTTTTAAATGCAAATATTATCATTAACAAAACAGAAAGCACGTATAAATAATAATAACGATCCTCTATAAAACCAACAGGAGAAGCATTTGCTTTTATTACAGTTAATAAAGATACTCCCAACGTTATAAAGCCAAAGTAAAATAAAGATAACGTAATAAAGTTTTCCTTATAATTTTTACTACATTTTAATAATGCAACAACTGCCAATAAAAATATTACTAAGGCAATAAATTTATACGAAGAAAGACAAGTTACAAAATTCAAACAATAATCAAAAATATTACTGAAAATTTGACTGTTTCCACTGACTCTTGATGAATTTATAACGCTTAAACTTTGACACACAAAACCTATACCATAGGCAAAATAAACAGGAAATTTTTCTTTAAAATCTTTAAAAATTATTATTCTTACAATCATAACAGGTAAGACAAGAATAGAAAAAGGACCGGTTAAAGATAGTAATAACACAGATAATATTAAAAATAACTTATTAAACTTTGACCAATTCTGGGTAATCAAAAGCAAAAATAAATACGCCAATATCCATTGCATATTTGTTAAATTGTCATAAACAGTAGCGACTACCGGAACAATTATCGGAATAAAGGCAATAAGAAAACCGTATTTTATTCTATCTAATTTAAAAACTTGATAAGTAGCAGCAACAGCGGTAAATTCTACTAAAATTACATATATCAAATAAATATAAGGAATTATCAAAGTTGGAAATAGAAATGAGAAAATCGCAACAAAACGCGGGATTGCATGATAATATCCAGCATGAGTGCGAAATAGAGAAAAATAACCATATTTTGCAGCTTCCGTAAAAAATATACTGCCATCTTCCGCCCATAAACTTTTATGCAAAAAAACATTCGGGGAATGTAAAAATAAAATAATAACAGTAAATATAAAAAATAGAATTAA
>CALUVW010000018.1 GCA_944324315.1 Candidatus Gastranaerophilales bacterium | reverse complement strand
TTTTCAAGTGCTGAATTTATGACAGCAAGAATTTTTTTGTTTGTGTTAATGCTTTCTTTACCGCCTTTTAAGATTACTGCATTGGCAGATTTTATTGCAAGTGATGAAATTTGAGCGATAACATCCGGTCTTGCCTCAAAAATTATTCCAAGAACGCCGATTGGACAAGAAACTTTGTATAAAGTCAAATCGCTGTCGAGTTCGCGCACAAGAAGTTTTTTGTTAACCGGATCTTCAAGTTTTGCAATATCTCTTATCCCTTGAACCATATCGCGCATTTTGTTTTCATCAAGCTTTAGGCGGTTGAAGGTTGATTTGTTGAGTTTGCCTGTTTCAACTAGTTTTTCAGCTTCTATTAAATCTTTTTTATTGGCATCAAAAATTTCTGATTTTGCCGCTTCAATTTCATCAGCAATTTTGATTAGTGCATTGTTTTTTATTTCAGCTGCTAAGTCAGCAATTTTTAATGAAGCATCTTTTGCGTTTTTTGCGATTTGTGTAAAGTCCATTTGTATTTTACCCCTTACCCCAACCCTCTCCCGCACGGATGTCAATCCGATGGGGCGAGGGATGATTTGTTAAAGCAGTGTAATATTGTCCCGTGTAATTATTGCATCGTAGTTTTTAAAACCGAGAATTTCCATAATGTTATCAGAATGGCAGCCGATAACTTTGCGGCATGAATCCGAGCTGTAATTTACTATTCCGCGGGCTATTTCGTTGTGTTTTTCATCAAGGATTGAAACAACATCTCCCTTGTTGAATTCATTTATAACCTCGCAGACACCGATTGGTAGGAGGCTTTTTTGAGCTTTCAAAGCTTTTTTTGCACCGTCATTAACGACAATTTGTCCTATGATATTTGTGGCGTAGCCTATCCAACGTTTTTTATCTGGAAGATTTTCTGTTTGCGGAAGAAACATTGTACCAATTTCTTCCCCTTCAAATATTTTTTTGATAACATAAGGGATTTTTCCGTTTCCAATTAAAACTTTTCCGCCAAATCTTGTAACAATCTGCGCGGCTTTGAGTTTTGTTCTCATACCGCCTCTCCCGCCTTCTGAGGCATCTGTTCCGAGAGCAAGAATATCTTCCGTTACTTCATCAACTTTTCTGATAATTTTTGCATCCGGATTAATTTTCGGATTTTTATCATACAAACCTTCCACATCTGATAAAATTACGAGAAGATCAGCGTCAAGTTCGCTTGCGACAAGGGCTGAAAGTTTGTCATTATCGGAAAAACATACCTGCATATGTTCAAACTGCGGATGAACTTCAACTGTCGACACCGTATCATTCTGATTGATAATAGGTACAACTCCGAGTTCAAGAAGTTTATTCAAAGTTGTTCTGAGGCTCAAATATCTTTGTCTTAAAGAAAAATCATCTTCTGTTAATAAAATTTGAGAAGCAATAAGACCATATGTATCAAAACCTGTTTCGTAAATAGACATTAATTTACTCTGGCCTATTGCAGCGCATGCCTGTTTAAGCGCAACGCCGTCTGTACTTTCAATACCTAATCTTTTTTTACCTAAACCGACAGCCCCGGAGGTTATTACGATTATCTCTTTACCTTGTCTTGCAAGGCGTGCCAGATCTTCAATAAATGAAAAAACTCGCGGAAGTGATACATAGCCGTCATCACCTCTTAAAATATTTGTCCCGAATTTGAAAACGATACGTTTTGCTTTAATAAATTCCTGTCTGTCCATAATTAAATTATATTACAAAAAATTTTGTAAATGGTAAAATTTTTATGTTATTTAAATAATTGCACCATAATAAATTTAGTTATATACTAAAGTTACTATGAAAAATGTAAGACAAACAAATATAAATATTCACAGAGATAGCTGGGTTGAGATTAACCTTGAAAATATCGCATATAATATGCGCTCTTTAAGAAAAAATACCCCGAAAGGAATAAAACTTCTTGCAGTAGTTAAGGCTGATGCTTACGGGCACGGTTCTGTTATGATTGCTCCGACGCTTCTGGCATCGGGTGCTGATATGTTAGGTGTTGCATCAATTGACGAGGGTGTAGATTTAAGACAGGCAAAAATTAATTGCGAAATTCTTGTTCTTGGTGCGGTTCCTGTCTGGGCTGTTGAAAGTGCTGTAAAGGCTGATTTAACTATTGCTATTTTTTCAAAAGAACACTTAATTGCTTGCAAACAGGCTTATGAAAGGACAGGAATAAAACCCAAGGTTCATGTCAAACTAGATACAGGCATGAACAGAATTGGTGTTGCTTCAGATGCGGCAGTAGATTTTATAAATGAAGTGAGAAAAGCTGATTATCTTGAATTTGGCGGAATATTTACTCATCTTGCAAATGCCGAAAACAGAGAAAAAACTCAAATTCAAATTGATAGATGGAACAGTGTTATTTCACAAATTGATACAACAGGCTTGCTTCTTCATATCTTAAATACTGCCGGTGCAATGTGTTATGATGTGCCGAATTCAAATATGTACAGAGCAGGTATAGGAATTTACGGGCTTTATCCTGATTTGCCGGTTGACGGAAAAATAAGAAAGCCGGACTTAAAACCTGTAATGTCTTTGAAAGCCAGAATTGTCAATATCCATGAAGCTCATGACGGAGAAGGAATAAGTTATGGTCATACATTTACGGCTCATGGGAACCGTAAAATTGCGACAGTACCTCTCGGGTATGCGGACGGGGTTCCGCGCGGGCTTTCAAACAAGATATCTGGCAGCTTAAACGGTAAAGATGTCCCGCAGGTCGGAAACATTACAATGGATCAGATGATGTTTGATATCACGGGAGTGGATGCTAATTTAGGTGATATTATAACATTACTGGATGAAAAACATTCAATTGATGAGTGGGCAAAAATTCTAGGTACAATAAATTATGAGTTGACCTGTCGCTTGAAGGTCAGACTGCCAAGAGTTTATACAAGATAAATTGTACTTTCTCTTGTTAAGACGGAGGCAATAGTGCAGGCGGTGTAGTTAATACCGAAATAAAAATAAATAAACATAACCTCCCTTGAAAAGGGAGGGGAACCGCATAAGCGGTGGAGGGATTTTCTATGAAATTTGATTTAGGGATAATAGGCGGGGGCCCGGCAGGCTATACAGCAGCATTCCAGGCAAGAGCTAAGGGGTTGTCTGTTGTACTTTTTGAAAAAGATAAAATTGGCGGTGTATGTCTTAACAAGGGCTGTATTCCGACAAAAGCCATAATGCATTCGGCAGAGCTTTATGAAGAAATGAAATGCGCTTCAGATTTAGGGATAAATTGCTCTGATATTACTGTGGATTATGCAAAAGTTGTTGAAAGAAAAGACAAAATTGTTGAAAAATTGCGCAAATCTCTTGAACTTGCCCTGAAAAATGCCGGAGTTGTTACTGTTAATGCAGAGGCGACCCTCTCCCGAATTTCTGACTTTCGTGCGGCTCAAGCCGAAATTCAACCCTCTCCCATAGGTAGAGGGGAGTATTTAATACAAGCCGGCGGCGAAGTTTATGAATGCGAAAAAATTATTACGGCAACCGGTTCGGTGCCGCGTGACTTTGAAAATATGCGATTTGACCATGAATTTGTTTTAAATTCTGATGACATTTTAAACTTGAAAACTCTTCCTAAGAGTATTGTAATAATCGGCTCAGGCGCAATAGGCATTGAATGGGCAAGAATTTTTTCCGCATTTGATGTTGATGTTACTATTGTCGAAATGGCTGAACATCTTTTGCCGTTAGCTGATACTGAGGTTTCAAAACGTGTTGAGAGAATTTTTAAAGCCAAGAAAATAAAAACTTATCTTTCAAACTGTGTTGAAAAAATTGAAAATAAAAAAGTTTATTTATCAACAGAAGACGTGCTTGAACCTGAAATTGTCCTTCTAGCAGCAGGCAGAAAACCTTATCCGTTGGACAATGCTTTATCTTGTATCGGTGATGCCTGCGGGAAAATCCAGCTTGCGCATTTCGCGATAAAGCAGGCTGCAGCAGAGGTTTCAGGTATAGAGTTTAATGAAGAACTTGTGCCTTCTGTTGTCTACGGCTGTCCGGAAATTGCGTGGGTCGGAAAGCGTGAACAGGACTTGGAAGAAGGAACATACAAAAAATCAAATCTTCTTATTTCCGCACTCGGGAAATCTCATTGTGATAATTGTTCTGATGGTTTTATAAAGATACTTTCGAGAGAAGGGAAAATTATCGGTGCGCATATTGTATCAAAAGAGGCTTCCGCTTTAATTCAGCAAATAACAATTGCTATGCAGAATAACCTAAGCATAGATGATTTGAAAAAAGTTTGTTTTGCCCACCCGACGTATTCTGAGGGAATTTTTGAGTGTTTGTTTAAGTAGTTTAACTGCCTCGCGCTTCTTACTCGGCGACATTAAACGAGCCTCCGTAATTTGCATTCGTGTATTCAGCACTTTACAAATGTACCCTCTGTCGCATCGCGCTAAATAGTGCCTGTCCAGAATGGGACTTTGCCGAAATTCCAGTAAGTGTTTGTCGGGTTAATATCTCTGTGGCGCCATATTTTTTTGCGTTCAACTTTTGTTTCGGTTTTGTCTTTGTTATTTTCATCAGGTTGAACCTGAACTTCTTCTTCGGTTACAACTTGAGAGCCTGGAACTTCATAAATTTCAGCGTAGGCACATCCTGCAAAGCAAAGTAAACATAAAACTGTTATTAAATTCTTCATAATTGCTACTCCTTTTTTAGCATTCCTTTTATTTATATTATAACGTTATAAGTCATGAAAATCAATATTTTTGCTATATAATTTAAAATGTGAACCAAAGATTACCTGAATATTTAAAAAGACCAATCATAGATACGGATAAAACTCGTACTGTGAGAAGAATTTTAAAAACAAAATGTTTGAATACGGTTTGTGAAAATGCGCGCTGTCCGAACAAAAATGAATGCTATACGAAAAATACCGCAACTTTTTTGATTATGGGCAGCGATTGTACTCGAAATTGCAGATACTGCAATATAAACTGCGCTAAACCCCTGCCTCTGGATGAAAATGAACCTTTACATGTGGCAGAAGCCGTAAGAGATTTGGGACTTAAATATGCTGTTATAACCTCTGTTACAAGAGATGACCTGCCTGACGGCGGTGCAGAACATTTTGCAAAATGTATTTATGAAATAAGAAAAGTTTCATCTGATATAAAAATTGAAATTTTAACACCTGATTTTAAAGGGGACAAAAGTTCTCTTGATACAATAATAAAGGCTCATCCTGATGTTTTTAACCATAATATTGAAACGGTCAGAAAAATATTTAAAACAGCACGACCGCAGGGAAATTACGACTGTTCGCTTGAGGTTTTGAAATATGTTAAAAATAACAGTGATATCATAACAAAATCAGGTTTAATGATAGGGCTTGGCGAAACTTTTGAAGATATTGAGGAAACTCTTATTGATTTAAAAAATGTTGGATGTGATATTTTAACAATCGGTCAGTATATTCAGCCTTCAAAAGCACATCTTGAGGTTTCAAAATACTATACGCCTGATGAGTATGAAAAATTGAAACTTTTAGCCGAAAAAATAGGTATAAAGCATTACCAGATAGGACCACTTGTCAGAAGTTCATACAGGGCGGCAGAATTGATTTGATATCATCTACGCAAATTTTTTTATTTTCAACCATTATAAAAATATAAGGTATAATATATGAGAATAAATAAAATTAGTTTTTTGGGATTCGGTCAAAATCAAAAATCTTCTGTTAAAAAGAAAGGTACACCAAACAATCTTTCTGCTAATGCTGAATTGAAGTCAAATACCTCCCGATATGATGAGGCTGATACCGTTTTGCCGGATATAATCCAAGCAGATATTAGGCATAAAGAAAAATTTAAAAACTTATATGTTGAAGATTTCGATCCTGTGACCGGAAACTTATTAAGAGGTACAAGTTATCTGGATGACGGTAAAACTGTCGAATGTATTGAAGATTATGATCCTGTAACTTTGAATAAGATAAAAGAAACAGGCTATTTTGATGATGGTAAGACTGTTTCTTATACTTATGATTATGACCCTGAAAATGAAGATTTATTAAAAGCAACATATTATTATGACGGAAAAGCAATAGAGATACTGGCGGAATATGAAAGTAAGAATGGCGTTAGCCATATTATTAAAGAAACTCATTACCGCCGTGATGGAAAAACAGTAAATTATATTATAGATTTTGATCCCTCAACGGCGAATGTTTTATGTACAACTTATTATAAAGCTGACGGAATTACTGTCGACAGAGTTGAGAAAACATTATAATTTTTATAATTGTTTTTATTTAAAAGCGTAACGGATAATCTTTCGGGATTTTCCAGCCGTTCATTTGTATAAGTGCTGTACAATATGCCTCTTCAGTTCTTCCTTCTGCTCTTTTGCAGCCAAATAAACTATCTGTTAAAAGCATTTCTTTTGTACCGTCCCAATTATATTTATATGGTTCAACACCTTTTTGGTAGTGATATTTATTTATTTCTGAATTCTCCCAGGGGCGAAAGAAAAACGTAAAATATTTAGTTCCACACATATCTGTGTTTCGAGTAACAGTGCCATCCTCTTCAATTCTTTCATAATCTTTGGCATTCGGATAAAATACAAAACTTGAGCTGCTAATCATAACCATACTTCCGTCTGAGAAATATGCAAGCACTTTACCTTCTGAATTACCGTCTACTCCATATTCGGTTATATTTAAGTAAGGCTTTAAATATTTGTTAAACCATGGCAAAACTCGTGAATTTGTAGTGGGGTTGCCGTTTTCATCTTCTTCATAACCTTTTTCAAGTATGTCCCATTGCCTTTTATCACCATAATCAACTTCTGCCATTTTAATTGCTTGATTTATGGTACTATAAAATTTTGCTAGTCTTGTCTCTGCGACATTTTTTTTATAATTAGAAATTAGTACCGGAATTGTTAATGCAGCAACGACACCAATTATACCCAGAGTAATTAATACTTCTGCTAAAGTAAAACCTTCTAAACCCTTGCCCCAAGCATGTTTTGCGGGGGGGGGTAATATTTAAAGCTTTAAAATACATAGTTTTTACCTCCTTATTTTATATTCTAATTATATCTCTTTTTAATGTGTTTTTCAAGTGAAGTTAAAGTTCAATTGTTATTGCGCCCTGGCGGAAAATTTTTAGTTCATCTGTGAATACTCCGCACACAGTTGATTCAAGCCCCTTGCAAATATGTCCGTAGTCAGGGATTATAAGGTCTGCAAGCCCTTCCATATTTTCTAAAGCCTGTTCATAAGTTTTTGCAGAAGGTTGATGAGAAAGGTTTGCGCTTGTTGTTGCAAGAACATGTCCGGGGGCAATTTCGCAGATTTCTTTGAAAATTTCGTTATCAGGAACACGGATCCCGACTGTTTCCATATTTGAAGTCATATAGTAAGGAGTTTTTTCAGATTTTTCAACAACGAGGGTTAAGGCGCCCGGAAAATATTTTTTTATCAAACGGCATCCGATTTTTGGGATTGGTTTTACATATTCAAGAAGGTTGTATGTTTCATTTGACATTAAGATAAGCGGTTTTTGAGCTTCACGTTTTTTTATTTCATAAATCTTTTTTACGGCTTTTTCAGATGCCGGCAGGCAGCCAAGTCCCCAGACCGTATCGGTTACGTATGCTATTACCCCGTCATTTTCAAGTACTTCTTTAATTTTTTCAGTGTTTTGTATAATCATGATTTAATTATAATCCAAAAATAATATCCAGTTACGCCATCCTGAAATAAATTCGGGATGACGCTTTATGTATTATGTTTTATTTTATTAATCAATCTTGAGCTTAATTCTTTAGCATATTCCATTTTTAACGCTAAATTGAGTCCTGTATATATTGTAAGGCAGACAATGCCAACGGCAGTGATTTTTGTAATCTCAAACAGTATTTTCGGAAGTTCAATGAATTTATTAAAGCATACAGCAACGCCAAAGCATACGGCAATTGTTACAAAGCCTGCAATACACATTTTCAAAAGGTTTGTAAACAAAGATTTATAATTCATTCTAACTTTTTTATAAATCAAAGCCCCCAAAACACAGGCATTGAAGAGAGTTACAAGTGATGTAGAAAGCGTAATTCCGCCTATACCCATTCCCATGTATTTTATAAATATTACGTTCAGAAGATATTTCAGCACGATTGATGAAAAAGCCACGACAAAAGGAGTTTTTGAATCGTTAAAGGAATAGTAAACCCTTGTTATTGAATCTCTGAATACGTAAGGCAGTATTGAAACAGATAAAAACCATAGGGCTTCCGTCACCATAAATGTTGCATTTTCATCAAATGCTCCGCGTTCAAATACAAGTCTTACCGCATCTGTGCCTACTGTTAAAATCCCTATAATAATCGGAATTGCCGCAAAAAATAGTACGCCGACCCCTTTATTAAAGTAACTTTTAATTCCTTCTAAATCTTTTTCTGCAACGAGCCTTGAGAAAATCGGAAAAAGAGGAACTAAAAATGCAGTGACTAAAATTCCGACAGGGAACTGGAAAACTCTGTTTGCATATCCGATTGCAGTCCAGGCACCCTCTGAAATTGATGATGTGAAAAACATATCAACATAAATATGAATTTGACCGACAGTGGAGCTTAAAACCGCGGGGAATAAAAGTTCTGTTATTTCTTTGAAATTAGGGTTATTTGTAAAATGGAAATCAGGTTTCCATTTAAATCCGAGCCTCCTCACGTTCGGATACTGGATAACAAGCTGTAATACAGCACCGATTGTAGTTGCCCAGGCAAGAGCGTAACCTTTGCTGTCATCAGGAACAGCCATTACAACACCTATTATTGCAGCACTCATTATTATAGGCGACAAATTCGGGAGCATAAACTGCCTGTATATAATCAAAATTCCGTAATAGATCCCTACAATTCCGCCTATAATCAAAAGCGGTGTCATAATTTTTAAATGCTCTGCTGCAAGATTAATCATATCAGCAGAACCGTTTGATATAATCAGCCCCATTATCTGGCGCGGGAATACAAACATTATAACAGACAGTATAAGAAAAAATATTGTGGTCGCTGTCATAAATGTTGAATATAATTTGTTAACTTCTTTTTCAGGTTTTTCTTTTAAATTCGGAATAAGCTTTGAAAAGACAGCAACAGTTGCGCTGTGGAAAGGACCGCCGACACCTCCGAGCAAAATCAACGACAGCGACGGAATTTGATAAGCATAGTAGTAAGCATCCGATACTAAAGTCGCACCGTAATAGTTTGCAATAACAATATCTCTTATAAATCCTATAAGTTTGCTTATAATCGTAACAACCGCAATTATCCAGGCGGCTTTTAAGACGCTTGTCGCTTTTTCATCACCTTTAATTTTTGTACTTTCGTTCATTATTACCCTCACCCGGGTACGTAAATATTTTGTCCGCTAACGTACCCTGCCCTCTCCCATAGGGAGAGGGGTGTATTCTTATTTAGTCAATCCAGCCGTATTCTCTTTTTGGCACCAGTTCCACATACAATCTCAAGCCTTTTCTGTTCGCACTTTCAAAAAATTCCGGCGAAGTAAAGGTTATTGTATTTCTTCCCTTTTTTATGTATTTAGAAATATCAATTTCTGAATATCTTTTGAAGCCAAGCATTTCTTTGGGCAGTTCAAAATTCTGTTTGAAGCCGTTAATGTCTACACTTAAAATATTCACGCCAAATTTATTATCAATAATTATTTTTGCTTTTTTATCTTTTGAATAAAAATGCTGTGTAACACTTTGTTGGCCGGTTTCTGTTGAAATAATGACAGGTTTTGTAGAAAGTGTTATTCCGGTATAATAGTGCTGAAGAATTTTATCATACGGGATATGCATTTCAGAACCCATAAATCCTGCACCATACTGGCTCATTCCAACCCCGTGTCCGAAACCGCCGCCGTAGGCGTGAATTGAAATTAAGTTCCCGTTTTCATCCTTTACATTATCAAATACAACGTTTGCACTCGGTAAAGCTTTCCCGTCTTTTGTCAAAAGACGTCTTACAACAAGTTCTTTGAAAACTTTGTATGTCTGAGAGCGCGTAACGACTTCCATTTCTATGATTTTGCCGGACTCTCCGCGCCGGATAACTTTCAATTCTTGAATATCATCCAGTTTATCGCCTTTTTTAAATACCGGATGCACAAATCCTGTTGCGGATTGTGCATATAGAGTGTATTCAAGGACATTTTTTAATTCATCAGCGTTCCATTCGCGCTCCCATCTGAAATAAGGCGAGCGGATATCGTAAGTGTCCGGCTTTGATTTATAATAAGCCTGAGCATCTTCCTCTTTATTCAAAGGTTGTTGGCCGATTATATCGGGTTTTGCTTTTAAGTAAGGTTTTTCATGCGACGGGAATTCTTTTGTTTTCGGGTCTGAAAAAGCGTTTGAAAAGCTTTCCGTATACCCTCCGGCAGTAGATGAGTACTGAGCTAAAATTAAATCCCAGTTATAAATCGCAACCATACCTTCAGTTTCTTCTACTGCCTGATTAGATAAAGGTTTTTCGGTATTTGCCCCGTAGTAAACCTGACTTGCAACACTGTCAACAACGTCATAATTCGGTGATGATTTGACGCGCGGCGAAAGAACATAGTTTCTTGCTGCAACACTTTGTGCTTTTAGGGCTTCCAAGCCAAAATGCACAGGCATTTCGTTTGGAACAACCCCTTTAAGGTAATCTTCTACTTCAATCATATTTACAAGATTAAAAGTTCCATTGCTGTTGGGCGCAAGTTCAAATGCTCCGTGATAAAGCGCCTGTTTCCCTGCTCTTTTTAAACCTGACACCCCTAACAGCCCAAAGTTGCTTGTAATTTGTACAGGCCCCTTAATTTTCTCCGGGAAAACATTGCCTGGAGTGTATATACTGAACATTCCGTCATTGTAAGATATTGAAATTTCCTGATTTGGCGGATAATTTCCTATAAGCATTTTGTTGTCGTAAATTTGAGTGTCGCCTGTCCCGAAAACAGTAATATTTTTATATTGATATGTGCCGAAATTTTGATTACCTATTCCGACTCTGATAACTTCTGATGACGGCATATTTTGATTTATAACAGCCTGCTGTGCTGCTGCAAGCGTTGCAGCAGGAATATTCGGCATTATCTGCGCCTGACAGGATGAAGTAAATAAAAATATAGCTAATACAGGCATAGAGGCTAGGAATTGCACACTTTTATGAAAAGGGCTTTGCGTCTTTGAATCTTTGCATCTTTGCATTTTAACTATTTCACTTCCCACGTTGTACCCTCTTTAGAATCTTTCAGGATAATATTAACTTCATCAAGCGCATCTCTTATTTTGTCTGAAACTGCCCAGTTTTTAGCATCACGAGCATTTTTGCGATATGCGATTAATTCATCCATTGAGTTGAAATTTTCCCCTAATTTTTCTGAAACATGTTTTACGGCATTTTTCAGCTCATCTTCTGAAAGTGTTGCTTTTTCAAAGGTAAAACCGAGCGCGGAAGCTAATTTAAAAAGAATTGTAAATGCATCTTTGTCATCTTTGTTTGCCTTGTTCGTAAGTTCAAAAAGAACTGCAAGTGCCTTTGACGTATTTAAATCATCATCCATCGCATCAACAAAGACTTTATATTCATCGGTTTTTGTAATGTCTAAATCTTCATTGATTTTTGAGCGTTTTGCGTTTAGCATTCTTTTGACCCCTGCCTGAGCGGAAGAAAGAGCCTCATCTGAAAATTCCACAGGCATTCTGTAATGGTTTGTCAGAATGAAAAATCTTATTGTATTGGAATCGTATTTTTTCAAAAGCTCATTTATGGTTAAAAAGTTGCCGAGAGATTTGGACATCTTTTCTTTGTTAATGGTTACAAAACCGTTATGAAGCCAGTAATTTACAAATTTGCAGCCGTTTGCGCATTCTGATTGCGCAATTTCGTTTTCGTGGTGAGGAAAAATTAAATCCGCTCCGCCTGCGTGGATATCAATTGTTTTGCCCAAATATTTTCTGCTCATTGCGGAACATTCTATGTGCCAACCCGGACGCCCGACTCCCCATGGTGATTTGTAGCCGAATTTTTCATCCTTTTTCCACAGTGCAAAATCAAGCGGATCTTCTTTGTGTTCGCCAACCTCAATTCTTGCACCGCTTTCAAGCTGATCTATGGGCTGTTTTGAAAGTGCACCGTACTCTGGGAATTTTTTTACCCTGAAATAAACATCTCCGTCAGCTTCATAAGCATAGCCTTTATTGATTAAATCCTTTACCATACCTATCATTTCGCCTAAAGTTTTTGTAGCAAACGGCTCAATATCAGGTTTTAAGGTATTAAGAGCCTTCATTGAATTTTCAAACTGCTTATACCAGTACTGAGAAACTTCTTCGGGGGTTTTTCCTTCTTTTTCTGCTTTTTTGAGGATTTTATCGTCAACATCGGTTACATTACGGCAATATGTAACGTCATAACCCTTAAATTTCAAATATCTATATAAAACATCCCATGTTATATAGCATCTTGCATGCCCCAGGTGCGCGAAATCATATACCGTAGGCCCGCAAACATACATCTTAACTTTGTTCCCGTCAATAGGAACAAATTCTTCAACTTTATTTGTATAAGAATTATGCAATTTCATATAAAAATCCCTCTTTTTTATTTAATTTTACAACAAAAACATATTATATATTAACGAATGTAAATAAAAATAAATTTTGAAGCAATTTTGTATATCAAAAATATTTAATAAGTATATATGTGCAATAATTAAGGAGGATATATTATGGTACAACCAGTAAATGGAAAAAATGGTGATACAACACCTGCAGGTTATACAAAAATTAAAATGTATGACGAACAAAGTAAGAAAACCGAAACATATTTTGTTCCGATTGGAAAAAAAGTCACTGTAAACGGAAAAACATTTGATCCAAGTAAGGGTAAAAACAATGAAATTGTATTTACCGGTAAACAGGGACAAGCTGGTTTTGACATGATGGGGCTTGCTCTTGAGCATATGGATGTGAATAAAGACGGTAAAATTGATAAAAATGATACCGATTTTGATTTGGCAAACAAGATTAATAAAGATCTTAAGAAAAAGGATATGCCTTATGCTGTTAGAGGCGGTGAAATGTCAGATGCCGCAGTTTCAAAAGGCGAGGGCGGTGTAACATTCAGAGGAAAAAATGAACCGCTCGATGTAAAACTAAATATTGAATTAGGTGACGATTAATCATAAATAAAAAAGGCACTTACCTGCCTTTTTATTTACAAAGCATATCAAAAATTTCGTGCACAGGTTTTATTAAATCTTCAACAGGACAGGTTTCGTCAAGCTCAAGAGTGATTGTCGGAATCTGTCTTTCTATACCGGCGTAAGTTCCGAAGCTGCCAGGAGTTGGGTAACCTATACTTGCTTCAACAGGATAATTTATAATTTTTGAAATTTTTTCTGCAATTTCTTTTGCTGGTCCGTCATAGTTAACGACTTTGTATGGGGAATGAAGAGTTAGAATTGATTTTGGCTTAAATTCATTAATAGTATCAATGAGAAACTGTGTTTCAATTTCGCTTGCAGCAGTTTTACCTCCGTAATAGTCTGTATTTTCATCGTCACAGGTTGCATTGTCGCCAAGATTTTTACCCCAATTTTTTGTCGGAAAATTTCGATTTAGATCAACTCCGTTGGCATTGGTTCTTTGCCCGAGCTGCATGCCGTCAGGATTCAGGCAAGGAATAAAAAGTAAATTTGTGGCTGCAGATTTTTTTAAATATTCTTCTATCAAAAATTTTCCCTGCGGCTCATCCCCGTGGAAAACTCCGATAATAAGTGAAGAGTGAAGAGTGAAGAGTGAAGGGGAAATTAATTCAATTGTATTTCCTAATTTTGTTAATGCTGTTTTTAAAACTTTATATTTGCTCTTCACTCTTCACCCTTCACTAAAACAATGCTTCAATAAATTCATCCGGATTAAATTCTTTCAAATCTTCCATTTTTTCGCCGACACCTATGAGCTTAACCGGAAGTTTCATTTCTTTTGCAACAGCAAGAACTATTGCGCCTTTAGCAGAACCGTCAAGTTTTGTCAGGGCAACGGAGGTGAGATTTACTGCTTCTGAAAAAACTTTTGCCTGCTGCAGCCCGTTTTGGCCTGTGTTTGCATCCAGAACAAGCATACATTCGCGCAGGGCTTCCGGTGCTTTTTTATCAATTACGGATTTAATTTTTTTGAGTTCTTCCATAAGGTTAAATTTATTTTGCAGACGGCCGGCGGTATCAATTAAAATAACATCAAAATTTTCTGCTTTAGCTTTATCTATGGCTTCATAAACAACAGATGCTGGATCTGCCTTGTCACGGCGAACTATATCAGCCCCTGCGCGTTTTGACCATATATCAAGCTGTTCTTCTGCTGCTGCGCGGAAGGTATCGCCTGCTGCTATCAGAACTTTTTTGCCGCTGTTTTTGAATTTGTAAGCCAGTTTGCCGATAAGAGTAGTTTTTCCGACTCCGTTAACTCCGCATATAAAATATATATTCAAGCCATCCTGAACATTGAGTTCTGTGCTGCCTGCATCTTGAAGTGTTATGGAAAATTCGTCTTTAAGATATTGTTTTACATCTGCAGGCTTAATTTTGGTTTGATTTCTCAATTTATCAACAAGTTCTGCTGCATAATCTACACCTAAATCAGCACTTATCAGAACATCTTCCATATCGTCAAGAACAAATTCAGAAAATTCTTCTTCCTGTTCAACAGCATTTGTAACATTCCCGACAAGCATTTGGGCTGTGTTTGAAACTGTCTGCTTTAGATTATTAAATTTATCTTTAAAAAATCCGAACATATTCAGATATTATCATAAAAAGATTTTATTTCATATTCAAAATGTCATGTTGAATTAATTTCAGCATCTCAAAAAGATCCTGAAATAAGTTCAGCATGACATAAATTGACAATGTCGCAGAAAATATATGATATTTCCTCTTAATTTATACCGTAATCAACAATAACTTTTGCCAGAATTCCGTTTATAAATGATGCACTGTCGTCTGTTGAGTATTTTTTTGCAAGTTCAAGTGCTTCATCAACAACAACTTTCATAGGTGCATCTTTGATATATAAAAGTTCGACAATAGCAATTCTCAAGATATCCTTATCCATTTTGACAAGACGACCGAGATCCCAATTTTTAGCATATTTTTGGATTGTATCATCAATTTCTTTATGATTTTTCTGAAAATATTCAGCAATTTGAATTGCATAATTTTTTACATCATTTTGCGCATCAAGTGTAGTAAATTCCGCAATCTCAAGTGCCAGTAAAGATTTTTCCGCAATATCAATCATTTCGTTAATTCTTCCGGTCATATCAGATGTCATTGGCAGCGGAACAGGAATATTTGCTGCTCCTATCGGACGTTTCAGATTTATTTCCGAATCCGCTTCATAATTTTCTATCTGATCTCTCATTGCAATAAGAGACGCAAGTGCTGTTTTGAGTTCATCTGTTGCACTGCCGGTCAAAATCCTCACTGATTTTAAAATAATATTTTGTAAATCATCTCTTGAATAATTTGTTATTTTTTTATCAAATTGTGAAAACAATATAAAAGCCAGTTCTCTGGCTGCTCTGCGCGCCTGCATATATTACCTCTTTTTATTATCTTTATTATACAAGGTTAATGCTAGCATGAAAAATTTTTATCTACAAGGTTTTTTGTTTGAAGCTATGGAATTTTCAAGTTTGCTGACTTTTTGTTTTAGTATACAGACTTCATCATTTAAGAGTGAGCAAAGATTTTGGCTGTCTTTTAATTCGAAATCACAATCTTCAACAAGTGTTTTTTGTAAAACTTTAATCATTGTTTCTATTTTGTCTATATCACAAGAAATAATCGAAATATCATTTTCCAGTTCTTCAAAAATTTTTTGCTCCATTTCAGACCTCCGATTTATTAATTATATCATTTCATAAAATTTTATCTATCTAGCCGAAAGGCTATATTATACTGTCCAAAACTTAACAAAAGTTAACCAAAAGAGAAGAAATACTTAACATGTTACAAAATGTTAAGATTAATTTATAAAAGCTGAAACCCTTGATATAATCCTCATAGGATAGGATAGGATAGGATAGGATAGGATAGGATAGGATAGGATAGGATAGGATAGATAGGGGGATTAGAGTGTTATGACAAATCTGCCGATAAATATTATGTACGCAAAAATCAAGAGGTGTTTTATCAATGGGATTGGCAGCAGGTCAAGCAAGATTACTAAGTATTACATCGCGGAAATCGGATTGTGAATTTCAATCCATGCGTTTGTCCCATGAAAAAATATCTATATCAAGAGCTCTTTCTGATTTATCAAATGAGTATGAAAATTCATTAAATCAAAGCAAATTGTACTATGATTATTATGGAAACGGTGATACAAGCACTCCTTTATCTTATAACATATTAATGATCCCAAGTGCTTTAAATGATTATCTGCCGACTACAATAACTGACAGTTCAGGTCGTGTAATTCTAGACAGTAAGTATGCATCGGTTGCAAAGGCAGCCGGAATACCGCAGGAAGGCTTAGGAACTTTACCATCAGAGTCTACACGTAACAAATTTGTACAATATTTGTATAATAACGGTCTGATAACAGAGACATTATCAGATAAGATTCAGGGGCTTCCTTATAATCAGGGAGCTGGTTTTGGCAATAATGTTACTGTTGTAAATAACCTTGAAACAACTACTTATGAAGAAGTCTTAAAGATGTTTGATGATATTTCTGTCGGAGAATATTTGAATTCTATAGATGATTTTTTGGATAATGATTGTGCAAATATATCTGATTCATCCGGAATATATACTCAAGATGAATATCAGGGCAGGCACGAAGTTGATGAGAATGATTTTAGTAAATTGACTTTAGGTGACATTTTACGGGGAACTGACAGTGATGGAAATTCAATCAACAGTTATATAATTTGGATTGATAGTGCTGATGGACAGCATAGTACAAATGATTTTGTTGATCCGTTAAAAAGTGATACCATTTGGAATTCGCTTATAGATGCAATTTATTCGGTATTGTATAACGGAACAGAAGATTCAGAAGAGGCATTTAATTATGCTGTTTCTTCGTTTAAAGATAAAATTATACGTACTAATTGTACATCTACAGAAAATTCTGCTAACCAAACTTTTGCAGAGTTCGCAGATAAACATCGTCATACAGGGGATAGAAAAGGCGGAAGTAGTCATGAGGAGGGTGATTGCAGAAACAGTATTTTTAATTACAACGGGATTTGTTATGCTCAAAATGGGGGTGACGATTATAATTCCTATGCAGGTATAGATTTGACAACAGCTTTAAAACAATTTATCACTTATTATGCTGACATTTATAACGGTTCTGCAAAAACCGATGTTTACGGCTTTCAACTGTTGGAGGTAAAGGAAGGAGGAGAGCCTAAGTCAGGAAACAGATTAATAGATGATAACACCGAATTTGTAATAAACAATGGAACGGAAGTTTCAAGTGATGATCTGGCTCATGCGACATTTTATGATTGTTTGTTTAACCAGATTTGTGCCAACGGCTGGTGTGAAAACAATGATATCCAGGATAATGATTATCTGCAACAAATGCTCAAGAACGGAATGTTATATATATCACGTGCTGAAGATGACGGTTATTATTATCAGAAAAATTATGCAACTGATACTTATATAAAAGAAATATCTGATGAGAGTGCAATTGCACAGGCAGAAGCAAAGTATTCCATCGAAAAAGCAAAATTAAATTCAAAGGAAGAAGAATTGGATTTGAAGATGAAAAATTTGGATACTGAAATATCGTCGTTAACAACAGAATATGACACTGTCAAAAATACAATTTCCAAAAATATTGAAAAATCATTTAAAAGGTATAATGCTTAAGTAAAACAAAAAAGAGAACTTATTAGTCCTCTTTTTTTGTTTTGTTCCTATGTTTGTCTACTACACAGCTTTTTGAACTTTGCCTGCTCTTAAGCAAGAAGTACAAACTTTAATCCTTTTTACAGTTCCGTTAACATTAACTTTAACAGATTGTAAGTTAGGTTCTTGTGTATGAACAATTTGTTTATGCGAGAAAGTAAGCTTTGCAGCCTTTATCGGAGCCTTTCCGCATACATCACATTTTTTTGACATAATTTTATTTCCTTTTCTAGCTAGTTTGTGTATTTTAATCATATATTAAAAATTTGAAAAATCAACCCGCATGTTAAAATAGTTTAAGTCTGTCTGTTTATATATAATTTTGTAACGATTTTATAAGTACTTGAATTAAATTTTTTCTTATGATATATTAACTTTATTAAGAACAATTTATTAGGGTATGGAAAAATGAAAAGTTCAACTATCAGAAGATCAAATTTATCTAAGGAAAAAATGGCTGTGTTAGAGGCTTTATCTCAGTACAGGCATGATGTGTTTGACAATTCTCCGGGAGTTTACGTCAGACCTAATAAGGAAAGGGAATTAGATCTTCTGTGGCAAAATTTTAAAGTTAATCAGAAAAATGATAAGTCACCTAATGTTTATCTCGCAGCAGGTTTTATTGCAGGTGCTGTTGTAATGCTTATTCTTACGGTGCTTATAAGTTTTTCTGCCAACGGTATAAATTCTCTTAAAGATAATTTTGAAACTACAGGTGCTCCTGTTAAAAAAGAAAAATTAAGTTTGAATTTTATTCCCGCATCTGATAATAAATCTGATGCACAAACTGCCGTAAATGAAGTTTATACAGTTCAGAGCGGCGATACTATGGAGAGTATTTTAATAAGATTTTACGGCTCATACAGCAAAGAAAAAGAATCACTTGTTTTAAAAACAAATAATTTAACAAATCCAAATAAACTTTCTATCGGGCAAAAGCTAACAATCCCGATGGAACAAACTCCTCAATAATACAACAATAATTGCTCTCTTTTGATAAAAAAGAGAGTTTTTATTTTGTATATTTTCTGTTTATAAGCTCATCCGGCAAAAATTGTTGTTCTGCATCAGGGGCATCGTGTGAGTATATATATCCTATACCGAAACCGTAATTTTTTGCATCTTTATAGTGTGCATCTCTGAGATGCATCGGAGGAGGAAAATCTTTGCCTGTTTCAATATCATGGAGAGCTTGATCAATTGCCATAACTGTTTCATTTGATTTTGGTGCACGTGCAACATAAATAACTGCCTGTGCAAGCGGGATTCTTCCTTCTGGCAATCCTAATAATTCAACTGCTTTGTAGGCATTAATTGCTACATTCAGTGCATTTGGATCAGCGTTTCCGACATCTTCTGCTGAACATGTTATGAGCCTTCTTGCAATAAATCTTGGATCTTCGCCTGCTGCAATCATTTTGGCAAGGTAGTAAATTGCCGCATCAGGATCTGAGCCGCGCAGGCTTTTTTGGAAAGCGGATGCACAGTCGTAATGTTCCTGTTGAGAATATCTGGTATTGCGTTTCTGGCATATTTCTTCAATAATTTTGACGGTTAAATTGCGTCTGTTATCTTTCAAATCACTTGCAAAATAAGCATTTTCAACGACATTCAATGCGTAGCGCGCATCGCCTCTTGCAAGATTGACGATAAAATCTATTGCTCCGGTTTCACAATCCATTGGAAGATAGTTTTTGGCAAGGTAAGCAAAGCCCTTTTTAATAATTTTTTCCATACTTTCATCATCAATGGAATTTAATCTTATAACCTGAACTCGTGACAAAAGCGCTGGAATTACCTGAAATGACGGGTTTTCCGTTGTGGAGCCTATTAAAAATAAAGTCCCGTTTTCAAGGTGAGGTAAAAGCGCATCCTGCTGAGTTTTTGAATATCTGTGAATTTCGTCTATAAAAAGAATTGTTTTTGTTCCGCTTCTTAAGGCTTCTTTTGCACTTTCAACCGCATCTTTAATATCTTTTACTCCGGATGTTACAGCAGAAATTTCAATAAAATTTGCGTTTGTTTTTGTTGCAATAAGTCTTGCAAGTGTTGTTTTGCCGCAGCCTGGAGTTCCCCAGAATATAAGTGAAAAAAGTCTGTTTGTTTTTAAAAGGTTAAGTATAGGACTGTTAGGCGAAACAACATTACTTTGTCCTAAAAAGTCCTCAAGTGTTTTAGGGCGCAGTAATTCCGCAAGCGGGATTTGTTTATTTTGATTTTCCAATTCCGTAAATAAATTGTTCATAGTATAATTCTAACATGGTTAGTGAAAAGTGAGTAGAGAAAAGTGAAAAATTTTGTTATAAAAATATGTATTGTTTTATTCATAATTCTTATGGTTATATTTACAGCTCCTGTTCATAAAAAATCTCTTGATAATGAGATTATATTCTGGACTTTGCAGATGAGCGATTTTGCTCCGTATATGAATAAAGTCATAAAAGATTTTGAGTCACAAAATCCGCAAATCAAGATAAAGTGGATAGATGTTCCATTTTCGGAAGGTGAAAAGCGCACTCTTGCTTCTGTTTTGAGCGATAATCCGCCGGATTTGATAAATTTGAATCCTGATTTTTCGGCGTTGTTGGCACAGCGCGGTGCGCTTTATGAAATAGATGAAAATTTTACCGGACAATTTAATAAAGATATTATAAATTCACTTAAATATAACGGCAAACTTTACTCACTTCCGTGGTATGCAACTTCGGCCGTAACTATTTTCAATAAAAAACTGCTTTCGCAATCACAAGCCAAAATGCCTGTAAAATTTGAAGATTTGGAAAAAATTGCACCGCAGATTAAGAATAAAACCGGTGCTTATGTAATGCTGCCGAATATTACGGAAAATGACACAATGCTCAGAATTTTGAATAAATACGGCGTTACTGCTTTAAATATAAATTCTTCGCAGTCTGTCAGAGTGTTCGATTATTTTAAAAATCTTTATGAAAAAGGATTTATTCCGAAAGAATCAGTCACACAGACGCATCGCGAAGCCCTCGAAAAATATATGGCAGAGCAGATAGTATTTTTTCAGGCTGGCGCAAATTTTTTGAATATGATTAAAGAAAATGCTCCATCCACTTACAAAAGTACGGATGTAGCCCCGCAAATTACCGGAGAACTGGGGCAATATGATTTTTCGTTAATGAATTTTGTAATTCCTCTGCGTGCAAAGCATAAAAAAGAAGCTTTGAAATTCGCGTTATTTTTAACAAATTATGAAAATCAGATTGAACTTGCAAAGCTGACTAATATTCTTGCG
The DNA here is from genome assembly GCA_944324315.1 of Candidatus Gastranaerophilales bacterium. Lineage (GTDB taxonomy): Bacteria > Cyanobacteriota > Vampirovibrionia > Gastranaerophilales > Gastranaerophilaceae > Stercorousia. The sequence goes on along the minus strand of CALUVW010000018.1, from coordinate 16,465 downwards.
GTAAATAAAAAGGCTCTGGAAGATGAATTTTATAAAAATTATGATGAAAATGATTTAATGGCAAAAGCCCGTGTAATCAGTGCAAATCAGCTTAAAAAAATATCTCCGCCTTTTAAAACCATGAAGGATCAAAAAGAAATTAACACATTAGTCAATACCGCGGCCCAGCAAATCCTCTTAAACAAAAACACCACCAAGGCTGTTCTTGATGATGTTTATGAAAAAATAAATTCAATGCAGGCTGATTAGCATAAAAATCCACGCGGGCCAAAAATTGTTGGACCGCCAAACAGGAACGGATTTGAACAACCGCAGCCTCCGCCGAAAAATCCTCCACCGAATGGTCCGCAGCCGTATATTGTTGATGTCATATATGGACTAAATCCGCATCCGAAAATCCCGAAAGGAGATGTGAGCATTGATGCTCCGATGAGTCCTACGGTACCTTTATAATTTGCTGCAGGGTTTCCATATCCGGCAAGGGAATTTACTGCATATCCAAGATAACTTCCGCTTCTTCGTCGAATATCCTCTGCTGCCTCGTTTCTTATGACGCCATTCATAATGTTGAACCCGAAATCGGTTAACGCTTCTCCGGCAGGAACACCGTTTTGTCTTGCGGTTGCAAAGCCTGCAGTGCTGCCTAACAAAGCGTTCACATTACTTAGTGCATGTATTGCATTGTCTAAACTCATGGTAAATCTCTCATATTATATACTGTATATATATAAAGTATATTTATTAAAAATAATTGCTTGATATTATGTAAATGTAAAGTTATGTTACAGAAATAAAGTAAAAAATTAAAGTTTCAGTAAAAAAATGCCGAAAATATTAGTAAGGAAACAATAGAAAAAGGGATTTGATGATATGTCTATGAGTATTTACAATGCACAATACAAATTAGGAATTGATACCGCAACTTTAAAGCAGGTATCAAATGAAATTCTGAAACGTGCGGCAGAAAAAAACAGCCACTATAATACAAGCACATCATCATTAAACAATTTCAAATCAGCCGATATCGGTTTGGACTTGTACAAAGGCAATATTGATACAAATATTGCAAGACAGGTTGCAATGAACAATTCAGGATTTCAAATTCAGTTGAATTCTGAAGTTTTGCAGTCAATTCAATATTTGAATACGAAGGCAGCCCAGAATGTTCAGAAAAATGTTGAAGGCAAAATTACCGTAGCCTTGAACGAAGGCGTCGGAAATACTCAAAAAACTGAAGCAGCTCCGGTATTTCATAATAGTATAGTAAGTCTTGCTGCAGGGAAAGATAAAAACGGTTCAGCCCCTTCATATAAAGGTGAATTTTTGTTTATCAAAAAAGATAAAGAAAAAGAAGAAGCCACTGCAGTTTAGTAAAATAACAGGATTTATATAAAAATTTTCCCTGCCTTTTTTAGGCGGGGATTATTTGTCTGTTTCATCGTCTTTTATTTCTCTTGCGAGGTTGTAAAACTCTTCTTCCAGATCTTTTTCAGCTTGTTCCTGTTTACTTTCATCTTTTAAGTTGTTTTTATTTTTTTCTCGTTCTTTTTGTTCTTCGAGGGCTTTTTTTCGGGCATTGATAACATTTGCGACATTCATCATTGCAAGAGAGTTTAATGTCGCGCGCAGAACTGCGCTTCTGTCTGTGTATTTTTGGCTGTCCTGATTTTCGTCATCTTCAAGCTGTTTTTGCTGGGCGAAGTATTCGCCGCCCTGTCCCATTTTGTCGTCTTGGGTTTTGGCTGCTGTGCCTGAAATATCTCCGCTTTTGAAATTAAAAGAGCCTCCGATTCCGAAGAATCCTGCTGATCTGTTATCGACCATATTTAACCCTCTATGTGTGTTTATTCATTCTCCTGATTATAATATCAGATTGAATAGTATAGTAACTCGTCTGAATGTATTATTTTGCTACTTTGTTAATAAAAATTTACAAGAATATACAATGTAATTCAATACTGCATACAGGCAGGAATTTAGGATAATTTAAGGGCTCATATCGCAGTTTACACCAATATAGGTAAAAACGTCATGCTGAACTTGTTTCAGCATCTCATGGCAGTCACCCCTGAAACAAGTTCAGAGCCTGCCCTAAATTTATTTCATGGGTGACAATTTAGATATTGTTTGGTGTAAACTGCGATATGAGTCTCCACTTATTTAGGCCGTTTATCTATGTTTCCACCAAATATTATTAAGAGATAGACCTATTGTCATTCCGAACTTGTTTCGGAATCTAATCATCGACAAGACTCTGAAACGAGTTCAGGATGACAATTTTGCCCATTATTAGTGGAATTTGCCATATAAGTCCACTTATTTATCTGTTGAAAAAAGGTATATAATATGTTATTATATAAATAAGTAATATAACAGGAAGGATATTTATGAAAAAATTCAGAGGCTTTACACTTACGGAATTGATGATTGCACTGGCAGTAATCGGAGTTCTGGTTGCGGTAGTTACTCCTGCAATTATGAAAACAAGACCGAACAAAAATAAAATGATGGTAAAGAAAACATTCTATACCACAGAACAAATAGTAAGCTCCTTAATAAACGATGAAAGATTATACCCTGATATGACTGAAGCTTGTGAAAATCCTGAGGGTGTCGAAGAAACTGATAACTTCTACTGTGCATGGGGGTTTGACTATACAAGTGATGCTAAGTATGAAGGTGAAACTTATACTGGGGCTACTAAATTCAGAGACTTATTTAAAAGTAAATTAAATATCTCAAATGATGCTGGAGGAAATGTATTTAAGACAACAGATGGTGTTGAATGGGATCTTTCTGGCACTATTGGCGCATGGGAATCCAGAAAAACATCACCCTCTGATGCTGGTACAGGAACAATTCTTATAGATGTCAATGGTGACGATGCTCCAAATGCACGAGAAGCAGACAGTGATGCGGATGATTTTGATCAGTATGTAATTGAGATTAAAGCTAACGGAAAAATGAATATTGCAAATGCTGATCAGAGGGCTGCAGAATATATTACAATCAATACCTCAATAAGAGATGCATTACAATAAAGTAATCGAATAATCGCGCCTGATATCAGGTGAGGAAAGTCCGTGCATTCAAGGACAGGCTGCCGGAGAAACTCCGGACGGCGTGAGCCGGTGGAAAGTGCCACAGAAATGATTAATCAATGAGACTGCCGATGGACAGAAATGTCACAGGCGATGGTGCAACGGTGAGTTAAGAGCTTCACCGGCGGTATCGAGAGGTACCGGCCAGGTAAACCCCAGCAGAATGCAAGATAGAATTGAAGGTTATAAAGGCTGTCCGCCAACTTCAGAAATATCGCTAGAGATTGAAAGTAATTTCAATACCAGACAGATGATTATTTAGAAACAGAACACGGCTTACGAGTTACTTTATTTTTATAACAACAAATCTCCCTGAAAAGGGAGATTTGTTTCATAATAATTAAATATAAAATTTATTTTTTGTTTTTTGCTTTTTCCTCTGCTCTGGCTTTTACCTTTTTAGCAGTTTCTTCGCTGTTGTCTATTGATTTTTGAACATCTTTTTTCATTTGTTCAGGATCATAAGAAGGATTTACATATACAATTTTTGCATTCTTCTTTAATGATTCTGTAAGCTTATCTATTGCTTCTATTTGTTTTTGGTTTTCAAGATATCCTTTGATGTTGTTTTTAACTTTGTCAAAAGAATCCTGACCTGCTGCAGCTCTGTCTGTTACCATTATGATATGATAACCGTACTGTGTTTTAACCGGTTTGTCAGAAATTGTATTTGGTTTCATCGAAAATGCAGCTTTTGAAAATTCAGGTACCATTTCTTTTGCAGCAAAGAAGCCTAAGTCACCGCCTTTAACAGCAGATGTTGTATCGTCTGAATTGTCTTTTGCAAGTTTTGCAAATTGTGTCATGTCTTTTTTTGCTTCTGCAAGAAGTTTATTTGCTTTAGCTTCGGCTTCTGCGCTTTTTGCTTTTATTTCTTCTTCCACTTTAGCTTTCAAAGCTGCTTCATCAAGATTTTTATTTTTTGCATCTGATTTTACAACTTCTTCTATTTCAGCAGGGCTTACACTGATAAGAATATGTGAAGCTCTGACTTTTTCGGGGTGTTTGAATTTTTTGATATTATCGTTATAGAATTTTTTTGCTTCGGCATCAGATACGTTGTAAGTTCCGAGTTCCTTGGCAAGTTTTTTCATTTTAACTTCTTCTTTCAAATCTCTTTTAAACTGTGCATTTGTCATGCCGTTTTGTTTTAAAAGGGTGTTAAGTTGTTCTTTTGAACCTAATTTGTCAACAATTTCTTTTATAGCCTGATCTACTTCTTTATTTGTTACGGTAATGCCGCGTTTTTCGATTTCTTCATCAAGCAGAGTTTTTACGATAAGTTCGTTTATTACTCTGTCTTTTACAAGAAGATAAAGAAAATTGTTTGTGTCGCTTTTGATATCAATGCCCAGTGCGGCAAGCATTCCGTTGCCTGCCTGCTCATCAAACATTTTATCAAATTGTCCCTGAGTAATTTTTTTATCGTTTACTGTTATAATGGTTTCACCTGATTTAAGTCCGCAGCCCGCAAATAATACGGCACTGATTGCAAGTGTTGCCAGTATTTTTTTACCTCTCATAATGTCTCCTTTTTTTACTATGCTTTATAAGTAAATTCATTACTTGTCTTATGTATATAATAAAACAAATCTGTTAAAATGTTAAATATTTCATTAAAATTCATATAAGAATTGTTGAGAAGAAGTATGGAATTGCCTTCTGTACAAGACTTAGGGGCAATTGTAAATTTTATCCGCTTAAGAATTTCAGACGGTAGTGTACGTTGAATTATCTTCCATTCGGGCTGGGTGAACGGTGTGTAAATCCTTATATTATCTTCTGTTTCTCTGATTAGCGATATTTTTACTTCTGTTGCCGCAAGTCTTATTTTGATAAGTTTTATTAAGTTTTCAACGCTTTCCGGAGGTTTGGAGAACCTGTCTTTCCACTCCTCTGTAATATAATCCAGTTCAACATCGGATTTAACATCCGCCAGACGTTTATATTCAATCATTTTTTGTTCTTTAGAGCCAACCCATTCATCCGGAATAAATGCTGTTACATTGATATCAACAATTGTAGGTTCTGCTTTTTCAACAGTTTGTCCCTGAAGTTCCTGAACTGTTTCTTCAAGAAGCTGGCAGTATGTATCAAATCCGACATTTACCATGTGTCCGTGCTGTTTCGTGCCTAAAATATTCCCGACACCGCGGATTTCAACATCACGCATAGCAATTTGATAGCCGCTTCCCAGTGTAGTAAATTCTTTTATTGCCTTTAATCTCTGGACTGCGTCCGATGTGATTTCTTTGGATTTTGTATACAGGCAGTAACAGTAAGCCTGTCTTTGAGAACGTCCGACACGTCCTCTTAGCTGATAAAGCTGTGCAAGTCCGAATTTATCGGCATTATGAATAATCATTGTGTTGGCATTCGGAATATCAATTCCGTTTTCGATAATAGTTGTTGCTAAAAGTATGTCATATTCGTGGTTTGCAAAATCTATAATTACTTTTTCAAGTGTTTTTTCATCCATCTGCCCGTGTCCGATTGCAATACGGGCGTTAGGAACGAGTTTTTGAAGCTGCATTCTAAATTCGTCAATTGTTTCAACGCGATTGTAAAGATAAAATACCTGTCCTTCGCGGTCAAGTTCGTGGATTATGGCATTTTTTACCATATTTTCATTCCATTCGCCGACATAAGTTTTTATCGGAAGCCTGTTCTTGGGCGGAGTATTGATTATTGACATATCTTTAATGCCGGAAAGCGACATATAAAGAGTCCTCGGAATAGGTGTTGCCGACATTGTTATAATATCTATGTTTTCACGGAATGATTTAAGTTTTTCCTTATGCCGTACTCCAAAACGGTGTTCTTCGTCAATTACAAGAAGCCCTAAGTCCTTGAAAATTATTCCGTCCTGTAAAAGTCTGTGAGTGCCAACTACAACGTCACATTCACCTGTCGCAAGATGTTTTACGGTTTCTTTTTGTTCCTTTTGAGAACGGAAGCGCGATAGAAGTTCTACATTGACTCCGAAAGGCTTAAATCTGTCGGACATTGTCTGGTAGTGCTGGAATGCAAGAATTGTCGTCGGAACAACCACTGCAACCTGTTTACCGGATGTTACGGCCTTAAATATACCGCGCATCGCAACTTCTGTTTTTCCAAAGCCTACATCTCCGCAAATAAGCCTGTCCATTGGCTGTTCACTTTCCATATCAGTTTTTATATCATTTATGGCTTTCATCTGATCCGGAGTTTCTGTGTATTCAAAAGCTTCTTCCATCTCAACCTGCCATGCTGTGTCAGGTAAAAATTGGATACCTTTTTGCATTTTCCGTTTGGCATAAAGCCTTAGCAAGTCATAAGCGACCTGTTCAACTTCCTTTTTGACGCGTGTTTTGGTGTTTTCCCAGTCTTTGCCGCCCATTCTTGAAAGTTTCGGCTTTATGGCTCCTGAACCTCTGTATCTTACCAGTAGATTAATCTGCTCTGCCGGAATATGCAGTCTGTCTTTGTTTGCATACTCAATTGTAAGATAATCTTTTAACTGCCCGTCTATTTCCTGCTGTGAAAGACCTTTGTAAATTCCGACACCGTGAATACTATGAACGACGTATTCACCCTCTTTTATGTCGTTAATGTTTTCGATATATTCAGGTTTTTCTTTGTAATAAGAACGTTTTGTCGATGTAATTTCTTTTGTACGTTTATTGAAAAGTTCCCTGTCAGTCAGAATGATAGTATTAAAATCTTCTAAAACACATCCGTGAGATGAAATACTTTCGTTGTATTCAACATCAAAAATGTTCCGCTCTGCAAGAATTTCCTTTACTCTTTCGGGATAATCCGTTGCGATAATTATTGTGTACCCGAGTTTTGAATTTATATAGTTTGCGATATCATCAAGATTTGCACCGAAATTTTGGACTGTTTGTGTGTTAAATTCAATGATATCATCCATTTCACTGTCAAGAAAATTGTTTAAACCGATTTTTACAAATCCTGCACATTTTTTGATAAAATCCTCAAACGGGATATGATTACGGTCTTTTAGTTCTATATTAAGCCCGAGCTTTAAATTTTCCAGAAGCTGCTCTTCAAAGTTTTTGTCTGTAAATTCGTATTTTGAATAAATTTCGGCTGTTTCATCAAAAACAACTATGTAGTCTTTGAAATAATCCAGAACACTCACCAGGTTATTGTTAAAGTAACTCTGATAAACTTCAATCCCTTCAAAGTAGCCGTCCTCATCCTCCGGCTTGATTTCCTTGGGTATTCCGTTTTCAATCGTAAACTTATACATCGGCATGATTTTTGCGGATGTAAGTTTTTCTATGGATTTTTGGGTTTCGTTGTTAAAATAGCGTATGTCAACAATTTCGTCACCCCAGAGTTCAATTCTCACAGGATGCTTATCAAGCGAATAAAAATCTATTATATCTCCTCTTATGCTGAATTCTCCGATATCTGAAACCATTGTTGAACGTTTGTAGCCTAAATCAATAAATTTTTGTGCCAGTTCTTTAACGTCGATTTCATCCTCTGTTTTTAAGATAATAGATTTTTGTTCATAGAAATTTTCTGTCGGGAATTTTTCAAGCAGTGTCTTTACAGGAGTAATAACTATATCCGGTTTTTCCGTTAAAATTCTTACCTGTTCAGCATAATCGTATCTGTTTGGCGACACAACTTCATACATTGAAATATTTTGAAAAGGCATAAGCTCGGTTTTTTCACTGAAAGCTTTCAATAAATCGTTTTGATATTTTAGGGCATTTTGTTCTGTTGATGTTATAAACAAAACTTTTTTCCCTGAAATTTTTTTTATTTTTGTTATGAGAAAAAGTCTTAAAAGCGTTGTTAAACCTGTAACTGCAAACGAAAATGACCTTGCAAGATATCTTTCAAACAGGGCATAATTTTCATTATTTTCAGGTACATTGATTTTAAACATAATAGTATATTAACACATAAATATTATATGTAACGAAATGTAAATATAAATTTTAAAAAGGCTGAAATCATTGATATAATCCTCATAGGATAGGATAGGATAGGATGTATTGCGCATATAGCAATTTTTTGACCTTTTTTATTTTAATAAATATATAAAGTAGAAAGGTTAATTTATAGAAAGGGGTTACCATGTTAAATTCTGTGTATCCTGTTTATATGTATAATAATAATTATGCAAAGTCTGTGAATTTTAAAGGAACAGATAATAAAGAATCTGTGAATAGCAATGAGAAGAAACCAAAAATGTCAGACGGAGAAAAAGTTTTAATTGGTTTAGGTGCAGTTGCTGTTTTGACTATTAGCGGTATACTTGTAAATAAAAAAATCCAGCTAAATAAGTTAAATAAAGCTATAAATTCGGTCAAGGGACGTATTGCCAACAGAGTTTCTTTTTATAACAGTGTTGGATCTGATGCATTTTTTGATAACAAAGTTTTACAAGGTTATATTGATGACGCCGCAAAACTTGCCAAAAAAGAGCAGTTACAAAGATTGGAAGAAATACAATCTGTTATTGGATCAGATCGAGGATTTGCTCAAAGATTGCCAGCGATGGATATTTCAAAACTCCCGAAAGATGTTCAAGATGCTATACGAGTAAAAGATCAGTTAAAAGCAACTGAAGCTTATATAAAATATTGTGATAATTTATTCCATAAATCAAAAACAGCGGGTGCAACCGTTCAAGAATCTGTTGAAAATGTATTTGGTAAGGATACAAAAATAAAACCGCATACTTATGATTTGTCAAAAGAAAGCGACAGGATTGCAACTTCATGTTATACAACTGGTGGCGGCTATACAGATGTTACTGTTACATCTGCAAATCAAATAGCAGACAGATTAAATTTGAAAAGTACAATTTCAACATATACCGATCTTGGCAGTGATTTACCACAAAATGCTTTATTTTCAATACGTAAAAAGACAGTAGATGGCAAACCTGTTGTAACTCTTGTATATAGAGATGCTTTTCGTGATGATGTATTAAATGGTATACGTTTGCTTTCACCTGATTCAAAATTAACTCCTGCTCAGCGTGATTTGTTAAAATTGAAAGATTGTAAATCTTTTCCTCTTACAGATTTTCAAACATTAACTTCGTCACCCGGTAGTACGAACTACGATGCAATTCTTTCAACAATTAAAACAACAGCTGACGGTATAACAAAAAAATCCGGTACAGTTTACGATGCCCAAGATTTTTGTTCTGACTGTGTTGAGTTTGCCATTATTGCCGGTGATATTGCCAATATATTTTAACTACAAATAAAAAAGCTCTTTTATGGAGCTTTTTATTATTTTATATCTGTTTTGTTAGGGCTTTCGTATTCAATACCCATTTCCTTCAGGGTTCTGATAAAATTCTGAGCACAAATTTTCTGGGCTTCAGGAGGTACAATTCTTAAAATTTCAACTGTTTTCGAAATTACGGGATCCTTATCATACCAGCGATTGTTTGCATTAACGGGTTTGACCATTGCATAAAATTTGTCGATTGTTTCTTTTGACACCTTTTCTTCAATTTTTTGCAGAAAAATTTCAGCCTGTGCTCTTAATTCTGTTTGATAATTTCTTAAAAGCTCAATGACTTCAAGTAACAATGGATCATGATCATACCAGCGTTTATATGCAGGTGCCATTATAGTAAGCCCTCCGTTAGGTTAACTTTAGGTTCAATTGACGAAGAAATTATTTCATCATCTCTTCTTTCTATTTTTCCTCCTAATAATCTTAGCTTACTTTCAAAATTTTCGTATCCTCTATCTATATGATGTAGATTTTCAATTGTTGAATTGCCTTCTGCCATAAGAGCTGCAACAACAAGTGAAGCCCCTGCTCGCAAATCACTTGCCGCAAGTGTTGCACCTGTAAGTTTTTTAACACCTTTAATAATTGCGTGGTTTCTGTCCTGATGAATATCAGCTCCCATCCTGCGTAATTCCGGAACCTGCATAAATCTGTTTTCATAAAGACTTTCTGTGATAATGCCGACACCGTTTGCAGTTGTCAAAAGAGTCATTGCCATTGACTGCAAATCCGTAGGAAATCCGGGATACGGCTGGGTAATAAAATTAATTGAATTAAGCCTGTTTTTGCATGAAACTTCAATTGTAGTCGGTTCAACCAGTTTTATGTTTGCCCCCATTTTCAATAATTTGTCCGTAAAGAATGTTAAATGAGCAGGGAAAACATTTTTAATAATTGCTTTGCCTTTTGTTGCAATGATTGCAGACATAAATGTTCCTGCTTCAATTCTGTCAGGAATAGTTGTATATTCGATTGGGTGCAGTTTTTCCTGTTTAACACCGTTTATAACAATTTCTGATGTTCCGGCTCCTATGACATCTGCACCCATTGAATTTAGGAAGTTTGCAAGATCAACAATTTCCGGTTCTTGCGCTGCATTTTGGATTCTTGTTGAACCTTCTGCCAGAATTGATGCAAGCATTAAATTTTCTGTTGCACCGACTGAGGGAATATCAAGATAAATATCAGTTCCGACAAGTTTTGAGGCTTTTGCATGGACATAACCGTTTTCGATTTTTATTTTAGCCCCGAGTGCTTCCAAACCCTTGATATGGAAATCAACTCGTCTTTCTCCGATTGCACATCCGCCGGGCAGTGCTACAATTGCTTCTTTGCATCGTGAAACAAGAGCCCCCAAAACTATAAATGAAGCTCTCATTTTGCTTACAAGTTCATATTTAGCAGTTATGCTTGTCAAATCCGTTGCATCTATGGTTACAGATTTTTCAGTCTTGTCATAATGTGTTACTGCTCCTAATTGAGCGATTACGCTGAGCATAATTTCAACGTCGGTCAAATCCGGAACATTATAAATTTTTGTTTCGCCTTTAGCAAGTAATGCAGCAGCCATTAATTTAAGTACGGAGTTTTTTGCTCCTCCTATTGAAACCTCACCTCTTAACGGGGTACCGCCTTTTATATAAAATTTTTCAGTCAATTTTCTTACCTTTATATAGTCAATTAATATACTTCTATTATAATAATACAATTAGATTCACTTGGTGTAAATAAGTTAAATTATGTAAAGATAATTTCCGCTATATTTTTTGTCATGCTGAATTTATTTCAGCATCTCAATCCGATCCTGAAACAAGTTCAGGATGACTATAATGACAAAATATAGCGGAAATTATTAAAAAATAATAAATTTTTATTGTTAATTGATATTGATAAACTATAATATATGTATATTTAAAAGTTAATTAAGAGGTAGAGATATGTCACATAAACATCATAATAATAACCCGTTCAAAAACCCCGAAAATCTTGACGAAGATATTAAACAGGAAGCTTCTGAAAATTCTGAAAATGCAGAAGAACAGAAAGAAGAAAATAATACAGAACCTGATGAGCTTCAAAAAAAGTATGATACTTTAAATCAACAATACTTAAGGCTCGCTGCAGATTTTGACAATTACAGAAAAAGACAGGAGCATGAAAGAGAAGAATTGCTAAAATTCGGTACTGAAAATGCCTTGAAAAAAATGCTCGAGGTTTTGGATAACTTTGAACGCGGACAAAAAGCTTTAGAAAACGTTGATGATTGTGAAAAAGTTAAAGAAAGCTTTAATCTTGTTCATAAGCAGGTTGTAGATGTTTTGACAAAACTTGGGCTTGAAACAATTGAAACAGAAGGCAAAGAATTTGATCCGAATTTCCATGATGCTGTTATGCAAACTCCTACATCTGATAAACCGGAGCATACTATTATTAATGAATTACAAAAAGGATATAAAATGGGAGACAAGGTTTTGAGACCGGCTCTTGTTAATGTTGCAACTTCCGAAGGTTAATTTTGCCCTTGCGGATTTACATGATACAATAAAATTGATGACTCAGAACAGGGAAGAATTAATATAAAGATGACAGATTACTATGAAATACTGGGAGTATCAAAAGATGCTTCAAAAGATGAGATAAAATCCGCTTTCAGAAAAAAAGCAAGAACATTACACCCCGATGTTAATAAAGCACCCGATGCCGAAGAAAAATTTAAAGAACTCGGTAAAGCTTATGAAACATTAATGGATGATAACAAGCGTGCAACTTATGATCGTTATGGAGAGGATGGTTTAAAAAATGCAGGTTTTGATACCGGCGGACCTTTTGCCGGCGGTTTTGGCGATTTGAATGATATATTTAATTCATTTTTTGGCGGAATGGGCGGATTTGGTTTCGGCGGCAGACCTGACCCGAATGCACCTGTTGAGGGAGATGATTTAAGGCTTGATATTGAAATTGATTTTAGAGATGCTGTGTTTGGTTGTGAAAAAGAAATAAAATTTGACCATCTTGAATATTGCAGCGCATGCGGCGGTACAGGTGCAGAAAAAGGCTCTCAACCCGTAACCTGCCCGACATGTCACGGTTCAGGGCAGGTGAAACAGGTTATGAGAACTCCTCTCGGATCAATTGCTCAGATAGTTACTTGTCCTGACTGCCATGGAAAAGGTAAAAAAATTACAAATCCGTGTAAGGCTTGTAAAGGATACGGAAAACTTCAAAAAGAAAAGAAAATTAATATAAAAATTCCTGCCGGTGTTGACAATATGTCAAAAATTCGTGTATCTCATGAAGGTGATGCCGGTTCAAATGGCGGTCCGACAGGGGATTTGTATGTTGTTCTTCATGTAAAATCTTCTGATTATTTCAAACGTGAAGGTAATGATGTATATTCAAGATTGGATATTACACAGGCTCAGGCAGCTTTAGGAGATGAAGTTGTTGTAAAAACTCTTGACGGAGAACGAAAAGTTATTGTTCAGGCAGGTGTACAGAGCGGAAATTCAATAAAAATTAAAGGAGCCGGTGTTCCTTATATCCAAAGACCGTCACAAAGAGGAGACCATATTGTTATTGTAGCTGTTAAAACACCTGTAAAACTTTCGGATGAAGAGAGGTTGTTATACAAAAAATTGTATGAAATTCAAAATAATAAAAAAACAACGCAATCTCAATCTTCCATAATGGATAAGGTTAAAGGAGTGTTTCAGTAATGTTTAAACTGGAGAGAAAAGCAGCTAAGATATTTTTATCGGCGGTGTTATTATTGACATTTGCTGCTCCTTGTTTTGCGGGTAAAATACCGGATAATATCCAGAATTTTATCAGCAAAGACTTTCCAAATACTACTTTCAGATTTGACGGGGTTATAATTCTGCCTGATAATACTATTTACCTTCCCTTATTTCCGGCAAAAATTATAAATGTGGAAAATCTTGCAATAAAACAGGCATACCCTTCAGGTAAAACACTTGCTTCAAAACCAAATGTTGTAATCTTGAATAATGATTTTGCCCTTTTAAAGGTTTTAACAGATACCAACGGTAATAAAACCGTATATAAAATGGCAAATCCGCCTATAGAATTAAGAACCGGGCTCCTGCCGCAAGATATGCTTGTCCCGAAAGGACTTATAATTCCTGAAAATTTGAAATCAATTGTCGGCAACCTTGAAATAAAAACAGTAAATGATCCAGGGATTCGTGTAGAAAATTCAAAGCCTGTTGTAACGCAGCTTTCAGGCTCGACTTTAAAAACACTCGCTCAAATCCCGCAGTTAAAAAATAAGAATTTTTATGTCTCATCACCATACTCCAAAAATATTCAAGTTTTAAATCTCGGAGCAAAAACTCCTGAGTATTCTTTTGCTCAAACCAATGTCCCTATTTCAATGAAAGCTTATGATGATAAATTTTTGCTTGTAACAGCTTATGAAAAACCTTCCATTGATGTAATTTCACTCGCAGATGATCAAATTATAAAACAAATTTATACAAAAACACAGCCTGATGAAATTGTTATTGATAAAGCAAAAAATATTGCCTATGTCTCAAGTTCGGAGGCTTCCAGTATTTATATAGTAAATCTTGAGACTATGACACTTTCAAAGCAGATAAAAATTACCGGTATGTGTGAAAAACTTACATTATCGGATGACGGATCAAAATTATTCTATTATGATAAAAAAACACGTGACATCTGGGCTATAGAACTTGATAATAATTATCTTTTGAAAGAGATTGGAAAATTTCCGAATGTTTCAAAAATTGTTTATACAAATGATAAAATTTATATAACAAGCAGAACAAAGAACAGGCTTGCAATAATTGATTATAAGACTATAAATCTTATCGGAGAAATTGAAATTTGTGAAAAACCCGTTGATATGATTGCTTTTCATAACAGAGTTTATGTTCTTGGGGCGGGAGATAATTCAATTCAGGTTCTGGATGCCAAAACGGATCAGTTGACTGATTCTATTTATCTTAATACTAACGGATTTTCAACTAAAATAAATCAGATTGAAAATACAAATATTGCTCTTATCACGGATACTAAAGCTTCTTTGTATACAGTATTTGATCTCGGAACTAATAAAGTTATAAAATCCATTCCGATTGATATTCCTGCAAATTTGATTGTTGTAACTGAAAAGGTAAAAAAAATTAATAAGTAAAAAATGATAAAATATTTTGATGATACAACTGAAAATGTACTCAGCCGATTAGAGGAAACTCAAAAACAGTTCTGGAATATAGCACGTGTAACCGGTGAATTTCTATATACATTGATAAAGGCTGAAGGAGCAAAAAATGTTCTGGAAATCGGTACTTCAAACGGGTATTCCGGAATCTGGCTTGCAAAGGCTGTAAAAGAAAACGGTGGACACCTGACAACTATTGAGTTTTATGATAAAAGACTTGATGTTGCAAAAGCAAATTTTAAAACCTGCAAGGTAGATGATGTTATTACAACTCTTAAAGGATCCGCTTTAATGCATCTTGAATATCTGCCGGAGGATTTTGAAATTGATTTTGCTTTTGTCGATGCTAACAAAGGAGAGTATATAAAATATTTTGAATTTATAGATAAACACATGAAAAAAGGCGGAATTATTGCCTGTGATAATGTTTTGTCTCATGAAGCTAAATGCAAACCTTTTATTGATGCGATTAATGCAAATCCAAATTATGAAAATGTTGTATTACCATTACCGGCTGGCTTATCTTTAGCTAGAAAAATAAAATAAGTATTTATGTAGTTAATTTCTTTAATTTTTCTATATCAGTAGTCCAAGTTCGGAAATTGTAATCTTTATTTTGTGTAATAAAGGTTTCCAGT
Organism: Candidatus Gastranaerophilales bacterium; assembly: GCA_944324315.1. GTDB lineage: Bacteria > Cyanobacteriota > Vampirovibrionia > Gastranaerophilales > Gastranaerophilaceae > Stercorousia. The sequence continues at coordinate 1,241 of CALUVW010000018.1, read as the reverse complement.
GGAGTTTTGTTTTCTATTTTAATTTTACTGATAAAGTTTGGAAATACGCATATTTCTCCGCTATCTAATTCTATACCTGATATGTCAGGATGTAATTTCATAAATTCATCTTGATTGCTTGCTATTTGTTTTGCTTCAAGAGAACTTACTTTTTTTAATTTAAGATTTTTTAATCCTGAAATTTCATAAATAGTTGGTTGAGGGTTATCAAGTGGTTTTGTTGAACCAATGTGTATAGGTGCATCTTTACTTCTTATATTTGCGAAATATGGTGCATTCCTTTTTGTTCTAAAAAGGTATATTCCTTTACCTCTTTTTGATAATCCTTCGCCTGAGCCTATTTTTTCAATATTAAAAGATGAAAAACTAAAAGGTGATCCATGGTATGCTTTATCTGTATCTGCACCAAAAAATCTTAGTTGAATACTTTTGGTATCAAATACTTTCCCCCAATTTTTAAGATCATCTTTTGTCAAATTTTCTGCTGTTTGTTTAATTTTTTCTTTTGGAATAATGTTTTCTTTTTTTAGTAATTCTGAATATTGTTTTACAGAATTTTGGTATTTTGGTGCATACGCGAAAGGTGTTCCTTTTTTGTATACCGGTGTTTTTCGAACAAGGCTTGAGGCTTGTTTCATCAGTATAGTTGTAAAATTTCCCATAATCCCCCTTTTTATATTTCCGCTATTATGTATTAATAAAAACATTTTCTTTATAAAAATTGCCTGAAAATTATGGTATAATAATTTTATGAAAATTTTAGGTATTGACCCAGGGTTAGGAATTGTAGGATATTCTATTGTTGAATATGATGGAGAAACTCCTGTACTTTTGCATTCAGGTTCTATTCAAACTCAAAAAGGTGCTCGAGAATCTGCAAGACTTTTAGAGATTTTCGAGGATATGAATACTATAGTTGAAAAATATAGACCTGATTGTGCTGCGATAGAAAAACTATTTTTCTTTAGAAATCAAACAACAGTAATGCCTGTTGCCCATGCAAGAGGTGTGATTTTAACAGTTCTTGAAAAATTCCAAATCCCTATTTATGAATATACTCCTATGGAAGTTAAGCAGGTTTTGACAGGATATGGTCGTGCTGATAAAAAAGAAGTTGAACAAATGGTTAAATTGTCACTGGGTGTCGATACTTTGCCAAAACTTGATGATACAGTAGATTCAATTGCAATTGCAATTTGTCATACGCGTTCAATCATGATATGATTATTCCTATGGATATT
>CALUVW010000017.1 GCA_944324315.1 Candidatus Gastranaerophilales bacterium | reverse complement strand
AAACCCTTTATATAAAAGAAAAAGTTGCCATTAGAATTAGTGGCAACATTAAATAAACACGAGGATATTAAGAGAGAGAGTATAAAATAAACCTTTTCTTTTAATCTTTATTCTTACACATTTTAAGAATTTGATTATTTGTTATCCTATTAGTTCTTCCAATTAATAATTTTGAATTTCCCTTACATTTATATAAAGTATTTTATGATTTAAAAATTTCCTGTTTTATGCTATATATTACATTTTTGTTACATAAATGTTACATTAAACATATTATTGTCACACAGCTAAAAAAATGATATAATTTTTTTATTAAGAGGGAGATTATGGCTGAAAACTATTCAAACAGTAAATTTAATATAATATCATTTTTGAAAAAAGCGGTTGCCGTGGGAGCTTCAGACGTTCACCTGCAGGTTGATGAACATCCTGCCATACGTATTGACGGCAAAATTACAAAGGTTGACATGCCTATTTTAACGGAAAATGATATTGCAATAGCGTATGATATATTGCTACCGGTTCATTTTAAAGGAAAAGTAAATTCGGTTTTTGATTTGGACTTTGCCTATGAAATTCATGGAGTTTCCCGTTTCAGGGTAAATCTTAGCCGTCAATTAGGTAAAAGTGCACTTGTTATAAGGACAATTCCTTATAATATCAAAAAAATATCTGAATTAATGCTTCCCGAATCAATTGAACAATTCGCGACACTGAATAACGGACTTGTTTTGATTACCGGTCCTACTGGTTCCGGAAAGTCAACGACTATCGCTTCTTTGATAGATTATGTTAATATAAATTATCCAAAGCATATTATTACTATTGAAGATCCCGTGGAATTTATTTTTACGAATAAAAAATCTCTAGTTTCTCAGCGTCAGGTTTTGATTGATACACCGTCTTTTCCGGATGGTATAAAGTATGCATTAAGGCAGGATCCCGATGTTATATTCATCGGTGAAATAAGAGACAAAGAAACCGTAACTGCTGCTTTAAAGGCTGCGGAAACAGGGCATTTGGTTTTTGCTACTATTCACACAAATGATGCTATTCAAACCGTCAATAGAATTGTCAATATGTACGAGCCTTCAGATAGAGAATTTGTAAGAGGTCAGCTTGCTTCTATTTTACGGGGTACTGTTTCTCAAAAATTAATCCCGATTTCAAACGGAACCGGCAGACGTCCGGCATGTGAAGTTCTTGTTGTAACTCCGACAGTAAAAGATTTTATTGAAAAAGATAAACTTGAAGATATCTACGAACTGGTTAAAAAAGGTTCATTCAACAATATGATTACGATGAATACATCGTTGTACAGATTGTATGAACAGGATTTAATTTCTGAAGATATTGCGATGTCCTATTCTGATAATAAAAATGAGTTACAGCAGATGTTCAGAGGTGTTTTCCACGGAACCTTCGGTCCTACTGGAAAGTAATTTAAAGAGATTTTTATGAATAATTTTGTGACTGATGCCATAAATCTCAAATCTTATAATTTGAGTGAGGCTGATAAAATTATAGTAATGTATTCAAAAGATAAAGGGCTTATAAGAGGTGTTGCAAAAGGTGTGAAAAAGCCTAAGAGTAAGCTCGGAGCGAGAATGGATTTACTTGTCGCAAATAAACTTATGCTTTATAAAGGTAAAAATCTTGATAGAATATGTCAGGCAGAAGCTCTAAACACTTTTCATAAGACACGTCAAAATATGGATAAAATTTTTTATTCGCTTTATATAACTGAGGTTGTGAATAATTTTGGCGTTGAAGATGATCCGTGTTCAAACGAAGTTTATGATTTGCTTTATAAGGCTCTGGATAAAATTTCTAATGCTCGAGATACTGTTGAAATTTTACTGACAGTTATAAAATTTCAGCTTAAAATGATGCAGATTTCAGGATTTGGTATTGAACTGGAGTACTGTTTGGGCTGTGGTGAAAGAATAAATGATGAAAATATGTTTTTCTCATCAGGTGCCGGCGGTGTTATATGCAAGTGCTGTAATGAAAAATTTAATTCACATACAATTTTACATTACAAATTAAGAGATTTTTTAAATGCAAATCTCCAGTATGACTTTGATTACAGGTCAGAATACGATGAAAAAGCAAATGATAAAGTTTGTTCTGTATGTTTTGAACTTTTGAAAGACTATATAAATCGTCATTCTTCAAAACGCTTTAATTCGGCTGATATTTTACAGGAAATCAAATAAGGAGGATAGTTTGTTTAAAAGATTGTTTGATTTATCTGTAAAGCGTAAAGGGAGCCAAATTTTTGGTTTTTATCTTGTTTATTCGTTTTTGGGAGCATTTGCTGCAGGTATAATTTGCGGAATAATTATTTCTGTCCTGCATCCTGAAACTGTAACATTTGAAGATGCCGCTCATTTCGGATTGTTATACGGACCTGCCATGGCTGTTATATATGGAGTTATAATTTCTCTTTTGATAATAAAAGAGAAAGGCATCTTTAACTCTTTTAAAGCCGTATTATTAACTATAGCGTCTGTTCCTCTGCTATATTTCGGCGGGGTTTCTATCGGAATGATTCCTGTGGCATTTCTTACTTCCTTAGATAGTGAAAAAGATGAGGAGTAATAGTTTTGATAAAATCAGAAATTGTCCAAATTAAAAAGATAGAAGATTTTGATAATAATTATATAGAAAAGGAACTTAATAAGTCGGGAACCATTCCTGTCAGATGGGCTGTTGTTGATATTGCTGACAAATATTTAAGTGTTGCTGTTTCATACATTTGTGAATAGTTTTTACTGTAAACTTGTATATAAGTCCCTTATTTAGTCTATTTTAATTTATATTATATTGTGTTATAGTAAATATAGAAGAAGTAAGGAGCGTCAATGAACAGTACTAACCAATTTATCAAGCCTTTAACAACAAAAAAAAATGAGAACGGAAATATTGAAATCGGCGGCTGTGATTTGGTTCTTCTTGCCGAAAAATTCGGTACACCTTTATATGTACTTGATGAATATACTATAAGAAGTATTTGCAAAGATTACAAAAAAGCGTTTTCTGCTTATGATAAAGTTAATATGATGTATGCGTCAAAAGCATTATGTACGATGGCTGTATCAAAAATTTTGGATAATGAAGGGTTTGGATTTGATGTGGTATCCGCCGGAGAGATTTATACCGTTTATAAAGCAGGAATTAATATGGCAAAAGTGCTTTTCAACGGAAATAATAAATCTTATGATGAGCTTGCACTTGCTATTAAACTTGGAGTAGGCAGAATTTCCGTTGATAACTTTTTTGAATTGTCATTGTTAAATGAAATTGCAAAATCTTACGATAAAACTGTTGATATTTTATTGAGAATTACGCCGGGAATAGAATGTCATACACATGAATATATACAAACAGGACATCTTGATTCTAAGTTCGGGTTTGATTTAACGCAAATTGATGAAGCAGTTGAGTTAATATTAAATAATTACTCAAATTTAAAATTACATGGACTTCATGCTCACATTGGATCTCAAATTTTTGAGACGAAAATATACGGAGATGAAATCGAAATTCTTGTCAGGGAAATTAAAAGGCTTGATGATAAATTTGGGTTAAAACTTGATGAAATAAATATCGGCGGTGGTTTAGGCGTAAAATATACAGAAGAAGATTTGCCGCCGTCAACTTATGAAATTGCAAACATTGTTATTGATTCATTAAATAAATGTATCAAAAAATATAATATAGAACCTCCGGCACTGTTTATTGAGCCCGGAAGAAGTATAATTTCTACTTCCGGTGTGACTTTATATACTTTGGGTAGTTCAAAACAGGTGCCAAAGGGACGAACTTATTTCGCAGTAGATGGCGGTATGGCGGATAATCCGCGTCCATCAATGTATCAAGCTAAATATTATGCAGAGATTGCAAATAAACCGGATTGTGAACTTTCTCAAGAAATAACTGTTGCAGGCAGATTTTGTGAGTCAGGTGATATCTTAATCAAAGATATACAGCTTCCTCAGGTTGAAGAAGGTGACATTTTGTGTGTTTATAACACAGGTGCTTATAACTATTCTATGGCATCAAATTATAATCGTGTTCAAAAACCTGCAATGATACTTGTAAATAATTCTCAATCTGATATTATAATAAATAGAGAGACATTAGATGATTTGGTACACCATGATGTAATACCTGATAGGCTGAGTAAATGATAGATGATATAATTGCTTACATATTGAATTATATAGGAACTTTGGATATGACTTTTAGCTGGGCTGATTTAATCCAGATACTTTTCCTTGCAGCTCTTTTATTGTTTTTGTATGCCAAATTTATTAAAAATACTTCATCTGAAAAATTTGTAAAAGGTATTTTAATTCTCGTATTTGTTTGGGTTTTTAGTGAAATTCTTGTCAGGTTGAATTTGAATATTATCGGAATGTTTTTGAAATCTATTGTAACTCTTGTTTCATTGAGTTTGATTGTTATTTTCCAGCCTGAGCTGCGTCGTTTTTTAGGATTTCTCGGTCAGGTTGATTTTGTCAGCCGAATATTTAACACTAACAATAATCTGAATAAAAGCCAAAAAATTGATGTAGTTAAAGAACTAATTGAAAGCGTGAAATTTCTTTCAAAGTCTCGTACCGGTGCTTTGATGGTGTTTCAAAGCGATTTAAGAAATACGTACACGGATGTCGGCACAAGATTAAATGCAGATTTATCGACTGAATTAATTTTAACCATATTTCATCCTAATACTCCGCTTCATGACGGTGCGGTTGTTATAAATGGAGATAAAATTATTTCTGCAGGGGTTTTGTTGCCTTTGACAGAAGATCCTAAACTTAGCTGGAAGTATGGAACACGTCACAGAGCTGCTATAGGGATGTCTGAAAGTAGCGATGCTGCTTGCCTTGTTGTGTCGGAAGAATCAGGAGATGTATCAGTTGCGATTGACGGAACTCTTAAAAGATATGAGGATTTAGTGACTTTGAAGTCGGATTTGGAAAATATTCTTGGTTATAAAGATAAGTCCGATGATGATAAGAAAACTATATTTAAAATTAATAATTTTATGACTATTAAAAAGACAGTTAAAGATCAAAATAAAAAGGGTTAATATATTATGCCGGAAAAAAACTTGACTAAAAAAGAATTATTAACAGGATTATTAACTAAAGTATTTTTTCTTACTCTCGGTCCTTTTATAGCTGCTTTTGCGCTTGAAGTTTTTTTAGTTCCGAATAATATTATTGACGGCGGTATAGTCGGTATTTCAATCATTTTAAGTTATTTGACCAAAATAAACCTTGGGCTTTTGATATTTGTAATTAATATTCCGTTTTTCCTTCTTGCTTTTAATAAAATAGGCAAAAAATTTGTAATTCAAACATTTTATGCTATTGCTATGCTCTCTTTGTTTCTTAATATATTTGCCACTCATCAGCACCCCGTGACTAATGATTTATTATTATCAACGGTATTTGGCGGAATTATTCTGGGTGCTGGAGTAGGGCTTGTGTTAAAAAATCAAGGTTCTCTTGATGGTACAGAGATTATGTCTCTTGTTTTATCAAAAAAATTCGGCTTTTCTGTCGGTGAATGGATAATGCTTTTTAATGTATTTATATACGGGGCAGCAGGACTTGTATTTGGCTGGAATAAAGCTATGTATGCAGTTCTAACATATTTTATAGCTTATCGTGTTATTGATACAGTTCTTGAAGGTTTAAATTCTGCAAAATCCATTGAAATTATAAGTGACAAAGCTTATGAAATCGGGAATGAACTTCTTGACAAGCTTGATATAGGAGTAACTTATTTAAAAGGTATAGGAGCTTATTCGGGTACTGAAAAAACGATAGTTTATTGTGTAATATCAAGACTTGAGCTTGCAAAAATGAAGGAAATTATAAAAAGTATTGATCCTTCTGCATTTATTTCAATAGTTGACGTTCATGAAGCTTATGGCGGTAGAACAAAAGGCAGCAGTGATAAAATTTAACAATATGGACAATTGATTTAAAATATTGTATTATATGAAAAAAGGATAAAATTTATGGGTAAAAATATTGATACAGTTCCAATAGAGGTATGTATATTAACCGCAGATCATGACATTAAAGGTGTGGTTCATGTTTCAAAATATACAAATACAAATAGAGAGCTTACGGATTTGCTAAATGACAGAGAAAGACGCTTCCTTGCAGTTACTAATGCTGAAATCTATCCAAGAAATTCTAATCAGTCTCCTAGAAAATATAATTTTCTTGAAATTCATATGGATTATGTTTTAATGGTACATCCTTCATCACAGGCTGTATTCCAGGAATCAGGCAGAACTCAGGAAGATATTTCAAGATTTAGAGAATTAAGATTGAAATTAAATCAGACTAAACCTTTTTAATTAATTAAAAAAATTGCGAAGAAAATAAGATACTTAGGTATCTTATTTTTTTATTAAAATTTAATTATGCAAGTTTTGTGCTGCCGGTTTTGATGTATCATAAGTATTTTTTGTATCTTTATGAGTTTGAGCCGGTTTATCATTTCTGCACATCCAAGCTTTTGTTTTGTCAGCAAGAGGAGTTGCAATAAACGGAACAATAACTCGTTTTGCAATAATTGCTGACGCAGCAAGTGACGTTAAATAACCGAATGCTCCGATTAATCCACGTAAATCTTTTTCTCTTGCTTTATAAAATTCTTTTCCTGAGATATTTGTCAGTTCACTATTCTGTTTGAGTTTAAATTTTAATGCTTTTTTGGCAGATCTTGTAAAATGTTCTCCGAATAATGAATTGAACAGTTTTGTCTGAACTTTTTTACTTGAAATTGTGAAGAATGTCAATAACTGCATAGCAACCATCAAACCGCCGTTTGCAAGGTCGAGTGCCGCAACGAACTTTCTTTTATCTTCAGGAATTTTATCGTTATTTAAACTCTGTTTTACGTATAAATAACAACCTAAACCGTCTTTTAAAACAATAGATGTTACTCCGATTAAAGACATAAATTTAGCATTATCTATTTCATAATTAGGAAAAACTTTTTTATTCATGAATTTAGTATCAGATAACCATTTTATTCCTTTTTGAAGCCATTTCCCTTTATAACCCATTATCCCCAGAGCTCCGGCTGCACCGAATGTCGCAAGGTCAATTGTAGTTTCCAGAGCTTTGGAAGTTTTTTTATGTTTTTTTGCGGATGCCGCTTTAGTATTAGCAGCAGGCTTAGTAGCGGAATTTTTTGATTCAGCTGTAAAGTTGATATTATTTGTTACTGTATTAGGATTTAATGAATTTATAGCTGTAACTGTCATCATTTCACCCCGCTATTCTTATTTGCTTTATCAATAAGTTCTTTTGCTTCATTTGAATGTTTTTTGCTTGAAAGTTTAGGGAATACCGCATCCATAAATCTCGGGTATACCCAGTTTAATATAGAGCAGCTTACAGGAAGCATTGCAAGTGCAACCAGTAAGGTTGAAATTCGTTTAACTCCGTCAATATGGCTTTGAGTCAACGACTTTAATTTTTCTATAACTTCTTCTGAAAAGATTTTGTCATGTAACTTAAATTCTTTGCCTTTATTTTTAAATTCTTTAACCTTTTGAGCAAACATTTCTTCAATATCGCTTACGGTTTTGCCTTCTGAGAGGGATTGTTTTACTTTTTCAAGAAATTCGATGATATCTTCCTGCTCGGAAATTCTGCCGGCAAGATTTTTTGCAACTTTTTCTTCTACTTCCCGGCGGGTTTTCATCCCTTTGTAGCCTTCAAGATGTTGGGCATCCTGCATTTTTTGAACTTTATATAAGAAGCCTTCTTTACCGGCAACTTCATACGCTTTTATTTCTTTTAATATTTCAAGTAAATGAGGATCCGCTTTTTGTGTTTTAAGTGTTTTGTATTTTGCTTTTAAATAGTCACTTATTTCTTTTACACTGCCTGCACTATTTATTTTGTTTTCAATATCTGTAAAGAGACTTTTGCAGGTATCATAATGTGTTCTGTAAAAATCCGATCTTTCTATTCTGTTTTTAAGTTTTTCTCCCTTACATCTTGCAAGTTCATCTTTTTCTTCTTTGAGCATATCTTCAATGGTTTTGTTTAATAGATTTTTGAATTTTTCTGAATTCATAGGTGTTGCATAAGGAGAATTATTATATTGATAATAAATTGTATTATTCTGTCTTAAATTATCAATTAATGATTTCTTTTGTGCGTCAATATAACTTTTAACTTTTTCGTTAATTTGTGATTTATTAAGTTTCGGGTTGAGTTTTTTTATTGTTCTGTAAATATATTTTTCATCTTTGAAAGGTGATTTATTACATTTTTCATTAAACCAGCCTGAATTTGTCATGTGATTAATAAGTGCTACAAAAGGAATTGTGATGCCTCCCTGTGTGACAATTGCCAAACCGGCAGAAAGGGGTTGTCTCCAGGCTGAATAAGTTCTGGTATCTTCATCTGTATGTGATAACGGATTGTATTTGATAAATAAAGGAGCTAAAAATCCTGTTCCTAAAGCATTTAAACAAATATCCTGAAATTCCCCTATGTTGTTCCTGAGTCTGTTAACTCCCTTTAAAAATGGTGTATTTAATTTGTTAATCTCATCTGCTAAAACTGAAGGAGCTATGCCGCCTGTGAATGATTGTTTTGATATAGACCGATTTACCTGAGTATTATTCGGTAGATTAGAGGCATTAAAAATATTAAAATTTGCACTTTCCACTTTCATCTTTTTTACCTACAACAATGAAACCTTCTATATATATAGAGGTTCAAACATAATAAAAATTGCTAAAATTTTGTCTGTTTATTAAGTTTTGTAAACTTTATCAAAGTCCAGTTCCCTTTCTGCGCAAAGCTGGTTATAGTAAGCTTTTTCATAGCATCTTCAAATGTTTTATTTTTTACGTATGAAAAAATTAAAAATAATAATGGTTCCTTATTATATAAATCCGGAGTTAATGCGATATTTTTCATGTCAGCCGGAGAATGAAATGCTACGCTGTTTAGTATTACCATGACAAGGTTTTGTCCCGGTTCGAGTTTATTAAATATATTTTTATCGAGCATGCTTTCATAATATTTGTTATCATAGTTTTTAAATGTATTTAGATAATCATTTTTTCCGTTTAAATAAGCCTGCTCATACGAGTTATGTTCAGAAAAGAATCCCGGGAAATTACCTTTATGAATTTCCACTACTCTGTAATCACTAAAATCAAAGTATTTTTCAAAACGGTATTTTGGATAATATTCCAGCAGGATAATATCGCCTTTATTTAACTGCATTTGCTCTAAAATATCTGTCATAATTTTATGCCCTTCCGGACGGCGCATTTTTGGTGCAGAGTATGGAAAGAGAATTATGTAGCCTGTTGATATTAAACAATATATCGTTATTAAAGTGTTTCTTAATACTTTATTATTTATTGAGCATGCTCCTTCACATGCAAGCAAAATTAAAATCGGATAAATTTCAATTGAATATTTGGTCAAGAATACAAGTTTACCGCTTATGGCAGCGATAACCAGCACGGAAATTGTACATAAAGCTATAAAAAACAACTGTATATTAATTCTATTTTTAATTACTGCTTTAATAATACAAAATATTGCAATAAAAGCCGGTATTATCATAAAAAATGCAAGTTTAGGCATATAAAAGAAATTATCAGGTGCATTGGTTAAATTCGTAAGAACAGGAGAAAAATAATCTGTAAAAAGAAAACCTATTTTTGATATTGAAAAATGCCCCCACCATTGAGAAAAAGATTTTGTTGTAAAAATGTTGAAAATAAGCGGTGATAATACAATAGCGCATGCTATTATACCTGTCCATACTGACAGTATAAGTTTTTTAAATTTCCCGTAAAGATTTATGCTGATAAAAATTAAATTAAAGAATACGAAAACAAAACCGATTGTGTGAGTAAATAATATTAAGAAATTAAACAGCGAGAATAGAGTTAGATTTTTAACAGTTGGAGCTTTTATACATTTTAAAGTATAAAGGATACATAATGCCGAGAATAGAAAAAGTATTGAATATAATCTTACTTCTTGCGAATAATAAATAAGAAAAGAACTTATAGCTGTAAGAACTGCGCAATAAATTCCTGTTTTTTCGTTTTTTTCTTTTCCAACAAAATACATTACAGGAATTGCTAAAATCCCAGGAATGACAGAGGATATTCTTAAAGCCAGATCACTTTGACCGAAGAAAAACATGTAAACTTTCATATAAAGATAGTAAAAAGGCATGTGGCATTGTGATTTTACCGCATTCATAAAGCCGTTGAATAAAGGTGTTGAAGAAATAGTCCAGCTTACATATTCGTCATTCCATAAACCATCAGGCTTGTTAATAAATATGAGCCTAAAAATAAGACCTAAAAGAGTTATTGCGGTTATTCCTAAGAACTTTTTCACGATTGTCAAAATCCCTCTTTAATTATATAATAAAAAAGAAATATTAAAAGAGGGAAGTTATGAAATTAATAATTCAAATACCTTGTTATAATGAAGAAGAATCGTTACCGGTGACAATTAATGCGTTACCTAAAAAGATAGATGGTATAGATAAAATTGAAGTTCTTGTGATTGACGACGGCTCAACTGATAAAACCGTTGAGGTTGCAAAGTCTCTGGGGGTTGACCATATTGTTGAAATGCCGCATAATGTCGGTTTGGCAAAAGCATTTATTGCCGGGATAAATAATTCTCTTGAATACGGGGCTGATATTATCGTTAATACAGATGCAGATAACCAGTATTGTGCGGATGATATAAAAAAACTTGTTTCACCTATTTTGGAAGGCGAAGCTGATATTGTTATAGGAGCGCGTCCCGTTTCAAAAATCAAGCATTTTTCATTACTAAAAAAATTTTTACAAAAACTCGGTTCGCTGGTTATGAGAATTATAAGTTCAACAGATGTTGAGGATGCCCCGAGCGGGTTTCGTGCTTTTTCTCGTAATGCTGCTTTACAGCTTAATATTTTTGATAATTACACTTATACCCTTGAAACCATAATTCAGGCAAAGGCAAAAGGTTTACAGCTGAAATGCGTTCCTGTTAATGTAAATCCGGAGTTAAGAAAGTCCAAACTTGTAAAAAATATATTTGATTACGTCAGACGTTCTATGTTCACAATGATAAGAATGTTTGTGATATACAGACCTTTCCGGTTTTTCTCTATACTTGCGAGTTTGTTTTTAGGGGTAGGTTTTTTTATCGGTTTAAGATTTTTATGGTTTTATTTTTGCGGAAGCGGTTCTGGGCATATCCAATCATTAATTCTTTCTGCTATATTAATAATTACCGGTGTACAGGTTGCATTAATTGCAGTGTTGTCGGAATTGCTTTCTATTAACCGTAAACTTCTTGAAGATATTCAAAGACGGTTAAAACTGCAAGACTTGAAAAATTTTTAGGAAGTTATAATATATTAAAAGTTAAATAATAATATAGGAACTATTATATATATGGCAAAAATAGAATTTATTTCGAAGTTAAAAGATTTTTTTACTTCATCACAATCGGTTAAGATTTTATCTTTTGTTGGTTTTACGGTGTTAATGACTACGGTCATTTCTTCGCAAAATTTCTTTTTTCAAAACATAATTGAAAACGGTATCAGTAAACGTGATATTATAGCTCAAAAGACTTTAATTGTTGAGGATGTAAAACGTACCGAGCTTAGAAGAAAAGAAGTTGCGCAAAAAGTTGAACCGATTATGGCTCCGGCAGAAGATGAGTTTATTAAAAATAATCTTCAAACACTTCAGACATCAGTTATGCAGATACGTAGAAAAGATGTCGGAGATGATATAAAAAAAGAAGAATTAGGAATACTGTTTGATCTTTCTGATAATTCGCAGCGTAGTTTTATTATAAATTTTTTGTTAAAGGCTGATGACAATATTTTGCATGAAGTTTTTGACAAATCTTCTGTTACGCTTGCAAATATTTTACAGGCAGGTATTACAGAAAAAGATTATGAAAAGGACAACATTGATTCTATTATTTTAAACAATATGGTATCAAATGTTTCAAAGCGTCAGGTTTCTGTAATAAAAGCATTATTAGAACAGGTAATTGTTCCGAATCTTGTTGTTGATGAATTTGCTACTGAAATTGCAAGAAAAAATGCTCAAAATGCAGTCAAACCTTATGAAGTTGTTTTTCAAAAAGGTGATAAAATATTATTTAAAGGTGAAGGTCCTGTGTCCAGACTGAAAAGGGATGCTTTGCGTCAGGCGGGGTATAACGTATATGAATTGAACTGGAAGGGACTTCTTGCAATATATTTTATAGTCTTTGTCGGAACTTCTTTGTTCCTTGGATATATGAAATTTTTTGAAAAAGATTATTTAGAACCAAGATCCCTTTCATTGATAGCCTTTTTAACAATATTACTGGCATTTATCGGTGTTGTTCTGCCGACAGGCTTTTCTCCCTATGTTTTGCCTATACCGGCTTTCTTGATATTAGCTTCCATTTTTACAAAACCGAGAATAGCCTTGATTGTTTCAATATTATTGCTATCGGTGATGTCTGTCGGATACCAGTATAGTTTACAATATGTTGTGGCTCTTACTTTGTTGAGCATGTTTTCTATAGTTGTAATTTCTCAGATAAGATATGCTGAAAGAGTTGATATTATTAAAACAGGTTTTAATATAGGGCTTGCAGGGCTGGTTATTGTTCTTGCAATTTATATTTTGGAAAAATGTCTTATAGAAGTTGACAGTGTATTAATCGTGAAAGATTGTACATTTATTTTATTGAACGGCATTATTAGTGCTGTAGTAGCAACAGGACTTCTTCCTTTGTTTGAAAGTACATTTAAAATAATTACTCCTTATGGACTTGCTGAATTAGGTGATCATAACCAGAAATTATTGAAAAGACTTCAAATGGATGCTCCGGGCACTTATCATCACAGTTTAATGGTTTCTAATTTGTGTGAGGCTGCGGCAGAAGCCATCGGGGCGGATCCTATACTGGCAAGAGTCGGAGCTTTATATCATGATATTGGGAAATTAAAACGACCGTTATTTTTTGTAGAGAATCAGTCGTATTTTATGATTGAAAATCCTCACAATAAATTTACTCCGCGTATAAGTAAAATGATAATAACCGCGCATCCGAAAGACGGTATTGAAATCGCAAAAGAATATCGTTTGCCGCAAGTTATTCAAAATTTTATTTTGCAGCATCATGGAGAAGGGCTTGCCAGTTATTTTTATAATCAGGCTGTAAAAGAAGAAGGGCTTGAAAACGTTAAAGAGGAACAATTCAGATACACAGGACCAAAACCAAATACAAAAGAAACTGCAATTTTGATGATTGCCGATGCTGTTGAATCAGCTGTTCGTTCTTTAAAAAATCCTACACCGGAAGAAATTGAAGCAATGGTTGACAAAATTATTGTTGAAAGACTTAATGACGGTCAACTCTCAGATAGCCCTTTAACATTGAAAGATATAAAAATAATTGCATCTACTTTTTCGAGAATTTTGCGCGGAATGCAGCATAACAGAATTAAGTATCAGGAAAATATTGCTGCTGAATTTCAAAAAGATAAAATAAATATGCCGTCAAAACTTCTGGATGCTGATTTAGAAAATAAAATAAAGCAGCTTGAAGGGGAAAAGTCTCCTAAAACTAATGATTCAGATGGTGATAAAAATGCCTGATATTAATATTTTCAGTGAAAATATATATGAAAATTGGGATATTGATGAGAAATTTTTTATAAATATCGCAAAAAAAATTCTGGAATTTTATATTTCATTACCTGAGGTGTATTCGTTGTCATGTCTTGAAGGTTTTAAATACGATACAATATCTTTTGACTTTCTTTTTTGTGACAGCGAAAAAACTCATGGAATAAACAGAGAATACAGGCATAAAGATTATGCGGCAGATATTATTACATTTGCAATTTTTGCTGATAGTGATGAGAAATTTGTGTTTGACGGGGAAATTAATCTTGGTGAGGTTATAATTGCACTTGATAAAGTAACGGAAGAAGCTGCGAAAAAAGAAGTTACGAAAGAATATGAACTGGCATTTTTAATAAGTCATGGAATTTTGCACCTTTTAGGATTTGACCATCAAACAGAAGAAGATTATAATTTTATTATAGATTTACAAAATAAAGCGCTGGAAAGTATTGGATATGACAAAGTTTAAACAACAGGGATTTTCAAATACATTCAAAAATGCAAGAAAAGGAATGCGTCTGGTCTTAAAATCTGAAATTAATATAAGAGTTCATTTTTGTATAGCAATGATAGTTCTGGCATTGGCTTTTGTTCTCGATTTCAGTATTGAAAAAATGTGTATATTGCTTTTAACAATCGCTTTTGTAATAGTAACCGAAATGTTAAATTCTGCGATAGAATTTTCCCTGGATGCGGTGTTTCATAACAGGTATTCAAAACTTGTAGGCATGGCAAAAGATATTTCCGCCGGTGCTGTAATGTTTGCCTCAGTTGTTGCGATTGTTATAGGAGTTCTTTTATTTGGTTCGGCACTCTTGAAAATTTTAGCGTAATTTGTTATACTAAATATGTATAATATATAAAAAGAGGAGTTTGATTTATGAAAAGATTAAGATTGGATGAGCAGCAATTACAACCTCGTTTAGAAATTACTATGCCTGAAACCCTCGGGGGGGGGGCGATTCCGAGCTAACAAGAGGTCATGACGCCAGGAGGTCAAGAAGTCAAGCAAGTTTAAACACTGTCATCCCGAACTTGTTTCGGGATCTAGTAATTAGATGCAAAGAAGCAAAGAGGCATAGACGCGAAGTCTTTAGCGTAAAAAAGATAAACAATTTAAGTATTTTGTATGGAACGGCTACGTTCCCCCCTGCCCCCTCCCTAATCATTGAAGGGGCTACGCACGTAGGGAGCGTGCCGCTCCACCCATCACATTTGAGATATTGTGATTGCGCAGATGCTACGCATGTTGATATTTTAGACAATTCATGTCAGCATTTGTCATGTAATCTTATGAGTGCTACGCAGCCTCATAATGACAATTTTAATTCGAAACTCACTTATCTCCTAACGTCTTATCGACTAAAAAATAAACTCTCTTCACTCTTCACGTTTCACCCTTCACTAAAACCGAAAGCCGCTTTTACTTTGGCAGAAGTTCTCATTACCCTTGGTATTATTGGTGTAGTTGCCGCAATGACAATGCCTGTGTTAATTAATAATACCCGTAATAAACAACTTGAAACTGCGTTTAAAGCTGCATATTCAATTTTAAGTCAGGCTGTTATCACTGTTGCAGAAGAACAAGGCGGAGCGCTGCGCAGTTCATTTGCTATTAGTGAAGAACGGCCCGATGGTTCTGTTTATTATCCTGATGCAAAAATTATTAGAGATAGTTTGTTTTCAAAATTAAAAGTTGCAGGCACATGTACTTATACAGGTAATGTAAGAAATTATAGCAAAACAACAGATAATCCATTTATTGATAGAGGTACGGTTAAACCCAGTAAAGCCTTAGCAAACGGCATGTGTTTTGATATCTATGTTAATGCCGCTGAAATCAACTTAACAATTGATGTAAACGGTACTAAAGGACCTAATATTCTGGGATATGATATCTTTTTCTTTGATATTGATAAAAAAGACAGATTAAATCCAAAACGTGCTACAGGCTATTATTCAGAAGAAGAGTTAGAACAATTATTTCCGGGTGATGAGTATGAATCCTCCGCACAAAGTCCCACTGCTATGCAACTTGGTAATCCTTGCTCTATAAATGCAACACAACGCGGTAATGGTTTAGGGTGTGCCTATTATGCTTTAATAGATAAAAATCCTGATGATGAAGCAAAAGGTTACTGGGAATCTTTAAGATAAAATAAAACTTTAAAGCTCTGATAAAATATATCAGAGCTTTTTTATTCAAGTTTGGTTTTTCGGGCTTGCTTATATACTTAGAAAGTATTAATTATTACTCAATACTAATCTGAAAGTGGCAAGGTTTTTAATAGAAAGCATTGCATGTTTGTTATGCTGGCTTTCAGAAATATTAAAAATTCTTATAATACGCTGAATCTCTTCCAAGTCTTTTCTTGATTCTATTTTATAAACATTTTTTATGGGGTCTGAAACTACAGACATCAATGTATTTAATTCCTGTTCTTTCATAATCCTTGTCCTCTTTCCTGTATATTTATATAAAGGATTTTTTTCTTAAGGAATTGCTTTTTTAGGGGTATAGTTGTTAATATTTCTTAATACTTAGTAACAGAATATTCCTTAGCTCGCTTCCATAATATATCATATTCCCTGAAATTGTATTCTTCTAACGGTTTTTCTGACAATTCTTCCATTTTTCTAAAACGAGCCATGAATTTTTTGTTTGCCTTCAAAAGTGCCTGTTCTGCATCAATCTTATTCCAGCGTGCAAGATTAACGACCGCAAAAAGTATATCGCCCATCTCTTCTTCGGCATGTTCAAAATTGTGTTCATTTACAGCTTCTTTAAATTCGTCAAATTCTGAAAATATGCATTCATAGAGTGTTTTTTCGTCCGGCCATTCAAAACCTTTTTTTACTGCACGTTTGCTGATTTTTTGCGCGCTCATAAGAGCGGATTGAGATTTTGAAATTCCATCCATCGCAGATTTTCTGTGCGGTTTTTCTTCTTTTTTCAGTTTATCCCAATTGTCAATTATATCCTGTGTTGAATTTACTTTTGTATCCCCGAAAACGTGAGGGTGTCTGTGAATAAGTTTTTCATTCAGTCCTTTAGCTACGTCATCAAGGTTAAATTCTCCTTCGTCGCTCGCAATTTGTGAGTGTAAAAGAACCTGTAAAAGAACATCTCCTAGTTCTTCTTTTAAATGTTTTATGTCTCCTGAATCCATCGCGTCAACTGCTTCATAAGCCTCTTCTAGCATATTAGGACGTAATGTCTTATGAGTCTGCGCTCTGTCCCATTCGCAGCCCTGTGGAGAACGTAAAATTCTGACTGTTTCTATTAATTTATCTAAATTTTCATATCCCATAATTTATCTCCTCTATGTCGATTTTACAACTAAAGTATAAGAAATTCAAATAAGAATACACCAAAAGGTTGAGCCATAAAAAAAATTATGATGATATCCTATTAAAGTCGATAGAATATGAAAGGATAAGAACAATGGCAAATTTATCAATCCCATCAATTCGTGAACGTTTGTTTAATACAAGCAAGCACGAAACAACTACTCAAAGAAATTCTTCAAATCCGTTCGCAGCATCTTCTTTCAAAGGAAACGTTTTGACTGCGGATGTATTTGAATCTTCTGCAAAGAAGAATGATCAACCAAGCTTTACAGGAAAACTTAAAGCAAGTGCTTTAGTTGGTTCTATTTCAGGTATTGGAGAAAAATTCCAGAACATGATTAATTCTGTAGTATCATTCGGGCATAGAATGAAAGACAGTGTTGTTAACAGCTGGAATAAACTTAACGGAATAGAAATTTCATTTACACCGGCTAAAGAAAAAGCTGTTTCAATTTACAATT
Source organism: Candidatus Gastranaerophilales bacterium (assembly GCA_944324315.1). Lineage (GTDB taxonomy): Bacteria > Cyanobacteriota > Vampirovibrionia > Gastranaerophilales > Gastranaerophilaceae > Stercorousia. Next base: position 29,334 of record CALUVW010000017.1, on the reverse strand, counting down.
CTGTAAAAGATGCTCTTGGAACTTCCGTAACAGATTTGATTTCATCAGGTGTTAGCGCAAAATCTGTTGCTAAAATGGATGATATGACAGCAGCAAGACAGTTAATGGCTGATAGTGTTGCTGCTTGGGAAGCTGCAGTTTAATCAGGGAGGTTTTAAGAAAATGGTAGATAAAAAGATTGTAAAAAATGTAACCAGTATAATTGAAGGTTTGGGTAAAAATGAAAACCCTGAAACAATTTCTATTCTTGAAGATGTAGGTACAAATTCAAAAATTGACGCAATCCGAGAAATGACTTCTCGTGCTCTTGTTAAGAAAAATATGCATGATTCGTTGAAAGTTGTTATTACAAATAAAGGAAAAGGTATTAACGATATGTCAACAGTTGTTGCAATGAGCACAATTAACGAACTGTTATCTCTTGATGATAAGTCTGAAGCTATGAAAATTTTGGAAGATACAGTAGAAATGCATTCTGATGAAGAGGTAAGAGATAATGCACGTTCTGTGAAAGCTTTAATGGCACTTTCATAAGAACATAATTAAGCAAGACTTATATTATTAAATTTGCCAGATTTTATATATAATTGAAAAGCTGTCTGAATAACAGGCAGCTTTTAAGTATTTAAAAGTATAATTCTGATGATAAGGTTTTTTATTAATTAAATGTAAACCCGTCAGCTTTGAATCTGTCTATAACCTCTTGCAATTGTTCATCCGAACATACGTATGAAAGTCTGAAAAATCCTTCTCCGTGTTCTCCAAATGCGTTGCCAGGTACAAGAACAACTCCTGATTTTTTCAATACATCCTCGCAAAATCCAAATGCCGAATTATATCTTTTCGGGATTGGAAGCCACAGGTAAAATGTTGTATGCGGCACTGTTTTTTCATCAATAGGCCAGCCGAGTTTTTTAAAACCTTTTACCATTATTGATTGTTTTCTTGCGTAAGCTTTGTTTCTTTCTTCAATGTATTTGTCTCCTTCTTCGGAGTTTAAAATTTCGGCGCAGGCTTTTTGAAGTGCCTTGAAAATACCGTTATCTATTGTTGATTTACCTTTGCCGAAACGTTGAACGACTTCTTTATTCCCGCATACCCAGCCTAATCTCCAGCCGGTAACGGCATAAGGTTTTGAAAAGCTGTGAAATTCTATGCCAACATCTTTAGCACCTTCTATTTCAAATATGCTGAAAGGTTTTTCGCTTTCATCAAAGTATAAATCGGCGTAAGCAGCATCTGAAACGAGTAATATATCATATTTTTTACAAAAATCAATTACCGATTTTATGTAGTCTTTTGTTGTAGTTATTCCCATAGGATTATTGGGATAGTTAATAAAGATTGCTTTTATATTTTCTGCCTTGTAACCATCTTTTAATATCTGATTGTATATTTGTTCCACATCAGGTTTGTAGTTATTTTCCGATGTCAGGGGCATCGGATAAGCTTTTGCCCCGGAACATTGAATAAATTGTAAATAGGAAGCATAACAGGGATCAGGAACCATGATTACATCTTTTTCAAGTTCTGTATGTTTTGGTGTTGTTACAAATCTTACAAGGTTTGCAATTCCTTCTTTGGAGCCGACAAGTGAAAATATTTCCGTTTCAGGATCCAATTCTACTCCAAAACGATTTTTCATTCTTTCAGCAACTGCTTTTCTAAAATAAGGTTCTCCCTTAGGGGTAGAATACATGTGAATACCATCCTCGTCAAGAATTTCTTTTAAGCGATTGATTAATTCTTGCGGCGGATTTGCGGTTGGGGCACCCATTGAAAGCGATATAGGAGCCCTGTTTCTTGCAATAAGTTCGTTTTTTAGTTTTGCCGTTTCTTCTTTTAACTTAAACATTATATAAGTATCAAGAGACATTACCTCTTTATTAAACAATTTTTCTAAGTTCATAATCTTCCTTTCTTAGTTATCGGATATAATTTTCATAGGTCCGTCAAGAGATGCCGTTACAAACTGTTTTGTGTATTCATTATCCTGTTTTAGCATATCTTCTGGCGTTCCTTCAAAAACAACTTTCCCCTGATACAGCATGATTACGCGGTCTGCTGTTCTTGTAATTGTTGACATCTGGTGTGTGACAACAACTGATGCTGCGTGAGTTTCTTCTTTTAATCTTACAATGTAATCTTCAATAAGTGTTGAAGATATAGGATCTAAGCCCGATGTAGGTTCATCATAAAGTATTGAATTTGGCTCGGTTACAATTGCACGCGCAAAACTCACTCTTTTTTGCATACCTCCGGAAAGTTCTGACGGGAATTTTTTTTCAATACCCTTAAGCCCTACAAGTTCCAGCTTTTCAGCAACTATTTTTTTTATTTCTTTTTCCGTGTATTTTTTTCTTAACTCTTTTCTTTCATGCAGAGCGAAAGCGATGTTATCTTCCACATTAAGAGAGTCAAAAAGTGCAGAATATTGAAAAACCATCGCAATATCGCCTTTTGAAGTAATTATTTCGCCGCTGTCGGGAGTTAAAAGTCCGCAGATTAGTTTCAAAACAGTACTTTTCCCTGAACCAGAAAACCCTACAATTGCAAGAGTTTCACCATTATTAACTTTAAAGGAAATATCGTCAATTATTCGTTTTTCATCAAATGTTTTTATTAAATTTTTAACTTCTATACTCATTATTTATAATTTACCTCGTTAAAAGAAGAAAGCAATAGCGAAAATCATATCCCATATTACAATAGCCACAAATGACCAGACTACGGCTTTATTTGTCGCTTCCCCAACACCTTTGGCACCTCCGCTGGCGTAATAACCGCTTGAACAGCTTATCAGGGCAATTGTCCCTCCGAAAAATACGGATTTGAGCAAGCAAACCCCAAGATCTTTCATATATATACCAAGCCATGCCGAATCAAAAAATGCCCTGTATCCTAAACCGGATGTAAGGTTAGATGTAACAGCTCCTGCTATAACTCCTACTACAGCGGCAATTATTACAACAGGCGGCATCATTAAAATTCCTGATAAAACCCTTGGCACAAACAAGTATCTGATAGGATTAACCTTTAAAACTTCTATTGCATCAATTTGTTCTGTTACTCTCATTGTCGCGATTTCAGAAGCTAAAGATGAGCCTATCATTGAAATAATTGCAAAACCTGACATAATAACTCCGACTTCTCTAACAATAAGCATTGTCATTAAAAGTCCGACAAAGTTTCCTCCGCCCTGTTTAACCATTTCAAGGGCAACCTGTGATGCGACAATAATAGAAGTCATCCCGACAATTGATAATGTTATGGGCAGAGATGTTATCCCGAATCTGTAGCATTGGTCAAACAGTTCTTTTTTGTCTATTTGCCATTTTAGAATACATTTTAGAACTTCTATTCCGTTTAAAGTAATTTTCCCTAGTGTATCTAAAAAGTTTGCAAACTCAATAAATATGCCGGAAAAAATTTTATATGTGGCTGATTGTTTATAATATTTTTGGAGACTTCCCATTTCCTGATTATACAAAAAATTGTATTATAATGCAATTTATATTGAAAACTTGATGTATATATGTTAAAATAAAAATGTAGTATAAAAAAAAGAAAGGAATGATGTATGAAGAGATTTATTATGCCTGAAAGCCTCGGGGGGGGGGCGATTCCGAGCTTTTAGAAAATAATTTATCTAAGAGGTCAAGAAGTCAAGCAAGTTTACAAAATGTCATCCTGAACTTGTTTCAGGATCTGGTAATTAGATGCAAAGAAGCAAAGAGGCATAGATGCGAAGTCTGTAACGTAAACACCTTCCTTCCCTTATTAGGGAAGGATAGGAGGATGGGTATTAATCAATACCCACCCCACCCCTCTCCCATAGGAGAAGGAAGAAATGCCGTTTCCTCCTTCACTCTTCACCTTTCACTTAAACAACGGGTAGCATTTACTTTGGCAGAGGTATTAATCACTCTTGGAGTCATAGGTGTAGTAGCTGCTTTGACAATGCCTTCATTAATTGCTAATTACCAGAAGAAAGTATTGGTTACACAGATAAAGAAAACATACGCAACCTTGAATGAGGGATTTCGCCAAATTATGACCAGTCAAGGCTGTACAGATATGACTTGTGCAGGTTTTCTTGATTATTTAACTGCTAGAGAAAACAAGGATTTGGGTGTTCAACTATTCGCTGCTTATTCAGATAATTTAACCCGAGTAGTTAATACTTTTAAGCTATCTAATGTTGAAACAACTCTTAATATGAATAGTTCATTATTTGATTATAATGTATCTATACAAGGTCTGGAAAGTAACCCTAATCTGCCTGTACCTTTTATTTCTTTATTATCTATGTTGGGTTTGTCTGCATATAATAATTATCTCGTATCAGGTACACTTCCTGACGGTAGTATAATATTTTATATGCTTGGTGGTTATATCTATATAGACGTAAATGGTCAAAAGAAACCAAATATTGTTGGGCGGGATATATTTGGTCTTATGCTGATGTCTGATGGTCGAGTGTTACCATTTACGGATTATAATTCCTGGTATTACTATTATCGTAAACAGCAACTTCCAGCAAACCAAACTTGGATTATGACCGAACAAGAACGACTCAGAAACTTAAAAGATGAGTGTTTATCTAGTCCTATGTCTGAACTTCTTAAGGGCGCCTGTTTAGAATTAATTATCCATGACGGCTGGGAGATGAATTATTAAAACATAATCAGTTAATCCTCTCTTTTAAGGGAGGATTAACTATCGTAACAAAATTTCAAATACCGCTTGAATTTTTTCTGACTTTGTTTTACGATATTTTTACGTGCGTAGGTGTTGTGGAGCATCTATTAAGGAATTTAAAATAAGTACGAAATATAAAGTTATAAAGGAATTGTAAAATGAACCCTATTATTGATGAATTGGAAAAAACATATTTAAGAGACAATCTCCCTGAAACAAATCCGGGTGATACTGTTAAAGTTTTTGTTAGAATTGTAGAAGGTAATAAAGAAAGAATTCAGGCTTTTGAAGGAACTGTTATAAAAAAACACGGTTCAGGTATTAACAAAACTATTACAGTAAGAAAAGTATTCCAGGGCGTTGGCGTAGAACGTGTATTCTTGCTTAATTCTCCGAGAATTGATAAAATTACTGTTCTCAGAAAAGGTGATGTAAGACGTTCTAAACTTTATTACCTCAGAGAACGTTCCGGTAAAGCAACTCGTATCAAGGAAAAAATTGAAAAAAGATAAGCTTCATATACACTGGTATCCAGGTCATATTGCTAAAGCTGAAAAACAGCTAAAAGCACAGCTTTCTTTAGTTGATGCCGTTATTGAAGTTATTGATGCAAGATTACCTTTATCAAGTTGTTATGATAATATTACGGGGCTTTTAGGCGAAAAGCCCCGTTTAATATTGCTAAATAAATCTGATTTAACAAATCCGGATGAGTTAAATAAATTCATAAGAATTATTGAAGAAAAATCGGGGTTTCCGGTATTAAAAACTGACGCAAAAAATTCAAAGGATTTAAACATAATTGTGAAAAAAGCTGTTGAGCTTTCAGAACCGAAAATACAAGCCTTGATTAAAAAAGGACTTTTGCGTAGACCTGCTCGTGTAATGGTTGTTGGTATGCCGAATGTCGGAAAATCAAGTATTATAAATAAACTAACTAAATCTTCTAAAACCAAAACAGGTGCGAAAGCTGGTGTTACACGACAGCAGCAGTGGGTAAGAATTAATCCGCAATTAGATTTGCTAGATACTCCGGGGATTATTCCAATGAAACAGGAAGATCAAGCAAGAGCCAAGAAATTAGCTTTTGTTAATGCTGTTTCGGATAATGCTTATTCAAATGAAATTGTTGCAAAAGAACTCCTTGAAATGCTAGAAAAAAAATATCCTAAAATTGTAAAAGATTTTTATAAAGTAGATAATCTTTCTCTTGATGACATTGCGCAATCCAGAAATTGGATTGTATCAGGTGGACAGACTGATATTGAACGTACTGCGGTTTATGTGTTGAGAGACTTTAGAGAAGGTAAAATCGGTAAATTTATTTTGGACGATATCTAATGGAAAAGTATAACAGATTTGGTCATGATTCATCTGAAGATGAAGTAGAGATAGAAAAAAATAATAAAAAAGTAAAAAAACGCTTAAAAACAGATTTAACTGTTGATTCAAGAGTAATACAACTTTTTACGTTTGATTTAAACCAGAAAAGAAGATTTGTAATAGGGACTGATGAGGCAGGCCGCGGATGCGGAGCAGGCGGCGTTTTTGCAAGTGCTGTTTGTTTTGATAGCCGCTCAAAGGAGCTTGTGGAAAAGCTTGAAGATTTGAATGACAGTAAAAAGCTTTCTCCTAAAAAACGTGAATATTTGTACGATATAATTAAAGAAAATTCTGTAAATTCTACGATTTGTATTGAAGTTGAAGAAATAGAAAGAATAAATATATTAAACGCTTCCTTAAAAGCAATGCGCCTTGCTTTAGAAGATGTTATTAATAAGCTTTATCCTATATCTGACAGTAAAGAAAAAATGATTGCCCGAAATATGCTGAGCAGAAGCGAAATAATGATACTTATCGATGGTAATAAACGAATTTGGGACTTTGATTATTCTCAAAGATATGTTGTTAAAGGCGACAGCCGCTCAGCCTCAATTGCTGCCGCAAGTATTTTAGCAAAAGTTAGCCGTGACAGATATATGCTAAAACTTGATGAGGAATTCCCTCAGTACAATTGGAAAGACAATGCAGGATATTTAACAAAAGAGCACATGGCACTTATTGATAAATACGGTTTATGTAAATATCATCGTCCTTCTTATCTGCAAAAACATTTTGCAAAGCAGGAACAGCTAAGTTTGTTTTGATTTAAGCTTTCTGGTATGTGTAGCCAGGGTTTGATTTAAGCTTTTCTTCTATTTGTTCAAATGTTAAAAGCCCCTGTGTTGCTCCAAATTCTGATACTACACCGGCAGAGTTAACAGAAGCGTACATCAAAGCTTTGCCGATATCTCTGTTCGTTCTTTCTAATGCTGCACAGAAAGTTGAGGCAAAAGCATCGCCTGCACCCAGTGTTGATACCACAGGGCCTTCAAATACAGGGCAGTAGTAAAAATCTTTTCCGTCATAAGCATAAGCGCCTTTACCGCCGTCTGTGATTACTATCACCTGATAGTCCGCAACTTTTAACTTTTTAAACATTTCTTTTACATCCGGATGTATAAGTTCTTCTGAAAACTTTTCTTCTCTTGTATCCGGACGGACATGTATCTGTGTAGCAAGCGATGCTTCTTCTTTGTTCATAACAACAACGTTAGCATCTTCAAGAATTTTCTTAAGATAATTAAAACCTTTTTTTAAGCTTGATGAGCCTGCGTTGAAGCAGACAAAAACGTTATTTTCTCTTGCAAAGTTTGCAATATCATCAAGAACTTTTGTGCTCTCACCGTTTAGCGGTGCTATATATAAAAGTTTTGCATTTTTGATAGCTTCAAAATTTATATCAGATTTATTTAATTTAGCGTTTGCTCCTCTGTGTGCAAGAACAGTTCTGTCACCCTGAAAACTTACAAGAATAATTGAAAAGCCGGTGCTTAGACTCTTGTCCTGAATAATGTTTGATAAATCCACTTTTTTATCTTTAAATGATTCTAATATCCCGTCGGAATAAATATCATCCCCTATTTTAAAGATTGCACTTGTATTATAACCAAGATTTGAGAAGTTTACTGCGGTATTAATCCCGCCGCCGCCTACTTTAGATGTGAATTCCGTAATTTCAACTTTTGCCCCGTAAGGGTAGCTCATAAATTCAGATTTTTTATCTTTGGTATAAACGGATACTATATTTGCATCATCACTTTCTACAAATACATCCATTGTCGCGCTTCCAATTGTTATAACATCGCACATGATATTTATCCTCCAGTTAATTTCAGAGTAGCATAAAAGAATATAAAAAAACACCATTTTGTCATATTGAATTTATTAGAAAAATTCTTTGACAGGATTCTGAAACAAGTTCAGAATGACAGATTTACAAAATGGTGTTTAATTATTATTGTGTCTAATTAAATTGAGCTTTTTCTTCGTCAGACACCCCTTTTATAGTGAGGTTTACTCTGCCTTTATCATCGATTTTAATTACTTTAACGATAACTTCGTCGCCGATGTGAAGGTGCGGTTCAATTGTATCAATTCTCTCGTTGCAAACCTGAGAGATGTGAACCATACCGTCTTTACCGGGTGCAAGTTCTACGAATGCACCGATCGGAATAATTCTAACAACTTTGCCTTTTACAACCATTCCCGGTTCAGGTTTGAAAGTAAGTTCTTTAATCATTCTCTGTGCGATTTCTGCACCTTCTTGATCGTTAGAGGTAATAGTTACAACGCCTGAATCCTGAATATCAATTTCGGCACCTGAGGCGTCAATAATTGCTCTGATTTGTTTGCCGCCCGGTCCGATTACTGTTCCGATATCTTCAACAGGAATTGTCATTGTTGTAATGCTCGGAGCATAAGGTGACAGATGATCTGCAGGAGCTGAAATTACTTCTCTCATTTTGCCTAAGATATGAAGTCTGCCTTCTTTTGCTTGAGCTAAAGCGCGGCGCAATGTTTCATTTGCAATTCCTTTTGCTTTCATATCCATTTGAAGAGCAGTAATACCGTCATCATTACCTGTAACTTTAAAGTCCATATCGCCTAAAAAGTCTTCAATACCTTGAATATCGGTTAGTACAACTGGTTCTTTGCCTTCTTCGGTAATCATACCCATTGCAACGCCGCCAATCATGCATTTAACCGGAACACCGGCATTCATCAAAGCCATTGAAGAACCGCAGGTAGAAGCCATTGATGTTGAACCGTTTGATTCAAGAACATCTGATGTTACACGGATTGTGTATCCAAATTCTTCCTGTGACGGAAGCGCCGGAATATTTGCTCTTTCAGCCAAATTGCCGTGTCCGACCTCACGTCTGCCCGGTCCTCTTAATGGTTTTACTTCGCCTACTGAAAATCCAGGGAATATGTATTTGTGCATATATGTTTTTTCTGTCTGCGGATCAACTCCGTCAAGTTCCTGTTTCATTCCAGGGCCTGCAAGGGTTGCAACGGAAAGAACCTGAGTTTGTCCTCTTGTAAATACGGCAGAACCATGAGCTCTTGGAAGTACTCCAACCTCGCACCAGATAGGACGAACTTCGTTTGGTTTTCTACCGTCTGCTCTGACACCTTCGTCAAGAATCATTGTTCGCATAATATGTTTTTCTGCGTTTTTAAATTCTTCTGCAACAAAATCAATGCCTGTTTCTTCCATAATTTTTTTGATGTAGTCATCTTCCGGAAGTGCATCAATTTTTTCTTTAACAAGTTTTTTAGCTTCCTCAAGTTTATTCTGTCTGTATTCTCTGTCAAAGTTATGGTAAGCATCAAAAATCATATCATGAGCTGTTTCTTCAATAATTTTTTTGATTTCTGTTGTGTCATAAGGATTGACAAATTCTTCTTTTTCAACTCCGCATTCTTTCATAAATGCAACTTGAGCTTCACATTGTTTTCTTATTTCTACTTGAGCAAATTCAACAGCGTTCATAATATCGTCTTCTGTAACGAATTTGCAACCTGCTTCAACCATAATTACAGAATCATGAGTACCTGCTACAACGATATCTAAATCGGATTTGTCTGCCTGTTGATGAGTTGGGTTAGCAATCATATTGCCGTTTTCATCTCTTGAAACTCTGACAGCTCCGATAGGGCCTTCAAAAGGAGCGCCTGAAAGCATTAAAGCGCATGATGCCCCTAACATTGCAAGAGTATCCGGCTGATTAACCTGATCATAGCTGAATAGCTGTGCTACAATTTGTATATCGTTTCTGTAACCTTTCGGGAACAAAGGTCTTATTGGTCTATCAATAAGTCTTGAAATAAGTATAGCTTTATCGCCGGCCTTACCTTCTGAGCGGTTATAACCGCCTGGAATACGGCCGATTGATGACATTCTTTCTTCATAGTCAATTAACAACGGGAAAAAATCTATTCCAACTCTAGGTTCTTTAGAAACGACGCAATGCACAAACAGCATTGTATCTCCGCATCTTACGGTTACAGAACCATTTGTAGATTGTGCGTATTTACCTGTTTCTATCGTAACGGTTTTTCCGCCAATCTCAATTTCAAATTTTTTTGTTTCCGGTACCATAATTACCTTTTCTTTCTCGCACTTCCTGTGCGTTCTTAGTTATACACTTCTATTGTTCGTTCTTATTATACCGTAAACAAGAAAAAATTTAATTTATTTTAAGAAATCTTGCCAATAATTTTTTATTTTAAATTTCAAATAATTTGTGTAATCTATTTATAATGTCTTCTTCATCTAAATCTTGAGTTATTTTATTTAGATCAATTGACATTTGATAATAATTTGCTGCGTCATTTATAAAACCCATTGCCTGTGAGGCTCTTGCGGCATTAAAATATGCCAGAGTATAGCTAGGATTTAGTTCTATCGCTGTTTCAAAGTATTCAAGAGCTTCTTCTGCATCACCTAAACCGTCAAGATATAAAATTCCGAGATTGTTTTGTGCATATTCATTGTCTGGATTTAAATCTATTGCTTTATGGAACGATACAAGAGCTTCTTCAAGGTAATCTTTTTCCCATAGAGCAATTCCGGCTTTAGCGTATCCTCTGTAGTCGTCAGGATTAAGCGTAATCGCATCGCAATATGATCTGATTGCATTATCAAGATCGTATGCAGCCATATGAATATCTCCAAGTGAAATATATAAATCATAATTATTAGGATCAAGGATAATTCCTGCTTGATAAGTTGATACAGCAGCATCTATGTTACCTTTGACTTCAGCATAAATAGAACCCAGAGCCTGACAAACTATTGAAGTCCATTCTTTATCAGGATTTAGATTGATTGCTTTTTGATAATGTTCTATAGCGTCGTCATATAATTCTGCTTTTGAATATGCATATGCAAGAGAATTATTATAAAAAGGATTTTCAGTGTCATTTTCAAGTGCTAGTTTGAATGCACTTATTGAGTTAATTTTATCTTCTTTTTTTAGATAAAGATGACCTAATTCATAGTAAATTTGAGGTGTATCTATTCCAAATTCAAGAAGTTTTTCATAGCAGTCTATTGTTTCATCAGTGTTATCAGGAAAATAAGTTTGTAAAACAGTCGCAAGTTTTATTAAAACTTCTCTGTTCAGAGGATTTGTTTCAAGAACTTTTCTGTAGCAATCAACAGTAAGATCAAGTTCTTTATTCTTTAGAGCCAAATCGCCCATTTTGTTATAAAAAATTTCTCCGTGTTTGGTTGCAGAAACAGCTTGCCTGTAAAGATTTTCCGCCGTAGGATACATCTTAAATTTTTCCAAAAATTTTCCGACTGTATTGTATGTGAAAACGGAAAAATCATCCGACATGTTTTTGTAAAACATTTTCATTGTCGGGCGGTCCCATGCAAGCATTAAGCTCCCTGATAAAAAGTAGTATAAAAAGCTCAGATAATCAGAAATATTTCCATTTTCGGAGTTTATTTTTTGCAGAATAGATTGTGATAAAATCAATCTTGGTCTTGCAGATTTTAATTTTCCCATCTTTATTGCTGATTTGAATTCAGCTTCTGCGGATTTAAAATCATTAGCCATCTTCATAAAAAAGCCGGTATACAGGTGTGCATTTATGTTTTTTGGTGCGATAGAGACAGCTGTTTTACATTGTTCAATTGCTGTATCAAGACTTATTTGTCCCTGTTCCCACATTAAAGTCGCGAGTCTGTAATAAGCTTCAGGCATAGATGGATCATATTTAACCGCATCAATATAGTATTCTATTGCTTCTTGTAAATCACTATTTTGCTGTCGTATGAGATATTTTTCATGTGCTATCCTGGCTTTTTCTAGCGATTCTTGTGCTTTATTAGTATCTGAGGCCTGTATCGGCTGTAGTAAAATCTGTTCTGACATCAATGAGCTCCAATAAGATGTGTATTTTCTATGTATATTCTTTTGTCGATATAAATTATATTAATCTTTAGTAGTTTAAAATAATATCATCCATCTGGAGTAGATGATAGGTTAATCTATTTTAACTTTTATTCTAAAATTTTTTCTTTGTAATATAATAATTTTGTAGCCGATTAGGAATATGCAATATGGATTATTTAGATAACAAATACGATGTAATTGTTGTAGGTGCTGGACATGCCGGATGTGAAGCTGCTATATCCTGTGCTCGTCTGGGCGCAAAAGTTTTACTTGCAACGCTAGATGTTGATCATATTGCATTAATGCCCTGTAACCCTGCAATTGGAGGCCCTGCAAAATCAACTTTAGTCCGTGAAATTGATGCTTTAGGCGGTGTTATGGGTGAAGCGGCAGATGCAACTTATATACAAATGAAGATGCTTAATTCCTCTAAAGGCCCCGCCGTCAGAGCTCTGCGCGCACAATCTGATAAAAAGCAGTATATGGATTATATGCGCAATATTATTGAGAAAAACGAAAATATATATCTGCGTCAGGCGTGCATTACTGATTTACTGGTTAAAAATGGAGAAATTACCGGAGCAATAGATGAGTATGGTATAGAATATTGTGCACGTGCAATTATTTTAACAACTGGTACTTCCCTGAACGGTAAAATATTTGTCGGACTCCGCTCATATAGCGCCGGCAGACTCGGTGAAAAAGCTGCTTACGGCCTTTCAGAATCTCTTATTAAACATGGAATAAATATTAAAAAACTTAAAACAGGTACACCTCCGAGAGTTGATAAACGTACAATTGATTATTCTAAAATGTCAATTCAGCCGGGAGATGAAACTTTGCATTTTTATTCATTTAAACCTGACAGACCTGTCAGAACCCAATATCCGTGTTATTTGACAAGAACCAATGAAAAAACGCATGAGATTATTAAAGCGAATTTGGATAAATCTCCTATGTTTCAAGGGCTAATTCAAGGAGTCGGACCGCGCTACTGCCCGTCTATTGAAGATAAGGTTGTTAGATTTAGCGAAAATCCATCGCACCATATTTTTATTGAGCCTGAAGGTTTGGGAACTTATGAGGTTTATATTCAGGGATTTTCAAGCAGTCTGCCGGCAGATGTTCAGGTTCAGATGCTAAGAACTCTTCCGGGGCTTGAAAATGCGCATGTTATAAAACCTGCCTATGCTGTTGAATATGACTATGTTCCTGCTGTTCAAACAACTCATTCTTTAATGTCTAAAAGTATTAAAGGTCTGTTCTTTGCAGGTCAGATTAACGGTACAAGCGGCTATGAAGAAGCAGCAGCTCAAGGGCTTGTTGCAGGTATAAATGCGTTTAATTATCTAAATGACTCTGAAATGCTTGAACTTTCAAGAAGTTCTTCTTATATCGGAACGTTGATAGATGACCTTGTTACAAAAGATATTCAGGATCCTTACAGAATGCTTACGTCCCGCTCGGAATACAGACTTTTGCTTCGTCAGGACAATGCTGATGCAAGACTTACACCTATCGGCAGAAAGTACGGACTTATTGATGATGTACAGTTTAAAATTTTTACTGATAAGCAGGAAGCAATTGAACAAGAATTATCCCGAATTAAAGATGCAAAAATTTCAGCCACAGATGAGGTTAATTCCATTTTAGCCAAATATGGCGAGCATATGGAACGCGGCATGAAAATAGCAGAACTTCTTAAACGTCCGAATATTGATTACAGTGTAATTAAGGAAATTGATGATTGTACAAAAGAATTAAATATTCCTTTTGATGTTGCAGAACAGGTGGAAATTTTAGTTAAATATGACGGGTATTTGAAGCGTCAGGAATTTCAAGTCGAGCAGGCATCAAAATTAGATAAATTTAAAATTCCGGATGATATAGACTATTCAACAATTGACCATATTTCATCAGAAACAAAAGACAAGCTTTCAAAAATCCGGCCTAAGACTCTTGCTCAGGCATCACGTATCGGCGGTGTAAAACCTGCAGATATTTCAATTTTAATGGTAATGCTTGAACGCAGACAGATTAATAAAGTTTAGTTAGTAGTAAAGTTAGAAAGAAAAGAAAGAAGTAAGAAAAATGAAAGTAGACAATTTACCCCAAAAATTTGTATCTCAGTACAGTATTACAAACAACTCAAATAAATCAGATAGTATACATTTTAGCGGCAGTTTTTCTCCCGCAAAAATTTTAAGAATACCGCAATCTAAAATGTATAAAAATTTTAATTATAATATGCAGAGGTATTTTAATATTTCATCTAAAGAGGCAGACTATGCTAAAAATATTTACACCTCTGGGAATCAGATAAAACATGACTTGATGTATATTTTAGGAAGAAAGTATAGAAATTTATATTTTACAAATCAGTCTAAAGAGTTAGGAACAAATTTTAAGAATGTGGCTGATATGGTTTCAAATATTTCTAAACCATCAATTGTTCATAAAAAATTGGCCAAACAAGATAATTTATCCTTCGGAGAGCTTGAAAATTTATTTGTCGCAATGGATAAAAACAAAGATAAAACAGATCTTGTTTTAAAATTATTAAATTTGAATGAGAAGATAATTAATACAAAAAAACTATCTTACAATTTCTTATCAGGCTTTGTTAATTCAAAATATGCTTCAGAAATTAATAAAAATTTTGCTGATTATAAACCATATTTATATTTGAATATTAATAAGAAAAATATTGTATCTGATTTGGAACAGGCAATAGAAAATAAATCATATCAGCCACAGAAGTATGAACAGTTGTTTGATATTATTAATTTGAAAAATCAAGATGAAAAATTTTCAGATTTATCAGAAGAAGTGCTTATGTCGGATTATTATCCAGAAAAAATGGAAGTTATTTCACATTTTGGAAAAAGTTTACGCTTTTTAGTATCTTATGATAAAAAAGCTTTGAATGAAACTTTATTGAAGATTTTGAAATCCTCAAATCGGGATAATTATAAAGACAGAATATACTTTTTTGATAATTATTTATCTAAAAATTATATGTCATTTGCAGAAAATTCTGAAAATATAAAAGTAGTGCCAGATATATTACATAAGATTGAAAACAATGAAAATGATAAGGAATTTGTTTACAATGTTATAGAAAAAAATATACCCTTTAAATCTCCTGTTTCTTTGTATGAATTTATTGCAAATATTGATACAAAGGTTGTAAATAAAAAAATTAACTCTTTAAAAAATTTATTTAAAGCTTATCGCAATAATCTTATTGGAAATTATAATGAAATTGAATTGGCAAAAGATCTTATTGATGGAAAACCATATATTAACAGGGTTATGCAGGAAGCAACTTTAAATGATTTAAGGTCTGATACCAGAACTTTAACAGGATTTATAAAATATAAACTGGTTAAATTCAAAATAAACCTTGAAAATAAATTTTTTAATAACAACAACTAAGCAATATAGTTAAGAGTGTTGTTTTTCTTCTTATAAGAAATACCGTTGTTATTCATAATGGATTCAAACGAGCTGTCTTTATAATCTTTTACATTAAAGTCAACTTGTCCGTAAACTCCGGTATTTCTTATTTTATTGAAAGTAGTGCCGGCATTATTCAGCCAAAAATTATTCATTAAAGCACCTAGTGTAAAAATTTGAGTTTTAGATGTGGCACTTCCTGTGTCTACCGTATACACACTCTTAAAAGATGGAGAATTAATATTCAAATTCATATTCATATTATACAGAAAACATAAAAAAAATTTTTTTGCTATTAAAGTATTAATCAAAATTAAAAACAAATTCCCGGAGATGGATTCGAACCACCGTTGGAAGAGCCAGAATCTTCAGTCCTGCCACTAGACGATCCGGGAATAATTCCTTATATATTTTATTCCAAACAATAAAATTTTGCAATATTGATTTTAATTTATTGACAAAATTAACATGATATATCATTATTAATTTATGAAAAATACTTTTAAAAAGGCTGTTGGTTATATTTTTATAACACTTGTTGTTTTATCACTTTTGTTTGCAGGCTATATTTATTTTGTAAATCCAAGCCAATTTGATAGTGTGAATATTTGTCAAAATGAAGAATTAGTGGCGGAGCTTATTGAAAAGAATATAAACCCGTTTACAAAGTTTAAGTTTATAAAAAAACGTAATGCTGATTGTAATCAGTTGCTGAATGATAATAAAGAAAAAGCTTTAAAATTTCAAAACGAGGAATATTGTTCTGTTTTAGATTCATCAACGACCTCTCTGGTTCTTGTTATCAATACTTATGTTAATGATATGTATGACAGAGAAACAGCGTCAAAAGAACTGACACAAACAATTCCTTTGATGACACCGTATAATTATTGTCCACAATATATTGATAACATGATTGTATTAATCGCTTTAAAAAAACGTTTGGGGTTATAATTTAATAACTTATTCTTTGTATGTAAAATTTCGGCCACTTCCGGCAGGTGTAAAAGAACACATGGTTTGATTGTTTTTGGAATAAGAAGTCAATATCTTTTTAATATACTCTGACATTTTCTCAAACTTATTTACATTTTACAGTTTCTAATAATAAAATATTTATGTTATATTTCTTGTCAGGAGTAATATATGCAAAAAAAATATAAATATATAGATACGAATTCTGTAGAATTGTGCAAAATGAGAGAAAACGCAAGAGCTTTGATGAGAAAGTACGATTCATTGGATTTTAACGATGAGCATCAAAAACGTCAAATCCTTGAACAATTATTCGGTTCAATAGGCTCTAATGTTGTAATTGATGAAAAATTTCACTGTGAATACGGAAAAAATATTTTTATAGGTAAGGATGTTATAATAGGACCTAATTGTACATTTATTGATAATGAAAAAATTATTATCGGAAACTGTATCATGTTTGCACCAAATGTTCAAATTTATACTGCATATCATCCGGTTTTGCTAGAAGAACGCTATATTATTGAAAGAGCGGAAGATGATCCAATTTATTATAACACCTGTGCGGACCCTGTAGAGATAAAAGATGGGGCATGGATTGGCGGCGGTGTAATAATTCTGCCGGGAGTAACTATCGGTAAAAACAGTATAGTCGGCGCAGGAAGCGTGGTAAATAAATCTATTCCGGATGATTGCGTTGCGGTTGGCAACCCTTGCCGGGTTATAAAATACTTTGATGATATCAGGAGAGATAATGTATAAACATATTGTCTTTGATGTTGACGGAACTTTGATAAATACTGAATATGCTGTTCTGCATTCCCTGCAGGATACCTTAAAAGAAGTGCAAAATAAAAATTATAAAATTGAAGAATTAGATTTGTACTGGGTATTACGGGCGAAGCGGCAATAAAGCAGCTTGGTATTACAAACATAACTGAAACAGTTGATTTATGGAATAATCATTTGAATAGCTACAAAAATTCTGTTTGTGTTTTTGACGGTATAAAAGATTTGCTGCAAAAACTTTCACCTGATTATAAATTAGGAATAGTAACATCTAAAACAAAAGCTGAATTTGACGAAGAAGTTACGCATTTCGGACTTAACAAATATTTTGGAATTATTATCTGTGCAGATGATACTAAAAAGCATAAACCGAACCCCGAACCTCTCCTAAAATATATGGAACTTGCAAAAGTAAAGCCAGAAGAAACTCTTTATATCGGCGACAGTATTTATGATATGCAGTGTGCAAAATCATCCGGTGTTAATTTTGCCTTTGCAAAATGGGGAAACAGAAGACAAAATATTGAAGCAAAATATGCCCTTTTAAACCCGCTGGGTTTATTAAATTACCTGTCGTAGACATACTCGAAATTAAAAAAATAACAAACTTTATGACAAATTTCAAATGTCCATGCCGAAAATAATCAAACCATTCGTAAAAGTTCAAATACACCCTAAACTTTCGCCACATAAGGGTTACAACCAAAAGTCGGGGGGGGCAACGGACACTTCGTGGACTTTTCAAGTAATTTTGTTTAATTATTTTCGGACACTTCCGACAGGTTAAAACCTAAACACAAAGCCACTTTATAGGCAAACCGTACACGATTGAAATGTCAAATACAAAGTCCTACAGTTATTAGATCCTGAAACAAGTTTGGGATGACATTTTAAGATTTGACTTCCATGTATAAAATAACGCAAATTATATTCTTGCAGGTAAAGGTAATATTTTTCTCTAAAACTATCTGTTTAAGAATTTATCAATTCTAACTTTTGCATTTTCTCTAAGGTTAAGAAAGTAAAATTGAAAATCCTGTCCGTGGAAAGAACCATTCCCGAATAGTTTAGGAAGTTTTATTTCATATTTTGCAGTATCAACTGTCGAACAAATAACAACACCGAGTTTTTTATTAATCTTTGCATCTGCAATACCAGGAGTTGTTATTTTTAAAGTTTTTTCATCCAAGCTGCCGAGGTTTTTATCTGCCTTAATGCGCCTTTGTCCTCTGCTCCAACTTATAGGATTTATAACCAACTGATTTTTTGCCTGTAAAACATTTATTCCCGATTTGTCTGGAGCCTGAACATCATATGAAATGATTACTCCTGTATCATCTGATTTTTTTGCGAATTTAAGATGAGGATTATTCTTTAAATACTCTTTTGTAACAGGATAGCCTATAACATAAGCCGCAGCCATATTTTTGTAATATTCGGGATGTTTTTTCATATAATCGCTCAAGACAACAAGCATTATAGCTGAACCCTGCGAGTGACTGACAAGAATATATGGACGACCTTGATTTAATTTTTTAAAATAATAGTCGAGTGCCCCATAAACATCCGAAAGCCCCTGAGCATTATTTAATGTATTTTGTTGAATCTTTTCATAATGTGAGTATTCAAATGCTCTGAAATTATACTGAGTATAAAAAGGGGCATAAATATTTGCAACGGTATCAAAAGCTTCCGCCTGAAGTTTAAAAACAGTTTTTGCACTTTCTCTCATTTGTTTATTATCTATTGCACATAGATTACTTTTATCTTCCGTTGTGCAAACAGTCGGATAAATATAAAAAACGTCAGCAGAGTATGTTTTTGCAGGTTTTGAAAGCCAGTTTGAGTTATCAGAATAGTCTGTAAGTTGAATTTCTGCAGCAAAACAATTAATAAAACAGCCAGTAAAAAGTAAAAAAATAATCAATATCTTTTTCATAGGTTAATTATATAATAAAACTTTGAAATAAATTATAATTCTTCTTCTTTAAATTTTTTCAAAGTATACTTATCATAAATATTAAGTTTATCTTCTTTTTCTAATTTTTCTAACATAGTTATTTGGGCTTTTCTTACAGCAGCATGAAAATCAAACTGTATTATTTCTTCTGGACTTATGTCTCCATTTTCGAATTTGTTTTTTAAAAAGTTATACATGGATTGGCGCTTTTCAAATAAATCTGAAATTTCCATTTGTCTTACTACTTGTTCAGGAGTATAGGATCTTTTGCTGTTATTTAGCGTTGCATACAAACAGTCCACCCATGGAACTCTTTCATCATTTTTAATAATTGTACTGAAAGTATCAAAAGTTAAATTCCTAATATCACCATAACTGAATGCTCCTTTAGGGTAGTTGGGCTCAAAGAAATTTCTTATTTCATCTATCTGTTGAATACTTAAATCTTCAAGATTAACATTTTTTAACCTGTTTTTATAATAAATTTTTGTAGGGTCATCTGTGACAAGACTTTCAATCGCTTCCTTATGTGATTTTAGCATATTAAGGAATAATACACCTGCATCTTCCGGTCTGTTGAAACCAATTTTTTCCATTTTCCCTTTTCGAAAATCAGGATGAATTAAATGTGGATTTTTTGAAGTAAATATAAAAGATGTTGCATAACCTCTATCAGCGGCCGGCTTACTGCAGTTATCAAGCAAACTTTTTAAATAATTTATATTATCAACATTATCATTATTTTCGTTTAGGATTTTTATATCTTCTGGGGTGAAGTTAAAATTTAACAATCTTTTAGCCTGTGTATACGTCATTCCTAAATGATTTTCAGGTTCGTCAATAACTGTAATAAATCTATAACGTCCTTGTTGACTAGATATCTGATGAGCATTTAATAGATTTTTAATATTTGCAAAGAAGTCCTCTTTCGAAGTCTTTACAAGTTTTACTACATCATAAGGTAGTGGACTTAGGATATAATTAATTCTATTTATAATGTTGTTAATTACATTTGTTTCTGAACCATGCAAAAGGATTGATGGAGGAACCGGTATTTCCGGATTTCTTATTGACTCAACAAATGGTACTAAAAAAGATTGTGCAAGCTTTGCTTTTTCTTTAGTATAGCCAAGAAATCCGTTTTCTAAATTATACATTACAAATTTATAAGCATCACTGCCTTTAAAACTTGGATTATGAGGCTTAACCGATTTATGTATAAATTCATCTTTAGTTAAATTTTTGGTATTTTCATATTTTACAGATACAGAGTTATAATTATTGTTTCTATATTGAATATTTTTATTTATATTGTTTATAGCAGTGATTTTCATATTTTAACCATAATATTATTTAGATATTTCCCAATTCATCAAGAGATTTTTTAGTTTCTTGAAATGTTTTTTCAGCTTCTTTTAAAACTTTATTTGTAGATTTGTCATATCTCCAAATGATAAATTCAGTAATAGCCCAAATCCCGCCAATTATTGCAGCTCCTATAGCAATTTTCTTCCTTTTACTCATTTTACTTTTATCTTCATGTTCAAAAGTATCTTCCTTGAGTTCAGGTGTTTTTATTGTCTGCTGCGGTTGTTTATTTGGTGTTATACCTTGTGAAGGAATACTCGTTTTATTTGTGAATAGATTGATGCTGTCCATTATTATTGCTCCAATTTTTTAGAAAACACAAAATATTTATTTTTTGCTAATACATGTAATAAATTTTTATAGATTTACTTTTTTATAGAATTATATGTTCTAATTCATTTGGATCTCCATGTTCTTCAAAAAACGTTTTAATAAAAGGTTTTTTGTTTTCATAAGCTGTATCGTAGAATTTTTGCAATATTTCTTTAACTTCTTTATTATTTTTGTATGGAGCATCTTCTGCACGCATTAATGTCCATTTAAGATTGTTAATACTACGATTACTCCATATAATTTTTTTACCTTTTTCTAATGCTCGTTTTAACTGGTCAATTGATGTTATAACTCCTTTTTCTGAGATTACAGCCATAAAGTTAAGTCCGTCGGTATGGTTGTCCAAATCACCATATTTATCTAAAGACATACTTTTACCGAATTTTTCGCAAATATCCATAAATTTGTTTACAGTTTTTTCGCTTGGATTTTCGGGAAATTTTGTCTGAAAATAAGTAATATTTGTTGTGAATCCCTCAAAAAGTGATTCTTTTCTTCCATATTTTTCGAATTCAACAAGTCCGTCATAGTATGAAGCTTCGCTGTCACGTGCACGTGATAAAACCGAACGCAGATACTCCTCTTTTTCTTTCACTTGCTCATTTGGATTTAGTGAAAATATTTTTTTCTCGACAGTTGACAAATTCTTCTCTTTTATTCGCTTCATAAACGGGTCATATTCTTCTGCTCTCCATCTGTCATATTCTTTTTCATCATACGGGATTTTATTGAGCCATTTTTCATAATATTCCATGTTTTTTTTCTTAAGTTCCTGAAATTTTTTAGGAATATTTTCTATTTCTTGAGGTGACTTAGTCTCAATAATTTCTTTTACGGCTTTTTTACCGGTATCAACAATTTTCTTCCCTTCTTCAACTGCTTGTTTTCCCGCTTTTTTATTCTTTCCTCTTGTTGCGATATAAGTAACAGCTGCAGCTGCACCTGCAGCTCCTGCCGCAATTGCAGCTTTTTTCCCTTTACTCATTTTACTTTTATCTTCACGTTCAAAAGTATCTTCCTTGAGTTCAGGTGTTTTTATTGTCTGCTGCGGATGGCTGTTCGGGGGTACTCCTTGAGATGGAATATTTGTTTTATTTGTGGATAAATTGATGCTGTCCATTATACTGACTCCTTTTGTTTCTATATTATCACTTTGTTTTGACATGTCCAGTCCATATTTTTCAAGACCGATTTGTTTTAAAATATCTTCTAGCTCAGGTGGTTTATTGTTTGATGTCTTAGCTTTTTCCTGAACGGATTTAGGGATTAATTCCAAATATGAAGAGAATAAATCTCTAAATTTTTCAAAAAAGGATAATTCATGTTTTTGGGCATTAAAACTACGCATCATAGGATGAACGTATTCTGGTTCATCGGTTATTTTTTTCTTAATAAATTGAAAAACTTTTTTCCCTGTACGGATTAATTTATTAGGGGTTTTGTCTTTTTCCATATATTCAATTTGTTCTTTTACTTTTTGTTCTTCTTTTACTGGATCAAAAGATGATGCTTCATATAATTTCATGCTCAGCCACTCATTAATTGCAGCTTTTCTTTCAGGGGAGATATCACTGCCTTTTTGCATATCATTTAAATATGAGATATGTTTTTGGACAATATCGCTTTCACTTACTGCAATTTTCTTTAATTCTTGTATTAGTTCTTTTTCTGGAATTTTTGCTGAAAAATAAGGATTATTTTTATAGTTATAATTCCCGTCAATTTTTGTTATATACATAAATGTAATTCCTCTTTATTCCCAGATACTGTCATATTTCTTGAACAGGTCATACTGCATTTGTTCACCTTCTGTTAGAGCTATGCCTGCTTTCATTTTAGATTGAAGTTTTTGTAACTCTTCCTGAATATGTGCCATCTGTTTTTCTACTGCTGTACACATTTCTTCATTGAGTTCTCCGTTCTGGTAAGCATTAATTAGGTCGGTGAAATTTTTTTCTGCCTGTCCAAAACCTTCTGAATCAAACTTATCTGTTACCATATTGTAAATTGTTCTGAATTTGCTGTATCTTGCAGGTGTAATATCTCTGTTGGTTTCATTTTTAATATCAAAGAAATACTTGTACATAGGTTTGGTCGGATTTTCAAGATATCTATCAAAAGCTTTTGAAATCATATCTTTAATTTCAACATTACTGTATGCCCCGCGTTTGTCTGACGGGTTCATAAATTTTATGAATCGTTTAAGGTCAGGCCAGTCAGATAATTCATAGTCAATATGCATGTTATTTATTGTGCCGTTGGTTCTTTTCTCTAACAAAACATTTTTTGCTTTCTCTGAAAATTTTACCTGTCCATTCAGAATTTCTGTAAAATTGTCATTCGGGGCAAGCATTTTAATTTGTTCAAGAAGGTCTGAATTTTGTTTAAAATAGTGCTTAATTACAGCTTCCAAATTAAAATCCTTAGCAGGATGAACCGCAATTGGCGTAAATTTTCCTTTTCTTCTCATCAAATCCTGATCAATCAAGTGTGGATAGTTGGTTGTTATAAATAATGTTGTAGCACTTTTTGACTTGTTTGTTTCTCCTTCCTTTGGAACTTCTGATATCCAATCAAGAAGTGATTTTAAATAATCAACATTATCCTTATCGTTATTGCCATATTTATTTAAAATTTCAAAATCATCCGCTTCAAATTCAGTGGCTAACCGATTAGCTTTTAATTCACTCATACACATATACTTTTCAGCCTCATCAATAAGAAGAATAGTTCGTTTTTTGGTTTTATCAAATCTGTTTTTTGCCTGCTCCAATAATTTATCCATTTCTTTTCGAAAATCATCCAACGATGTATCCATCGGGAAATGAACAATCTCTGCAACAGCTTTACATTCTTCTTCTACACCTTTAAGCATTTCTGTTTTGCCAACACCTGTAGCACCATAAAGTACAACCGCATTTGGCAAGCTTACATTCGGATTATCTTTGCTTGCAAGCAGAGGAGCTACAAAATCCTTTTTGATTTGTTCTTTTACATCAATATATCCGGCTATTCTTTCATTAATGCTGCCATGCTGATTTACTGTTTGATTTACATAATCTCCCAGATGAGCACTGGTTAATTGGGCAATGTATGACGCTCTTTCTCGTTTTAATGCCTCTAAAGTTTGACGCTGTAAATCTTTTGAACTATTATAATCAGCAACAATCTGTCTTAAATCATCTAAATTCCACTCGATTCTCTGATGTCTCCAATGTCCGTTCCAATACGGCTGCATTTTTTCATCATATTTTGAGTCTCCATCAGACATCCACTTAAAACCTTTCCAGTATTTATCGCGTTCAGCTTTTTTAGCACTTTCTGCTTCTGTTTCATATTTGTTTTTTTGATACGCATCATCCCAATTTCTATAAAAACTTAAATCCGCTTCGGCATCTCTGACTTTTGCTGGTTTTACCTGTGTTGCAATTGCTTCTTCTAAAGTCTTAATTCTTTCATTTGTTGCTTGAATCTTAGCAACCAGTAATTTAGTGTAAGCACCCGGCTCTAATTTCGGAGTTAACCTCTCTAGTGCAATATTAGATGAAAGATTTAATTTTTTCGATTGCCTACCCCGAAATAGATGAATACAACCTTAACCTGTTGTTTTTTTTACACTTTCATCTTCATCGTAGGCGTTTGGCAATATGATATCTCCTGCAATTCAAAGAACTTATGGACTTGAAAAAGCTGCTCTGCTGCATATTCAAAAACTTGCATCAGAAATAAAAATTAATTCAAAAACCACACAGCTTTTGAAAATTTTAAAAACCGTTTTTAACCACCTGAAAGCAATGAAAGTTAATCAAAAAGCAATCATTTTTGTAAGTAATTCCACGACACTGGATGTTCTATATAAATTGTTTTTGCAGGATGGGTACAACACTATAAAATACAAAGACAACAATTCATTGGAAAGATTCAGAGCGGATGCGGATATTCAAATTCTAATCGCAACCGATGATGCGGCGAAGGGTTTGGATATAGAATACTGTCCTGTGGTTGTAAATTACGATATGATATTTATAATTCAATTCAAATGGAGCAGAGGATTTGCAGGTGCCACAGACAAGGACAGAATTCTGATGTGCTGGTTATAAATCTTTTAAGCCATGAAAATTTTGCTGATGTCAGAATGCTTGAACTTATAAACAAGTGGACTTTGCAGTTTAACAGGATTTTCGGAATGTCGGATGATATTGTAGGTAACTTTGATGTAAAGATAAAGGAAGTCCTAAAAAATTTCAGACACAGAGATGAAGTTGCTCGGGCTTTCCAAGAAAACTTGACGGAGCACAGGCAAGCAAATGAACAACTTGTTGAAAGTTCGGAAGATATATTGTTTACGACATTTACAAAATCTATTGCCGATAAAGTTACGGTTGTAATGAAGTTTTTGGAGAAGAAAATTATATAGGCTCTTTTATATGGAGAAAGAAAGATGGTGGTGGTCAAGCAAAAGAATATTTTGTAATTGAACATGAGTTCATAGTAGTTTACCGTAAAAGTCAACAGCTTGTAGTGATTCTGCGTTGCCTGTTTTCTTGTAGGCTTGTATGTATCTTCTTAAAGTTCCGATTGAAATACTACCAAGAAATTTGTATGCTTTTAGTAAATACAAACCTGAATTATACAGGTCTAAAAATTCCGTATCAGTTTCTTTTATTGTTTGATATTTATTTCTGTATTCAAGTGCGGCTTTAACAATGTTCATTCTGTGATTTGCCTTCAATCTTGCTTTATCCGTTACAGTCGGCGGTTTGTAATTAAGGGGAACTATTGCCGTTGATTTGGTTTCGCATTCCCGAAGTTTTTGTTGTAATTCAGGTTCTAAACTTGAAAACAATATTTCGTATGAGATACCGCCGTTAACTTTGACTTCTCTTGAAATATATTTGCTTTCAGGTTTGTTTATTTCTATTCGGATTGAGCGGGTACTCTTTAATCCCTTAGCCTGAGCGATTTCTTTAATATTTATATAACTGTTTCCCATACGCAACACATTACCTCTGAAGATGAAAAATTGGAACAGCACTTCCGAGTATGTGTCGGTTTCGTATCAATTAAAAATTTTAAATAAACACAGTAGAAAAACAAAAATTTCAAAAACCTCAAACGACTCACTTTGCCCTAAATAATTAGCCCATTTGAACCAAGTCTTGATTACCCTAAAACACAAGCAGAGAGAGTACTAAAAAACTTTTACCCGAAATAATCGCACCATCTGCCCTACGCAAAATACTCACTTCATTACACATACAAAGATAAAACTTTTAACCTGATATTGAAGCCTGTATTCCAAACAATCGTAGAAAATCAATATATTTTGAATGCACAAAATGCAAACAATCGAACTTTGGAAAACTGCAATAAAAAAGGGCTTGAAGGTGATTTAAGCCCTAATGTACGAAAAAACTCCGCTGACTGTACGACATTGGAACTTTTTACCCAAATACTGTATGAAAAAATTGTTAATATTAATAACCTGAAGATTTATTCCATGATAAAATCATATTATGCATTATAAAGATAAAATATTATATATAATAGCAGGTGCAAATGGCAGTGGTAAAAGTACTCTTGCGGAAGTTCTTTTGAAAGAAAAGAATTTGGTATTTCTTAATGCTGATGAAATAGCGAAAGAAATTGCACCAAATGCAATTAATAGCGTTCCTATATCTGCGGGCAAAGAATATTTTAAACGCTTAGCACAATATTTTAAAGATGATCTGTCATTCGCTGTAGAATCAACTCTTTCTGGTAATAATATTACAAGAATAATAGATAAGGCTAAAAGTCAAAATTACAAAATTATTTTAGTTTATTCTTTCTTACAAAGTTGTACAACATGTATTAAAAGGGTAAAAACGCGTGTTAAAAATGGCGGGCATGATGTTCCGGAAGAAGATATTATTCGCAGGTATTACAAAAGTTTTGTGAAATTTTGGGATGAATACCGTTTACAGGTAGATGATTGGACATTGTTTTATAATGGCTATGATTATGCTCCTGTAGTTGTGTCTTTTGGTAAAAAAGAAAAATATGATATAATAAATAAAGAGAAACAAGAATTATTTTATAACATATATAAAATTGCAAAGGATGAAATAAAAGTTAATGACTGATAAAGATGCTTTAGAATTATTAAATATGTTTACAACAGCTGCTCAAATTGCAAAATCAAGAAATAAATTTGAGTATACTTTGAATTTGAATGAAAATGATTTGAACGAGTTATTCAAAAAAGCATTTCCTTTTATGAAAGATAACGTAAGTAAACAATGCATTATAAAAAATCTGTTGGCAAATAATTAATTTATTGTAAAAAGACACATGGTTTGATTATATTTTACAGATAGTTTGATTATTTCGGGCAAAATAAATTTAAAATGTTAAACAGTTGAGCAATGTTTTCATTAATACATTCTTAATAAAACCCTGTTTTTAATACGGATTTCTTATAATATTCTATTTCATTGGGTACATACGCATTAACTCTGAGAACAAAGCATTATCCCCCTATTTCCGACCTTTGTTTCGGTTTTGTATCAATTATGATATATTTAACTTATGCAAATTAAAGAAATAACTACGAATAAAAAGGATTATATGGATATTCTATTAATCGGCGATGAAGATAAAGCAATGATTAACAAATATCTGGAATCGTCAAAACTTTTTGCTTTGTACGATAATGATATCTTGACATCAATCTGTGCTGTTATGGAGATTGATAAGGAAACCGTTGAAATAAAAAATCTTGCAACTTATACGCAGTATCAAAATAAAGGCTATGCATCAGCATTGATTAATTTTGTATGTAATAAATATAAAACAAATTATAAATATTTAATTCTAGGCACTGGAGAAAATAACAAAATATTAGAATTTTACAAAAAACGAGGCTTCCAAGAATCTCATAGGCTACAAAACTTTTTTATAAATAACTATGAACATCCAATTTTTGAAGAAGGAAAACAACTGATAGATATGATTTATTTAAAGAAAATTTTATAAGATTCTACCCTTTAATAAAAATTTTTGACTAAATATTTAAATATAAATAATAATTGTTTTTTGTAAAAAAAAATGTAAAAGAACACAAGGTTTGATTATATTGAACAGATAGTGTGATTATTTTCGTTAATTTGAACTAATAATTGTAACATTTTAAGCAATTTTTGAAAAAGAAAATACTTTATACAAATATCAGGAGATGTTTTATGGGGAAATACGATTTAGCGACAAATTTGTTTGAATATACCGCAAAATACGTTAAGGCTTGTGGTAAAAGGAGTATTTTAGAAACTAACGTAATTACAAGGGCTGATACTTGCGGATTAAAATATGTGCCCAAGCTGGGAAGTGATATTGCAAGTTTTTCACAAGGTCCTCTTGCTAAATTATTTACAAAATTAGATAAAGCAACGAATTATGATGATTTTACAGTTTTAGCTCACGAAATTGATTTTTTTCAAGGCTCAGATGCCGTTAAAAAAAATCTAATAGCAAAATACATCGAAAGGTACAATAAGATTAATTATGAGTACTGTTTAAAAAACTCTCACAAACCCGAAGAAATAATTAAGAATATTTTTGCTAAAGATTTGACCCCCAACGAGGCAAAAGAATTATGTGCTAAATATAAATTAATTTTAGAAGAAGTTGATTTTGAAACGTATGTAAAAAAACTTATTGAGCAAGTGAAGAAAGATTACGGGCTGGAGTTTTTAAATATAGAGGCAAGATTTAGAGCTAAGTTGAGTTCCGGACTTGGGGGAAATGCCGGCATGTCTACGAACTTGGATTTTATGAATATCATTTATCAAAACAGCCCTTTAAACAGAGTAAAATTCTTTAATCTTGTAATGCATGAATTAAAACATGCAGAACAAGCTGCATTGGCATTAGCAGTAAATAAAGACGCTTACATCAATGCTCTTGCTCAACGAGCTAGAAGAATACCTCAGAATGCAAAATATTCAATAACACAACTGGAAAAATATTATGACAAATATTTTGGTGAAGAGTTAATAGCTAACATAAAAGCTAAGTATGGGACAATAAGCGAAGATTCTCCTTTGTATAAACGAGGTATGGATTATATTGCATGTACTAAAAATTATGAAAATGTAGGGGAAAATTTTACAGAAACTGCATTTAAGCAATACAAACAACAAGTTAACGAAAAAGAAGCTTATTATGTATCAGAACAGGCAGTAGAATTGTATTATTTGTTAAAACATATTATTTAGTTTCTCCAACAGCCCAACAAATTTAAAATACTCAAAATATTTTGTAGGTTGGGCTTATATCCCAAGGCAAAAACGTGGACTTAACGGAAAAGAATGGTAATTGTGTCTGAATGATACGGAATTGGGAGCAATGACTTCCAATTCTTCCGCCACACAAGGGATACAACCAAAAGTCAAAGGGGTAGACTTCAACGGACAC
>CALUVW010000016.1 GCA_944324315.1 Candidatus Gastranaerophilales bacterium | reverse complement strand
TGGCGCAGCTTGGTAGCGTGCTACCTTGGGGTGGTAGAGGTCGCAGGTTCAAATCCTGTCGTTCCGACCATTTAAAATAAAAGTCAGAGCACGTTTTCAAGCTCTGACTTTTTAATTTTGTGTAATATTTGTGTAATCAATATTATTCAAGACTATTAAGAATAATTTAATTATTTATTGTAATTAGCAAAGTTCTGCATCGCCAAGTCCAAACTGTTCCAAAGAATTTGTTTTTGCTTGGATACAAATAAACTGAAATTCATCCTCAGTTGTATTTTCAATAGTTCTTGATGCTGATGGTAAGATTTTAACTGCCGATCCTTCTTTTACTATTATAGGGTTTCCATCAATGGTGATAACACCTTCTCCTTTTAAAATGATATAAATTTCTTCATTTTGCTTGTGTTTATGGCTAAATGGAACTTTAAAGCCTTTTGGAACGGTATTTACAGATATTTCACAGCTAGATAATCCAAGTGTATCATGTAAAAATACTTTGCCATTTTCAAGATTAATAATATCGTGAATTTTACCCAGCTCTGTGGATGTGTAGTTTGTCATAAAAATTTCTCCTTTCTATTTGTTTGATATCTAACTATTTATGTAAAAATTTTTATTTTAACATTTTTCCAAGAAGCTCCTCTAATATGTCAGTTTCTTCAGCTGAAAGATTTTGATGAAGCATATAATTTAGATTATTTGAGATTTTTTCAAATACGGGTTTAAATTTTTTTGCTTTTTCTGTAATCAAAATATATGTTATTCTGCTGTCCTCTCCGGATTTCTCTCTTTTTATAAAGCCTTGTTTTTCAAGTTTATCAATAAGAATTGTTACTGTAGGTTTGGTTCGGTGTATTTTATTTGCTATTTCTTTCATTGTAGATTTTCCATTGTATAAAAGAAAGGCAAGAATATCTCCATGACTCGGAGCAAGACCTTCTATACCGTTTTCATTCAGTTGTTCAATAATAAAACGATTTCCTTTTTCATGTATTCTTGATATAAGTGAAAGAGTCTTTTTCATTTAATAAGCCAAAATTCAAATATATTATAGTTTGATATCTAACTATTGTCAAGTTTAAAATTTATATATTAATTTACATTACATTTTTTATTTATATAAGCAAAATTTTAAACGTTTGTTTTTATAATATATAAAATAGAATTTCAATTGGAGAAATTAATGTATATAACTAATAGTAATTATCAATTGTCAAAACAGCCTGCTTTCGGGAATTTTTATGCTGTAAAAGGAAGCAAGCATGAAATCAATAATGTTAGAAAGATTATACGTAATAAAACGAATAAATATTTTATTTTAAAAATAAATAAACCGAATAAAAAAAGTGTTTTATATTTGCTAAGCGGCAAACATGAAAAAACTTTTTTTGAATTAGCTAAACAGCATATTTTTGTAGAATTAAAACATAATCTAGAAAAATTTATGCAAGAAAAGCCAAAACAGTTCAAAATTAAGGATATAATAAAGAAATTTACTAAAAAAGATTAACTCCAGAGTAATAGTACCGGAGTTAATTTTTTTTTATGATTTATTTGTACCTCCAAACAACCAGCCGAGCACTAATCCTGCTCCTGCAGCTATTGCACCCCATTTGCCGGCGTTTTTCCATTTAAAGTTTTTAAATGCGCTTTTTATATTATCTGGAGTGTTTGCCTTTAAACTTTTTGTTGCTTCGTCATAGTATAAAGCTACTTTGCTGTTTAATGAGTTTTTTGTTGTCTGCACAATTGCTTCTTGATTTGAAATTTGGGTTGTATAATCTGCAATTGCTCCTGCTTTGTTTTTATATTTTGCTGCAAGTTTTTGGGCTTCTGTTTCTATGGCTTTTTCATCACCTTCAATTCCAAAAGATTTTGCGTTATCTTTAAAGAATTTTTCAAGCTCAGCATCATCTGGGAGTCCTTCAAGTTTTACTTTTTGCTGTTTCAAATTTGAAAGTTTTTTCTGTTTGGCTTCCAAAGTGTCTTGATCTGCTAATTTTACAGCCTCATCAGCTAGTTTTTGTAAATCTATATTTTTTATTTCTTTTTTTGCAGCTTTATAGATCTTTGTAGCCTGTTCTTGTGTTAATATTCCGTGTAGTTTAGGGAAACTTGACGGTATACCTGTTTTAGCATAAGCTTTTAATGTTTTTAATGATACTCCGTCAGGAGCACCGGCTTTTTTCAGAATTTCCTGTTTTTTAGCGGATAACAGTTCTGTAGCTTTATTAATTCTTGCTTGTTGTAAATTATTTCTTTCAACATTTTTTAATATATCATCATTAAATTGTCCATCTTTTATGGGATTTGTTCCCAAGAAATATACTCCGGCACCTGTTCCGAGTCCTGCAACAGTTCCGAGAGTAAGTCCTGTTCCAAATCCTGAGCCGCTGCTTTTTTGGAATGTATCAGTTTGAGGTTGTTGGTAACCTTGAAATGCCGGTTGATATTGTCCTTGACCTGTTTGTTGTGCAAAATATTGTTGAGCCAAAAAATCATTATTATTTGTTGAATACAGATTTTGACCGTACAAGCCGGTGTTGTATAAATTTGAAATTTCTCCTGCCATAACCTTTTACCTTTCAAAAAAATAAATAACCTAACCTTATTTATATAAACAATTTTTGTTAATAAAAATTGTCATATAATTTTAGTTACTTAATATTTCGTTACAACGTTAAAGCGGAAAATAATTTTTCAAATTCAGGAAATGATATATTTACCCATTCAAACCCGTTTATTGAAATAGGTTTTTCACAAATTAAGCCTGCGACATATAAGCTCATTGCAAGCCTGTGATCATGGTAAGTTTCAATCTCTACTCCGCCTGTCAGAGGTGTTTTACCCTTAATTATGAAACCGTCAGGAGTTTCTTCAATATTTGCACCGATTTTTTTTAGTTCTGTTACTACTGCTTTAATTCTGTCAGATTCTTTGTTGCGTAAATCCTGAGCATCTTTAACAAT
Source organism: Candidatus Gastranaerophilales bacterium (assembly GCA_944324315.1). Classification (GTDB taxonomy): domain Bacteria; phylum Cyanobacteriota; class Vampirovibrionia; order Gastranaerophilales; family Gastranaerophilaceae; genus Stercorousia. The sequence continues at coordinate 45,278 of CALUVW010000016.1, read as the reverse complement.
TGTTGTACCTTGCGCCTGTGTTGCAAGAACCGCTATAACCGGTAGTTCATCAATAAGACGGGGGATTATTTCTCCTTCTATCGTACAGGCTTTTAAATCTGAAAAAGATACTTGAATATCTCCTACAATTTCGCCGGAAACTATTTTTTTATCAAGTATTTCAATATCTGCCCCCATTTTTTCAGCGGCTTCAAGCATACCTGTCCTTGTAGGGTTTAAGCCTACATTTTTTAATATAATCTTAGAATTAGGAACGATTAATCCTGCTACAATAAAATATGCGGCGGATGATATATCTCCGCATATCTCTATAGTGCGTGGCTCAAGTTGTGATTTTTCAATTGTAACCGTATTTTTATCTGTGTTTATATCAGCACCCATATATTTGAGCATAATTTCCGTATGATTTCTGGAAACAAAAGGTTCCGTAAATGAAGTTTTTCCATCTGCATTTAATCCCGCAAGAAGAATGCAGGATTTTACCTGAGCAGAAGCAAGTTTTGATACATAATCAATTGCGTGTAGATTTTTTCCGTAAATATTTAGAGGTGCTTTAAAAGCATTTGATTTAATTTTTGCCCCCATAAGTGTAAGAGGTTCTATAACTCTTTTCATCGGACGTTTGGAAAGACTTTCATCTCCGATCAGTGTACAATTAAAATTTTGTCCTGAAAGAATTCCTGACATCAGCCGCATTGTTGTTCCGGAATTGCCGCAGTCAAGAGTTGTTTTAGGTTTAATTAGTTTCCCTGTAGAATTAATAATTAAGTCATTGTCTGCAAATTCGCTGTTAATTCCGAGTTTTTTACATATATTTAATGATGATAAAGGATCTTTGCCTGTAGAGAAATTTTTAATAATTGATTTACCCTTTGCAAGAGATGCAAACATAACTGCTCTGTGTGAAATAGATTTATCTGCTGGTATTATTACAGAGCCTTTCAGGTTGTTATTTATTTTATTGACAATTTTTTGCATAAAATAATTTTAGCATGAAATAAATGTTTGTGATAAGATAAAAATATAAGTCTAATAAACTTTAATCCAAAGAGGGGTGTCCGAGTGGTTTAAGGTGCAATCTTGGAAAGGTTGTGTGGGAGCAATTCCACCGTGGGTTCGAATCCCATCCCCTCTGTTTTAAGCATTAAGTATTTGGGGTATAAATTAAATGCAAGTCTCAAGCATAAATTGGACAACGTTTACAGGCTGGGATGCAAATGAAACTATTTCCGGCAAACTTAATAACAAAAAATTATTAAATAATCTTGCGTATGTTTCAAAAGTAGATTCTATTCGTACATATAAGAGTCCGGATAACAAATATTTACCTGCAAATGATATGTATATTACAATAGTATCTAAAAGATTTGACGATAAATTTTGTTTAGCTTCTGATTGTTTTATTACTCCCAAAGATGTTTCAGCAGAAAAATTGTCAGAAGGCATATTTGAATCTGCGCAAAGTGCTGTCGGAAAACTGTACGGTAAACTTGCATCATACGTTGATTTAAAAGAAACTAAAGCTAACAGTGATATAGCGCCTGTGCTCGGCGGGAAAAAATCTCATAATTTCTTAAAAAAATTATTCGGTATCTTTAAAAAGTTTTGAATTTTTTTATATAATTGTTAAATGACAGATATTTTTACCATAACTGAAAGATTAATATTGAGACAAATGTCAGAAGCTGATTTTTCTGATATCGCAGAAATGCTCAAAAATCCGGATGTAATGTATGCCTGGGAATATACATTTGATGATATTGATGTCCTAAAATGGATAAAAAAGAACAGAGAATATTATAAAAAATATGGTCTCGGTTACTTTGTCGCAGTTGATAAGAAAACATCACAAATAATCGGACAAATAGCCTTAATGCCTGATATAATTGACGGCATTGAGTATTATGAAATCGGTTATATCTTAAAAGAAAAATTTTGGCATAAAGGTTATGCTCTAGAAGGTGCAAAAGCAATGATTAATTATGCATTTCAAAATTTAAGTCGTGACACCGTAATCTTTGAGATTCGTCCTGAAAATACCACTTCAAGAAAGGTCGCAGAAAAATGCGGAGCAGTCATAACAGGAGAATTTGTCAAAAATGTTCATGGAAAAAATATCAAACATTTAATCTATACTGTCAGTAATTCAGTACTGTAAAAATTATTTTTTCTTTTTAATTGCAATTTTTTTTGCTGCAGTGTAGAGTTTATAAATATATTTATGATATTTTTCCAGTGCATCCCATACGTGTCTGTTTGTATCAACGGACAATTCTCCACAGTCGATTACATCCATGTGGCGTTTTATCTCTTTAAATGTCTCTTCAAGTTTTTTGTACAGTTCTTTGGGGATAGAACTTTTAGACATTAAAAATAAAGTCGAAAGCAAGTCCATATATACATGGAAAAGTATTTCTATTGTTAGAGAATCCTTTGTAATTTGTAGTGGACAGGCTGCAAGTTCTTGATATTTTGCTAATATATATTCGGCAAGTTTTAAGGCAGAATTTCCTTTCTGATGATTTAGAAAATCAAATAAATAATCATCGCACACAATTCTCGCCCATTTATCGCTGAATCTTATAGAAATATTGTTAAAATCTTTATCCAAAATTTCTGTTGTAATCATATAATTTCCTTATTTATTTATTTATTAAATCCGTCAGGGTGATTTTTATGCCAGAGCCAAGCAGTTGAAATTATCTCTTCAAGCGAATCATGTTTTGGTTCCCAGCCTAGAATTTTTTTAGCTTTATCACTTGATGCAATCAGTTGTGCAGGGTCACCAGCTCGTCTTGGTGTAATTTTTGCAGGTATTGGATGCCCTGTAACTTTTCTTGCTGTTTCAATTACCTCTTTTACAGTAAAACCTACGCCGTTTCCGAGGTTAAATACGTCACTTTGTCCGCCTGTTTGAAGGTATTTAACGGCAAGAATATGTGCCTGTGCAAGGTCTGTTACGTGAATGTAATCTCTTACGCAGGTTCCGTCTTTTGTATCGTAATCATCACCATAAATAGATATAAATTCTTTTTTACCGTTAGGAACTTGTAAAATTAACGGGATAAGGTGAGATTCGGGTTTATGATCTTCTCCTATTTCTCCTGAGTTATGCGCACCGCATGCATTGAAATATCTTAGAGAAACATATCTGATATTATGCGCTTGCCCAACCCATTTGAACATTTTTTCCATAGAGAGTTTTGTTTCTCCGTATGTATTTGTCGGTTCTGTTTTGTCAGTTTCAAGTATGGGGATTCTTTCAGGTTCTCCGTAAGTTGCCGCAGTTGATGAAAATACTATTTTATCAATCCCGTTTGCGACCATTGAATCCAGTAAAATTTTGGTACCGCATAAATTGTTATCATAGTATTTTAAAGGTTTTTCCATACTTTCGCCAACAAGCGAACAGGCGGCAAAATGTATCACCGCATCAATTTTTTCTTTCTTAAAAACATTGTCAAGAAATTCTCTATCCCTTATGTCCCCTTTGTAAAATCTGGCTTTAGGGTGAATTGCTTTTTCATGTCCTGTTTGCAGGTTATCTATAACTACAACATCTTCACCGTTGTTTATAACCTCATAAACTGTATGTGAGCCAATGTAGCCTGCTCCGCCTAAAACTAAAATTGTCATATTAATATCTCCTTATAATCTTTTTATTATATACCACATTTTTACTTTATGTTATCATTTGTTGTATGGATAAATTGTTTTCAAATGAAATGAATGTATTAAAGGCACTGGCGATTTTGCTTGTTGTGTCGGGGCATTTAGAATTTTCTCTTCTCGGGATTTTCCCGCCTTACTCTTTTCAGCTTGCGTTGTTTTTCTTTATTTCGGGCTGTTTGTTTAAGGACAAGTATTTAACTGATGTTGCGGCGTTTGTTGAACGCAGGATTAAAAGCCTTCTTGTTCCGTATTTCTGGTATAACCTTTTTTATATGGGTGTAACAATTCTAATTGCCAAGCTGACCGGTAAATTCTGGGGAATGCCTTTGAGCTTTAAAAATTTTTTTATTACTCCGTTTTTAAATGGACACCAGTTTGACCTGTCGTGTCCATTATGGTTTGTAACCCAGTTGTTTATGACTATGATAACGTTTTTGTTTGTATTCAGGGCATTGAATGCGGTTACAAAAAATAAGTTTGTTCATCTGGGATTTTTCACGGTTCTCGGTATACTTGCAATTCCGTTTTCTAAGATTTTTCCTGTAACACCTTTAATGCTTATTGTTATAAGAACAATGTTTTCAATGTTTTTTGTATATTTGGGATATTTTTACACACATTTTATAAAAGATAATTACAATATTTTCACTCCAAAGTGGTTCGGGGCTGTGTTTGTTTTGCAGTCAATTTTATGGATGTTTAACAGAGATTACGACCCTGAGCATGGGATTGGATTGAGTTATGTTCTTGTCTGGGCAAGATTTGACGACCAGTTAATAGTGCCTGTAATTACTGCTCTTACAGGTATTTGGGCATCTTTATTTACTGTAAAAATTCTTTATCCTTACGTTAAAGATATAAAATTTGTTCAGGATATGGGAAATGTAACCTATCATATAATGGCAAATCATCTGCTTGTAATGTATATAATTACAGCAATATTTATGCATATAAACGGAATTCCGATAACAGAACGTGCAAACCATGATATTTACTGGATTTATAACCCTGTTCAGACAACGTATTTATATTTTGTTGTGACTATGGTTGTTACAACATACATTGGTGTTTTGCAGAAAAAGGTGTATAATAAAGCACTTGAAATTTTGAAAAAATAGGTTATAATATAAGAAAAGGGCGGGACAAGTTCCAGCTTGCCCCATTAAAAGCCCCTTTATTTAGTTGATTTGAGAGTTAGTATTATCATTAATAATAATGCTAGCTCTTTTACATTTACTGTAAATATCAACTTTATCACCTCCCTTCTTCTATCGGTTTGACAAATTTATAGTTCGCGCCGTAGAGTTATGAGAAATGATAAAGGAGCTTTAGCCCTTATATATTTATATCTTACAGTAAAATGAAATTTTCAGATCAATTAAAAGTAGGAAATAAAATTAAATTTAATATATATAAAAGACTAGATATAAAAACTGCATGTGCCAATTGGCGGTCGACTATAGTCACATAACCGCATACATTATTTTGTATGTCAAGCAATGTCTTAGAAAAGTTTGCTAAAAAATTAAACTCAATACGCGAAACAAGAGGGTTGTCACAAGAGGAGTTAGCTTTTCTTTGCGGTATTGACAGGACTTATATCGGAAGAATTGAACGTCTTGAACGTAATCCGAGTTTAGTTGTTTTACAGAAAATTGCAGACGGATTAGGTATATCTCTTATCGAATTGTTGACATTTGATTAAATTTTGCTTGGATGGTACAGAAAGCTACGCTCTTTCTTTAGCCATAGCCTCAAAGATTTGTGCTAAACCTGAGTGGTGGGTAGAGCGGCTACGCTCTACATTTTGAGCCAGAGGGCATCGTAAGCGTTTAGTCTTACGGTGAGTTCTTTGTTTTCAACCCGTGCACGAACCATTTTGTCTGTTAAAAGGTTTTTCAGGTATATATCTTTGCCTTTTTTACCGAAGTTGTCGTCTGTGAATATAACTGTTGCTTTAACTTTGTCATCAGAGAGGTTGTTTATCACCACAACTCTGTCTGTTTCAGTTGCTCTGACATAGGCAAAAACTTCCGGTGATTTTGTTTTAAGTTCTACAAACGACCCTCTCGTGATTACCGGGTATTGTTTTCTTACCTTTATAAGCTGTTTTACTCGTTCATAAACTCTATTGTTGTATGTTCCTTTGTGGTTAACCGCGTCTTCAAAAGTTTTCTGAGTTATCGGGCCTCTGTTTATGTCGCGGCTGTCAAAGTAACTGAGCATTTTTACTTTATTTTTAAGGTTTTTGTTATTTTTTTGTTTTGCTTCGCGGAGTTTTGCACTTTTGTTTGCGTTCGCAAAGTTGTTTTGAATACCTATTTCATCGCCGTAGTAGATAATAGGAATTCCCGGAAGCGACATCAATATTGAAAAAGCCATCCCTATCCTGTCAGGATTTTTATCTAAAAAGTTTGCCATTCTTCCTGAAATCCCAAATCCTTTTCTAAATGATGCTCCTTTAGGTGCTAAATCTTCAAAGAGAATTTCTCTTGTTTTTTCGTTAACCATTTCAAGCGTAAGTTCATCGTGAACTCTCAAAAATATTGCCCACGAAGCGGACGTTGGAATTTGCGGGGTTTGTTTGTAAGCTTTCCAGAAATATCTGTTATCAGCTGTTACAAGTGATGCCCAGATAGCAGGCATATAGGGAAAGTGATAGGCTATCTGCACTTCATCTGTTCTTGTTAATTCTTTTTCCTGCCCGTTTATATTTTCTTTGATTTTACGTTCAGTTCCGAAATACGGAAGAATTTTATTGGGCATCTGGCATGCTTCTGCCTGAATGACAGAACGCGGCGCAACTGCCTGAATAAAGGCACTAAGAATTTTTATAATTCTGTGGGTTTCCTCAAGATTTTCCGCATTAGTACCGTCCTCTTTTATCAGGTATGGAATTGCGTCCATTCTGAAAATATCTACACCCTGATTTGCCCAAAATGCAATAGTTTCAAGGTTATAGTATAAAACCTCAGGATTTTTCCAGTTTATATCAAGTTGGAAGGGGTAAAAAGTGTGGTAAAAATAGTAATCTTTATTTTTGATTGTAACTTTTCTGTAATTATTTTCGGTTATTTCGGGGAAAATAATTCTTCTTTTTGAAATTTTTCCGTTTGGTTCTTTGTATTCTGCAACCCAGCCGAGTTTTTCATCTTTGTATTTTGTGTATTCAGGCATTTGTTCTCTGACAACAAAATAGTTAATTTTTGAAGTGTCGCCTTTTAGAGCCTGTTGAAACCATTCGTGCTGATCTGAAAAGTGGTTAAGTACTAAATCTGCTTTAATTTTAAAACCTTTTTGTCTTGCGGCTGATATAAATTTTTGGAATTCAAACATTCCGCCAAGATCCTGTCTTATTCCGCGGGGATTACGTATATCAAATCCTGCATCTTCCATCGGAGAATCGACAAACGGAAGAATATAAATTGTTGTAACTCCAAGTGTTTTAAGGTAATCCAACATGTGAATGTCATCTTTAAAAGTATTTGCTTTGTCGGGATTTTTTACGCCGAAATGGTTAGCGTAAAACATATAAATTACTTCATCTTTATACCAGTCAGAAGACCTTGATAAATCTTCTGCAATAAGGCTAGCAGGTCTTTTTGCTTTTGTTTCCTGTGCAATTTTTAATATATTTGAATAAATTTCATCAACATTTTCAGCACCGTAAACTTTAGCAAGCGAAGTTTTAATCTCTTTTTCCAATTTGGTTGGTATGATAGGATTTTCTTCCGTTTTTGTTATTTGAGAAATAACCGGAGCATTAATTGCAAATACTGCCGGGGCACTATTAAACATAAATAGGAGTGTAAGTATACTTGCTAAAAGTTTTTTCATTATGTTACCTCTTCTTTGATATAATTGCTAATTGTAACATCGGATATATTGATTACAATTAATAAATCAGGTAATGTCTTTTTATAAAAATCAAAATTAATATCCTTTTTGATAATGTAATTATAGTATAAAGGATAATCTCCTGTACGGTAATTTAATTTTATTTATAATTTTGTTACAAACTAGTTATGAGCATTTTGTTGAAGATATATATTCAGCTATTATTTCTGATGCATCCCGAATTATGTCCTCACATGGACGGTCTTTGTAATATTGTTCAGTCCTTTTGGAAGGTATAGGGTTATCTTGTTTTACATCAAGCCCTAAAAGTTCCCGGCATATAATTGTTCCGTGTTTTTCTTTAAACCTGGCGGCAAGTTCTTGAATTCTTGAGTAATGCTCTCCTTTTATCTCATCATTATTCGGTGTTGTATAACCGTATTTTAACCCTGCAATCATAAACATTGCACTAACGGCTCCGCATACTTCTCTTAAACGTCCCATTCCGCCGCCGAATGAAGAGGATAGTTTTAATGCTGTTTCAAAATCAAATCCGAGCTCATCTGAGAATGCACAAAAGACAGATTGCGCACAGTTATAGCCTTCTCTGAAGAGTTCCCCTGCTTTTTTAGAATATTTATTTTCCATAATCACATTGTACTATAAAATTAATCTGTTCGGGAATGTAATTAAATTTTATGTAAAATAAAATTTGTAATATGAATAATTTATATAAAAGCTTAATTTTATCAGGCGTATTAATCATTATTGCGGTATCTTATTATATTTATAGAAGCAACACTTATGTCACGGCAGAATTTAAAAATTTAAGACCATTTCACAATAGAGCACCGATTTATTATAACGGTTTTAAAATAGGAAGAGTTGTAAAAGTACGGCCGAACAAAACTTACACTGCAACAATTGTGACTATGGAGCTGCATCCTCAGGATTTAAAACTTCCGGTTAATATTTCGGTTCATTTGAAAAAAGAAAAGGATAGAAATGATAATAAATATGATTATATAGATATTATTTATCCCAAAGACCCTTCAATATATTACCTGAAAGACGGTGACCGTGTTGCTGGTAAAACAACAGTTGAACTTGAAACTTATCTCGCAAATCAGGATCCCGAGTCATTGGAGGCAATGAAAGCTGATGCTGCCGAAACAATTAAAAATTTGAATATAACTGTTCAAACGCTTGGAGATTTATTCGCAACATTAAATTCTATGGCGGGGGAAGTTAAACCCAATGTCGTAAAAGCATCTTCTGCATTAAGTGAGAGCAGCTCAAATTTTGTTAAGATTTCTCAGAATGTAGATTCAATGACTGGTAACTTTAATGATGTGCTTTCAAAGGACAATATGAGTTCTGCAACGAATGATGTTTTGGTCGTCGGCGATAATATTAAAAATATGACCGGTCAGCTAAACAAGACAATTCCCCAATTAGGCTGCACGATTAATGAAATAAATAAAGTTCTTTGTAATATTGATGAAATGACATCAGGGCTAAATTGTACAATGAGAAAACCATTTGGCGGTTTGAGATTAATATTTGGCAGTCCCGTAAGCAATAAGAAATGTAAATGTGAATAATTTAATCAATTTTTTATTTATATATTAATCAGTCGGGTAATGTTTTTTTTTGTTACTTAATTTAGTATGTTTAATGCACAGAGAAGCGGGGGAATGTATGTTTAAGAAAACGACAACAAAAAATTTTCTTTTATGCATATTTATAACAATGTTGGGAAGTTTATTATTTATACATTTGGCAGATGTAAGATATTCTGTTGAGCTTGTGGTATTTATTTTGTTTTTTAGTGCATTAAGCACATTTTTTACTGTTTATATATTTAAAAATCAATTTATTGCCGAAAATGAAGAAAGGGAAAATAAGCTTAAACAGCAAATTGAATATAATGCCTGCCATTTTTCTACGATAATTAATAATCTGCCATTGATAGCTTATATCATAAATAAAGATTATAAATTTATTACTGGAAATTCTGAAGCATTAAAATTTTTTGGTGATATTGAAAATTGTCATTTCCGAAAATTAACGGGAGATATATTTGATGGGGATACTATGGAACTTATTAAGGAAGAAAATGAATTTATCATGCGTAATAAAAAACCTTTTGTAACCGATAAATTGATAAAATTAAAAAACGGTAAACAAAATTGGTTTAAAATACGTAAGGTTCCAACTTTTGATAAAAAAAATAATGTCAATGGCTTTGTTATTTTTGGCAGAGATATCGAAGCTGAAAAAGCCGCTCAAAAGCAGAGAGAAACTTATATTTCCACATTAAGTCATGATTTGAAAATACCAACTCTTGCCCAAATCAGAGCTTTGGAACTGCTTGAATCTGGAAATATGGGACCTGTTAATCCGCAGCAGCGTGAGATTATTCATGCGACATTAGATTCCTGTCGTTTTATGTACGAAATGCTTTCTACAATACTTGCAACTTATAAGTATGAGAATAAAGATATTTCTTTAAGTTATGAAAAAATACAGGTTTTAAAGCTTATTGATGAATGTTTTAACAAATCTTATAAATCAATGCGCAATAAAAATATCCATGTCAGGGTAAAAGCAAAAGAAAAGTTTTTTACACTTTATGCGGATAAAACAGAACTTAAAAAAGCATTTGAAAATTTAATAAGTCATTGTGTATCAAGTGCGTACGAAAATACAGAAATTATTCTTGAAATAAAAAAGACAAATAATTTTAAAAATATATTTTTGTCACTTGCATTTGAGAGTCCTTATCTTTCATCTGATATCTTAAATAATATGTTTAAGATGTATACAACTCCTGCTGAAAAACTTGATAAAGTCGGCAGCAGTCTCGGGCTTTATCTTGCCAAACAAATTATCGACGCTCATCATGGCAATATTAATGTAAAAAGTAAAGAGTCAGATTATAATATATATAATATTGAACTTCCTTGTATTAATGAATGTAAACTTTCAGCCACAAAGTTATAAATTGTATTATTATTTAATTATGAAAAAAATAATTTTTATATTATCAATTATATTACTAACATCAAACGCTGTCTTTGCACTGCAAGATGCAGATAAACGTAAAGAAGCTTACGAAGCAATGATTGCAAGCCATAAGTTGCAGCATGAAACATGTCTAAATGTTGCGGATAATTTCAGATACGACCATCAATTTGCAGGATATATGCGCAGCAAATGCATATTTTATGAATCTGACAGACAGAGGCTCTTGACTTCTGTGTTTACTATTTCTAGCAGAAAAGATACCCAGTATAAGGAACAATATCCTATACTGATGTCAAAGTTTGCGATTGATATGAATAACAGAGAAATTGAATCGTATAAAAAAATTGCAGAAGAATATTGTAAATACAACAGCTATAAATTCGTCAAAAAAGATCCGCAAGCTTGTTCAACAGCAAGATTAGAAAGTCTGTTTTCAGCTATACAATAATTTGTTTAAACGACGCCCTGCGCTTTCATAGCTTTTGCAAGTTTTGAGAACGCCGCTATGTTGGCTCCTGCAACATAATTATTGCCGAGATTATATTTTAAAGCTGATTTTTGGCAGGCATGGAATATATTAACCATTATGTCGTCAAGTTTGTTGTTAACTTCTTCAAAGTTAAAATAGTATCTCATGCTGTTTTGGCTCATTTCTATTGCGGATGTTGCAACTCCACCTGCATTTGCAGCTTTTGCAGGAGCTACAAGAATATTATTAGCAAGCAAATATTCTGTAGCTTCTTTAGTACAAGGCATATTTGCGCCCTCTCCAACTGCAATAATTCCATTTGCAACAAGTTTTTTTGCAGAATTTAAAGTTATTTCGTTTTGAGTAGCGCATGGCAGTGCTATATCAGCTTTTATAGCCCATATCGGAAAATCTTCACTTTGATTTTCATAATATTTTGCTTCAGGATGAACTTTTAAATATTCAAAAATTCTTGCACGCTTTTCTTCTTTTATTTGTTTAATAAGTGCGAGATCAATGCCTTTTTCGTCATAAATGCATCCCTTTGAATCGCTCATTGCAATTACATCAGCCCCGTATTCAAGAGCTTTCTGGCATGCGTATATTGCAACATTTCCGGCACCTGATATTATAACTTTTTTACCCTGAAATGTTTGATTTCCGTTAGCTTTTAGCATTTCGCGCATAAAATATATAAGTCCGAAACCTGTAGCTTCTTTTCTTGCAAGAGAACCTCCATAGGAAAGTCCTTTTCCTGTAAGCACCCCGCCTTCATAAGTATCTTTAATTCTTTTATACTGACCGAAAAGGTAGCCTATTTCCCTTTCTCCTACTCCTATATCGCCTGCAGGGACATCTATATCTTTTCCTATATGTCTTTGGAGTTCTGTCATAAAACTCTGGCAGAATTTCATTATTTCATTGTCCGATTTACCTTTGGGATCAAAGTCGCTTCCTCCTTTGCCTCCTCCAATAGGTAAACCTGTTAAGGCATTTTTAAATATTTGTTCAAATCCTAAAAATTTTATAATACTCTGGTTTACACTGGGATGAAATCTCAAACCGCCCTTATACGGTCCGATTAGACTGCTGAATTGCACCCTGTAGCCTCTATGAACAATTACTTGACCTTCATCATTGATATAAGGAACTCTGAATGAAATTAACCTTTCCGGTTCAACCATTCTTTCAAGCAATGCAAGATTTTCGTACTCAGGGTGCTCATTAATTACAGGCTCAAGTGACGTTAGCACCTCTTCTACTGCTTGAATATATTCTTTTTCATTTTCATTTTTTGATTTAACAAAATTTAAAACTTTTTCTGTATATTTATTCATAACCCTGCCTTTTTTGCTCATAATTGTATCATATTATTTTAATATTAGCAATTGATTTTTATAAAAAGTAAGTTATAATATTAAATATATTTATAAAAAGGAGTGTGTATATGTTTGAAAAATTTGAAAAATTACAATTAATATGGCTTGCAGTGATTCTTGCTTTCGGTTTATTTTTTGCCGTGAAAACAGGAACATCGGCACTGTCAAAGGATAAAATTACTGTCACAGGTTCTGCATATCAGATTGTAAAATCTGATTCGGCCAGACTTGAATTTGATGTTGTAACAAGAAAACCTAATAAACAACTTGCTTACAATACAGTAAAAGCTCAATTACCTGTAGTATTGAAATATTTAAAAGATAAAGGGATAACTGATATTGAAGTAAAAGCAGCAAACGGATACAATTCTTATAAATATACTGCTAACGGAAATATAACAAATGATGTAGCTTATTATAATCTGTCTCAGCCTGTTGAAATAAAATCTGCGGATGTTCAAAAAATTAAAGATATTTCTGTAGATATACAAAGCTTACTTGATAAAGGTATAGATATAAATGTAACAAGACCGGAATATTTTTATTCGGGCCTAGCTGACTTAAAAGTTAAATTGCTGCAGGACGCAACAACAGATGCAAAAGACAGGGCTACAGCTATGCTAAAGGCAACTCATAATAAACCTGGGAAAATTCAATCTGTTCAAATGGGAGTTTTCCAGATTACGCCTGTTGATTCGACAAATGTATCCGATATGGGAATAAATGATACATCAACAGTTGAGAAAAAAGTGACAGCGGTTGCAAATGTTATATTTCGTATTAAATAATATTGAGGTTTTCAGATGAATAAAATTGTAATCTTTTTAATATGTTTTATTTTTTTGTTGATATCATTCTGCCCGCGTGTTTTAGCGGTTCTGCCGACTGATGCATCTATAATTCAGGTGCATGACATGCAAATGATTAATCAACAAAGATTCCGCATGGAAGAACTAAATGATTATAATGATGTTCAGACCGAAAAAGAAAGATACAGAAAAAGAACGGAACCTTCTTCTGAACCATTAGTAAAAAAATTGTTTAGCAAAAAGAAGTTTGTAGAACAAGACGGACAGATAAAAATAGAGAGTGATGAGTTAAACTAATTGCTTATTCCGCCTCTATAACCGCACCAGCTGTATATTACCGGCAGTGTTTTTTCAATATGTAATTTTTCAGCGAGAGGAACTCTTGCAAGAACAAGAACTCCAAGTGCATCATCAATATTTGCAATTGAATCTTTTATTGTAAGTTTTCTGTCAGGCACTTTGTCATGCGGATCATTAATTTTATTTGATAATTTTGCTGCAACAAACATTCCGCCTATAAGTCCTATTGCGGTTGATGCAATTCTGTATGTAAGATTTTTGCTGATTTTATAAAGTCCGGCAGTGAGCAAAGGCGGTACTGAGGCATTCATAAATTGAAACACGCTTTCATTAACTTTTTGCTTTCTGTGTTCTTTTTTGTCTGCAATAAGCCCCGCGGCAAGACCGCCTAATATACTTCCGGCGCTTACTAAAATCATTTCTTTAACATGGTATTTTATTTTGAAAAGTTTTGTATTTTGTTTATGTGCAATAAAAAGCATAGGAATAACAGTGCCGGTAACAGCTCCAGCAGCAGTTGCTACTTTTACCGGTAAATCCTGTTTCTCGTCTTTGTGGTATCTGTGGTATCTGTATGGTCTGATGTCATATTCTATTTTTGAACCTTTTACAGGTGCCAGCATATATTTTCTGCTCCTTTTAATTGTATTTTATCATATTAATGTCCGTAAATAAGAATTGTTGCTGAACCTATAAGAATTATTAAGGAACCTGTAAGTTTTTTTATTAAATTTGATTCATTAAATAACTTGTATCCGAGAATTACATTAATAATAATAGAAAGTTGAAACAGTGATAGTGCATATCCTACATTCATATAATTGAATACATAAGCAGTTGCAAAAGTCATTACCCCGAAACAAAAAGCTGTTAAAAGATATGTTGTGATATTGTCTTTTTTAGGTAGTTTGCATTTTTCTTCTGTAAAACAACGCATGATTATGTATGAAAAAATACATCCTAAAAAACTTGTTGATATAAATGAAGCTGTAATTGATGAGAGGATAATAACTTTTTTTATAAAAACCGCTTCAATTGCAGAGAAAATTAAAGCGTATATTCGGTATTTTATATCTTTTCTCAATAGAATTTTTGGATTTGCAGTGTCAAATATAAAGTATGAACCGAATATTATAAGCGCAATTCCTGCAAGACCATAAATATTAGGAAATTCATTTAAAATTATTGCTCCGAAAATAAGGCCTATAACCGCTTTGTAAGAGTTTATCGGGCCTAAAACTGATAATTCGCCTTTTTCAAGTGCGAGAACCATAAAACAATTGCATATAGCTCCGAATATTCCCCCGCATATTGAAAATAACCAGAATTCTATATCAAAGTCCAAAATATTTACAAAGAATAATAACGGGATTGACAGCAGACTTAATATAAAATAATTGACAAAATTGACAAATACTGGTTTTTCTTGTTTTTGTGTCAATTTTTTCTGAAATACACTGCTCAAAGAATTAGATATAATTCTGCATAGTACAGCTATTGTAGTGATTAATATCTGCATAATGCAATTTTATATAAAAAAATGCTTAAATCAATGTTATCTTCCTATGTTTTTGTTAATTTATTAAATGTAAAGAAAAGTAACAATAATATCAATGGTGTAAAGCAGACAATTAATATGATTTATTTATTAAAAATACAGTTTATTTATAATAAATCTAATTTTAGATAAAAAAGCAAAAGATTTAATATATAAAAACTGCTACAAATGTAGTAAATTGCCCGCAAGATTGATTTTTTATGTTCCGATAAAGCTATTGACGAATTTTTTGAAATAGTGTACCTTCGTAAAAACAAGGGGGTGTGTCTATGAAAATTTTACCTATACAAAAAAATTATTGTACAAATTACACTAGCAGAGTCAGGGAGGTAAGCAATTCTGAAAGTTGTAATAAGTATTCTTATGTAAGCTCTGATTTGGCAAAAAAGAATGTTAATTTTACCGGAGTGATGCTGCCTGTTGCTCATCTTGCAAAAAAAATTCCGTTAGAAGAGCGGCTTGCTTCTTTATTTGAAGTTATTATGCCGGGTGATGTTATTTTTTCATCAAAAACTTTACGTGATGCACAAAAAGCTTTGAAAGATTCGGTTGATGCATTTGACAATGTTTTAAAACGTTTCTTTTATATACCTGATGACAATATAAAAGGCTCTGTGGCTTTTTTCCGAGGAACAAATAATGATCTTTCGCTGGTAAATCCGAATCAGTTTGAAATTGCTGTAAAAAGCGGAGACAATGTTCAAAATTTGAAATTTAATGAATCTGCTTATCTTGTTGAAGGCGATTTTGTTGATATAAAAGATAAAAAGATTTTAGTTAAAAACAGACCTGATATCAATTTGAGTTTTCAAAGAGATATTTTCTCACGAGCGTTTGATATGAGTGATTTTGTAAAGCTTGGAATAAAAAATCAAAACATAAAATCAATACGTGCTTTGAGCAAGGACTTAGGAAAAAATGAAAAATATTTAACTTTTGCAGATGTCGGCGGACAGGATAAAGTGATAAATGAATTAAAAAAAGGTATTTTATATCCTATAAAATATCCGGAAGCATTTGAAAACAGTATAGTAAATCACGGATATATTATGTATGGACCTCCAGGAACTGGAAAAACTCTTATTGCTCAAGCTCTTGCAAATGAAACAGATGCAAACTTTATAAAATTAAACGGACTTGAGATGGAATCAAAATGGGTAGGCGAGTCTGAAGAAAATTGGAGAAAATTGTTCGATGCTGCAAGAGAAAATCAGCCAAGTATAATTTTTGTTGATGAGTTTGATGCAGTTGCGAAAAAAAGAGGCAGTGTTGACGTATATGGTGATAAAGTTGTTAATCAGCTTCTAACATTAATGAGTGATGTTGAAAAAAATGGTGATGACATTTATGTTATAGCTGCGACTAACAAAATGGACTTACTGGATGATGCTATAACACGTTCAGGCAGATTTGGCAAACACATTGAAGTAAAAGCTCCTGAGACACATAGTGATATATTAAATATTTTTGATATTCATACAAAAAATAAACCTCTGTCACCTGAATTAGATAAAGATAAAATTGCTGATGTCTTATTAAAAGAAAAAACAACCGGTGCTGATATTGCTTTTATTGTTAACAGTGCACATGAGAATGCTTTTGAGCGTGCAGGCATTTATAAAAAAATGGAGGACGGAACATTTTCAAAAAATGACATTTTATCGTTTCGAATTAACGATGAAGATTTTAAAAAGTCAATAACAGATTTTATCTCAACTCACAAAGGTAAAAAACACAGAGCTATAGGCTTTGAGAAATATAATTTAAAGTAAAAAATAAAAATAATGTATAAAAGGAGACAAATTTTTGCCTCCTTTTTTATTGTAATTATGATTTATTTTTCATTTATTTTTCATTTAGTACATCTTTTAAAGTCCTGAGAGCCGCAAGAGTATTAGGAAATCCAACGTATGGCAGGCATTGAATAATTGCGGCCGTTATAGTTTCTTTAGAATTTCCTGCTATCAAATTACCTTTTATATGGCTTTTTAATGTAACAGTATTATTACCTGTGGTCACAAGTGCGCTCAACATCAGTAGTTCTCTTGTTTTTAAATCAAGACCTTCTCTTGTATAAAAATCTCCAAAACAAACTTCTGTTAAGAATCTTGCAACATCAGAGCCCATATCCTCCGGCAACCCTTGCATTGAAACTTTTATTTCATTTCCATATAACGGTTGTTGTATTGCAAGACCTTTTTCGTAACGTTCTTCTTCTTTTACTGTTGCAGTTGATTGTAATGGCGTTTTAATACCTCTTTCTTTAAATACTTCATTCAAAACCGTAAGAGCATTTAAAGTTTTTGGGAAACCTATAAAAGGTGCACATTGATAAATTGTTTCTCTTAGCTCAATTGGTGTTACACCTGCATTTAATGCAGCGTTAATATGTGCTTTTAATTGCGGCAAAGTCTGCTGAACGGCAAGTGATGTAACTGTAATCATTTCGCGTGTTTTAATATTCAGCTCTCCGACTGTAAACACTTCACCGAAAATGTATTTTTGTAAGATTGCAAGCATTTCGGGATCATCGCCTGTGCTTGTCAGGGCATCGCCTTTAAAAAGTGTTGCGTAATTCTTTTTACAAATATCTGTTCTTGTCATATTGTTATCCTTATTTTGAACTGTTTTTGCTAAAACAAAATTTTGCGAAAGTAAAACTGCTAAAAGTAATGCAAATATTTTTCTTATCATAGTTCACCTTACTTATATTCTTTATCTGTTACCGGCTCAAGCCACGTTGTTTCATTATCAGGCAGATTCGGCTCAATTGAAATATGAGCAAATTCACTATTGGGAGACGCCCCGTGCCAGTGTTCTACATTCGGCGGTATTTTTACAACATCGCCGGCTTTAAGAATTTGGATTTCTTTGCCTTTTTCTTGATATCTTCCTTCTCCTGCTGTTACAAGTAAAATTTGACCGCCTGAATGTTTATGCCAATTTGTTCTTGCTCCTGCATCAAATGTTACATTGGCTATTGAAGAATTCCAGATATCATCTTTTGCAACAAGCCTTTGAAGGTGGGTGGTACCGGTAAAAAATTTACTGTACGGATTTATTTCTCCTTTTGAAAATGGTTGATTTAATTCTGTTGCCATAGTCACACCTCCTGTAATAATAAATATGGATAAAATTAATAATAATTTTTTCATTATCTATTCTCCTTTAAGTATGTTGTGAAGAATTTTTCAATCTTGTCAAACGGAATTTTTTCAAGATTATCATACAAATCTACATGATTTGCGCCTTCAACATTATTCCAATCATTACTTTTAGCTATACTCATATTTGTGCCTCCTAAAATCAATAAAAACGTTATAATGAAGATAAAAAGTTTTTTAATCATTGTTTACTTCGTTTTTTATATGTCTTATAACTTTACATGGATTCCCAACGGAGATTGTATTTGGCGGAATATCTTTTGCAACAATGCTTCCGGCTCCAATTATTGCATTATCGCCGACAGTTATTCCAGGAACTATTGTAACGTTTGCACCTATCCATACATTTTTACCGATATTTACAGCTTTTGGAATTAAGGAATGTCTTTTAGAAGCTTCCTCAACATGATTAAGTGTTGTTATAATAACGTTATGACCTATAAGAGATCCGTCACCGATAGTTATTCCGCCTTGATCCTGAAATTTACAGCAGGAATTTATAAAAACATTTTTACCAACAGTTATATTTTTCCCGCAATCTGTATAGAAGGGAGGAAAAAGTCTGAATGATTTATCAATCTTTTTGCCTGTGAGTTTTGTAAAAATTTCTACAATTTCTTCTGGTGTATAATATTTATTATTTAGCTCCATCGTAATTTTTAATGCTTCTTGACTTAAATCATTAAAGAAATAACTCATTGCAGAGCCAGCCTCTATAATTTTACCTTCTTGCATATATTTATAAAATTTATCCATATTGACTTGATTTTTGTTCATTTTTTTATTCCTTATGCAGAAATCAGCAGGCCTTCAAACTTAAAGGTTTACTATTTCCGTATTTGTTAATTATACAAAGAGCGTTGTTCATCAAATATTAGATTTACAATTTTTTTTATTTGTTAATCTCTCTGTTAAATTCTATATATATTATTTACGAATTTTTAAAAAATAACAAATACTTATACTGCATTAATAACAATGTCTAATAGGCATAAATACAAAAATATATATTTTATAATTACAAAATTATAAGCACCAGAGCCTTTTAATCTCAGATTTTATATTTTCGTATTTTACAGAAACAGAGTTATAATTATTGTTTCTATACTAAATATTTTTATTTATATTGTTTATAGCAGTGATTTTATGGGTTAAAATCATTTTAACCGTACACGATTGAAATGTCTGCTCAAATACATTTTGCATAAAGGCCTCTTTTGGGAGCAACTTGGGAACATTTTACAAAATAAGAGGGTTTCAAAAAACTTGAAATCCTCTTAAATCAATTGGTTGCGGGAGCTGGATTTGAACCAACGACCTTCGGGTTATGAGCCCGACGAGCTACCAGACTGCTCCATCCCGCGATATTTACTTTTACATTTTATTATGTATCGCTGAATTTTAAATTGCAACCCCTTTTATTTTTTATTTTATTAAAAAAGAGTATCTCCAAAGTGAGATACTCTTTTGATTATTAATTGTTCTGAATTTAGTTTAAAATTTCTTTAAGTTTTTCCCAGAACCATTTTGTGCCTTTATTAGGTGCTTCTACTGTCGCATTTGATACATCTGCTTTTTCAGAACCTTTATTTACAACTTTTACGTCGTTGTTGCTTGTAAGTGTTCCGTTTACTGTTAAGCCATCACCTTTATTAAGGATTACAGTGTTACCGGTTGTTGTGTTAATCTGTCCACCAACAGTCATATCTCCTTTTTGGTTATATAATTCAGTTTGACCGTTTGATGTATTCATAGTGCCTTCGTATCTCAAGCCTTCTTCTCCTGAGATATTTTTAATCAGGTTTTGTCCTGTGCCGTCAGCATTGAAGCCGCTTGTTACATTAACACCTGTACCGTTTTCTCTTGCAGCAGCATAGAAACCGTTATTTTCATCAAGTGCTCCTGTGCCATTATTATGAACTGTTGCTCCAAGGTTTAATTTACCTGAGTTTGCAAGAACATTGACACGTCCTGAGTGAGTAATTTCACTATTAACAGTCATATCACCTGAACCGTAGTTTTTAATGTTGATATTTGCTGTATCGCTTGAGATCTTTCCGGCGCTTGCAAGTTCCATAGATCCGCCGCCTTCTCTGTTAATGATGCCCATATTTCCGTCAGATGTCAAATTACCTGAAACATACATGTCACCGTTGTAGTTATTTACGGCTAACTGGCCTTCGCTGGTAAGAGAACCCTGGAGATTAATTCCTCTGCCTGTTTCAGGATCTGAACCATTTCCGTCATGTCTGATTGCGATATTATAGCCTGCACCTTCATTGGTAATAGAGGATAAGTCTTGGGTTTTAATACCCTTTGAATTTTCTCTTGACCAGATTGCGAGATTACCGTCTCTATTAGTAACTTTTGCTCCTACTGTATTTGCAGCGTCGTTACCAAATGTAAGCAATCCGTTGTCATTATAAACAGTCATATTGCCGGTATTATCAACGTTTCCAACGATAGTCATACCGTCTTCACCGTAGTTTTTGAATTTTAGTTGACCTTCATTGGTAATATTTGAATTTTTGGTAACTATCATACCAGAGCCCTGGTTTTTAATTGCAGTATTACCGGATGTTGTAATTTTTCCGTTAACAAGCATTGCACCTGCATCGTTGTTAATTGCTGTTTCGGTTGAGAACATGCCATTGTTATTGACAGTACCGTTTAATTCCATACCATCTGTTCCCTGATTTCTAACAGAAAGTAAACCGTTTCCTTGTATTTCTCCGTTGAGGGCAAGTTTTTTAGCAGTTTCTCTGTTTAAAATATGAATATCACCTTCGTCCACGGATACTTTACCGTTAACTGTTAAATTTCCGGCTTTGTTGTCTATAGAAACATGGGTATCAGCTTTTACACCGCCGATTTCCATACCATTACTTCCGGAATTTTCTAGTCTCACAGAATCAGCAGCTACCGAATCAGCGGAATTTGAAATTACCATTTTACCGCCTCTGTTAACGATTCTGATTGCAAAACCTTCATTTTTTTGATTAGGTGTTGCAGCACTTGCAATTGAACCTGTAATATTCATACCGCCAGCGCCCTCATTAACAATATTAGTTTTACCTTGAGAGACAGTAGAGCCTGAAATTGTCAAGGCACCTGTTCCGTTATTTGTAATTGCTAAATCTCTATCTGTAGAAAGTTTACCGCCAACTGATAAATCTGTTCCGGCGTTAGAAATTTCTAAATTGTCATTTGAGTTTTTTACAGTACCGGAGATATCAAGTGCACCGGCTTTGTTATAAACATTTAAGTCATTTGTAGATTGTACAAGGCCTGAGATTTTAGTTCCGTTTACACCGCTGTTTGTAATATACAAACCATTGTTTGCCTGTCCCGGAGTTGCACCGCCGTTTATGACTTTACCTGCAATATCAGTGCCTGTTGAAGATTTAATTTGGATATTTGTACCATTTGAAACAAATTGAGAAGCATCAGCTATGCCGTCAGTGTTTACAAGAGAATTAAATAAGCGTGCTGCTTGATCAGCTGCTGTATCTCTGTTTGTGAATGCAATATTAGAGTTTATGCCGTTTACTATAGCTCCGTTAGTTCCTACGGCAATATCACCGCCTCTTAATTGAACACCGTTTCTAGCCAAAATTTGACCGTCTACAGTAATATTTCCAACATTAGTTTCATTATTTAAAAGTCCTGATATATTATTGATATTGGTCAAATTTCCGCTTTCAAACTCTCCAATTAATGAGTTATATTTTTGTTGTGTCGGAGTTGCTACTGATAATGAACCGACATTTAGCACACCGCTGGCACCTATTGTCATACCGCCGGGAGTAATGAATACAGCATGACCGTTGTAGAAATTACCATCACGCATAGTATTCAAAATACCATTGATTGTAACTCCGTTTTGTACAAGGTTGATGAATGTTTCAAGATTTCTGGCAGTATTACCATCTTTAAAAATTAAATTGGCAATATCACCCTGTGACAGGTTAAAATTGTCATATTGTCTGTAGCCGGTAGTCCCGTTAATATGCGTAGGATCAATATCGAATACTCCATTGACCCCGCTGACTCCGGTAATATCTGTAGCACTGGCACTTGATACAGATATCATCGCAGCTACGGCTGCAATTAAAAGTTGTTTTTTGCTCATAGCATACTCCTTTATGTTACTGTATTAATTTAGCATTTTTATTCTTATTATTATTCAATAATAATAAGTCAGAAAAAATATTTTTTTGCGGGATTGTAAAGAAATATAAATTATTTCCATACTCAAATAATAAAAATTATATAACCATATCTTATACTCCTTATCTTAATATAATTCATAAAACATGTTTTCAAATATTGCACATACTATAATAAAGTAATTTACGGTTTGAAAATTGCTAAACTTTAGAAAATTTTAAGAAATGTAAATCTAAATTATCCTTTAAATACTCCCCAGGCCTTTACAGTACCTCGTTGATATTTTATTAAATAGTATTCCCCTTTTATGTCATATTCAATCGTTGCTTCCATAAAAATTTTTGGTTCATCAGGTTTCATGCCGACTTTTGCCCGTTTTTTATTTGTATCCTCGCGAGCTTTTTTCTCTTTTTTTAATTCTTTTTTTACTTTTTTATTGTTAAGTCTGGCCTGCTCTGTGTCATCATATTCTACTTTAATAACAGGAATTATCGCAATCGGATTTTTTGACTGAAGAAGAATTAGAAAATCAGCAGCATCAGAAAGTGCAAGTTCATAATATCCGGGTTTTATCACTCCTCCCTGACCGTCATACAGGGGATCCGGTATTATGATTGTCGGATAATCCGAATCTTTTAAAGAATATTTATAAATAGCCTGACTGCCTATATAATATCCGGATGTGTCCTGCGGCTGCTGAGGATACGGGCGGGTATATTCCTGAGTTAAAACCTTTTCAACAAACATTCCTTCAAACATAATTTAAAGCCTTTCAATAAGGTTATTTATAATATTTTGAATTTCCTGAAATGTTTTATCAAGAGCATTTTCTCCTCCGATAAATATTAATGACATATAGTTTTGGGAATTGACCGTGCTGCCTGTTTTTAATGTAAGTCTGTATGCTTCCCTCATAAGTCTTTTTAGTCTGTTTCTTTTGACAGCTCTTTTGTGTGTTTTTTTACTTACTACAAATCCGACTTTCGTAAAAGAATCAGCATCTTTTTTGGGTAAACCTGCGAAAAGAGTTATACCTCCTTTATGAAAGGAATTTTTTACTCTGTATGTTGCATCAAATGCTTTTTTATTTTTTAATCTGTATTGTTTTTTCAACATAATTTTTGTACAAGAACACAGCACGCCAAATTATTTTCAGCCTGCTGTGTAATTTTAAAACTTTATAAAGATAGTTTACTATGCGCGTTTTTTAGCTGTTATAGCTAATTTATGGCGACCTTTTGCACGGCGTCTGTTAATAACTTCCTGTCCGCCCGGGGTTGACATTCTTGCTCTGAAGCCGCTTACTCTTTGTCTTTTTACTTTTGTTCCTTCTAGTGTACGTCTCATTTTGATAATCCTTTTATTTTAATTTATATTTGTCGTATAATTTTTATGTTAAATAAAAAAAAATTATTAGTCAACCAGAAAAAGAGGGCAGGTTAAATAATATGAACAAAAAATGCAAAATAGGTTTTATAGGCTGCGGTAAAATGGCAAGTGCAATAATTAAAGGCACTATTTCATCCAAGTTTTTGCCAAAGGAGAATTTAAAAGGCTCAGAAGTAAACTGCACGGTTGCAGAACTTGCACAGAGTCGTTTGGGGATTGAGGTTATTACTGATAACAGGTTTTTGACTATGGACAGCGATGTCATTTTTATTGCGACAAAACCTAATTATGTTGCAGATGTGTTAGATGAGATAAAAGACGAATTAACTCCTGAAAAATTGCTTGTTTCAATTGCTGCAGGAGTTTCTACAAGTAAAATTGAGAAAATTATAGGTATGCACAGAGTTGTTCGTGTAATGCCGAATACTCCGGCGCTGGTTCTTGAAGGAATGAGCGGAGTTTGTAAAGGTGCTTACGCTAAGGAAGAAGATGTGGAATTTGTTCTTGAGCTGCTTTCAAATATCGGCAAAGCTATTGAGGTTGATGAAGACCAGATAGATATTGTAACAGCAATTTCAGGATCAGGACCTGCTTTTTTCTATAAGGTTATAGAGGATATGGCGCGTGCCGGTGAAAAACTCGGGCTTGAATATGAAAAATCATTGGAACTTGCAACACAGACAGCTTTAGGTTCAGCTAAAATGGTTATGAACAGAGGAGAGATTCCTGTTCAAACATTAATTGATAATGTCGCAACCAAAGGCGGCTGTACATTTGTAGGAATTTCTGTTATGAATGATGAGGCTTCTCAAAAGTTGTTTTATGATGTAATTTCAAAAACTGCTGAAAAAGCCGGTGAATTGGGAAAATAAATTTATCCCTGTTCAATTCCTGCTACTGAAAGAAATTTTGTTAAAGAAACAGGTTTTGGAGATTTTTTTTGACCTAAAAGTCCTTGGTGAAGTCCTAAAATGCAGCCAGGACAGGTTGTCATCACATAATCAGCTCCGGTTTTTATAATGTTGTCTGCTTTTTTCTTTGAGATTTTTCTTGAAATTTTTTGGTTT
Source organism: Candidatus Gastranaerophilales bacterium (assembly GCA_944324315.1). GTDB lineage: Bacteria > Cyanobacteriota > Vampirovibrionia > Gastranaerophilales > Gastranaerophilaceae > Stercorousia. The sequence goes on along the minus strand of CALUVW010000016.1, from coordinate 20,434 downwards.
TTCAGTGCAAATTCACCTGCAAAACCGCAGCAATCATCATAATTTTCCATCTTTATATATTCTACATTTTCACAATTTTTTAAAAGCGGTTCTAAAAAGTCATCGTTTTCGAGATGACATGGCTTGTGGAATGTCACTTTAATTGGCTTGGGAAACTTAAATTTCAGATTTTCTTTTAAAATTAGTTCCCCTAAACTTATGAATTTTGCGTCTGTATATTGTTTTAAAGTGCTTTCACAGCTTGCGCAATCAGTCAGAATATAGTCAAAGTCACAATCAAGCATTTTTAAATTGTGTTTTTTTACTTCTTCAAACCTTTCAAGATTTCCGCTTGACAGAAATGGCAGGCCGCAGCAGTCAAAGTCTTTTTCAATAATTTCAATATCAGTATTTTTTAGAATTGCTGCAAGATAATTGTCATTTCTCGGACAGAGATTATTTACACAACCTTTAAAATAGAGTAACTTAAGTTTTTGGGAGGTTTTGCTCTTTATATTTTTTCTGAAAGGTTTTGTTATATGCTTGAAAAGATTAATAAAATTGCCAAAAATAAATTTTGATTGAATAAAGAATGTGATTTTTCCGCTTAGTGTATTTTTTATATATTGATATTTCGCTGTTTCAAATATTTTGCAAACATCTATGCCGCTCGGACAAAAATTTGTGCATTTACCGCATTTCAAGCATAAATCAATATACTTATTTATATTTTTGTTTAATTTTAAATCACCTTTTAATACACCGTCGAGCATAACAAATTTTCCGCGGGAAACGGCACAGTCATTCCCTGTAATTTTATAGACAGGGCAAACTGCCTGACACAAACCGCATTTGGAACATTTATTAATTTCTTCTTTAAAATCTTGTAAGTTTTTCATCAGACAATTGCTCCGTGTGAAGCATCCTGAACATTGTTCGCGTATTTATAAAGGTAACCTGATTTAACTTTTGGTTCAAATGGTTTAAGATGTTTTTTTCTTTCTTCTAAAGTATTTGCATCAACTAAAAGTGAAATCGAACGGTTATTTATATCAATTTTTATTTTATCGCCATTTTCAATCAGAGCAATAACGCCTCCGTTCGCCGCTTCGGGGCAAATATGTCCTACACAAATCCCGCGTGTGGCGCCTGAGAATCTCCCGTCTGTTATAAGTGCACATTTTTTCCCCAGACCTTTTCCGACAAGCAGTGATGTCGGAGCAAGCATTTCCCGCATCCCTGGACCGCCTTTAGGTCCTTCATAGCGTATTACAATAACATCGCCTTCTGTTATTTTGTCATTTTCAAGTGCAGACATAGCTTCTTCTTCACTGTCAAATGTTTTTGCAATTCCTTCAAATTCATAGCATTCAGGTGCAACTCCGGATGTTTTAATTACACAACCGTCTTTTGCAATATTACCGTATAAAACGGCCAATCCTGCTTTAGTGTAGTCTGATTGGTTATAATCAGGTATTATATTGTTATCTTTCCAAGCATTTTTTGCGATATTTTTTGTAGAAATTCCGGAAACAGTTTGTGTATCATATAAAAGTTCTTCCAGAGATTTTATAACGGCAGGAACTCCGCCTGCATTATGAAAATCAGCCATTGTTAAAGAAGATGACGGATTAATTTTTACAATCTGGTGGATTTTTCCGCTTAATTCTTCAAAATCGTTAAGCGTAATGTCTATACCGCCAGCGTTTGCGAGTGCAAGTATGTGTAAAAAAGTATTTGTAGAACCGCCAAGTGCTAAATCAGCTGTTATGGCATTTCTTAAACTGTCACGGGTTATAATATCAGACGGTTTAATATTTTTTTTCACAAGTTCTACAATTTGCATTCCGCTGTCAAATGCAATTCTTCTTTTTTTTGATGAAACTGCAGAGGATGAAGCGCAGAAAGGCAGACTCATTCCCATAACTTCTGTTAAACATGCCATTGTATTGGCTGTGTACATTCCCTGACAGGCACCCGCAGAAGGGCAGGCTTCTTCTTCAAAAGCGGATAGTTCTTCCTCGGTTATTTCGCCGTTTCGAAATTTTCCTATAGCCTCAAATGAGTCTGTTACCATAGTCAACTTGTGCTGGCCGCGGCACTCACCATCCAACATCGGACCTGCAGTAACAATTATTGCAGGAATATTTAAACGTAATGCTCCGATTAACATTCCGGGAGTAATTTTATCGCAGTTTGATAGTAAAACAATCCCGTCAAGCTGATGTGCAGCGGCTACGCTCTCAACACAATCAGCAATTAAATCCCTGGAAGGAAGAGAATATCTCATCCCGCCGTGCCCCATTGCAATTCCGTCACATATTGCCGGTACTCCGAATACAAATGACTGTCCACCGCCTGTATGTATACCTTTTTCTATCTGTCTTTCCAGATCCCGCATTCCAATATGCCCTGGTACTAAATCCGAGAAAGAGCTTGCTATTCCGATAAAAGGGGCTTGCATGTTTTTTTTGCTTACACCTGCTGCCATCAAAAGTCCGCGATGCGGAGTTCTGGCTATTCCTGATTTTATTTTGTCGCTATTCATAATTCAATTATACATCAACATCTTGAAATCAGTAAAAAAATATGTTAATATAAAATAGAAAGAGATTTAAAAGAGGAGCGGGAATATGGAAGATATATTACGAAAAGTTAAGAACCTCGGGGGGGGGGCGATTTTGAGCTAATTAGAGGCCAGGAAGTCCGGAGGTCAAGAAGTCAAGCAATTAAAGTCATCATGAATTTATATCAGGCAGTGTTAATCGGATACAAAAACGCTAATAGTCATATATTCAAAGTGTTTACCACAAGAAATCGCTGCAATATTAATATCTCAAATGGGACACCCTTTGCACGTTTCAAGATATTCCAGAGGGTTGTAAGAACAACAAAAATCTGTTATAATAATGATATATTACATTATAAAAGGAATGAGGAGTTTATGAAAAAAATATTCGGATTTACACGTTCAGAGAACGCAGCACATGTTGATACCAGTAACAAGAAACGTAAAGCCGCTTTCACTCTTGCCGAGGTCTTAATTACGCTTGGCATCATTGGTGTAGTTGCTGCTTTGACAATGCCAACCCTTATAGCAAAGCACCAGAAACAGGTCTTTGTAAACAGAGTAAAACAAACATACAGCATAGTATCCAATGCAATGATCTCAGCAGTGGCAGAGTATGGCGAACCTAATACCTGGGATGCATTTGCCAATTTTGATGCAACAGATCCTAACTATAATCAAAATCACCAAGAACATATGAAAAATATTGCAACCAAATATTTTAAGCCATATTTAAAAGTTATAGGTGAAGGTCAAGAAAATTTTCAATATTATATGGTATTAAGCAACGGAGTTACATTAAGCTTTTATCCAAATGGAGACTTCAATGAAGATGAAACTGAGTTTGCACAGACAGAAGTGTTTATAATAGGCAGCTTGAATAACAATAGTTCTTATTTTTTAGATGAAAGCAGGGATTATTCCCGACGTGATTTTTTGATGTCTTTTAATGTCAGCAGTACTGATTATCGCTTGAAATTTTTTAACACAGATGAGGGCAAAACAAGAAATGAGTATAAAAATGATGGACAGTACGGCTGCAACAAAGATGTACCAAAGAATAAACGATTATATTGCGGCAGTATGTTATTCTATGACAACTGGCAGTTAAAAGACGATTATCCATGGTAGATATTTGTGATATTCCATTCTTCGTCCCATTCAATATATCCGTCTAAATCTATATTATGATAGTTATACGGATTATTAATAAATTCAGGATCAAAAAGATTTACGCTTGCAAGACGTTTTATAATGTCTGATATAAGCGCTGTGCTTCCTGCAAGAGTGCCGTCTTTTGATGTTGCTTTAATTCCGTCATAGTAAACTTTTTCATCGGAAAATATCATTTCTTTTAAATTACTTTTAGTTATGGGCAGGCAATCACTGATTAAAATTATTTTATCTTTTGGTTTAGCTTTAAATGTGAGTTTTAACGCCGCATCGGAAATATGTATGCCGTCAGCTATAATTTCTGTGTAAATATTATCATTAATTAATGCCGAAAGGGCTGTAGAACTGCCGCGGTGAGTAATTCCTGACATTGCATTAAAAAGATGTGTGACACCGTTACAGTGTGTTAGACTTCCACCCATGCAGTGTCCTGCCTGAATTTTAATTCCTTTATAAAGAAGATAATTTATTAAACTTTCATCAAGCTCGGGAGCAAGAGTCACAATTTTTATAAAATCATCTTCAATTAATCTGTAATTATCTTCTGTTAGAGGCAAAAAGTGATGCGGGTTATGTATTCCTCTTTTTATTGGATTTAGGAAAATTCCTTCAAGATGTATTCCCAAAATTTTTGCCATATCAGGTGTTTGTTTTTCGGAAGCTGTTTTAATATTTTCAATTGCCTGTTTTGTATTTTCAATAGAATCGGTGACAATTGTCGGATATATTCCTCCGATACCGTAAGCTAAAATTTTCTTTGATAAAAGTAAGATATCATCTACACTTGCGGTATTAAAATTTATTCCGAAACATCCGTGAATATGTTGTTCAATTAATAATTTTGTTTTCATTCTTATATTATACCCATAATTCATGATATTGAAAAGCTTGTGAATATATGTTAAACTATAAAAGTAATCGAAGAAAAGGAGTTAGAATTATGAAAAAGACATTACGAAATGTTAAGAATCTCGGGGGGGGGGCGATTCCGAGCTAACAAGAGGTCATGAAGCCCAGAGGTCAAGAAGTCAAACAAATTTACAAAATGTCATCCTGAATTTATTTCAGGATCTAGTAATTAGATGCGAAGACGCAAAGAGGTATAGAAGCGAAGTCTGTAACATAAACACCTTCCTTCCCTTATTAGGGAAGGATAAGAGGATGGGTGATAATCAATACCCACCCCAACCCTCCCTAATCATTGATGGTGCTACGCACGTAGCCCAGTCTCAGAATATTCGTCGAGCAGCTTTTACTTTGGCAGAAGTTCTTATTACCCTTGGCATAATAGGTGTTGTTGCTGCAATGACAATGCCGACACTTATCGCAAAGCATCAGAAAAAAGTTTTTGCAACAAGAGTTAAGCAAACCTATAGTATTGTATCAAATGCGTTTTTATCATCTGTCGCAGATAATGGATATCCGGATACCTGGAATTTCGGAGAGAAGGTTGTAAATGACGGCAATACGACTCTAAACGATCCTGATCATATTGAAAAAATGATGGATACATATTTTGTTCCATATTTTAAGATTATTAATCGTGGCAGAATAAATAATGCACCTTATATTGTTTTAAGTAACGGAACAAGCCTCACTTTTTCAACTGATGGTGATACGTATAATGGTGTATACAGCCCATTAGTATTATATATAATTGCATCTTTTAAAAAAATCGGAACACTTGATTATACATTAGATCCGGATTATTCCAGAGATTCAGTTGTTTTAGCTATCAATAAAAGTGATAAGAAAGTAGGATTTTTCAACTGGCGGACTCAAGGAACCGACACAAACAGGTCAAAGCGCGATATACTTAGAGATGATCCTACTTACGGCTGCAACAAAAATGTGCGTAGGGAATTTAGATGGAATTGTGGTGCATTAATTCAGCTGGACAATTGGGAAATTAAAGATGATTATCCATGGTATTAATAATAAAAAAAGGAGGTATTTACCTCCTTTTTTTATATTAAATAACGCTGCCTTCAAAGACTTTTCGTGCTTCTTCTCTGTCGTCAAAATGTATTGTTTTGTCTTTTAAAATCTGGTAGTCTTCGTGTCCTTTGCCTGCAATTACAACAACATCGTTATTGTCTGCAATTGTTTTAAGAAGTCCGATTGCTGCGCCCCTGTCTGGTTCTACGATTACGCTTTCTGTGTTAACGGATTTTAATCCCGCAATAATATCCGTAATAATTGTTTGCGGATCTTCAGATCTCGGGTTATCGCTTGTTATAACTATTTTGTCTGCAAGTCTTTCCGCTATAGCACCCATTTTAGGGCGTTTAGTAGCATCTCTGTCTCCGCCGCAGCCAAACAGACAGATAAGTTTGCCGTCTTCAGGAGTAATCTCTCTTGCTGATCTCAAGACATTTTCAAGACCATCCGGAGTATGTGCATAGTCGACAATTACAAGCGGTTTTTTTACGACAACTTCAAATCTGCCTGCAACACCTTTAACATTCTGCAGTGCCTTTAGTGCAATTTGGATATCAATTCCTGTTGCAAGAGCTGTTGTGACAGCAGCCAGTACGTTATAGACGCTGAACATACCGTTCATATGCAAATTTACTTTGTATTCTTTGGGCATTGAATTATCTTGTTTATTTTCTTCCATCTGAGCATGAGAACTTATAACCAGAGTAAATTCCGCCCCGTTGAGAGAAAAGTTTATATTTTTTGCCATAACATCACTTTGTTGTTTGACGCCGTATGTGAAAATATTTACTCCTTCAGGAACTACGCTTATAAATCGGTCGCCATATTCATCATCAGCATTGATAACAGCGAAAGGAATTCCATCTCCGGAATTTGCGGTTTCGCTTCCCATATCACAGCGAGGGCGAAGTGACTGGAAAAGCAGTGCCTTTGCCTTGAAATAGTTATCCATTGTTATATGGTAATCTAGGTGATCCTGAGTCAGATTAGTGAATACAGCGCCGTTAAATCTGCAGCCTCCCACACGATTTTGATCAAGTGCGTGGGAACTTACTTCCATTACAACATTGTCAATTTTTTCAACATCTTTAATCATTCTTAATGTTGCCTGTAATTCCGGTGCCTGAGGAGTTGTGTGTTTTGCGTCTCTATATTCACCGTTTGAAGAAAGTTTGTATCCTAAAGTTCCGATAAGCGCACATTTTTGACCGTTTTCTTCAAATATTTTTTGGATTAAATGCGTTACTGTTGTTTTGCCATTGGTTCCTGTAATGCCTATAAGATCTATACCCTTTGACGGACTGGAATAAAATCTGTCTGCAATATCAGCTATTTTATGTCTTGTTGAACAAACAACAATTTGCGGAACTTTCACTCCTTCAACTTTTCTTTCGACAAGTAGTGCGGATGCTCCGTTTTCAATCGCATTTTTTGCATACTCATGACCGTCAGTATGCTCCCCGACCAGACATACAAAAATGTCTCCCTTTTTTGTTGTTTTAGAATTATAAGATATTCCTGTTATATCAATATTTTTAAAGTTTATTAAATCTTTGTAATCCAAATATTCAATAAGTTCATCAAGTTTCATTTATCTGTCTCCTTAATTTTTCTTTGGCTGTTTAATTTTATCAGGTTTAAGATTCATTATGCGGGCAATTTGGGTTGTAACCTCATGGAAAACAGGTCCTGCAACTGTGTTACCCCATATCGCGCCTACTTTTGCACTGTCTACCATTACGTATACAAGCACTTGCGGATCTGAAGCGGGGAAATAACCTATTGTAGAAGTATACATATAAGGCGTATAGCCGCTGCCTCCTTCTTTTGGTTTTCTTGAAGTACCTGTTTTTGCCGCAACATTGTATTTATCCATTTTAACAACAGAACGGCCGTTATTTACACTGGCTGCAAGCAAACGTGTAATAGCTTGAGCTGTTTCCGGTTTTATAACCTGTATATGATGAATTTTGTTGTCATATTCTTCTTGTGAATATTTTATAACATGCGGTGTTATTCTTACTCCGTTATTAGCAATAGCCTGAACCGCAGAAATCATTTGGATAGCGGTAACAGATGTTCCGTAACCGTATGACATTGTTGCAAGTATTCCCTGATCCCAGTATGTCCAGTATGGAAGAAGCCCTGAGGATTCGCCTGGTAAGTCAATCCCTGTTTTTGCTCCAAAACCGAATTTTTTCAGAACTCCGTAAAATTCTGACGGAGACATTGTTTTGGCAACATTAATTGCCCCGATGTTGCTTGAATGTTCAAATAAATATTCAAGGGTAATGTTTCCGGGGTATGGATGAATGTCATAATCGTAATTTTTAATTTCCCACTTGCCTATAGTTGTTTTTCCGGTATCAAGTACTGTGGAATTTTCATTAATTTTGCCCAAATCCATCGCGCTTGCAACGGTTATTGCTTTGAATGTAGAACCGGGTGGAAATACATCTGTAAGTGTCCAGTTTTTGAGCTGCTGCGGGGTTGCTTTTTTATAATTGTTTGGATCAAATGCAGGATAAACAGCGTAAGCAAGTATTTCTCCGTTTTTGGGATTCATAACAATTACTGTCCCGCGCTCTGCTTCTTTTTCTTTAACCATTTTTTCTATTTCTTTTTCGCAAATATGTTGTATTGCAGCGTCTATGGTTAAAGTAACGTCTTCACCCTTGGGGTTTGTGGTTGTTGCAACAGGATCTGTAGTAAAATCGTATATAATTTTACCGTCGCGAGTTTTCTGGTATTTTACGGTATTAATAACATGTTCAAGCTTGTCTTTTGCAGTATATTCAATCCCGTTTGCAATATCAGCATCAAAATTGTAATACCCCAAAATATGTGCGGCAAGCGTGCCTTGCGGATATTCACGTGTATTTTTTTTGCCGAGGCTTATTTCTCTGAGATGAAGTTTTGCAATTTGTTTTGCTGTACTCCTGTCAATATCTTTTTTCAGAGTTATTACAGGTCCCGGCTTTTTAAGTTTTTGCAAAAGCGTGTCTTTAGGCATTTTCAAAATCGGTGCCAAAATTTTTGCAAGTTCTTCTGGAGAATGATCATAGTCTGAGGGGTGTGCGTAAACATCGGAATATACTTTGTCGGTTGCAAGTTTTATTCCGTTTCTATCATAAATATCCCCGCGCATTGAAAATATTCTTCCGACTCTCTGGCTTTTTGCACGTGCTCTATATTTGCCGACATCCAGCACCATAATAAAGAAAAGATATATAATAAGCAGTGCCATAAAGCCTGCAAAAAATATATGTAAAAATCCAACTATACGGTCAAATGATTTATTTCGCTTTTCAATTTCGTTTTCCGGCTCTCTTTTTCGTAATCTTTCTCTCAAAACATATCCCTCTTTATTTTTTTATTTTAGCATAAGGAAGTCCAATATAATTAAATATTAAATAATTTTAACTTTGTTGTATAATAATGTTATGAAAAAATTAGTTTTATTAATGGGGTTGGTATTTTTAGGCAGTGAAGCTTTAGCTTTTAATATTGTGTATCCGAAAAAAAATGATGTTATGATAAATGCGAAATCCACATTTTTTATTGGTTCATCTGACGCTCCTTTAACAATCAACGGGCAGAATGTCCCTTTGCATCCGACAGGTGCGTTTGCTTATGTTGTTCCATTGAATAACGGTTCAAATACTTTTGTTTTACAATCTGGGGAGCAGAGAGAAATTTTTGTTATTACAAAGCCTGTAATTAGGCAGACAATTTTTAAACCTGCTGCGTTTGTTCCGTATAAAGAAACTAAATCTTTTGTTGTCACAACAGAGGGGGCTCCGCTTCGTTCAACACCGGTTGATGCAGGCATAAACAGAATGGCTCACTTACAAAGAGATATTAAATTACAGGTAGACGGTGAAAAGGATGGATTTTTCCGTGTTGTTCTAGGAAAAGATAATTACGGATGGATATCAAAAACAAATGTAAAATTAGATAATTATAATAATATTGAACCGGCACTATTAAGCGGCTATGAATATCTGGACAGTGATAATTATTTTACGTTTGTATTTCATCTAAACAAAAGAGTGCCATTTGAAATGATTGAGGGAGATCCCTTTGTTATGAAATTTTATAATATTAAGGATCAACCGGAAAATACTTATATTATGAATTTCCCTGTCAAAGATGCATTAAGCGGAAGAAAATTAATAGGTTACAGCGGAGAATATCAGGGAAATGATTTTATATTGAAAATTAGAAAACCTGTAATTACAAATTCATGGCGTCCGTTACACAATATAAGAATATCAATAGATGCAGGACATGGCGGAGACGAAATCGGCGGTGTCGGATGTCTCGGAGATAAGGAAAAAGACATAAATCTTTCTATTGCCAGATATTTGGAAACAGAACTTAAAAAACGCGGTGCAAGAGTAATTATGACCAGAAACGGTGATAATTATGTAAGTTTGAAAGACAGGGTTGAAATTGCAAATTACGGTGATTCAGTTGTATTTTTAAGTATTCATGGAAACGCTCTTCCTGATGGCGCAGATCCGAATAAAAATCGTGGAACAAGTATTTATTACTATTATTCGCAGGCAAAACCTCTTGCTGATATAATTATGGATACAATTACATCAGAAATTGGCGTGCCAAATGACAAAGTAAGGCAGGGAAGTCTTGCTGTTGTACGCAATACAAATGCATTAAGCCTTTTAATAGAAGTTTCCTATCTTATAAATCCTGAGGATAACGCGAATTTAATTAATCCAGAATTTCAAAAACAATATGCTAAAGCTATTGCGGATAGTTTGGAAAAATATTTTGGGAAATAAGTTTTTGTTGTAGTAAACTAAAAAGAGAGTTGCAGGGGGGGGGGTAGGTTTATAAATGTAACAAAATGTAAAGATGAATTTAAAACAGCTGAAACCCTTGATATAATCCTCATAGGATAGGATAGGATAGGATGTATTGCGCCCGTAGCAATTTTTTTGACCTGCAAAACTTTATAAAAATGTGTAGGTAATAACAAAAAAAGAAAGCAGGTAGAAATTATGTCAATTGAAACAAGATTATTTAAACATCGTGGTGATACTTATTTATTTACAAAAGAAACAAATACAATTCCTGGTGACCCTAAGTCTTATAAGGCAACTTTACGTGAAATTAAATATGACGGATCAGTTTCAGAACCATTGACAACAAAAGGGAGATCCGGTTCTACTATTACAAGATTTCGCGAAGGTGTTTCTTCTGTAATTAATCCTAAGGAGTTTAAAATTATTGATGGAGATAAATTAACACTTTCCGGTAAGCGTATCGGAGGAAACATTAGAGAAATATACGAATTTAAAATTCCTACTGATGGTAACGGGACAATATCCAGAGATTCTTTAGAAAAACTTTCGCCTATTGCAAAAAGATGGCTAAGAAAAGTTGGTGAATTTTTAGCGAAAGTAGGTCGTTTTTAAGGATATGACACTGGAACAAGTTCAGTGTGGCAGTAAATACCAGGTCGGGCAGAAGCCCGACCTGGTTAAATTATTATCTTGTTACATAGTTCAAAAGGGTTCTTACGCCTGCGCCTGTTGCGCCTGCTATAAATTCTTTCTGCGGTTTTTCAAGATACGCGGTTCCTGCAATATCTATATGGCACCATTTTGTATCTTTTACAAATTCCTGTAAAAATACGCCTGCTGCTGATGCTCCGCCGTAGCGCGATCCTGTGTTTTTCATATCTGCAATGTCGGATTTCAGGCTGTCCATATATTCTTTGAACATCGGTAACTGCCAGAATGTTTCGCCTGAATCTTTTGCTGTCTGGATTAATCTTTCTATCATTTGTTCATCGTTGCCCATAATACCTGATGCAACTGTTCCCAGAGCTACCATGCACGCACCTGTAAGGGTTGCTATATCTATAACTTCATCAACACCGAGTTCGCACGCATAACAGAGTGCATCAGCAAGGGTTAATCTGCCTTCTGCATCTGTGTTATCTACTTCAATTGTTTTTCCGTTTTTGGCAGTTAGGATATCGCCGGGTTTGTAAGATGAACCTGACGGCATATTTTCGCAAGCTGCAATAATTCCGTGGACTTCCATATCCGGTTTGAGTTCCGTTAATGCCCTCATTACACCTAAAATACATGCCGCACCAGACATATCATCTTTCATCGTAAGCATTGATGATGGCGGTTTAATATCGAGTCCGCCAGAATCAAAGCAAATGCCTTTTCCGATAAGGGCTATTTTTTTCTTAACGTTTTTACCTGTATATTTCATGTGAATGAATTTTGGCGGCTGAATGCTTCCCTGACCTACGGCTAAGTAAGCACCCATTCCCATTCTTTCAATTTCTTCTTTATCAAATATTTTTGTTTCAATTCCTTCAAGACCTTTAGCAATTTCTGCAAGTTTTGAAGGGGTTGCAATTTGAGCCGGAGTATTTGCTAAATCCCTTGTAAATTTCATTGCTTCGCCAAAAATAATTCCTTCATTAACATCATCTTCAGAAAATTTTGTGAAGGTAATTTCATCAAGGTGATGAGCTTTTTCGGATTTGTATTTGTCATAAGCATAATCCGCAATCATTGCTCCGATTGCTGCGGATTTTCCGTAATCAGCGTTTACATTAAAATCAAATTTTGCTTTTTTTGCTTTGATTTGATGTAGTTTTTTTACAGCTTTTGCAACTGCTTCTCTCATTTTGTTATGATCAAATTCTTCTTTTTTACCAAAACCGATAACTAAAATTTTATCTGCTGGAATTTGTCCGAGTGTATGTAAAAGATAAGTTTGTCCGAATTTGCCTTCGAAATGGTCTTTATCTACCGCATAAGTATTGGCAAGTTCCTGTGAAGTTTTTTCCCCTTCAAATTTGTTGATAACCAGAACTTCAACAGGAGTGTTTTTAACATCTTGTGAAAATTTAATTTCCATATTTGTCTCTCTCCTTTTTAATGACATAATTATACACTTTTTTTGAAGAATTGTAAATTAAAAATTTATTAATAACAAAATTTTTTTTTACATGTTTTAAAAATTAAAAAAAGAGGTAGATAATGGATCTAAAAATAAACTCTCTCAATAATTACCCCCAACCTGCTTTTACAGCTCAATTGAAAGGTACTGCTATAAGAGCTGCTTTGAAAAATGCGAAAGACTGTTTTGAATTAGGCGAGGTCAGCGAGATAGTCTCAAATATAAGCCAAAAAGGAGATACTGCAACAGTAATTAACTGTTGTGCGGATGGCTCGGTGACAGTAAGTAATGATAAGTTTGGTATTATCAGCCATAAATATAATTTAAAAAAGTTTGACCAATCAGAAAATTCGGGATTAGATTTATTAAGACATTTCAATAGTGACAACGGTATTTTAAAGGTTGAATTTAATTTAATTGATTATATATTTGCGCACAGTAAAAATGCGGCAGCAAAAAAGAGAAAGTATGATCTTTATTCTTCTCTTCCATTAAGTTTTTCAACCAGAGTTGCACTTGATTCTGCAGCAAAAAAACATGAAATTATTCCTGGATTTTCTCTAAACGGTTTTAATGCAAAAACATCAGAAAACGAATTAGACAATTTGAAATCTTTATTATTGAAAAATTTTCAAAAATATATTTAGTGCGAATATAAAATAAAAGTTTTAATTTTATGTATCAAAAAATAAATTTGTACTATACAAATATATATTTGTATGCTATTATATTGACAGATGTAGTAGGTAAATATTTTTTGGAAATATATGCAATAAAATTCACTTAAAATAAAATTTAATGGAAGCTCGATAGGATATATGTATCGGGCATTGCGTGTATTATTAAAAAATAGAAAAGGATAAGGTATAAAACTTTATGGACTTTTTATTAATTATTGCGGTTATTGCGGTAATAGCATTAATCGCTGTGCTGTTTGTCCAGCAGAGCAAAACCAAATCCGTGCTTCAATCTGTCGAAAAAGACAAAAAAGCATTGGAAGAGAAAGAAAAATTGCTTCTTAAAGAAGCAAGAATTAAAGCAATTGAAGAATTGCAAAATGATAGAGAAAAACTTAATGAAGAAGAAAGAGAGAGACGTCAGGAGCTTGCAAGACAGGAACAAAAATTAGCTAAAAGAGAGGATATGCTTGAAGATAAAATTCAAGAATATACTGAAAAAGACTTGCAAGCGCAAAGAAAATTGGATGAACTTCTTGAAAAAGAAGATTATCTTGCTGAAATAGTACAAAAGCAAACAACTGAACTTGAGAGAATTTCGGGGATGTCTGCAGAGGATGCTAAAAATATGCTTCTCGATCAGCTAAAACATGATCTAGCTCAGGAACAGATGCAGCTTATAAGAGAAAATGAAGCAAGAATAAAAGAAACGTCATTGGAAAAGGCAAAAGAAATTTTATCAACAACAATGCAAAGATGTATGATTGAACAGGTTGTTGAAACAACAGTTTCTGTTGTTGCTTTGCCTAATGATGAAATGAAAGGTCGTATAATCGGGCGTGAAGGACGTAATATTAGAGCGTTAGAAACTTTGACAGGTGTTGATTTAATTATAGATGATACACCTGAAGCCGTTGTATTATCAAGCTTTGATCCTGTGAGACGTGAGATTGCGAAACTTGCACTTGAAAAGTTGATAGTAGACGGACGTATTCACCCTGTACGTATCGAAGAAATGGTTGAAAAGGCACAGCAGGAAATAGACAAAAAAATCTGGGAAGAAGGTGAAAATGCTGCACTTGAAATGGGCGTTATGGGTTTAAACAAAGAACTCATAAAAACTCTTGGCCGTCTTTATTACAGAACAAGTTACGGTCAAAATGTTTTGAAGCATTCACTTGAAGTCGGTCATATTGCAGGCATGTTAGCTGCTGAGATAGGTGCAAATGAGAAAATCGCAAAACGTGCAGGGCTTTTACACGATATAGGAAAAGCTGTTGATCAAACCCAGGAAGGCACACATATTCAACTCGGAGTTGAAATTGCGTCTAGATATGGTGAAAGACCTGAAGTTATTCATGCAATTGAGGCTCATCATGATGATGTTGTCGCCAATACTATTGAAGCTGTCCTTGTAAAAGTGGCTGACGCAATTTCTGCAGGCAGACCCGGCGCAAGACGCGATACTCTTGAAATTTATATTAAACGTCTGCAAAAGATTGAAGAAATCGTCAATAGTTATGATGGTATTAAACAGTCATTTGCTGTTCAGGCAGGGCGTGAAGTCAGGATTATCGTTGAAGCTGAAAGATTTGATGATCTTGCGTCCCAAAAACTTGCAAGAGATGTTGCAAAACGTATTGAAGATGAGCTTGATTACCCCGGACAAATCAGGGTTACGGTTGTAAGAGAGTTTAGAACTACGGAAGTAGCAAAATAGAAGGCAAGAAGTTCAGAAGACAGGAGGGCAAGCTGATTTTGATAACAGCCTGACTTCCTGCCCTCAGGACATCTGGATGTATAAATTATGATAAAGAGTGATGATGAAACTTTAAAAATATTATTTTTTGGCGATCTGGTCGGCAGACCGGGTAGATTTGCAGTACGGGATTTTTTGGAAAAATATAAATTAAATTATGATTTTATCATAGCAAATGTTGAAAATGCATCTCATGGCTTTGGACTTACTGAAAAGAATTATAACGAATTATCCGAATATGGAATTAATTGTATGACATCAGGCAACCATATTTGGGACAAAAAAGAAATTTTTAACTACATTGATAAAGCCGATAAATTAATAAGGCCGTTTAATTACCCGAAAAATACGCCCGGTGTTGGAAGTCGTGTTTTTGAAATTGAAGGCGGAATTAAAATAGGGGTTATAAATGTTCTTGGCAGAGTATTTTTATCTCCTGTTGAATCTCCGTGGACTGTTGTAAAAAGTGAAATAGAACATTTAAAAACTGTTACTCCGATTGTTATTGTTGATTTTCATGCAGAAGCTACTGCTGAAAAAATTTGCTTTGCAAGATTTTGTTCTGAACTCGGTGTAAGCGCATTTTTTGGAACTCATACACATGTTCAGACTGCCGATGAGCAGATTATTAATAATATGGGATATATAACAGATGCAGGTTTTTGCGGGGCGGCTGAAAGTGTTATAGGAATGGATTACAAAACTTCTCTTAACCGTTTTACTACTGTAATTCCCGAGCGATATGATGTAGCAGACAGTAATGTCGTCCAAATTAATGCTGTTGAAGTTGAATTTAATCAAGTCAGCGGGCATACTGTTGCTATAAAAAGAGTTTTTTGTTATGCAGATAAAAGTAAAAAGGAAGAGGAAAATGAAAAGTGATTTGCACATTCATACATTCTATTCAGACGGAGTGTTTTCGCCTGAAAAGATTGTCGACACAGCAATTGATGTCGGACTTCAGGCAATAGCTTTGACTGATCATGATAATATTCTGTCGTATCAGGCAGCAAAGGACTATTTAAAAAAAGAACATAAAGAAAATAAATTAGAGATTATCCAAGGTATTGAAGTTAATACGCTGTATAAAAATTACGAAGTTCATATCTTAGGCTATTTTATGGATGTAACCAATAGTGATTTTCAAGAATTGTTGAAAGTCCAGCAACAGGCACGTGTAAAGCAGACAAAGGAAATTCTGGGTCTGCTTGCAAAAAAAGAAGGTATCAGAATTAAATTTGAAGATATCAAAAAACAGGTTGCGGAAGGCGGCAGCATAGGGCGCCCTCATATTGCAAAAGCTATTACAAATGCCGGCGGAACCACAAGCGTTATAGAAGCTTATTCAAAATATATTCATGATGATTCGCCTGTTTATGTTCAGAGAAAGACCGTATCCCCTCAGGATGCTGTCGAAATTATCTATGATGCCGGCGGTGTTCCTGTTATTGCTCACCCGCATGATCTGGATATTGCGGAAAGTTTAATAAAAGAACTTATGCAGTACGGTTTGAGAGGAATTGAAGCTTACCACAGAAAACATACTCCGGCTTGTGTTGAATATTTTTCTTCAATGGCTGAAGAACTCGGACTTATTGTAACGGGCGGTTCGGATTTTCATGCACCTAATATAATGAACGGACAGATTATTCTGGGTAAAAATTTCGTTCCTGAATGGGTATATGATAAATTAGTTGAAGAAAAAAAACGTATAGACATGGCTTAAGGAGAGCGGATGGCAAAAAAAGGTTATTGGAAACTGGAATATTCTGTTGCATTATTTGTGATGCTTGGTGTTCTTTTGCTAATCATGCCTGTTTCTATTGAAAACAACAGGCAGGCAAATTTTATATCTAAATGGAATGAAAAATATAACCGGGTGGAATATATGTTTTCAGTAATTAATGCCCATGTGTCCGATGATATAATAAAAAGTATGAATAAAGCAAAAACGTCTCAGGAAAGAGAAAAATTGCTTCTTGCTATAGTCAGACCATATTTAAGAATTAATACAGGAAACTACGGTATACGTCATTACAAACCACGTTATATGAATGGGAGTCGCATATATAAAGGGCAAACTTATTTTTTTGATGATTTTTATTTCGCAGAAAATAATACAATTGTCGGCATAAAAGATATTAAAAATGAAAAAATGACAGATGCTTTGTTCATAATGATGTTTGATATGAATGGTATTTTACCGCCTAATCGTTGGGGAAAGGATATTTTTGGTGTTAATATTTATGACGGCGGTAAAATTGAACCTTTTGGTTTTGATTTAAGTATGGAAGATTTACGGAAAGACTGTTCTTCGTCTGGCACAGGGGTTAGCTGTTCATATTATTATAAGATTGGCGGAGGATTTGATGAGTAATATCAAAAGGGTTTGTGTTTTTGCTTCTTCCTGTAATTATCTTGATAAATCTTTTTATGATGCGGCAGAAGAGCTTGGAGATTTACTCGGGAAAGCCGGATTTGACATGGTTTACGGCGGAAGTTCTCTCGGTCTTATGTGGACTTGCGCTAAAAAAGTTAAAGAAAACGGTTCCCAAATAATTGGAGTAATGCCTGAAAAATTGCATAATATGGGAGTGCACACAGATGAATGTGTAGAGCTTTTTGTCACTCCATGTATGCGGAGCAGGAAAGCCAAAATGGATGAAATATCCGATGCTGTAGTTGCTCTTCCCGGAGGGTTCGGCACTCTTGAAGAATTATCTGAAATGATTGTCCAAAAGCAGCTAGGATATAATCAAAAACCCATAATTTTATTAAATACAAATGGTTTTTATAATAAACTAGTAGCCTTTTTTGAGGAAATTATTGCGCAAAATTTTGCGCGTGATGTCGCTAGAAAATTATATTATATTGCAGACACTCCTTTTGATGCTGTTGAATATTTGAAAAATTATATGGCTGAAAATGTTGCAGTGACAAAAGAACATATTTATAAAAGATAAAAAAAATCAGGCATTATGCCCGATTTTTTAATATTCTAACATTGAAACAGTTCTGGGGGAATCTGTAAGTTTTTCTCTGCCGTTAAGATCTGTCAGTTCGATTAAAAATGCAATACCAACAAGGTTTGCTCCTGTTTTTTTGACAAGTTTGCAGGCAGCTTCTGCTGTTCCACCTGTTGCAAGCAAATCGTCTACAATTAGAACATTTGCACCAGGTTCAAAAGCATCTTTATGTACTTCAATCTTATCAGTGCCGTATTCTAGTGAATATTCCTGGGAGTACGTTTCTGCAGGTAATTTATTTGGTTTTCTAATAGGAACAAAACCTGCATTGAGTTTATATGCCATAGGCATGCCAAATATAAAGCCACGGCTTTCTATTCCTGCAACATAATCTATTTTTACATCCTTGAATTGTGAACAAAGATAGTCTATCATTACCTTTAATGTTTCAGGGTCTTTCAGTGCTGTTGTAATATCGCGGAATATAATTCCTTTTTTAGGAAAATCCGGAACTGATCTAATTTTATTTCTTACGTCAATAATTGTTTCTGTAACCATTTTTTATTTTTCTCCTTTTTTTAATCCTCTTTGTCGGTTTTTGTGTAGTTTTTAACGTCCGCTTCAGAGGGTCTTTCAGCCAGTATTTGTTTTAATTTTTCTCTATACTTTTCTGTATATTCTTTAGTATATTCTTTTGTTTTTTGTAATTCTTTTTTAATAAATGCTTTGATACTTGCTTCTTCTTCCATAACAAGTCCGTGAGCGGTTTTCCCCCAGTTCATATCTTTTTTCATGAAAAGTATTTTAAAGCATATATATAAAACAAGCGGAAACCATATAATAAATAAGTAAACAGATGTTTCAAGAGCTTCAAATGTTGCATCCAGTCTTGGCATGTAATCATAGCGCCTCAGGGCATATCGTGCCGCAAAGAAAAATCCGAAACATATTACACATCCTATAACCATAGATGAATAAAGCATATGCGGGGATGCTTGTTTCGCAAGCACTTTAAAACCTCTTATAAGAATTTCCATTAAAAGCCAGCCGGGCATTATAAATTCAGATATATATGCAGTCATATCAAGACTTGCACGGAGTGACATGTCTTTTGAAAATAATACATCTCCTGCATATTCTAAATATCTTCTGATTGTTCCTTCCAGCCATCTCCGTCTCTGTCTGTATAGCGGTCTTAAATATATAATCCCTTCTTCATAAACAATCGCGTCAGGACAAAATCTTATATCCCAGCCTTTTATATGTAATCGTGTAGACATATCTAAATCATCTACCAGTGTATAATTATTCCAGCCTCCGATATCATCAATGGCCTGCCGTTTTATAAGTTCTCCGTTGCCGCGAAGTTCAACCGCGCCTTTAACAGAATCTCTGCCGACCTGAAAATGAGTATCCATTGTATATTCGTTATTCTGGCATCTGGTCAGAAGATTTACGTTTTTATTCCTGATTACTTTTCTAGCCTGAACTGCTCCAACATCCTTAGGTTCAAGATAAGGGATAAGTTTTGACAAGAAATCCGGTTCAACTGTTGCATCAGCGTCAAAAACAAGAACAGCTTCGCCTTTTGCTATTTTAAACGCATCGTTTAAGACGGCGGATTTTCCCGGGAATGCGTCTGTTGGTCTTATTAAAGCAGTAACTTTTTCATATTTTTGTTCTAGATCTTTTATAACGGATGCTGTATTATCAGTGCTTCTGTCATCAATTACAATAACTTCAAAATTTTCATAATCCATGTTTAAAATATTTTGAACGGTATTTGATATAACTGCTTCTTCATTATGTGCCGGAATCAAGACAGAAACAAAAGGTTTGTAACTTTCATTAATAATTTGCGGAAATTTTTGCAATTTACGTTTTTGCAGTTTGTATGAAAGATGCATAAACATGGCATAAATGAACATGAACGTACATAAAAGAGCCAGTCCCCATACTGTGTTAAAGTAACTTTGAAAGATATATATAAAAATTCCGAGTCCAAATACTATTGTAAATAATAGAATTCTTTCTTTCATTTCAAAATACCTTGTGTACTTCCTTGTATAATTCCTCCAATATTATATCAAAAACTTAAATGAAATGCTAAAATTGCGAAATTTCATTACTTTTTGTAATACATTATCCTCTATTTGTATGTTTTATCGTAAAAAAAGTGTTAAAAATCTTTAAAATACTTGATTTTAAAATAAATTAGGCTATAATAAAACTTGTACAAAGAGAGAAGGAGTTTTATTATGAACAAAGAAGAATTAGTACAAGAAATTGCAAAAAAATCTAACGTAACACAAAAAGAAGCTGCTGAAGTTTTGGGAGCTTTAATTGAAACTATCCAAAAAACAGTTTCTAAAGGTAAAAAAGTTACATTAGTAGGCTTCGGTACTTTTGAATCAAG
>CALUVW010000015.1 GCA_944324315.1 Candidatus Gastranaerophilales bacterium | reverse complement strand
TTCGACTTGCATGTATGAAGCACGCCGCCAGCGTTCGTCCTGAGCCAGGATCAAACTCTCCATTGTCAGAAAGTTATTAGTATCTGCTTCTAAAGAAGCAGTTTCTAGCTCATTACTTATCGCTAAGCGTTACGCTTAACGTGTCCTTTATCATTCGTTTTTAGAATTAACAAAGTATTGTTTTTCAGCTATTCTGTTGTCAAGGTACGGAGTAAACTTTTTCGACCGCTTCATTTGAAGCTCTGCTAACGCAGACACAATTTTAAAATATTTACATTTTAAATCGGGGTTTACTTCCTTTATATTATATAATCAGATGCATTCAATTTATTAACTGCTAGTGTCATCTGCATTTTTTATCTTACATCGTCAATTTTTATTGTCAAGTAGTTTGTTTTAAATTCTTTAAAATTTCTTAACGTTATGTCAACGATGTAGTTGATTTTTAAAGGTTCGCTGTGCACTGGGCACGTCTTTGATTGTATGCAAAAGAAATTTTAAAGTCAAGCACTTTTTTTCATGTTTTTTTACAGAATTTTCTTGTTTAAGTCGGAAACTCTTTATTTTCAAGCATTTATACCATTTACAAAAATTCATAATTATAAAACACACCACATTCAAAGACGTTTGCATGACAAAAAAGTTCCATAATATTTTTCATTTTTTTGTATGAGTTTTTTTTGAATAACGTAGGATATACTATCAGTATAATATTGTCTTGTAATAAATATATTTATAATAAAGGAGAGTTAGCATGAAAAAAACTTTAAGAAATTGTGTTGTATCTTTATCAATTTTATTAGCATGCTCTTGTGCAGCATTTGCAGACGGAAATGCTTTTACACCGTTAAATTTTGATGATACTGTATACGGAACACCTGTGAGAACATCATCTACTACTACAACAGGGTCTGTTTCAACTTCTGTTCCAAGAACACTTGATGAGCCTGCAGGAAATTCCAAAATGGAAAACGCAATCATACAGCTTGATAATGCTCAAGTTGATGTAAGAAATGAATTATTAAACTACAAATCAAAATATGCGGATGTAGATGCTCAATACAAAGCTATTAAAGCAGAAAGAAAAGCTCTGGATAAACAAATTAAATCTATAGAGAAAAGAATCAAAAAAATTGACAAACAAAAAGAAAATATAAGAAAAAACATGTCATAAAAGCATGCCCCGAAAAAGCATGTAAAAAGACCTGCTTACTGCAGGTCTTTTTTTATTAACAATTAATAATTCATTTTCCAGCCGTCATTTTCAATTAGTCCAGCACAGCTTACACCAACATCGTAGTACAAACAAGCATTTTTCATAATTTCAGAATATTCATCGTATGTTTCGTCAGTGTTAGAAAATTCCCAACTAAGACGACCTCCGTATGTTACGACTTGTTTATCAGTTAACATAAACCAGAAAATATCTCTACCTAGTGTATTAGGTCCTTTTTGCCCGTTTATGTCTGCAATAATCATAGCTCCTTCGTTTATATTATTGCCATATGGGAAATCAAAAAATAAAATTGCACCATCTGGAGTTGTACCAAAGAAGCCATTCCTATAGTATGATTGCTTGAGATTTTCATCGATATACATAGCAAATTGCGTTGTTACCTGACCTGCTTTTACTGTGTATTGATATGTATTTGAGGTTAGGGATAATTCATCAAAATTAGTGACATTAGAAAGTTTAAATGTCTCAAGCACTTTGCTTTTAAAAAAATTTTTGTATTCTGCAGAAAGCGATGCTCCCGAAGGAATTGTTACAATTACCCCCACACACTGCAAATCTGTACAACCTTCTTTTGCCATCATTTGTCGGAAACCTTCGTTCAATTTTGAATATGTTGTCTTTAACTGATTTACCCAGACTTTTTTCTGGTAATTTGCGATTAATGAAGGCATTGTTAAAGCTGCTACTACACCTATGACTCCAAGAGTTATTAATACCTCTGACAACGTAAAAGCTGCTTTGCGTCTTTTATTGAGTAAAGGTCGAAGAGAGAATGCTTGTGTCCACGCCCTTATTAGGGAGGGGGTAGGGGTGGGTAGCAACTTGGATAAGCTGAAATAGTTACCCATCCTATTATCCTTCCCTAATAAGGGAAGGAAGAACAGAGCCTGAAATAAATTAAGGATGACATTTTGTAAACTTGCTTGACTTCTTGACCTCTTAGATAAATCATTTTCTAAAAGCTCGAAATCGCCCCCCCCCCGAGGGTTTCAGGCATAATAAATCTCTTCATACATCATTCCTTTCTTTTTTTATACTACTTTTTTATTTTAACATAATTTTGGATTTTTCTCAAGCGTGAGAAGAATATATTTACAATAACTATTCATTTCCGTTATATATTCTTATATAGTTCCAGTAGCTTCTAAATACTTTTTTTACATAATTTTGGGTTTCCGGATAGGGAATTTGTTCAACAAATTCATCTGTATCGTTATAATGAAGCGTTGTTTTCCAGCGCTGAATTGAGCCTATACCGCCGTTGTAAGCTGCTACAGATGATATATCATAGCCCTCAAGATTTTTTCGCAAAAATTCATAATAGTAATTACCTAATTTTAAATTTTTATATGGATTAAACAGAGCTTCGGATATATTCATGCCAAGTTTAAATTTTATATTAATTTCATTTGCAGTAGACGGCATTAACTGCATCAATCCACTCGCTCCAGCAATACTCTGTGCCAGCGGATCAAAATAACTTTCTTCCCGTGTAAGAGCAAGCATTAAAGGCGGATTATTTCCTGTTTCCGATGCATATTTTTGAATATCATCATAGTATAAAACAGGGTATATCAGCCGCCATCTTAAATCATATTTGTCCGGCTTATCCTTTATTTTTTCCATTGCATCACGGGCTACAAGCATGCTGTGTGAATAGTCGCCTTTTTTATAAAGCACCCAGCTTTTTATAAATTCGTCATTCCCCGCAATCTCATTTACAACATCATAATCTTTTAAATCAACAAGTTTTACTATGATATTATTATGAGAATATTTATAAGGATATACGACAGGTTTTGGATTTATATAACTTGTAATTAAAGGACCTGTAATGCGGCTCAACTTCAAATATGCTCTATATGCATAGTAAGAATCCGGATATTTATTTATTACACCTTCATAAAAACTTGTATATCCGTCATAGTCATTTGTTTTTTCAGAAATTTTTCCAAGCCAGAACATGACCATAGGGGAAGAATTTGCATCTGGAAATTTCCGCAGATGATCCAGGCCTATTTTTTTAGCATTAACATAATCATGCGCTTTTATTTTTGCAAAAAATATATTTGCCAGAGCATCAGCAGAAAACCTGCCTTCCGGATACTGCAGATATAAATTACTGTAGCATGCCGCTTTATCTTTCTGTTGAACATTTTGGCATTTTAAACTCAAAAGGTAATCGCGTCCTTTACCTTTAGAAAGAGACAAAAGCCTTTCTACAGCCTTACTTTTTGATGTCGAAAGGCTATTGTAAATGTCAATTGCATCAATTATCTGTTCATCAGGTACATATTGTGAACGTTTTTCAATACCATTTTCCGTTAAATTCTTTGCACGTTTATAATCTTTTAGAGCATAAGAAATTTTTACATCCATTGCCCAATTTTCGTTAATATCTGCTTTTTGAATAAGTTCTTTTGCTTTTGCGTATTCGTCAAATAAGTAGCATGTATTTGCCATTAAAAGATAATCGTCCTTTGAGATATCCTGAACAAATCCAAGCCAGTGATTAACAACGTTAAGAGCATGCGTACCGGAAGGTGCTTTTTTCAAATAATGTCTGAAATAATTTTGTACATCATCTTTAACAGAAACAGGCACAATTTGATTGTCCTTATATTTATTTTCAAGAAGAATCCCAAGATAATATTCAGACGCCAATGCATAATCCGTATCAGGGAAATTATGTATTATATTTTCAAAATATTTTTTAGCGACATGCGGTTTTGTTTCAACGAGTTTTTGCCCTGCAAGGTACCTTGATCGGACACTCAATTTATGTTTCGGATAATTATTAAATAATATTTCGTACTGCTTTATTTCGGATTTATCATCGCCAAGCATTTTAGCACACTCGGCACGGTGATAGATAGCAATCGGTTTCAAATTTGAGAACATGGTGATTTTTGAAAAAAGATAATATGCATTTTGATAATCACCTTTATTAAAATCTTCCAGAGCCGCAGAATATATTTCATCCGTTCTCTCAGGCGATTGGTAAATTACAGAAAAATAAAAACCAGCAGAAAAAATAAGCCCTAAACTCACTGCTCCTGCTATTACTTTCTTTTTCAAATCCCTCTCAAACATTATATATATATATTAGCAAAAGTTAATATATATTTCAAGTAATATAGTCAAGGAGTTATATATATGTTACCACCAATATTATTAAGAGATAAACATAATGTCATTCCGAACTTGTTTCGATATCTTACCATTCTAAATCAGATTTATGTAAATAATCCATATTTTCGTTTAATAACAGCCATGCACTGCAAGCATAACCGTTTTCTCCATTTTTTACATTAATATTACATTTTGTAGTCATATTTAATGTTGTATCTTCTTTGCTTCCTGCTGGAAATATACCATATTTTGTCAAATAGAAACAAAATATATCTTTGCCTATTCTGTTTGGACCTTTTTCACCATTAATATCTGTAATAATAGTACTGCAGCCGTTTTTTAACATTTTACTTGTGCCATATTCTCTTGAACAATCTGTTGAGTGTGTATAGTAAGTAACAACAAAAGTTCCGTCATTAAGTATAAAACCGCCTGTAAGAGTATTATAAAAATCATTAAAATTCCAATTAGTGCTGCCATCTAAAGAAGTAATCTTAACTATTGGAAAACAATTCTTGTTTCTATCCATACAGTGTTTATATACATGAAGGTACGGCACTAATTTTGTTACACTGTCATTATGCCCAGATATCAAGCCCCAATTGTCAGGTGTTCCGTTTTCTTCTACAGCCATTTTAAATGCTTGAGACAATACTGAATAAACTTTTTTAACCCTGTTGACAGTAACTTTTTCATTATATTTTTGTATGATAACCGGTATTGTTATTGCAGCAACCACTCCAATAATTCCTAGTGTGATAAGAACTTCTGCCAATGTAAATGCAGCAATTTCAAAGCCTTTCACAAAACGGGGCAGATTGTTATCTGCGAAATATTTTTTCAACATTTTAATCTCCTTAACTTTTCATCCCTTCTCAACTAACAGTCTTGCAATAGAATGATTATAACAAATTTACCCCCGACTGTCAATCGTGGAATTTGTGTTCAGCTTTTCTCCACAATAGAAAAATGATCAATAAAAATATTAAAGAAAAACTTGGTAAAAATTTAAAAAATTTAAGGCATAAATCAGGTATCTCTCAAGAGGAATTGTCACTCGAACTGGGGCTAGACAATTCCTACATTGGAAAAGTTGAAAATGCAAAATTGAATATCACTATTGATAAATTAATTCTAATTGCAGATTATTTTAAAGTTCCTGTAAAAAACTTGTTTGATTAATTTATATACTTCAAAATATTGTTAAATTATTATTACAATTACACAATAATTAATATTTATAATATAATATTACGTAACAATCAGGAGGACAGATGTACGGAATTATACTTGCAGGCGGTTCAGGCAGCAGATTGTGGCCTTTATCAAGAGAGTTATATCCAAAACAGCTTTTGAATTTAAACTCGGATAAAAGTCTCTTGCAATCAACTTTTGAAAGACTAAAAAACTGCATGGACGAAAATAATATTGTGAGTATAACAAATGTTAAACATTCTTCAAATGTCCGTATGCAGCTTGGTGAATTGACAACAAATCCTGTTGTTTTGTCGGAACCTGTCGCAAAAAATACTGCACCTGCAATTGTTCTTACAGCAAAATTTATTATGCAGAAATCAAATTCTGACCCTGTGATAATAGTTGTTCCGTCCGACCATTTAATCAAAGATAACGACAAATTTTTATCCACGGTAAAAAAAGGAGAAAAACTCGCTGAAAAAGGTTACATTGTAACTTTCGGCATTAAACCAGGCTATCCTGAAACAGGGTACGGTTATATTAATACATCTGAAAAATTAGAGGACGGTTTTAAGGTAAAAGAATTTGTCGAAAAACCTGATATTGAAACAGCAAAAAAATATCTGCATGCCGGAACTTATTTCTGGAATAGCGGAATATTCATGTTCAAAGCTTCAACACTTATAGAAGAAACTGTTAAGCATGCTCCTGAAATTGCAAAAATTTCCGAAGAATTTGATTTTTCGCAAACAAATGAAATTCCGTTTGTAAATTTTGATAAAATGCCAAATATTTCAATTGATTATGCAATTATGGAAAAGTCTGACAAGATTGCTCTTGTAAAACTTGAAAGTGATTGGAATGACTTAGGTTCATGGAAATCAATTTATGATATAAGCAATAAAGATGAAAACGGAAATGTCTTTGTTGGACATGTTCTGGATAAGGGTTCAAAAAATTCATTTGTTTATGCATCATCCAAACTCGTTGCAACAATCGGGCTGGAAGATGCTGTAATTGTTGAAACCGAAGATGCAATTCTTGCCTGTAAAAAGAATATGACACAAGATGTTAAAGATATTTATGAAACATTGAAAAAACAAAATGATAACACACATCTTGTACACAAAACAGTTTACAGACCATGGGGATTTTATACGGTCATTGCCCAGGGCGATGGATTTTTAACCAAAATTATTCATGTAAACCCCGGACAAAAACTTTCTGTTCAGTCTCATAATTTCAGAAGCGAACACTGGGTTGTTTTATCAGGAACAGCGAAGGTTATACTAGAAGGCAAAGAAATGATATTGTCCCCCGGACACAGCGTTGATATTCCGCTGAAAGCAATTCACTCTCTTCAAAATCCATTCAAAGAAGATATTGAAATTATTGAAGTCCAAAAAGGAAATCCGCTGATTGAAGAAGATATTATACGCTATGAAGATATGTATGGGAGAGTATAGTTTTTAATTCCATATAATATCCTGCATTCAGCAATTCATAGAACCTTTTCACAACATTAGGAGCCAGAGCCTCTGTCCATTCCTTATCAATGTATAGCCCTTCAATTAATCTTGCAAAAAGTTCAGCAGGCGTTTCATAGTATTTTTTATATTTATTTATGCGTGAAGAAATCCGTGCAAGTTTCCTTGTACATGATTTAAGCCTGATATAGGCAGCAAACGCCTGCGGCATATCAAAATCTTTTTCAATATTATCTATTGAATAAATTTTTATATTTCGTTTAAAAAAGCCTCTTTCAATAACTTTTACCCTATCGTATTTTAAAAGGTAGCGTGCGTTTGATTTCTTTATAAATTTATCAAATTCTTTAAACTTTTTTGAGCGCTGAAATTTCGGGTAATAAAGCTTTATAAATTTGTCATACTCTTTGATTTTATCCTTTACGCGTGATTTATGTTCATAAAGTCTTACACATAATGAATTTTCGTCAACAAAATTTGTAACCTTTATGAGTTCTTTAAGAAAAACAGAATTTTCACAACCAAAAAGTTGGTACAATGATCCACCTGTTTTATTCATATCAGGTTCAATTTTAGAATGAATGTAATGCGCAAATTCATGCAAAAGAGTAGGAATAATTTTATTTTCCGGAATGTTTTTTGAAATATCAATACGATTTTTCAAAAAAAATCCCTGATGTCCGCGAGCTTTTGTTCCGGTATGAACCTGCAGACCTAAAGATTTAATATAATTAATCAGTTCTTTTTTATCCATATTAATTTTAAAATATCTTATAAGGGTTCAAAATATTATCGGGATCTAAAGTTTTTTTGATTTGACGCATGTAATCAAGCGCCACAGAATTTACGACTTTATTTATATGCTCTCTTTTTTCAGAACCAATACCATGCTCACCTGACAAAATTCCGTCAAGCTTTGCGGTCAAATCATAGATTTCACTTTTTGCTAGTTTATAGCGCCTATATTCATCTTCATCATTATAATCTATCGGGATTTGCGGGTGAACACTGCCGTCTCCGACATGTCCGACCATACATACATCAAGGTTGTATTTTTCACAAATTTCACGTATACCCAAAACAAGAGCTTCCAAATTTTCCCGCGGCACAATCACATCATCAGTTGTAACATTTGGTTTTAACTTTGCACAGGCCCCCATTGAAGAACGTCTTGCCGTCCAAATTTTATTGTATTCCTCATTATTATGCGATGCCTGAATTTCTGAAGCATTACAGGTATTTAAAATTCCGACAATTATATCTTCCTGATACTGCATTGAACATTCAAAGCCGTCTATTTCAATAATTAATGCTGCATCCTTATCAATCAAAAGTCCGGCAGGGTAAAATTTTTCAACTGTTTGTATTGCGTTTTTATCCATAAAATCAATTGTGGCAGGATAAATTTTCTGTTCAATAATTGCATTTACAGCCATGACAGCATCTCTGACAGTATCAAAATAAGCCATCAAAACTTTTTTACTCTGAGGTTTCGGGATTAGTTTTAAAGTTGCTTCAACAATTATACCTAAAGTACCTTCCGAGCCTACAAAAAGAGTACTTAAATTATAGCCTGTTGCATTTTTTATGGTATTAGCACCTGTTCTTAATAGTTCACCGTTTGCCATAACGACTTTTAAATCAATAACATAATCCTTTGTTGTACCGTATTTAAAAGATTTTGCGCCGCCTGATGATTGAGCAATACTTCCGCCGATTGTTGATACCGCTAGATTTGAAGGATCCGGAGGATAAAAAAGTCCTAATTTCTCAGCTTCACTCTGCAAATGACCAAGAACCACACCAGGTTCAACAACTGCAGTCATATTTTCTTTACTGATTGAAAGAATTTTATTCATCTTAGAAAAATTTAAAACTATTCCACCATGCTCAACCACGCATGCTCCCACTACATTTGTGCCTGCACCTCTGCATATAACAGGAACTTTGTACTTATTTGCAATTTGTACAACCTTTTGAATCTGTTCAATATTCTCCGCAAACACAACGGCATCAGGCAAATTTTTAATCCTTCTGATGTTTGCTGCATCCTGAGCATAAGCATAACGTTCCTCTAACGTATCTAAAACATTAGAAGTTGGGATATTCTTTTTTAAATCAGAAATTAATTTATTCTTCATCAACATATGATGTCAGCTTTTCTATATTATTACCAAGTCTGGATATTAATTTTTCAATTTTATCCACTTTTCTATTTAACATCATATCATCTTTTTCTTCAAGTGTTGATAAAATTTTGTCAAGTTTCATTTCTAATCTGTCAATGCGCTCTTCCTGCTTTTCAAATTTATCTTCAAGTTCATCTAAGAGCGCAGATTTTTCAGGAATTGCACTACGCAGTTCATTTATGTTTTCTTTAATCTTTACAATTTCTGCTGTTTTGTCTGTTATACTTGAAATATTTTCAGTTGTTGAATCAATCCATTCCCCGAGATACATCATTACCTGATGGAAAACTTTATCCGCATTGGCAGAAGCAACAGCCATAGAATGAATAGAATCAATTTTTCTTTCCAGATTTTCACTTATATCAGACTTATCAAGACTGCTTATACGATCTTCAAGTTTGTATATAATATTGCTGAAATTATTTAAGCCGTCATTTAAGGCCTTATATGATTCATCAGATGTTAAAAGAAGTTTATTTGTCCTTGAACTTATACTTAAAATATCGTCATTTAATTTTTCGATATCTCCTTTTAAATCGACTATTTGTTCTTGCGTAAGTGTAGATTCCAAACCTTCTACAGAGCTTACAATTTTTTTAATATCATCGGAAAAACTTTCAAAGTCATTTCCTGACATATTGTTGATAGCAAGTCTGAGTTTTGCAATATCCGATTCAACATCCTGTAATGTATAAGAGTAACCGAAATCATCACTGGAACTTGCGATTTGTTTAAGCTGATTTTGCACTTCTATAAGATTTTGATTAATTTCATCAGTTTTTTCTTCTACAAAATCTTTAATCTCTTCTGTTTCTTCAACAAACGAAATTTGATCTACAAGAGATACAAGTGCATTCATGATTGATTCTTTAATATCTTCGGCATTTTTCTCAAGATCAACATTATCAAGTTTTAAAAGCAAATCCCTCAGGTACTTATCAATAGCAGCAGCTTTTTCATCTGACGCAGCTTCAAAATACTTACGCTGTTCAAATATTAAATCCTTAATATCTTCTATCTCGTCCTCTAAGTTCAGGCCATTTTCATCCATTGCCAGGATATCAACTTTTTCATGAAGTGAAGCAAGCATTTCAGTGACTTTAGCCCCTGCATCATTGACAATATTTTTAATAGTTCCGGTACTTTCTTCTGTTTGCTCTGAAATACCGTCTATTTTACTTGTCAATACATCTAAAGTAGGTTCAGTCGCGATTATATCAAGCTTGCTGTTAATTTCTGCAAAGGAATCATTTATGATTTCATTGTTGCTTTGTGCCTTTTGATTATATTCAGATATAGCTTTTAGAATTTCTTTATTCTCATTGCTTGAGAGAATATCAAGTTTTTCGTGCAATTCATCAATCGCATCTACTATAGCTTCATGATTATCTGATGCAACAATTACATCAATTTTTTGGTTTAATGTATCTAAAACTTCTCTCGTGTCAGCGGGACTATACTTATCAATTGTATTTTCACAGGCAGATTGCACGTAATTTTTAAGTTCATCACCCAATGAACCGATATTTGCAGAAATTACATTTGTATTTTCCTGAATACTTTCTTGTACAGCTAAAACAGAATTAAGTTTATCAGATATATCGTTTATTTTTTCAAAATCTTTTGCATTATGTAATGCTACATCAAGATATGTTTTTAAATCATCAATACATTCTTCAAATTTTTCGTCAAATATTGTTTTGACATCTCTTGTATTCTGTTCAATATTAACTTTTAAAAGTTCAATATCTGCTTCTATTTTTTCGCTTACAAAATCTTCTATTGTTGATATCTTATTAAACGTTTCTTTATAAGCCTGTTCTAAGCGTGATATAGAATCAGATGCAGAAACAAATTCAGTATTCACATCAACAGAAAAATCCATAAAAGATTTTTCAAGTTGAGCTTTTATCTCTGAAATAATTTTTTCATAATCAAATGACGAAAATTCTTCCAGAGAAATTTTAACAGGTTCAAAAGCTCTTATAATTTCTTCGGATTTACTTGCAAAAGCATCTGTAATATCTGTATTAATAAGTCCGATTTCTTCTTTTAAACCGGAAATTTTTTCTTCCAAACCGGCAAGAAAATTCGCTGTATCAGAATAACCGGACTCTTTTAATTCTGTAATTAGAGAAATTATCGAGCTAAATCTATCTTCCAGAGCAGAAATAGTTTCTTTAACAGTGCTTTCAACCCCGTTAATTAAAGGCTCATTCAAACCTGCAATCTTATTTATAAGAGTTTCCAAACCTGTATCAAGAACAGAAATTGTCTCGGTAAATTTTTCATCAGCAGCTAATTTAACGGATTTTAAGGCATCGCTGATTAAAGAAAGTTCACCTTTGACATCTGTAATTTCATCCAGCGAAGATGCTATTTTTGCCTCAGTATCAGAATTGCTGTTCTCCACAATATGAACAAATTCCGAAAGTTTTTCATTTAATAATACAAGTTTATTTTCATAATCTTCAGAACTATGTACAAGTGATGCCTCAAGTTCAAGAAGTTTGCCGGATAATTTATTATCTGTTTGAATAAGTGAAGAATTAGCTGCAACGTCCAGTTCTGATATATATTCTTTTAAACTTGCAGAAATTTCTTCAATATATAATTTCAAATCATTATTCGTATTGAAAAGACAATTTTTGAAATCTTGAACATTTTTAGAATCGTTTTCAGTAATCAAATTTTCAAAATCATCTTTCGAAGTTTGTATTTCATTTGACAATGAAACAAACAGGCTTTTTAAAGAAGAGATATCCTCTTTAACTTCTCCTGCAAATTTTTCCGATAAACCGTCTACTTTATCGGAAATATCATGAATTGCGGCATTAACCTGAGTCAAATACTCGTTAGATAAATTTTGTAATTCACTTTTCAACTCATCAATATTCAGTGATAATTCATGGATATTCTCAATTATATTCTGAGAACTTTCCAAACCTTTATCTTTGAAATTTTCCCCGATTGAATTAACTGCATCTAAAATATTTTCAAGAGAAGATTTTACTTTATCAAAACCAGTTGAAATATTAAAGACATTAGCATCATTCTTTTGAGAAAAATCATCTTTAATTCCGACGATCTCATTCAAAATACCGGCCAGAGAAATTTTAACATCATCAAAATTTAATTTGGAATTTGCATTGATACTGCTCTCAACTTTTTCTGCCGTTTGATTAAGTTCGTTTGTTATATTATCCAAAATATCAGATGTTTTTTGAATAGCCAAATCCCGTAAAAAACTTATATTTACAGATACATCTGATAAATCTGAACCAAGTTTTTCAAGACTTGTGCTGTTTTTTGCATCACAAGAGTTTATTACGGAATTTATTTCGTTCTTCAAATCATTAATAGTATTGACAATATTTTCATAATTCATTTTTGAATTATTTTCAAAAACTTCTTTAATTTCATTTATACTTCCGTCTACTTTTTCTAATGTGTCCGAATAATTGATAGTATTCAATCTCTCTAAAATTTGAGAAATTTGCTCTTTACCGGCTTCAGAATTTACATGCAGGATATTTATGTTATCAAGAATTTTCTGGATAAACTCGTCAAAATCCGTTTTTAAATTAGTAAAATCATCAACAGATGCTATTTTTTGCAATTTTACTTCAATTTGAGAACTGAAATCTTTCAATAATGATGTATTCTCATTATCTAAAACAGAAATAAAATCCTTCAGAGATGACAATATTTCAGAATATTCATTAATTTTTTCAATTACTAAAGAAGATTTATCATTATCAGATATAAAATCTTTTACCGCATCCAATTTTACATTTATAGCGTCAATTGTACTTTGCGATTTGTTGTCAAATAATTCGGATAATTCATCAATCTTGGAAGCCAATTCTTCCAAATTGTACGAATAGTCCACGGATTCTATTGCTGTCAACTTTTCAGAAATTTCAACAATTTTTTCTCTGTTTATAGCTGAATCACTGTTCAATATAGTTGAATTATCCAAAATTTTCCTGATAAAATCAGTAAAATCAGCTTTAAACAGAGAAAAATCACTTTGCGAAACTACTTTTGAAAACGAATTTTCAATATTTTCAAAAATACTGCCGTATTTTTCTGATAAATCTTCTGCAGAGGCATTTACGACATCTCTTATTTCGGAAAAAGCATCATGGTATTTATCTAACTTATCAGATAAACTTGTAACATCAAATTTTGAAGGACAATCGGCTTTTAATTCATTTATTGCAACTGCAAATTCATTATTCTGCGAATTAACAGAATTAATAGCAGTCAAAACAGCTCCAAGAGAAAAATTTAACTTTTCTGTTTCTTCTTTGATTTCATCACTATACTCTGATAAATCCAGACTATTAACAGTATTATATACATTCTGAATTTCAGCACTTATAGAAGCTACTGATGTTTCAAATGCATGATTTAAAACATCAAGAGCATCTAACTTGGAAATAAGTTTATTTTCGGTATCAGTTCGAGACTTATCTATAGAAGCGTTAATCTCGTTTAAATAGTCTTTAAGAGTTGATATATCCTCTTTTACCGCTGATTTAAACACCTCATTATTCGCATTAAAAACAGATTCTAAATTTTTTATATCATTTGAAAGATTTTGTATAGCCTCTAATTTTTGAACAGTCCCGACTGCATTTGTCTGTGAAAATAAGTCAGATTGTTTTTCCATATCTTCTGACAACTTTTCTGAAAGAGAGTCCAGAAGAGACTTTAAAGTTTCAAAATTTAATTTTGCACTACCTGTCAAAGAGTTTTCAACTTCTGAAATCTTTGTGGAAAGAGCAGAAACATTATCCAGAATTTTTGAAGAATTTTCCAGATTTGCAGAAACTGTCTGACGCAACTCATCTCTTAGTAAAGTAACATCAGACGATACTGTATTTAAACCAAATATAATTTTATCCGCATTTTGTTCTGATTTTTCATTGAAATCCTCACGGAGAGAATTTACGCTCGATGTTAATTCTTCAATATACTCTTTTGTTGCTTCGTAATTTGAGTTTGAATTGTCATTAATATTTGCAATCACTGCGGATATATCATTATAAACTTTATCAAGTGTTTCTTTAATATCAGCAGTATCAGCCTTACTATTTTCAGACAAAATTTTCTCTAAATCTACAAGCTTTGAAGTCTGAACATTAATCCTTTCTAAAACACCATTTAATGTATTATTTGTATAAGAACTATCCGAGCTATATTTCTCTATGATTTCATCTTTAACAGACTGCAAAGAAGAAATTACAGAAGCTAGAGACGCTTTTAAATCACCGTAATCAGCTTCTATATCGCTTCCTATACCGCTTCTTAAAGCCATAAGATTTTGAGAAAGTTCATCAACAAATTTTTGAGGGTTAATTTCAAGAACTTTTTGAAGGTTAGAAAGAATTGAACTCAGTTCATTTTTTAAATCGGAATATATTTCCTGCCTACCTGTATCAAGATTATTAAAACTGTTTGATATTTTATCTGATAGAGCAGTAATCTCTGATGACAGATTTGAATAATTAATTTTAGAGCCATCTTCAAATGTTTCTTTTATATCGTTAATTCTAATAATAATATTTTCAAAATCGTCTCTAAAATCAAGAGCTTTTACAGTAGATAATATATTTTCAATTCTTTCTGTACTGTAAGAAAGTTCCGAATTTAGGGCTGCTGAATTGTCTATAATCTTTTGAACAAAGTCAGCCAGATCAGACTTAAACCCGGAAAAATCCGACTCGGTAACAATGCTTTCAAATTCGGATTCCAGTTTTTTAAAATTATCAGAAATTAAATCTTTATTTTGCAAAGATGTTTCTGCAAATTCTTTTCTCAAAGCCTCCATAACAGTATTAAATGAGGACATTTTATCTTCCAGAGCTCCAAAAGAAATTCTTGAAGGCACCGCGTCCACATTAGATGACAACTCACGAATTTGGTCAGACAAAGAATTTATACTGTCAGAAAAATCAATTTTTCTTATATCTTCAATCGCTTGAGAAAGGGAATTTTCAATATTTTCATAAGTTTTTTCTATATTTGAACTTAAATCTGAAAAATCAAGAGAAAGTTCATTAATCAAAGAAGGTATTTCCTCTTTATCAGGGATGCTTTCTCCGAGTTTATTTATTTTATCATCTATATTTTTAAGAGCATTCTTATTATTTTCACTTTCAGATGAAAAAGCATTAAAATTAGCATTTATAACTTGAAAGAAGTCCCTTAATTCAGATGTTTTGGCAAGTGTATTATTAGAAGAAATAATATTTTTAAATAATTCTTCAAGATTGTCAAATTTCTGAACTGTTGTACTATATTTATTTTCTACAGAATTTTTAAGTTCTGAAATATAAACTTTAATTAAATCAGTTTCCTCATTGTCTTCTGACATCATTTCAAGTTTATTATTTATTCCGGTCAAAACCTTTTCAAAATTTTCAACATTATGTTCATTTTCAATACGCATAGTATTGAGAATTTCAGCAATTTCATCTACATTTAGCGCCATTTTGTCTCTTTCCTAAAATATCCCTCTTTTTATTTATAATTTATATTAGCAGAATAATAACAAACTATCAAACTGTTAACGTTTATTATTACAATTGTAAAGATATAGTATCTCTTTTCTTTTTAAGTGATATAATATTGCTTAGACACGTAAAAATTAGAGGTTATGATGAATCATATAGTAATAGACACAGAAAAATGTAAGGCATGCTATTTATGTATACAGGAGTGCCCTAAAAAATTGCTTAAAATAAGTGAGAAAACAAACAGTCTCGGCAATCATACAGTAGAATTTGACGATCCGAACCATGAATGCCTTGGATGTGCTATGTGTGCTGTCAGATGTCCGGATTTAGCAATAACCGGAGTTTATAAAGATTAGAATTAAGTTAAATAAATAATGTCAAAGAGGATTGAAAATGGTAGAATGCTTGACAAATAAAAAAGTTTTAACAAAAGGGAATTATGCAATAGCTAACGCAGCTGTACTAGCAGGCTGCCAGTGTTATTTCGGATACCCGATTACCCCGCAGAGCGAAATAGGAGAATTCATGAGCGGGAAAATGCAGGAGCTGAAAAGAGGATATGTTTCTGCAGAAAGCGAGCTTGCCGCAATTAATATGACTATAGGTGCTGTATCAACAGGTGTTAAAGCCATGACATCATCTTCTTCATGCGCTGTTTCTTTAATGCAGGAAGGTTTGTCTTACGCAACAGCAGATGAATTACCTGTTGTTCTTGTAAGCGTAATGAGAGGCGGACCGGGGCTTGGTAATATTTATCCGTCGCAGGGTGATTATTATCAGGCAACAAAAGGCGGCGGAAACGGTGATTATCATCTTATTGTACTTGCACCGTCAACAGTTCAGGAATGTGTAGATTTGACATACAAAGCATTTTACCTTGCACAAAAATACAGAAATCCGACAGTATTACTCGCTGACGGGCTTTTAGGACAGATGATGGAGCCGGTTGAGTTTTATGATTATCCGTATCCGGAAATTGATACATCTGATTGGGCTCTAACCGGTGCAAAAGGAAGAGAAGCCCGAATTATACGTTCTTATGCCCCGCTTGCGGATAACCAATGCGTATTTCTTGAAAGATTATTCAAAAAATATAAAGCAATAGAAGAAAATGAAGTTGAATGGGAAGAAGTTAACACTGATGACGCTGATATTATTCTCGTAAGTTTCGGCAGCACATCAAGAAACGTAAAAACAGCAATGAAACAATTGCGAGAAAAAGGAATTAAAGCCGGATTTTTCAGACCGGTTACTTTGTACCCGTTCCCGTCAAAAAGACTGAATGAACTTTCTAAAACAGCAAAAAAATTCATAACAGTTGAAGTCAATATGGGACAGATGGTAAATGATGTAAAACTTGCGGTTAACGGAGTATGTCCTGTTGAACTTGTACATAAAGGAGTGGGAGTTCCGCCTTCCGCAGCTGAAATTGTAGAAAAAATTGAGGAATTATTATAATGGCAACACAAGTATTTAAATTACCGGAATCTCTTAAAAAAGACATAAAATATTCATTCTGTCCGGGCTGCGACCACGGGGTTGCAGTAAGGCTTGTTGCAGAAGTTCTTGATGAACTCGGAATCAGAGAAAATACAATCCTTACGGCATCAATAGGCTGTTCTGTAACAATATATGATTATATAAATGTTGATTCGCTTGAAGCTCCGCATGGAAGAGCATTGGCAGAAGCTACAGGCATAAAACGAGCCAGACCGGATAAAATTGTTTTCACTTATCAGGGCGATGGCGACTTTGCATCAATCGGACTTGCAGAAAGTATGCATGCCGCTTTAAGAGGTGAAAATCTGACCGCAATATGTATAAACAACACAACTTACGGCATGACAGGCGGACAATTAGGCCCTACAACTTTACTCGGGCAGGTAACAACTACATCTCCAACCGGAAGAAATATTGATTACTACGGATATCCGATAAAAATTGCAGAACATATTGCGCTTTGTGACGGGACAGCATTTTCGGCAAGAGTTTCTCTTGATACTGTTGCAAATATCAGAAAAGCTAAGCAGGCAATCAAAAAAGCTTTTGAAGTACAAATTCATGGTTTGGGATTTGGATTTGTTGAAATTCTTTCAACCTGTCCGACAAACTGGAAAATGTCCCCACAAAAGGCACATGAAAGAGTAAGAAATGAAATGATGCCCGTATTTAAACCGGGGATTTATAAAGACCAAACATCAGAATTAATAAAGCAAAACTGATTCGAGGTGATAAAAGATGCTGAAACTAGTTCAGCATGACAACAGTTAATGTTTACACGGTAAATGTTAAGATAATACTAATAATATATGAAAGGCGGCAATACGATAATCGTAAGCTGTGGAGAAAAAATGAGTGAGAAAAATTTTATAATAGCAGGATTTGGCGGACAAGGCGTATTATTGGCAGGCGAAGTACTGGCTAATGCGTTTATGCTCGCAGGGAAACATGTAACCTGGTACCCGTCGTACGGTGCAGAAATGCGCGGCGGAACAGTAAATTGCGAAATAGTAATGAATGATGAAGAAGTAAGTGAAGTTAACAAATCTGATACTGATTTTTTAATTGCACTAAATCAAGCATCATTTGACAGATTCTTGTCAAAAATAAAAAAAGGCGGCTGGATGATAGCAAATTCCACCCTTATAAAAGAAATTAAAACACGTACTGATATTAATTATCTTTTCGCACCCATCACAAAACTTGCGGAAGATTTAGGAAATGTTAAAATGGCAAACATACTTGCTCTCGGCATACTGGCAAAAGCCGGTAAAATAATTTCTCTGGAACATCTGAATCATGCTTTGGATAATGTAATACCACCGCACAGAAAAAATTTATTACCGCTTAATATAAAAGCATTAAAAATAGGCTATGAGTATGATTTATTGCCTGTTCAAGTTTAAATCAACTAAAAAAACGATTTAAAAATTTTAAATTAGTCTTATTCTGGTATGGTAGAGTTCGAGAGGTCGTTTAACGTGAAAAAAGAACTGATTAAAGCCATAAAGACAAAAGAAATTCAATTGGCAAAATTAAAAGAGCACATTGATAAAAGTACTGTGTGCTCTGATTTATACAACAAAGTCGTTTTAGAAAAAGCAATCCTAAAAAAAGAACTTGAAGATTCAAAAAAGAACAAAATTGTAATAAATTTGAGAAATTTTCTTCCGCACAAAAAAACTTTAATCTGCGATTATTTCAAAAAATAAAGGACTTAATATCGCAGTTTACACCAATAATGGACAAAACGTCATGCTGAACTTGTTTGACAAAGCGAACCAAAATTTTTGTCATCCTGAATTTATTTCAGGATCTTAAAAATTTTGAGTGAGACTGTCCTTACGAAGTGCAGCATCTCACCTAATTAGACCCTGAAACGAGTTCAGGGCGACAATTTAGATATTGTTTTCTGTAAACTGCGATATTAAGTCCCAAAATAAAAAACTGTTGCATTTGCTATTTTCATGTTATAGTTATATCAAGATATTAAGTGTTTATTATACAATAAGAAAGGAGATGAACTATGACTGAAAAACGCGTATGGTTGTTCAAAGAAGGCAACGCAGACATGCGTAATCTTCTTGGCGGCAAAGGTGCCAACCTAGCTGAAATGACCAATTTGGGACTACCTGTTCCTCCGGGGTTGACTATCACTACAGAAACCTGTATGGATTACATTAACCACGGGAACAAAATGCCGGCAGGATTAATGGATGAAGTAAAGACAGCATTAGCTGTTGTAGAAACACAGGCAGGTAAAAAATTCGGCGATGCTGAAAATCCGCTTTTAGTTTCCGTTAGGTCAGGCGCAAGACTTTCAATGCCCGGTATGATGGAAACTATTTTGAATTTGGGGTTAAATGACAAAACTGTTGAAGGCATGATTAAGCTTACTAACAACCCTAGATTTTGTTACGATTCTTACAGAAGATTTTTAACAATGTTCGGCTCAGTTGCCTGGGAAATCGACAGACAAAAATTTGAAGATTATTTAGATAAAATTAAAGAAGAAAAAGGTTACAAATCAGATACTGATTTGACAGCAGAAGATTGGAAATCTTTAATTGAACCTTATAAAGAATTAATCAAAAGAGAAACAGGCAAAGAATTCCCGCAAGATCCATACGTTCAATTGGAAGAAGCAATTGAAGCAGTATTCAGATCATGGAATATTCCGCGTGCTGTTGCATACAGAAACCATTATAAAATCGACCACAACTACGGTACTGCAGTAAACGTTCAAACAATGGTATTCGGAAATATGGGCGACGACTGTGCAACAGGTGTTTCTTTCACAAGAAACCCTTCTACAGGCGAAAACAAATTCTACGGTGAATACTTAACAAACGCTCAGGGTGAAGACGTTGTTGCAGGTATCAGAACACCTAAACCGATTGCAGAACTTGAACATGAAATGCCAGATTTATACAGACAATATGTTGATATTGCAAAAAAACTTGAAAGAGGCTACAAAGATGTTCAGGATATGGAATTTACAATCGAAAGAGGTAAATTATATATCCTTCAAACCCGTAACGGTAAAAGAACAGCTAAAGCATCCGTAAGAATTGCAGTTGAAATGTGCGAAGAAGGCATTATTGACAAGGAAAGAGCAATTGAACTTGTAGATGCAAATCAGCTTTATCAGGTATTGCTTCCTGACTTTGACCCTGCAGCTAAAAAAGAAGCACATAAAATTGCTCAAGGCCTTGCAGCATCTCCGGGTGCAGCTGTAGGTAAAATCGTATTTGATACGGAAGAAGCAGCAGAACGCGGCAAAGCAGGTGAAAAAGTTATCTTAGTCAGAATTGAAACTTGCCCTGATGATATTCACGGTATGATTCAATCTCAGGGTGTTTTGACTCTCAGAGGCGGTATGACATCACACGCTGCAGTTGTTGCAAAAGGTATGGGAAAACCATGCGTTGCAGGCTGCGAAGATTTATCAATCGATCTGAAAAACGAAACATTGACAGCTTCTGACGGAACTGTTTACCACAAAGATGATATTATATCACTTGATGGCGGTACCGGCGAAGTTATGGCAGACGCGGTACATTTAATTCCGCCTAAAATGGATGAAAACTTCCAAAAACTATTTAAATGGGTTGATGAAGTTAAGTTAATGAGTGTAAGAGCTAACGCAGATACACCTGCAGACGTTGCAAAAGCACTTGAACTTGGAGCAGAAGGTGTTGGTCTTTGCAGAACAGAACACATGTTCATGGATCCTGACAGACTTCCATGGGTACAGAAAATGATTATTGCAGGGACACCGGAAGCAAGAAAAGAAGCTCTTGATCATCTTTTACCAATGCAATACAGCGATTTCTACGCTATGTTTAAAGCATTAGGCGAAAAATCAATGACAATCAGACTTCTTGACCCGCCGCTTCACGAATTCTTGCCTGATAAAGAAGAATTAATTGCAAAAGTTGCAACTAAAAAAGCAAAAGGCGAAGATTACAAAGAAGACGAAAAACTTCTCAACATCGTTGAAGCAATGTCTGAATCTAACCCGATGATGGGCTTAAGAGGCTGCCGTTTAGGTTTAACTTATCCTGAAATCAATGAAATGCAGGTTAGAGCAATCTTCTATGCAGCATGTGATTTGAAAAAAGAAGGAATTGACGTTAAACCTGAAGTAATGATTCCGCTTGTAGGCCACGTTAACGAACTTAAAACCGTAAAAGAAGTCCTTGAACGTGTAGCTAAAGAAGTAATGAATGAAAAAGGCGTAATGGTTGATTATATGTTCGGAACAATGATTGAAATCCCGCGTGCAGCACTAACAGCTGATCAAATTGCTGAATACGCTGAATTCTTCTCATTCGGAACAAATGACTTAACCCAGATGACATTCGGTTATTCAAGAGATGATGCAGAAGGCAAGTTCTTACAAAACTATGTAGAACAAAAAATTCTTCCTGCAAACCCGTTTGCAACACTTGATCAGGAAGGTGTTGGACAATTAATGAAAATCGCTCTCGATAAAGCATTAAAAGTCAGACCGCACCTGAAACGCGGTATCTGCGGAGAACACGGCGGAGATCCGGCATCAGTTAAGTTCTGCCATAGAATTGGCTTGAACTACGTATCCTGCTCACCGTTCAGAGTTCCGCAGGCAAGACTTGCAGCAGCTCAAGCTGTTATCGAGTTCAAACACAGCAAAGAGGAAGAAGGTCCTCTCGGCTGCAAATAGGGACAAAGTCCCTTTCCCAATCAGTGGGTTGTATGAACTTACAAAACTTACTGAGGAGAGGTGCCGCTTAACCCGATACATTCTACTTTACGTTAATTTGTAAAACGAACGTGGAAATAAAAAAACAACAGAGAGTTGAAATTGAAATTTCAACTCTCTGTTTTATTGCCCTGAGAATAAAAAAATGATATAATCATTTTATGAGTGATAACTATTTGAGAGAAAAAGCAAACTGTTTAAGAAACGAAATGAACCACCTATGGGGTGCAATGTTCATAACCGGCGGCGGAGCTATCGGGTTTGCCGTAATTGAAACAAAAAATTTATGGGTATATTGCTTCATGGTATTAGGAGCGTTAATGGCTATAGTTTTTCTTAATGCTTATATGATGCGAAGAACAGAATTAATGTAAATTGTAAACGAAATCAAAAAAGGAGAATAATATGGATCTTGGACAAGCAATAGTACTGATAGCTGCTATTTATGGAACAATTTACTATTTATATAATATACATAAACAGGATAAAGAATCAGGTTTTATAACCAAAACACCTAAAAAATAATTACTGCCTAAACTCTTTACCGCCAACTATTCTCAAATGTCTGTTATCACCTTCTCCTACAGAAGTACTTGTCATGTTATGTTGTTCAACAAGTTCATGCTGTAATTTTCTTATATGCTGATTTTGCGGCGTAAGTTCTACATGCTCTGCGCCTGCAAGAATTTTATTAATAGCAGCTTTTGCTTCATCAAGCGCACGTTCAGCATCATCATAATATCCGCACAGCGTTTCCGAAGCTTCTGTTATCTGCAGAGCTTCTTTCAAAACCTTTTGGATTTGTGCCATAGAGTTAGTTTTTACATAAAATATCTGGAGTCTGTAATCGTTTGCAGTACTTAAAACCTTTGCACCACCTTTAATAAAGTTTTTATGAGCAATAACAATATCTGCTTCATCAAGGTTGCGTGTGATTTCTGCGTTCAAATTCAGACGTTCAATAACTTTTTCAACAATCGTTCTTGAAACCGCATACAAATATATTTTTTTAAATCCTTTAACTTCATCAACATATTTTTGGCGTGAAAAACTGAATTTTAAACTATCTGTATTATGTTCTGGAATACTTTTATCAAGTCTATTAATTTCTTTAGGTATGTCACTCAAAGTCGGTTCTGTTTTGGGCGAAATTTCCTGGGGCGGCAGTTCATTTTCGTAAGATTTGTCAACTTTACGTATTTCAGGTCTTATAGGCCAGCCGCGAAGTATATAATCCACAGCTTCTGCGGTATTTTTATAGACAGCAAGGGTGTTTCTGTCGAGAATTTCAATAACAACATCAAAAGTCGGCTGTTTTTCCCTTTCAAGAACAGTTTTTTGAGAAGCTCTTCGTTTTGCCTCATCGTCGCCGAGAGTTACAGACTGAATACCGCCGACCAAATCTGATAGAGTCGGGTTTTTGATTAAATTTTCAAGGCTGTTTCCGTGTGCTGTTGCAATAAGCATAACTCCACGTTCTGCTATTGTACGTGCCGCCTGCGCTTCTTCTTCCGTACCTATTTCATCAACAACAATAACTTCAGGAGTATGGTTTTCAACAGCTTCAATCATAATATCTTTTTGATATTGCGGCTGTGTAACCTGCATTCTTCTTGCATGCCCGATAGCCGGATGTGGAGTATCCCCGTCGCCAGCAATTTCATTTGAAGTGTCGACAATTACAACGCGTTTTCCGAGTTCATCTGCAACAAGACGGGAGATTTCACGCAGCTTAGTAGTTTTACCAACCCCTGGACGCCCGAGAAACAAAATACTTTTGTTCATCATACAAATATCTTTTATGCAGGCGATTGTACCTGTCACAACTCTTCCGATACGGCAGGTCAGACCGATAATTTTGCCCTGTCTGTTCCTTATTGCGCTGATTCGATGCAGAGTTCCCGGAATTCCTGAACGATTAT
This sequence comes from Candidatus Gastranaerophilales bacterium, assembly GCA_944324315.1. Lineage (GTDB taxonomy): Bacteria > Cyanobacteriota > Vampirovibrionia > Gastranaerophilales > Gastranaerophilaceae > Stercorousia. The sequence continues at coordinate 26,103 of CALUVW010000015.1, read as the reverse complement.
CAGATGTGAATTCTTGAATACGGCTTGTTATATAATTAATGTCGTCTTCTGTGACAAATTCATCTCCCAAGTACTCAATTTTACCGCCGGCGTGACGAATTTCAGGGGTTCTGCCGATATCCAAAACAATTTCTATAACATCTTCCATTTTTTCGTAATTAATATGCTTTTTTACTTTTTCCGGAAGAACTTCTGTTAAGCGATCCAAATCGTTTTGAAATTGTAGGTTGCTCATTTATTAATATTACCTTCTTTCTGCTATTTTGTTTATTTGACAAAATATGCGACCGATAAGGTTTTTCGCACGCGCAGCGAAAATTTCAAATTTTTAATCAACTTACCTTTCTAATTATATTATACCACTTTTTCCATAAATCTCATCAATCCTAAGTATTACAAAAATAGCAAATTTACATAACTTAATAGATAAATAAGGGAGGAGGATTTCACGTTTTTCCTATATCCAGAAAGTTTATTTTTTCAGCATTTTATTAAGACATTGATTTATTAACAATTGTTACAAAAATCTCACACTTTTTAAAGTTTCTAATAAAAAAAGCCGTTATACGACATGAAAGTTACTAAGTTTGAAAGGAAAATCTTAAAAAATGGGATTAGCTGCCGGACAAGCGAGATTATTGAGTATCACAGCGAGAAAATCTGACTGTGAATATCAATCAATGCGTCTTTCTCATCAAAAGATAGCATTGTCACGACAGCTTGCAGATCTTTCAAATGAATATGAAAATTCTCTCAATCAAACAAAATTAGTCTATGATTATTATGGTACAGGTGATTCAACCACACCTTTATCTTATAATATTTTAATGACGCCATCTGCGCTTAATGACTACATGCCTGTTACAATAACAGATTCTGCAGGCAGAGTAACTTTAGACAGCAAATATGCTGCTGCTGCACGAGCAGCCGGCATACCGCAGGAAGGTCTCGGAACATTACCATCAGATTCAACACGTAATAAATTTATTGAAGGTTTATATAATAACGGCTTAATAACTGAAACTTTAGCAGAAAAAATTCAGGGCTTACCATACAATCAGACTGCCGGTTTCGGCGGAGATATTACTGTTGCAAACTCTACTACAACCGGAGATATAAATGACTTAATCAGCTATTTGAATAATAGTACTACATCACTATATACTTTAAAGGTAGATGAAACGACCTCTAACGGAGGCGACATCGCAATAATTACAGGAGAAAATAGCCCTAATCTTAATTGGTATGAAAACTACACACAATCTGAGGACCTAAATATTGCAGATTTATTGAGTACAGATACAGAAGATCAAGTAATTATAAGATTTACAAGTGCTGATGATGAACGTATACCATCGAACCAAATTGAATATATCAATAAAAACGTAATCCCAAACTTCCTTAATTGGATAGAAGAATCTCTCGGCTCAGCTCTTATTGTGGATGATGCAACAGAAGAAGCTTTTGCAATGGCAAGAGATCAAATTGAACAAATATTATTTGCAGATTTTGGCGATTCTCTCGGTGAGAATGACACGTTATACGACAAAATAAGTTCTGAAGGCAGCGCCTATAATGAAACCGACACCAACAGAGATGCGTCTGTAAGAAACAGTGTAGATTACGTTGGTTTCGTATACAGTAAAAATAAAAAGAGAAAGATGCGCGGCAGAAACAGTGCCGGTGCAATTAACCTCAACAATATTGCACAAGCTTTCTTAACTTTGTTTGTTAAGGCTATGGATGGATGGTCAAAAACAAATTCCGAAGGAGAAGAAAAATACTCTGTATCACTTGGAAAACGTGGTAAAGACACTGATAACAGACTTGTTACAGACAATGAATTAAAATATTCATATACTTATACAATCAATACAGGAACTTCTGTCTCCAGTGATGATTTAGCTCAGTCAACATTCTATGATGCATTGTTCAACCAGATTTGTGCGAACGGCTGGACAGAAAATGACAATATAAATGACAGCGATTATCTTCAACAAATGCTTCAAAGCGGAATGCTATATGTAACTAAAGTTAAAGATGACGGGTATTATTATCAGGGGAATTACGCCACAGATACATATATAAAAGAAATTTCCGACGACACTGCAATAGCTCAGGCTGAAGCAAAATATTCAACAGAAAAAACAAAACTTAATGCGAAAGAAGAAGAAATAGATTTAAAAATGAAAAATCTTGATACAGAAATTTCTTCACTTACAACAGAATATGATACCGTAAAAAATACAATATCCAAAAATATTGAAAAATCATTTAAAAGATATAACGCATAAAAAGCCTGAAAATTCAGGCTTTTTGATTATTAAACATCTGAAACAGGCGGAAGATCAATTCTTTTCAAACGCTGTTCAATTCGTCTATACCATTTTAAATGCTGTTTAAAAAGTATATTATATTTCGTAATATCACCCTGAGAAATTTCTTTAAACTGGCTGTCACAAACATCCTGCAAAGCTCGTTCAAGATAATGAGTCAATTCTTTTCTACTGAGTTTATCAAGCTCATTGCCTTTAACAAGTTCTATGCGTTTGCCAAATTCTACAATAACTTCAGGTCTGTTATCCCTGAAAAAGCAATAATCAATTGAAAGAGGAATAAGATTTACTTTACCGTATCTTTTTACCGCATTTTCCGCAATATAAGCCAAACCTGTTTGAAATTCAATCGGTCTGTAATGCGGTGGTCTGATTATTCCCTGAGGAAAAATGCAAAGCATATTTCTTAAATCCCCGACTACATCTACAGAATATTGTAATGCTTTCATTGCAGATTGCGGAGATTTTTTATTAACCGAATATGCACCACCGCGTCTTAAAAGCGGAAATCTGTTAAGTTCTTCAACCATTAAACGAATTTCTTTATGAAAAATTCTATGTGTTATATTGTAAAAAACTATACCATCCCACCAGTTACAATGCGGAGCAAAAAGAATAGTCGGGATTTTTGTATCTCCGTCAAAATAATTTTCTGCACCTCTGTATCGAAAGGCATAAAAACGATTTTGAAGCATATTAAAGAAAAACATGCTCGCAACCCAGAGCCAAAATTTGCTTGTTTTAGCGGGTTTAAACTTTTCCACCTTATTTCTCAACTTCGTTGGGGGGATGTCAGAATATAATTGTTCTTCTTCCTTTACCATAATATATTAATTGTACTCTAGTTCATCAAAATACGCAAATATGAAAGTGATTTATTTTAATAAAATTTAACGTCTATAAAAGACGTTTTTTATTTTTGGACGTAATATATTTAAGATATATTCAAAATCAGAATCACTATACGTTGAGGCTGTCATTAGATTTTTATCAAGAGTTTTTGACGGAACAAATTTTTGAAGATAATATTTTTCAGCACCTATTATAAAATCTCCGATTTTGTCAAAATCTTCAAAAGTTAACTGCTCTTTTACAACGGTTGTGCGGAACTCGTAATCAATATTACTACTCATAATTAGATTTATACTTTTTTCTATATCTTTAATATTAATATTTACACGTGTTATTTCTGAATATTTATCAGGAGGAGCCTTAATATCCATCGCAATATAATCCAGATACGGCAAAGCCAACCGCAAAGTTTCAGGGAATGTTCCGTTTGTATCAAGCTTTACAAGAAAACCAATCTCTTTTATTCGTTTTATAAAATCAATTAAACCTGACTGCAGGCAAGGTTCTCCTCCTGTTATTACTACTCCGTCAAGTTTCCCCTTTCTTGAATTAAGAAATTCAAAGAAGCCGGCAGTAGTCCATACCGGCTCCTTTGTCATTACAATTAATTCGGGATTGTGGCAGTATCCGCATCTCAAATTACACCCTTTAGTAAAAACAATTGCACTTATTTTATCAGGGTAATCAAGCAGAGAAGTTTTTTGCACTCCACCTATTTGCATTGACATTCCTCAATTTTAAATTCTTTTCTATCTGCAAACTCTTGTTTTTTACCTTTATTCCATTGTTGAACAGGTCTTATATAACCTACAACACGGGAATAAACTTCGCAACTTTCACCGCATTCAGGACAGGTAAAATGTTCACCTGAGATATACCCGTGGTTAGGGCAGGTACTGAATGTCGGCGAAAATGTAAAATATGGTAGATGATAATTATTGCAAACCTTTTTAACTAGACTTTTCATTGTTTCAGTACTTTGTATTCTTTCTCCTGCATAAATATGAACAACCGTCCCGCCTGTATATTTGGTTTGCAAATCATCCTGATGATCAAGAACTTCAAAAATATCATCCGTATAATTAACTGGTAACTGGGTAGAATTTGTATAATACGGGTATTTTTCTTTATCAAGTTTTGCCAGCCTGTAGGATGATCCTTCCCCTGGCGTTGCCTCAAGGTTATAGTTGTTGCCTGTTTGTTTTTGAAATTCAACGATTTTTGCTCTCATATAATCCATAACCTCAAGAGCAAATTGTTTCCCTCTAAAACTTCCGATATCAGAACCAAGAAGATTTAAACAAGCTTCATTCATACCGATTAATCCGATTGTAGAGAAGTGATTTTTCCAGTAAACACCAAAGCGGGCTTTAATATCTCTTAAATAAAATTTTGTATAAGGGTACAAATCTTTATCTGTCAAATCTTCCAGCAGCTTACGTTTAATCTCAAGACTTTCTTTTGCAAGTTCCATCTTTTGTGCAAGCCTTTCAAGAAATTCTCCTTTAGTTTTCGAAATCTCTGCAATTTTAGGAAGATTAATTGTAACAACCCCGACAGAACCAGTCAGAGGATTTGAGCCAAAAAGACCTCCGCCTCTGTATTCAAGTTCTCTGTTGTCAATTCTCAAACGACAGCACATAGAACGGGCATCCTCAGGTGACATATCCGAATTAATAAAGTTGGAAAAATAAGGAATGCCATATTTTGCAGCCATTTCCCAGAGTCCGTTGATATTTTCATTATCCCAGTCAAAATCTTTTGTAATATTATATGTTGGAATTGGAAATGTAAATACACGTCCTGCATTGTCGCCTTCCATCATCACTTCAAAAAAAGCTTTATTAAGCATATCCATTTCTTTTTGAAACTCTTTATAAGTACGCTCCTGAAGCTCTCCGCCTATTATAACCGGCTGTTCAGCATAATATGAAGGAACGTTTAAATCCATTGTAATATTTGTAAAAGGAGTCTGAAATCCTACACGGGTAGGGACATTCATATTAAAAATAAATTCCTGTAATGCCTGTTTTACCTGCTTGTAATCAAGATTATCATAACTTATAAAAGGAGCAAGAAGTGTATCAAAATTAGAAAAAGCCTGAGCCCCAGCAGCTTCGCCCTGCATAGTATACATAAAATTCACAATTTGTCCTAAAGCAGTTCTAAAATGTTTTGCAGGCGCACTTTCTATTTTTCCTCTTACACCTGTAAAACCTTCACTCAACAAATCTTTTAAATCCCATCCGACACAATAAACTGAAATTATATTCAAGTCATGAATATGAATATCCCCATTAAGGTGAGCATTTTTAATCTCTACAGGATAGATTTTATTCAGCCAGTACTGCTTGCTTATTTCGGACGAAATATAATTATTCAATCCTTGAATTGAATAAGCCATATTTGAATTTTCATTAACTTTCCAATCAAGTTTTTTTAAATACCCTTCAACAAGATTAATGTTTACATCTTTGTCAGATGCAACAGGATTTGACATAAACGCACGTTTGGCGGTGTCCAAATTGACAACTTTGTTGTCATTCAAAATTGTATTGTTCATAATAAAAAATCTCCCAGATTTCCGTGGTAACATCAACTTCTGCAAGCATTCCGACTATCTCTTTTCTTTAAAGAGGTCAATTTACAAACTTTGTAAATATGACACGGCTGCGGTCCAGTGTGGGAATTTCACCCATGCTTTCCTTACAGTAGTACTTAAATTTTATAATATTGTATGAACTTTGTCAATAAATATAAAGTATGATCTAAATACAGATAAAAAAACCGGCAAAAATGCCGGTTTTTTTTGATAATGTTTTGAATATTAACGTTTTGAGAACTGGAAGCGTTTTCTTGCACGTTTGCGTCCGTACTTTTTACGTTCTTTAACACGCGGGTCGCGGGTTAAAAGTCCTTCCAAACGTAAAACGTTTCTGTATTCTTCATTAGCTTTAACCAATGCTCTTGAAATACCATGTCTGATTGCTCCGCATTGAGCAACTACACCGCCGCCTACAGCTTTAACTTTAACATCATATTTTTCCTGATTATCTGTTAAAACTAAAGGTCTGTAAACTAACATTTCAATAGCAGGTCTGTTGCCGATATAGTTTTTCAAGGTTTTTCCGTTAACGAAAATTCTGCCTTTTCCTTTAACAAGTTTTACAACCGCAATAGAGGTTTTTCTGCGGCCTGTTGCCATAATTTCTTTATCAGCCATTATTTAGCCTCCTTCTCTAATACGATTGGTTTTTGTGCTGCGTGCGGATGTTCAGGTCCGTTGTATACTTTTAATTTAGTGAATTGTGTATCGCCTAAAGTATTGTGCTGAAGCATTCCTTTAACTGCTTTTTCAATTAAAAGTCTTGCATCTTTTTCACGTAATTCTTTTACGCTTGCACTCTTTAAACCTCCCGGATAACCGGTATGGTGATAGTAAATTTTATCTGTTTCTTTTTTACCTGATACCAGAACTTTGTCAGCGTTGATAACGATTACGAAATCACCTGTATCAACGTTCGGTGTGTATTCAGGTTTATTTTTTCCTCTTAAAATATTAGCGACTCTGGTAGCTAATCTGCCGAGGATTTCTCCTTCTGCATCAATCAGATACCATTTTCTTTCTACTTCTAGAGGTTTTGCTGAATATGTTTTCATGCTTAGTCTCCGTTGTTTATCCCTTTTCAGGGTTAATATGTTACTTCAATTAGGGTCAATCCGTACGGACTGACAGTTTGTCCTGCTTTGCGTCTGTCGCGGGCTTCGAGAACCTGCTTCATATACTCGGCGGAACGATTATGCCCTTCTATTTCAAGAAGGGTACCGACGATTGTTCTTACCATATTATAAAGAAATCTGTTTCCAACAATATCAATAATCACTTTATCGCCGTCTTTTTTACATTCGGCTGATTTAATAAAACAGACTGTGCTCGGGTTTAGCGTTCCGGAACTTTTAAAGCTTGAGAAATCATGCTCGCCTAGAAGATAATTCAAGGCTTTTTGCATTCTTTCAATGTTGATGTCAAATTTTACTCTCATCAAATCTCCGTCAAAGGCATTTTTACATTTACGGTTAATAAAAATATATCTGTAATATCTGCTTCTGGCTGATTTTTGAGCGTGAAAATTTTTATCAACTTCTTTCAAGCCGCTGACAGAAATATCTTTCGGAAGGATTTCATTTAACTGGTAGATGAACTTTGAAGCAACAATAGGTTCATCTGTGTCAAAATGAACAACCTGTCCGATAGAATTTACGCCTCTGTCTGTGCGTCCGGAAAAGACTGTCTTATAACGCCGATTATTATCTGCGATATTTTTATCGCATTTTATCAATGTACTAATTGCTTTTTCAAGTTCTCCCTGTATAGTAGGAGTTTCTATTTCTTTGCCATTTCTAAACTGTATCTGGCTTCCGGCATAGTTTTTCCCGATATACTGAACTTGAACGGCGTAACGCATTTTAGCTTATACCAACTGGATTAAAGCCATTTCTGATGCGTCACCGCGTCTTGGAGGCAATCTGAATATTCTTGTGTAACCGCCTTGACGGTCAGAATATTTTTTGCCTATTACTACGAAAAGTTTTCTAAGAACTGTTTCTTCTGCTAATTTTTTATCAGCTGAAGGAGCTTCAAAAACTTCTCCTGTTGCTAAATCCATAAATTTACCTGTTTCTTTGTCAAAAATGAATTTAGCAGCTTGACGGCGAGCGTGTAAGTCGCCTCTTTTTGCAAGGGTGATAATTTCTTCAGCGTACGGCTTCAAAGCTTTTGCTCTTGCCATAGTTGTTTTGATTTCACCATGTACAAAAAGTTCTGTCGCTAAGGAGCGTAACAAAGCATCTCTTTGATCCTTTGCCTTTCCGAGCGTATGTTTTTTAGTTTGGTGTCTCATTTTTTGTATCCTTTATTTTTTGTAAATTATTTATCCTGTCTTGGATTACTGGCAACTCGAAACTTTTCATTTCACTACATAAATTTTACAAATTTATTCGTTACATCAAGTTTCTTGTTAGGATGTGCCTGGTTCACTTTGTTGTTGCTCGCTGTTTTCGTATTTACGAGATTTCTAGTTTTAAATTCAGCGGCTCGCCCTAGCTCACGCGGTGCACATGCCAAAATCCGCTATCCTACTTCTTCTTCGGTTTCCGGGTTTGGAGCCAGATCCAGACCGAAGTGGTGAAGTCTTTCGATTACTTCGTCAGAAGATTTCTTACCGAAGTTTTTTATATTTAATAAATCATGTTCTGATTTTTTCAATAATTCAGCCATTGAATTAATGCTTGCACGTTTCAAGCAGTTGTATGCTCTAACTGAAAGTTCCAATTCTTCAATAGTCATTGTAGGAGCATTTGAATCATCTTCAACTTCTTCTTCAACAGCCATTGAAGGAGTAATAACAGGCTGGCCTGTGATTGATGCAATTTGCATGAAATGATCAATTAGAAGATTTGAAGCCTGGCTTAAAGCGTTAGTTACATCTATAGAACCGTTTGACCAAATTTCAAGAGTCAATTTGTCAAAATCAATAGAATCTCCTACACGAGTGCTTTCTACATTATAGCTTACACGTTTAATAGGCATAAATGTTGCATCTATAGGAAGAACATCAATTGATACACCTTTAGAATCTCTCGGAACATCATGGGCAACGTAACCTTTACCTGTTTCGACAGTAATTTCTGCATGGAAGCTGCCACCATCCGCAACTGTACAAATTAACCAGTCAGGGTTAACAACTTTTACTCCTGCAGGAAGCTGAATATCACTTGCAAGTACCGTTCCAGGACGATCAACATCAATTCTTAATGTTTGAGGTTCTTTGGAATCAGTTTTTACAACCAATCCTTTAAGGTTAAGCATAACATCGATTACATCTTCCAAGACACCCGGAATAGCTGTGTATTCATGAGTAATACCTTCTATTCTTGCAGCTGTAACAGCTGTACCTTCAAGACTTGAAAGAAGAACTCTTCTTAATGAGTTTCCGATTGTTGTACCAAACCCTTTTTCTAACGGTTCAATTACGAATTTACCGTATTGTGAGCCGTCAGAACTTGTTGTTGTATTAACACATTTAATTTTTAATTCCATATTTTTAAATCTCCTAGTTGTTGTTAACTAATCTTTGAGGGTAGGAAGGTAAGATAGTAAGAGGGTATGCTGTTTTATAAAAGCCTATCTTCCTAACTTCTTATCCTCCTATCTTCCATTATTTAGAGTAGTACTCGATTACAAGTTGTTCTTTGAATTCAGGATCTAATTCTTCTCTTTCAGGAATTCTGTCGAAAGTGATTTTTAGAGCTTCTTTGTCAATTGTCATCCATGCAGGTGCACAAGCCATATCAATCATTTCTGTTACACTTTTCAAAAATGCATTGCTTTTTGACTTAACAGTGATTACATCGCCTGCTTTTACCAGGTATGACGGAATATCAACCTTTTTACCGTTTACAAGAATATGACCGTGGTTAACGATTTGTCTTGTTTGTTTACGTGTGATACCCAATCCTGCTCTGTATAGAACGTTGTCTAATCTTGATTCAAGGATTTGTAAAAGGATTGTACCTGTTACGCCTTTTCTTCTTGCTGCTTCTTTGTAGTATTTTGCAAACTGTTTTTCACTTACCAAGTAAGTAAATCTGATTTTTTGTTTTTCTGCTAAGTGAATTGCGTATTCAGAAAGTTTTTTTCTCACTGCACCGTGCTGTCCTGAAGCAGTTTGTCTCATAGAAGAAGTTAATTTTCTGTTAGACAAATCTTTAACTTTTTTATTTCTGAATAATTTGTTTGATGGTCCTGTGTATCTAGCCATTATTTTTCTCCTTTACTTTTGCAGGGCGTCTATGGTTTACTTTTTGGCTTATAAAGCAAGCCCCTGCGTTGCTATGAGGTCAGGAAGTCCGGAGGTCAAGATGTCAGGCTAATTTTCGTTAAAGGGCTTGTGCCTTCCTGCCATCCGGTCATCCTGACTTCTGTTATACTCTACGTTTTTTCGGCGGGCGGCATCCATTGTGCGGGATAGGTGTTACATCTTTAATCAATGTAATTTCTAAACCTGCAGCTTGAATTGCGCGGATTGCAGTTTCTCTGCCTGAACCCGGTCCTTTGATGTGAACTTCAACTTTTTTCATACCCTGGTCGATTGATTTTTTAGCTACAAGTTCAGCTGCAGATTGAGCTGCAAAAGGAGTTCCTTTTCTTGCGCCTTTAAAACCTGTTGCACCTGCTGTTGCCCAGGCAATAGCATTACCCTGAGTATCTGTTGAAGTTACGATTGTATTGTTAAATGTTGATTGAATGTGTACAACACCCTGCAATACGTTCTTTTTTTCTTTTTTCTTAGTTTTTACTGGTCTTGCCATTTTCTACTTTCCTTTATTTTTTTTGTTATTTTGAATTTTCATTTTGTCTTGGATTATTGGCAACTCGAAACTTTTCATTCCACTACATAAATTTTACAAATTTATTCCGTTACATTAAGTTTCTCGTTAGGACGTGCCGGATTCGCTTTGTTGTCGCTCGCTGTTGAAATTATACCAATTTAATTCGTATTTAACGGCTCGCTTAAGCTCACACGGCGCACTTACCAAAATCCGCTATACTGTTTTCTTCTTAGTGATTGCTAAGCCTTTTTTACCGCGTCTTGTTCTTGCGTTTGTTTTTGTTCTTTGACCGCGGCATGGGAGGTTGCGCTTATGTCTTAACCCTCTGTAAGAACCGATTTCCTGAAGACGTTTGATGTGTAATGAAACTTCACGGCGCAGGTCACCTTCGATGTGGTAGTTAGCCAATTCGTTTCTTAATAGTTTAATATCTTCATCTGTTAAATCGTCTGTTCTCAAATCCGGTGAGATTTTAGTAGCTTCAAGAATTTTTTTTGCTCTTGTAGGTCCTATTCCGTAAATATAGGTTAATGCTACTTCCATTCTTTTGTTACGAGGTAAATCTACCCCTGATAGTCTTGCCATTTTTAATTTTCTCCTTTTCTTGGATTTTGGTGCGGGTCAGGGTTTGTTATCTTTTACTCGGCGCCTCTTTTATTATTGCGATGCCTTTCATCTTTTAACACGGTTCCCTTATTCCGCCCCGCTTGTTGTTAGATTTTTTTGTGTATGAGGCTTAAATACTTCCTCACCATTGACTGATTACGTCCGTCAATTCGACTTGTTCACAATTGCTCTGATTTATTGCTTCACGCTACACTGCCATTCGCTTCATTTTATTACATAAAATTTTCGCTCATTCCGTTTCGCGCTTTTTCGAGTTCGTTCACTTGCGTTCACCCACTCTACGCAAAAATCAGCCCTGTCTTTGTTTATGTTTAGGGTTTTCACAAATTACTGCGATTCTGCCTTTTCTTTTAATACATTTGCATTTATCGCACATTGGTTTTACTGATGATCTGACTTTCATTTTTTCTTTCCTTTATTTTTATTGTACATTTCTATTTTAGTCTGAAGGTAATGCGGCCTCTTGATAAATCGTAAGGTGTCATTTCAACTTTAACTTTGTCGCCCGGCAAAATTCTTATGAAATTCTTTCTGATTTTACCCGAGATATGCGCAAGAATTTCGTGGTCATTTTCAAGCTTTACACGAAACATTGCGTTAGGCATAGCTTCAAGTATTGTACCTTCTAGTTCTATTACGTCTTTTGACATATATTCCTCTTTTTCGGCTGTACATGATACACCTATTTTAGGCGTTATAATTATCATACTTGGAAAATATTCATTTGCAAGCGGTTTGACATGTTTTTGTTTAAAAACAAAAGCAAGAGAAATTAAGCTGTTTTTTTAATAAAGGCACAGTTTCAATATTTGCCACGGTGTTCAAAATATATTATTTTTGCAACTTTTCAGAGTTTTGTAAATTTTTCTTAACATTTTTAATTACTCTAATTTTTAATTAAACAAAATCAATCGCAATGTGTTTTGTCATGCCAGTCCAACCCCTCGCATTTCAAATAATCCATGTTTTCATTATAGATAACCCACGCCGTACATCCAAGTCCGTTGTGCCCGACTCCGCTTTCCACAGAACAGTAAGAGGCACCGTTTAATGATGAATACTTTGAATTATCGGTTTGTGTGCCGCGTGCTACAAGTTTATCCTTCTCTATAATAAATGAAAACACATCTTTCCCTAATACATTTGGAGCTTTAGGTCCATTAATATCTACAAATATTTGTCCGTAATTGTCATAAAGGGCAGCATGCGTTGGACTTGTATCAACTAACCAGCTTGTAGCCAAAACTGTACCATCACCCAGAACCATACCGGGCATTTTTTTAAATTTAAGTTCATTTGGAGAGCCATTCAAATTTGTATATTCTATATCATTAAAACACTTATCAGAATTGCCTTTATCGCAAACTTCCACCACTTTTAAATTTTGAGCAAATTTTCTGTTAAATTCATCTTCACTCATGAATTCCCAATTATTTACATCTGCTCCGCTAAATTCAGTTGTTCTCATATACATAAATGCATTTTGCAAAGTAGAATTTATTTTTTTTAACTGAGTAACAGTCTGTTTCACTTTGTAATTCGCAATTAATGATGGCATTGTCATAGCGGCTACAACACCAATAATCCCCAACGTTATCAAAACTTCCGCTAATGTAAAACCTCTTTTCATATCTCGCTCCTTATGAATATTTATGCGTATTTGAACATTATAATGTCTATATACACATTATTTAACATTTTTATATATTTGTCAATAGTATAGGATTTTTATATGAAAGATGAAAGACTGCTCCAGCTGGGACAAAAAATAAGGTATGAAAGGCTTAAAAACGGTCTGAGTCAGGAAGATCTGGAAGAAAAATCAATGGTATCAAGAAGAACTATCAGCGAAATTGAACGAGGTAACGCTGATATAAGATATACCAATCTTTTACAAATAGCCGAAGCCTTAAATATGACCATTTCCGAATTATTGAATTTTAAGTTATAATTGTTAACTTTTTTTACGGATTTTTTATTTTCTGAAATCCTGCGGGAATAATATACTTAATATATATGGAGGTTTACAATTTGTCGGTTAATAAAATCCCTCCGCCGCAAAAGATCCTCTCCCTTATAAAGGGAGACAGGCAACACAAGGAGATAGCTTATGGCAATAAGAGTAGACGGTATAGACTCAGAAGATGAATTAAGAAAAGCGCAGGCAGCTGCGCAGGCGCAAGGAACATCTGTCACAAATTATAATGAATGGTCTGAAATTCTTAAAGAGTTTGCCGAAAACGGTATTGAATCAACGGGTTCTTACGCCGGCGACAGAGCAAGATTGCAGGAAATTCAACTTGCTGTAGAACAATATGTAAATGAATTACAACAGCAAGAAAAAATTCAGCAAAACCAGCCGGATAACAAAGAGACTAACAAAATCCAGCAGTCAACCGAAAATGACAAACAGCAAGATATAAAAGCAACTGTTGCAAATGCAACGAGCTCGCAAATTATGGCTGATTATATGAAGTATTATCATATGTTGATGTAGGTTGTAAATAAATTTTTAATAAAACTCATCGCATAAAAATTTTGTCATTTTGAATTTATTTCAGGTTCTCAAAAAGATTCTGAAACAAATTCGGAATGACATATAGATAACATTTTAGGCCATGTTACTTAAATACTTTTACTCTGTTAAACGGCCAAAATAAAAATACAGCACGACCGACAAATCTGTCCTCGGGTAAAAAGCCCCACCACCGGCTGTCATAGGAGTTTCCTCTATTATCGCCCATCATTAGATATTGATGCTCAGGAATTATCACAGGCCCGCAAATCATATCCTTTGTACACGGTTTTTCGTAATATTCTGATTGAATATAATGTTCATCAAGCGGTTTATCATTTATATAGACCGTACTTTTTCCGTTTTTATCAGTTTTTAACTCAAATTTGTCCCCCGGCATTCCGATAACACGTTTAATATACGCAACATCTTTACAGAAAAAACCTGTCAGGCGCGAAAATACTCTCCAAGGAGTATTCGGCAATTTTTCAAAAGGAGGATAAAATACCATTATATCTCCGCGTTCAGGTGTTGTATAAAAACGAGAAAATCTCTCTACTACAATTCTATCACCTTCTAATAAGGTTGGATGCATTGAAGCTGAAGGTATCCAACGTATTTCTCCTATGAAAAATCTTATTATAATAACCATTACGACAACAAATACAACTGTTTCTATTGTCTCTCTGACCATTGGATTAATCTTCAGATAATTATCTTTGATTTTTTTTATCAATTCTTTTATTTTATTCATTTGCAATTAGTCCTAAAAGCTCTTTCAATGCATTTTTATATTTATTATCTTCCAGAGATTGTATTTCTTTAGAAGCTTTATCAATGTAATTATTTAACAAAATACGAGTTTTTTCAATCCCGTTTTCACAATTTTCAATACTGCCTGAAAAAATTACCGGTGCCGTATATATCCCTTCTTTTATATCAGATTTAGTCGTTTTTATATTAAGAATATCATCTCTTATCTGAAAAGCCGTGCCAAAATTTCTTGCAAATTTTTGACCGTCCCTTGAAGAGTTTGCAATTAACAAACTGCCGCAAATTGCGGTTTCAAAAAGTTTTGAGGTTTTTTGTTCAGTCTTTTTCAAATATTCATCAAGTGTCGGAATTTTATATTTGTAAAACTGTTGATTTATTTCACCGTTCGCCATTGAAGCCAGAGTTTCTGAAAACATCTCAATAAGCGGAAAAGAATTAAGTTTTACAAGATTTTTTAACGCAATTGAAAGCAGATAATCTCCTGAAATTACGGCCAGTTTGTTCCCAAAATCATTGTTTAAAGTTGGGGTATTCCTTCTTATTGTGCTTTCATCAATTACATCATCATGTATTAATGACGCATTATGTATAATCTCAATGGTAGTTTGGAGTAAAATCTGTTTTTCATCAATATCTACACCGGATGCTTTTAAAAATAAAAATGATACAAGCGGTCTGATATGCTTTGAAGGGGCATTTAACAAAGTCAAAATCTTTGTTTTTAAAGGTTCTTCAACATCAATATCAGAGTTTACACCTTTTGAAACCTGCTCTATCTCCTCTTTTACAAGCCCCAAAATTTTCAAATATTTTTCATAAAAACTCATATAAAGTATTTTAACATAAAAATCTTTAAAATTTTGTTTAAATTTCTAGCATCTGACTTATATATTATTCTGGTCAAATTAGCAAACAGGTATGAGATACTGAAACAAGTTCAGGATAACAATAATAAATCTTTAGGTTTGACCTTGAAAGTTTTTACAAAACTCTGTAAGAGCGGTGCAGCGGCACGCTAAAAAAAACGACAAACTTTGTGCTTGTCGTTGGAAAATCAATAGGAAAAAGGGAAAGGAAAATTTTTATTTTTAGTTCAGACTTTGAAAAATTTCACAAAGCCTTATGTGGCGGTTGGAACGGCTACGTTCCTACCCGAATGTTTTGAATGTTGATTCTGTGTTTTTTTCAATAACTTTTTGAACAGCGTCCATTTCTGTTGAAATAGCATCTTGTTCTGTATCGAGTTGTTTTAGTCTCAGTTCAAGGTTTTTGTCCTGAGCCTGAACTATTTCTATTTTTGCGTTAATTTCTTGTATTGTTTGATCATATTCATATTTTTCAAACTCATACTGGTTCATAGCATCATCGTATGCATCCTGATCGGTAACTGTAGATGTTGTGAGTGCATAAGTTACACCTGTATCTGCAATCGGATTGCCTGACTCATCATACTGAGGTATTGTTATATTAATATAACGACCTGAACTGTCTTTTTCTATCTTGCAGCCGGTGGAGGCTTTCACTTCTTCGGATTTTGTTTCGCTTCCTATTTTATAACAGTTAATATTTGATTGAGAGTTACCGTTATTATCATAGTTAGCTGTCTGTAAATCCGAAAGTTTATAAAAATACGGATTGTATTCTCCTGTTGTAGTGTCTTTAACGTATCTTACAAGATAGTTACCCGTACCGTATTTTTCTTCAAGCAGAGATAAATATTGTTCTTCTTCTTTCTGCAGATTTACAATTTGATCAGGAGAAAGAGTTTTTAAGTATTCATCTTCACTGTTTAGTTTAACCGTTTTATCTGTTGTATCAACTTCAGTTCCTGCAGTAAAATTCGGATCTGTATAATATTTTTGATCTTCAGAATTATAATAAGCTGTAGTACCATCTATGTCATAAGTAATTGCATCCGACATATCCCTTAATTTTGTAGAGCCGACATAGAACGGACCGTTTTCTTTATCCGGAGTATTAACAATACTTGTTGTTGCAGAAACAACTGCAAAATCATCCTTCCATTGTCTCAGATAACTTACCGTATAAGTTCCGTCCCCCTGAGCAATCATTGCGGTAATCTGGTTTGTTAAAGCTCCATCCTCGAAAGTATACACAGTCTTTGTGTAATCATCGACAGACGGCGGAACCGGTACTGACATACCCAACAAATCGTTGTAGTAGTTAGCAGACTGGTTAGACAATGTTGTTCTTTGTTGGTTAATCTGTTGACCTTCAAATTCAACATTGGTTTTCCTGGCTGTCAAACCTAGAAATCTAGCTTGTGATGCTGCCATTCCCATTGTTGTCGATCTTCCTTTCGTTTTATTTAGTACTTGTAATCATGTTATCGACACATGGGTTTTAAAACTTTAATCATGTTACACATCATGTTAAGAAATTGTAACATGTCATCTTTGCGGCTTGTTTCTGAAACGGTCTGAAATGTAAGCCAGTATTGCTCCTCCGATTTCTTCATTAGGATCAAAATTAGATGTTTGCGGGCGCAGTGAATTTTGGATTAACATTTTTACAAGAGGACCAAAGGCGTCAGGAACCTGTGTTTTTCTGTAAATTCCTGCTAAAAATGTCTGAATGTTAGGGGATGTTGTATTGTTGAAACGTGATAGAACGGGATACATTTTATCAATCCCTTTTACGCCTTCATCTGCCATTCTGTCAATAATGTACAAAGTTTCTGTAATCTCTGCCTCGTTGTTTGAATGAATTAAAATATCTGCAAGGTAAGGCAGGGCATTTTCTTTTTGCGAAACAAAGCAGTCTACTTTATTCTGGTCAAAGAGTGCATAATTTCTGCTGCCTTGTGGAAGACGGCAAGATGAGTAACAAGGTATATTACTAGTATTATATATATAAGGACTTTGCATCTTTGCATCTATGCATCTTAAAGTCATTTATTACTCCTTTTTATGAATACACAAACGGAGGTCCGTTTTTGATTTCGAATAATATATTATCTGCCATAACTTTCAGTTCTTCTTTTGGCTTTCCCTTATCGACCTGTTTATAAAACTCATCTACAAGCGGCTGTATTGCGGCGTCTTTTTTTGATTTAAAATTGCGCAATTCTGTTGATACAAGTCGGTTTTGCAGTTCAACTTCCGTTTTGGCGTTTAATTTTTTTACCTGAACTTCCTTTATCGCTTCCCCTGCAAGTTTACCGCCATAACTCATAGCTGTCAGTCCTGTTATACCAAAGAACAACTGTTTAAACTGCTTGTTATCCGTATCTAAAAGCCAGTTGTAGAAAAATGCTCTATAATCATCTACATGGGAATAGAATGTCGGTTTTGGCGTTCCGTCACCGCCTATTGTTTCGTTTACTTTTGTTGTCGATGTTTTGGATTTTTTTACCAGTTTTTGTATAAACTCATTAAGTTCATTTTTATCCCAGTTAAGATTTCCAAGATATTTTTTTATTGTATCTTCTTGGGCATCTATTGACTGTAAATATGCTTCAAGTAATTTTTTATCATTTTCTATGGTAGCAGTTGATGAATTTTTAACAATATCCGTGATTTTGTTTTCAGTATTTTCTACAGCTTTTTCAAGATATTTTTTACTTTTACTTAAATTTTTTAAAGATAAATAGCCAAGTCCGACTATTCCGGCAACTGTTACTGCACCGAGCATAAAGTAATTCAAATTACTTTCCTGATTTCTTTTATTTTTTGTTTTACCTGTAAATTGCAGATGTTTGCCGAAGTTTGGAAGAATTTTATCTTTTTCATCAGATAGATATCTACTAAATTCGCCGGCTTTTTCGGAAAGCATACTCCTTGTTATCTGAATTTTACCCGCAAAAGACTGCGTTTCTATATTAATAAGTTGTTCCTGCATATCTTTTTGAATATCAGCCTCACGTTTTTTTACCCAAACTTCTTTAAAACCGTCTAAAAATGTTTTACCCATAAAAGCCATAGCTGTGAGAGTTAATACACCAATTCCTGCGTGGATAGTTTTTCTTGTCGGACTTTGAATCATTTGATACAGCGCCTGATGAGTTTCTTCGTTAATTGCAACATTTCTTGTTGTCGCCGGAAGCCGCTTTTCATTTGAAATTTTCAAATTAATTCTTGTGTTACGTCTTACAAAAGCAGACATAAGAGCAATTGTTCCCATAACTCCGATTGTTATAGCGCTTATTGGTAATATATTTGATTTATAAGGAGTCTTTTCATAAAGCCTCGAAGGCATTTTTACACTCTCTGATATAACAAGCGTATCACAGGTATTTTCAAGGTTAGTGCCGGTTTCGTCTTTTATAAAATTATTAACAAGAACGCCTTCTTTTGTTTCAGAGTTTGCACGCCTTTGTGAATTTGTTAAATTCTTTTGTTGTCTTAATGTTTCGCTGTCACGAAGCGGGCTGATTGTCATTTTCTTTTAAATCCTTTTCATTTTCGGTCAGCTTTTTGTAAAGTTCATGTATAAATGTTCTTAATTCAAAAGCTTTTTTGGTTTCATCAATCTGCTTATCATCGTTATCAGTATCCATAGGCTGAAATATAGAGAACAATGATTTAACTTTCTTTTTCAAATCTTTAAATGCTTCTGATATTTTCTTTTCAATTGAGGCTTTTATTTCTCCAAACATTGCAGTTAATTTATCTGAAATATCCGATAATTTTTGCTGAATTGTTTGTATTGCATTTGAGATAGTTGCAGGGATGTTTGCGATTGTTCTTAACATACCTCCGACAACAGTATTTAATACAAAGTTTACAGGTTTTGCAATTATTGCCGGTGTGTTGTTAGTAAAAAATTGTGCAATATTTGCAAGTTTCTGGCTTGAATTTATCAATGCATTTTGAAATGCCTGAACCCTTAGAGCAAAATTCTGCGCATCTTGTTCCCGTTGAAGTTTTGCCTGTTGTTGAGCTTTTAAGAAAGCCCCTATTGCTGCACATTCGTTCCAGCTCATTTCTCCGGGTTTAGCTGAAAAGTCAGCTTTTTTCATGCCGCCTCCGCCCATGCCGTTACATATAGGGCATGCCCCTAAAGGCAATCCATGCGGACAAGTTCCTACCTTTGTACTGTTTGTTTGTACTGCCGTAAGCGACATTAAAAAATCCTCTTGCTATTTTAATTCATAAGAGGACAACTGAGAAAAATATATCTTACTCCTAATGCTCGCAGGAAATAAGTTTTTCCGAGTATTCCGGCTTTTACGGTTGCGGCACAGCTGGAGATATTCACTCCATTCCCTCTTATTCAAAAGAGTAAAATAAGCAGATTTTTAAGTCAATTTTTTTGAGATAAATATTAAACAAATTTACAAAATAAATTTATTAATAAAATAAAAAAAGATGGTTAAAACCATCTTTATTAAATATTCCTTTTTCCTAATTTCCTATTGATTATCTAACGACTTTTGATACAAAATTTGCAATATCGAAAAACGAATCTCTTACAAACTCTTTAGCAAGAGTCTTTATAGGTCTGTTTTCAATACAGTCAAATACAAAATATATCGGATCTTTTGAGTTATTAAAACGCATTCTTCTATCTTTTTTTTCAAGATAATTATAATCCTCAATATTAAATTCATGAGTTAAAGCGGCTCTTTTTTTTCTCAACAGTGAACCAAATTGTCCATTTCCGCCAGTATTGTTATTTAATTCGCCTGTAGTCGGTAACATCTTCTTTTCTCTCTCTTTATTTATCTCTTACATATATATAAAGTATATAATTGAGAGAAAATTGCCTTTTATTTTGAATTTGTTAAGTTTTATTAAACAAATATTATTTTCCCAATTCAACTATATCGCTTGTATTTGCAGCTAAATTTTTCCCGATAGCTTTTTCGAGAGCTGCTTTTGCAGAATTATATTGGTATAACGCATTGTAGTAACTCAATTGTGCTTCCTGATAATTTATCTGGGCGTCTTTAAGTTCTGTTGGATCTGCTTCTCCTACCCGGTACCTGCCATAAGAGAGTTCATAGTTTTCTTTTGCCTGTTTTACCCCGAGCATTGCAACAGGCATCTGGTTTTTCTTTTCTTCAAGCAGAAGATATGCATTTTGGATTTCTAGATATATTTGATTTTGTGTATTTTTAGCATTTGCAATTTCTTTATCATAGAGATATCTTGCTTCTTTAATTTCATTTTTAATCAACATTCCATTGACAGTCGGGAAGTTCAAATATCCACCAATATTATAACCATGGTTTGATGTCCAGTGCTTACCGCCAACCTGAAACTGTCCTTCTACAGAAAGAGTCGGGAAATAAGATTTTTTAACAAGTTTAAGAGTTTGGTTTGCGCTTTCAACTTTTAACTCAGCTAACTTTAATTCAGGCCGTGCCTCTCTTGCAATTTCTATTGACTGATTAAAGGTAATATCAACAGGTTGGTATTTTAAGCGTTCCTGCACATTATATTTATCAATAAATGGAACTCCCATGACATTATTTAATTTTGCAACAGCCAAATTAACTGCATTATCTGCTTGAATAAGCTGTAGCTTAGCATTACTAAGATTAACTTCCGCAATTGTAACATCGACTTTCGGGTTCATGCCGATTTCATAAAATGCTTTTGCTTGATTGTAAAACATTTCAAACTTATTAACGGTATCTTCTGCAACTCTTTTATTTTCGAAAGCATAGAGAAGATTATAATAAGCATCTTTTGTTTGATAAATTATATCGTTAATGGTGGCGCCAAGGGTTGTTTTGTAGGCTTCATAATCCAGACGTTTGATTGTTGCCTGATTTTGAGTTACTCCAAAGTCGTAAAGCATCTGCTGTAATGTGACCTGACCTAGAATATAATAATTAAATGTAAGATTTCTCCCCAAAGCATCTGACAATTGTAACTGACGTATTCTTGTATAACCTGTCTGCCAGCTCAATTGCGGAAAATAGTTTGACCAAACCTGTTTTATTCTTGCATCTGATGCAAGAATATCATGAAAAGCCGCGTTAATCTGAGGGTTATTACCCAATGCTAATTCAATACATTTGTCAAGTGTCATGTCAATATTTTTTTCAACAGAACCTTCAATAATAAAGTCTGCATCACCTGTCTTTTTAGGCAAAACGGCATCAGCCGCGGGGTATTCTTTTTCATTGACCGTGTTTCCTATGTCGTCTGCTGAAAAAGCATTCAGGCCCGTAAAATTCAATATTAAACATAATATTATTATTTTTTTGAACATTTAACTATTCCTTTTTTTGAATTCTTTAGCTTTTTTAGATATGGAAGCTTTAAAGTTTTCAACCATAACGAAAAATGCCGGAACAAGAAAAGTCCCTATAAATGCAACCGCCATCATTCCGCCAAATACTGTCATCCCTACGGAATTTCGGCTGGCAGCACCTGCGCCCTTTGCAAATACCAGAGGCAAAAGACCTAAGATAAAAGCTATATTTGTCATCATAACCGCTCTAAATCTTAATTTTGCAGCCTGCATAGCAGAATCAACTATACTCATTCCGGACTGGTGGGCGTCTTTTGCAAATTCTATAATCAAAATTGCCTGTTTGGTAGATAAACCTATTAACATAACAAGCCCGATTTGAGAATATATATCGAGCGAATACCCTGAAACATACTGGAAGAATAATGCGCCTACAAGTGCAACGGGAGAAATCAAAAGTACAGCAATCGGAAGCATCCAGCTTTCATACAAACCAACAAGAAACAGATATATGAAAACCAGCGACATTGCAAGGATAGGCCCTATTTGTCCGCTTGATTCTTTTTCCTGCAAAGAACTGCCTGACCATGCGTAACCCATGTCTTTGGGCAGAACCTGATCGGAGATTTTTTCCATAGTGCTCATTGCCTGCCCTGAACTTACACCGTTTCTGGCCTGTCCGTTAATCAATATTGACGGGTACATATTAAATCTCAGCTGGCTGTAAGGCCCTACAATATTGCTTATTGTAACAACGGATGAAATCGGAACCATTGTGCCCGATTTATTTTTTACGTAAATTTTATCAATATCGGAAGGTTTTTCTCTGAATTCCGAATCAGCCTGTAAATAGACACGGTAAACACGTCCGTATTTGTTAAAGTCGTTAACGTAAGATTTTCCGAAATAACCTGATAAAGCACTGTAAATTTCGGATATATCAACACCCTGCGCCAGAGCTTTTTTCTCGTCAACTTTTATTAAAAGCTGCGGTAAATCTGCCGTAAATGAGGTATAAACCATCTGGAAATCAGAGCTTTTATTGGCTTCCGCAATCAGTTTCTGTGCTTCCTGATAAAGCTCCTGAGGTGTTCTGTCCCCTTTATCGAGAAGCTGGTATTCAAAACCGCCGAACATACCTAAACCTGAAATTGAAGGCGGTGAAAATGATGCAATTGTTGCAGACGGATAATTCGCAAATTCTTTTTTAATTTTCGCCAGAATACTCTGCATTGACTGATCTTTACTTTTACGTTCCGACCAGTTTTTCAATTGCGCAACGATAAGTGCGGTATTTTCACCTGAATATCCGACAAGGTTAATTGTTGTGTCAACACCGGGGATAGCTAAAATTCTTTTTTCAACTTCTTCTGCGACCATTTCGGTTCTGGATGCTGATGAGCCGTCAGGAAGCTGAATTTGAGAAAATACAGCGCCTTTATCTTCTGTCGGCAAAAAGCCTTTCGGGATAAGATAAAACATTCCCGCCGTAAA
The DNA here is from genome assembly GCA_944324315.1 of Candidatus Gastranaerophilales bacterium. GTDB lineage: Bacteria > Cyanobacteriota > Vampirovibrionia > Gastranaerophilales > Gastranaerophilaceae > Stercorousia. Next base: position 2,946 of record CALUVW010000015.1, on the reverse strand, counting down.
AATAATTATGCCGAGATATAAAATTGCTGTAAGTTTAGGCGAATTTATAAAAATTTTAACACCTTCAAGATACTTGTCCCTGATACCGTTAAACCAGTCGTCAAATTTCTGAATAAATTCGAAATCCGCTTTTTCTTCACCTGATTTCAAAATCATTGCACAGAGTGCAGGAGCAAGAGTAAGCGCAACAAGTGTGGACAAACCGATTGAAGATGCAATACACAGCGCAAACTGTCTGAACATCTGCCCTGTAATCCCTGCCATAAACGAAACGGGCACAAATACAGCCATCAAAACAAGAGAGGTTGCAAGAACGGCTCCGAATACTTCTTCCATCGTAACTTCCGTTGCATCGACAGGTGTTTTGCCTTCCTGAATATGTCTCTGTGTATTTTCAAGTACAACAATCGCATCGTCTACAACAAGACCTACAGCAAGTACAAGCCCGAATAAAATCAGCAGATTTATAGAAAAACCTAAAATATTCATGAATATAAACACGCCGATTAAAGAAACAGGGATCGCACAGAATGGAATAAGCGCGGCTCTTGCACTTCCGAGAAACATATAAGTTACAATACCTACAAGGATAATCGCAAGCCCGATTGCATTTATAACTTCTTTAATTGATTCTCTTACGAATTCCGTTTCATCACGCTGGATTTTGTATTCAATCCCCTGAGGAAAACTTTTGCTGAGTTCCGCCATTTTAGCTCGGATTTTGTTGGAAAGATCGATTGCGTTGGCTTCAGGAAGCTGACTGATTGAAATGATTGCAGAATCTCTCCCGCCTATTCTTGAAAAGTATGAATAACTTTCGGCACCGAGTTCGACTCTTGCTATATCTTTAAGCTTAATCTGCGAACCGTCAGGTTTTGAACGTACAATAATATCCTCAAACTCTTTAACATCTTTCAAACGACCTTTAGTCCTCATTGTTAGTTTGATGAGCTGTTTATTTTTCATAGGTTCAACACCTAAATCCCCTGCGGGCACCTGAGTGTTTTGAGCCTGAATTGCGCTGTTAACTTCTGATACGGAAACTCCGAGACTGGCCATTTTGGAAGCATCAAGCCATATTCTCATAGAGTAATCTGATGAGCCGAATACCGCAACTTTACCTACACCTTTAATACGTGCAAGTTCGTCTTTAATATATATTGATGCGTAGTTTGCAACATACAGAGAGTCATAAGTATGTGTCGGAGAATTTACGGAAATCATCATTAAACCGGGACCGCCCGTTGATTTTTTTACGGAAAGCCCGTATCTTCTAACCTCCTCCGGCAGACGCGGGGTAACAAGTTGAAGCTGGTTTTGAACGTTTACAACTGCCATATCAGGATCCGACCCGATTTCAAAATACAACGTAAGCTGATACTGTCCATTCTGGGAAGTAGAAGACATATAAATCATATCTTCAACACCGTTTAACTGTGCTTCAACAGGCGCCGCAATAGTATCTTCTATAACATCAGCGCTTGCTCCGGCATAAGTTGCTGTTACAACAACCTGCGGCGGAGTAATTGACGGATATTCTTCCAGAGGAAGCATAAGCATCATTAATGCACCCGCAATCATTATTGCCAGAGATATTACAATAGCCAGTTTGGGGCGTTTTATAAATAAATTTCCTTTGTTTTCGTTTTGCATCATATCCCTTTTATTTGGAAGCTCAGAGGGATAGAGGGCAGGAGGTCAAGCTGTTATAGGTGCTTCGCACATATTAAAATAAGCCTGCCTTCCTGTCATCCTGACTTCTGATCCTCTATTTCGTTACTTTTTCTGTTTTGATTTTTTGCATTTCTTCTTCTGTTACTATTTTGACTGGTTTACCGGGAATTACCTTTTGCAGACCTTCGGTAACAATTCTGTCGCCTTTTTGCAAACCTTCCGTGATAATCCAGTTTTCGCCGTGCTGTTCGCCTGTTTTTACATAGGTTAACTGCGGAAGTTCATTTTCATCAAGTTTGTAAACATATTTTCCTGCCTGATTTTCAAGAACAGCCGTAACTGGTGCAACTGGAACATCAACAGGATTATTGGAATATAGTTTGACCGTAACAAATTCGCCATGTATAAGCTGATTGTCAGGATTTTGGAATGTTGCCCTCATTGTAACCGTACCTGTAGAAGGATCAACTTTGTTATCTTGAAAATCCTGAACACCGTTTGATGGATATTTTGCTCCTCCGCTTAAAAGAAGTTCGACTTTTCTGTTTTTGTTATTAGACATATCTGCACTTGAAAGTGCCTGAAAATCATTTGAATCAAGCGGGAAAGTTACATATATCGGATTTGTGCTGTTAATTGTCGTCAAAGCTCCTGAAGTCGGTGAAACATAGTTCCCTACAGTAACATTTATTATCCCGACTTTGCCGTCCACGGGAGATTTAACTCTTGTGTAGCTCAAATTTCTGTTTGCATCGTTATATGATGCCTGGGCAGATGCAAGCTGGGCTTTTAGAGCATCCCTGTTGGATAACATCTGATCATACTGCGCTTTAGCAATATAATCCTTTTTTACAAGTTCTGCAGCGCGCGCAAGCTGTTTTTCAGCATAAACAAGCTGTGCCTTAAGATTTTTTACATTTGCACCTGCAACATTTGCAGCGTTTGAATATTCTGTCGGCTCAATCAAAAATAATACCTGATCTTTTTTAACCGTATCCCCTTCTTTAAAATAGCTTTTTTGCAAATATCCGGAGATACGCGCAAGCACGTCAACTCTGTAAACTGACACAACCCTGCCGGGAGCCTCAAAACTTCTTATAACACTTTGATTTTCAATTGTCTGCACCGTAACACTCGGGGCAGGTTTATTCATCATAGACTTATTTTGCATAATGCTTGAGAACTTTGAAAATCCAAATCTTATAAGTATAGCGGCTATAATTATAGACAAAAATATTATAATATTTTTTTTCATTGTCTCTCCCTGTCTGA